>NZ_PPUZ01000066.1:0-35833 GCF_004212645.1 Pseudoalteromonas rubra | reverse complement strand
TTAAGCAAATTGGTATAAACTGGATATAATCCGCTGCGATTAAGTTGTGTATGCACCATGCTTCACGCGTCTTGGTCGGTGCTTTGTTACAGTGGGCGCTCCATGCGCTTGGTATCATGCGCAGCGCGCTCGGGCTTATTCACTGGCTCCGAACTGTGCAGGTTGATGATGATTAGGTTCAGATATGATGGCTTTTCCAACGATGTTACTGACCTGGGCGTTGGCTGTATCAGCACCGACAACCTGTACTTTGCCCATTGAATTACTTAAATCACAGGCAACTAACCAACCGAAGCGGGCAATTCAAACCTACTTAAAGCACAAACACAGCCTGCAACAACAGACTTGTACTGACACAGCACTGGCATATCGCTACATATTAATGGCCGCAACGCGCGAGCAAGACTGGCCCCTGGTCGAGGAAGTGGCCATAGCGCTCCAGTCGGTGCACTTGGCCTCAGAGTTGGAAGGTAAAGAGCTCAATATCATCAACAATATTGGCGTTGCTTATCGCAAAGCGGGCCAAACTGACGATGCACTTGCCCATTATCGCTGCGCTTTGACTTACGCCAGAACACACGATGCCAGAGCGCTCATTAAGATTAATATTGCAATAGTACATCGCAATGCCGGACAGCCTGCGATTGGCTTTCGCCTGCTTGAAGGCATCGAAGAAGGGTATCTGCCGAGTGTAATACTGGCCGGTTTGCACGTTGCTAAAGGCAACACGGCTTTGCAGCTTAAACACTACGACGAGGCTCAGCAGGCATATCAGCAGGCCCGCGATCATTATCTCAAAATGCAGGACCGGCGTAATGCCCAGGCCGTGGTCGCCAATATGCTGGTTGTGGCGCTGGCAACAAACAATCTGGCCGCCTATGATCAATTACGCCCGGAGAGTACATCCGATCCTCTTTTACTCACTGATCATGGTCTGCGCTTTATTCAATGGCTGGACACCTTCCGGTCATATAGTTCTGCTAATAATCTGAGTCGGGCACAGCAGCTGGCGCTGCAAGACACACAGGACATTGCAGCTGATTACCTGGAGTTTGTTGCGTTATTGTCGGCGCGTTTTGGTTTGAACCAGGATGTAACCCAACGCATCCTCAATAAAAGCCACCAATTACCCTTGTCAGGCGCCCTGGCTAAACACTGGTGTACGTCAATGTAGCGATATTGAAGTAACCAAGATGACATAAAAATTTGTTTTTACCTCACTTTATGCCAGATTTAAATGGCGGGCATAGCAAAATGATTGGGAGCAAGTATGGCGAACTGGGTGAATGGTAAAGTGGTCGAAAAGCTGTGGTGGACACCCAGCTTATTTAGTATCAAAGTGGCGGCTGACATAGACCCCTTTAGTGCCGGCCAGTTTACTAAGCTGGCTTTGCCTGTTGAGGATAAAAAGATCTCACGGGCATATTCGTTTGTAAACGCCCCTCAGGATCCACTCCTTGAGTTCTTTCTGATCGAAGTCCCGGATGGTCAATTGTCTTCTCCACTGGCCTCGTTAGACATTGGTGATGATATTCTGGTAGCAGGTAAACCCAGCGGATTCTTTACACTCGATGAAGTACCTGATGCCAGCGTGCTGTGGATGCTCAGCACCGGGACGGCAATAGGCCCTTTCTTGTCTATGATTGGTGAGGGTAAGCTCTGGAAGCGTTTTGATAAGGTTGTGTTAGTAAATGGCGTAAGGCATGCACAAGACTTGTGTTATCAGGAGATGCTGCTGGATACCGAGAAAATATTCAAACAATTTCAGTACGTGCCTTTGGTTAGCCGCGAACAGGTCGACAATACACTCTGTGGGCGGGTCACCAACCTGCTTGAAAACGACGAGCTGTGCCAGCACTGTGGTTTTGATGAGCTGCCCGCAGACAGCCAGTTTATGTTGTGTGGTAACCCGCAAATGGTGAAAGACACCAGTGCGTTATTGCAGACCATGGGCTTTTCACGGAATCGACGTGCAAAACCTGGCCACATTACGGTAGAGCAGTACTGGTGAGTTAATCGCTATGTATTGAGAGCTTGACACCCTTCTCGTGTGAATCTTGCCTGAACCTGTATTCTGTTCCGCGAATTTGCTATCTTGCAGGCCAAATTGTCCCATCAAAAGGTAATTTATGAAGTACCTCTTTTTGCTAATTGTCTTGGTTTATTCGGCTGTCGGGCTGGCCAACCCGGCGCTCGATGAACAGGCCAGTGATTACCAGCTTGCAAAGACTGAGCAGGAGTTAGCGGCTGAGGCCGTCGTTGATAAGCTTATCATGGCGTACAACGCGCAAAATATCCGTCAGTTCATAGAATTATACGCAGAAGACGTTGAGTTTTACATGTATCCACAAACGCTGATGTTTAAGGGTAAAGAAAAGCTTATTGAGCGCTATGGGCTGATGTTTAAGAAAATGCACTGTCTTAAAGCAACGTCGATAAAGCGAGTAACGCACGGCTCTATCGTCATAGATCACGAAACCTCAGAGATTTGTAGTAAAGAACCGGGTGTCGTTGATAAGCGCTCCGAGTTTGTAACCAGCTATCAAATTGAAGCGGGTAAAATTACAAAAGTGGTGTTTTTTCGCTAGAGTCGGTGTATCAAGTACTTGTGCATGATTTTCTTATATAGTTTCTGATTTTTCGCTCGGCTAGCTTTGAGTACCTCCCCAATCCAGCGTTAATTTACAGGTCAGGGTAAGTGCTAGTTAATTCAATCTTTACATTGGTTAATCTTGTGTTTATTATTCGTCCAAGAATAATAAACACTATCTATGTACAAGGATCTGGACGCAAGATGAGGAAAAGCGAGGTAAACAGACGTAAGCTCACACGACAAGCGCATAGAGAGGCCAGCACAGGTATAAGGACTCTTAGACTTGGCATGAAGCTAAGTCAAAAGGAACTTGGTAAAAAAATGAATCCATCTGTCGATCAATCTACCATTTCCAACTGGGAGTCTGGAAAAACTGAAATTTCGTTTGTGCAGCTCGTGGATATTTTGAGTATTTGCGGCACATCATTCGAAAGTTATTTTGGTTTCTTGAAGAAAAAAGACAGCGAGGATTAGCAGTGGAATATATCGCCTATATAAACTTACCAATTTGTCTCATAGCCCTTTGTTTCGCATGGCGCAATGTAAATGCTCGGTGGTTTTTGATATCACTTGCGGCAATTGAATTGATTGATCTTGCCATGTTGCCTATTGTTCAAGAGTGGAGAACACATTACTACCTTTGGGCTGTATTTATGAACATTTTGTTCTTTGTTGTAGTTTTGGGCAGGATGTTTTGGGCCAGACAACTTTATAAACTGACTGGTAGTAAATACTTTATAAAGTTGCGACTAGAGTATCAATTATCTCAACAAGAAGCGGCAATTTGCTTTCTTTTCCTAGTTTCACTTGTCATTAACTTGCTTGTGTGGTTCGAAATTCTTATGTATGTAAATTTCGTGATCGATACTCCTTACTTGTATAGTTATGTCTTGAACCCTATACAGTCAGTTTTGCATATATTAGAGTGTCTAGCGGTAATGACATTTATTACCAAATTACCCAAAAGCGATAAAAGGATGACCTATGACTATTCTAACTAATATGCAAGCCAAGCGTATTTTTGCTGGTGTAGGCGGAGGTACTGGTGGGGTTGGACTCCCTGACAGGCAGCGTGCCGAATTGCCACCAAAAAAAGATAAGTCTGTTAGTATAGGCGGTTAATACCGTATACTGTGCCGCAGCAAGACTGCTTGTGGCACAGTTCCTGTTTATAAATATGCCCCTACCAGTGTTCTACCAGCTCCTTAAAGCTTGGGTTGCTTTCCAGCACCTGAAATGATGGCTCGTGTGTTAGTTCGTTTTTCAGGTTGGGTGAGTAAGCCAGGGCCATTTTAATGTCGGCTATGGCATCTGCTTGTTGTTCCAACATGGCATAAGCACAGGCGCGTTGCCAATAGGCATAGCCGTAGTCGCTGTCTATTTCCAGTGCCTGGTTGCACAGGTTAATGGCCGGGCCGGTTTGCTCCAGCTCCAGCAATGCATCTGCCTTATACACCAGTGCCTCTACGTCATCAGGCTGGCGCTTAAGAATTTCGTCATACATTTCAATCTTACCTTGCATATCACTTTCCAGATTAGCCCGCATCCACAATGAATGGACCTCATTGGTGATGGTGATTTTTCGGTGGTTGTTGAGGATTTCTTCAGAGCGCTCTTTGAGCTTTTCCTCTAACGTGCCGAGCCTTTGCTCATACTCTGCCGTGATATCGCCGACCCGGTCATTAACGGTTTCTTCTACCTTATTTTTGATATCGCGCAGTGAATTCCAACCGGCCAAGACTAACAGCGAGGCGGTAGCGGTAATAATAAATAGCACGTTGTTGATGGTATCTGTGGTGTAGGTCAGTGCCCTGTCGGCGGCATCCAGCTGCTTGTGCGTGAGCTGCAAGGTGACATCTTCGCGTAATTTTTGCTGATCCTGCCGTAAAGATTTTAATTCATCCAGAACATAGCGTTCCATGAGCGGGCGATACATGGGCTCTTTGAGCTGCTGTAATGCTTGCTGTTGCTGTTGTTCAGTTAGCGTTGTTGTGGGTTGTGAGGCGTGTGCCGTAAGGGTACAGCATATCAGTAAAGAGACGAAAAGGAGGATATTTTTTAGCATAGCAGTGATCTGTTTGAGAGTTTGGTCTAGCATGTTGCATGAGAGGCTCGGAAATTGCAAAGTCTGCGGGTATAGTTGCGCAGGATCTGTTCGAGATGGCGGGTATTGAGGTTAAAAAGATTGCATGAGGTATTGCATAGTATTCAGGGGATTGTTTTTAACTTTGCTGGCATCTATGGTCATGCCGCCCGATTTGGCCGCTGCAGATCTAAAACCGCGTCCCGTGATCGTGCCCACATCAGAGCCAGACATCCAACTTCAGGTGGTCACCGAAGAATGGGTACCTTACAACTATACCAATCAACAGGGGCAGGTTGACGGGCGTGCCACCCAAAAAGTACACGAAGTGCTGGATGCCGCCGGGATCAGCTACGAAATCCAGGTGTTCCCCTGGACCCGTGCGATGAAAATTGCGCAAACGCAACCCAACACCATGATTTATTCAATTTTTCGAACGCCCGAACGTGAAGCTCACTTTGAATGGGCGTGCCCTTTGTTAAGGCCGGTCAAAGAGCACCTCTTTCGGTTAGCCTCCCGAAACGATATAAAACTCAATTCACTGGACGATGCCAAGCGTTATATAACCGCTTTGGTCAGAGGCAGTGTGGTCCATGAATACCTGCTCTCCAAAGGGTTTAAAGGAGGCGTCAATCTGGATTTGTCTGCTGACCCCAGCTCTCTGATTAAAAAGTTGCTGGCAGGGCGGGTGGACTTTCTTATAACCACTGAGTTCACCATCTATGAGGCACTGCGCCGGATAGACAAGCCCTATGAGATGGTGATTTCTGCGTTCGAGGTGCGTGACCGTTCAGGAGAGAGAGCCTGCATGGCATTTCACCCTGATACTGATAGCGAGCTCATCAATCAGGTGCGTCGAGCGCTGGCGGAGCACAATCGTCGCTATATTGGTCCTTAATTGGTTCTCTATTTACCCATCTTTTCAAGTTTATTGATGACTTCTTGAACAAACTTGACGTCTCTGTCACAGTGACAATGCAACACATGCTGTTTGCTATCAAATAAAAATATAATCAAGGAGTTAGAGTATGAGTATAGCTAGGTTTTTAATCCCGCTAGTAGGTTCCCTGATATTAATCATGGCCTTCAATACTAAGGCAATGACTTTGTCAGAGCTACACCAGATTAAAAAAGGTAAGTTTTTTCTCGCTGGTAACACACCGTATGAACCGGTTGTGAGTTTAGCACTTAAAACACGTGGCACAGGTGAATATAAAAGTACAAGTTCAAGCGAGCTGCAGTGGCGTAAAACGGCAGATGGACTCCAGGTCAGCCTCCAATCACCCGAGGTAATATGGGAGTTTAATGAGCAGGGAACGCTTTTTCGCGCTGAAACCTATCAATGGAGTGTACATCCTAAGGGGAGTGGTGAAGAAGTAACCTATATTCAGCATATGCGGGTAGTACGGCTGGATACTATGGAAGTGGTAGAGACTGAACAGCAGAGTTTTTCCGGCTTGTTATTATCGGCCAAAGCGATGGGCGAATGGCCTACTGATATGGCTGAGGGGGTCTGGTCGCTGCCAGCTGTTGATCATGTATACCAAGGCGAAGACTCGGTGTCTGTATTTGGTGATGTTGAAGCGCGCTTTTTTGCTGATGGGCGTGGCGAGATGACTCATTATGATAACAGCACCAGCCGCTTTAAGTGGCGTATAAGAGGAAATCGCTTGTCTCTAACGTACTGGCACAAGGGGGTGAAAAAGAAATTCGCATTCAGAATTGTGGAGTCGATCAAGGGTATTGGTCAACGTGTGATTGCTACTTTGCAGGATACGGATGGCTCTGCACCATTGCTTCGTACTGGGTTCATGGTTAAGCAACAGGACCTGCAATTCAATTATGACAATACGATAGGTGCCTGGCGCAGCGGCGATATTCGTTACGATTACTATGAAGATCATATCCATATTCCAAACTTGGCCTTCCCTGCATCCACTTGGACTTTTAACCAGAATGGGGAAATCGAACGGCAGAAGATAATACACCCGGAACTGGGTACAGTGGCGGTGTGTCCCGATGATACCTGCTATGTTTCTTGTGTTTTCAAGATGAAACTACTGGCGCGAGATGATAATACTTTATACATCTCATTTTCATCAGATTCTGAGCTGGTACCGCGCGGTCCTCATGTCTTTATGGGTAAAGCCGTCAAGCCTTTTCAGTTAGATAAGCAACATAGTGTTTCTGGTTTTAACTATAGCTGGTTGAATCAAACTACGTTGACGGTTAAGTCAGGGGACAAGTCTGAGCCTTACTTCTTCACATTGATGCCGACAGCTAATGGTGGGAGTGAGTATTTTTATTCAAAAGGCACGCCAAGGAACGTTCAGGGACCATTCTCTGTAGTGGACGGCAAGCTTCATCTTTCTGCTACTGATGGAGCGGTTCAGGTCGTTGAAATAGTGGATGCTAACCGCAAAGCGTTATCCGTTTGTCGCTACCCTCTTGGTAGCCAGTGTGGTGCCGGTGATGAAGCCACAATGGTATTTCACCACGGGTTAGAGCAAATTAAGTAAAAACGGAACCAGGCTGCTTTGCTAAGGAGCCTGGTTTTTATGGTTATCTATGGCCCTAAGCGGCTGTACTTGATAGAAACTGATATAAAGCGATGACCATCACAAGCGAGATCCCAACGAGCAGGTAAGGTGAACTTGTTGAGCGTTCGTTGGACTGAGCAACCAGGTGTTTTTCATACAGCTTGCGGCCATAGCCTGCATTGCCATCCAGGCGTGTTTGCGGGTAGCGGGGAAAAGCCAGAATACCCACAGTGGCGAACAGGGTGGCATTTATCCAATGTCCTTTTAGCAGTGTCAGCAATGCCAGTGTCAGTAAGGCAATGCCCGAGATCCATCTGATTAAGTAAGTCATAGTGCGTCCAATGCAATAATAAAACCAGCCTGTACTTTAGAGTTTGAGTTCTAATCTTGCAAGTGATTTGTTCCCAATATGAATAAATTACAGGTTTAACCTATTTTTCTCACTCATTGAGTAGGTTATGTCTCACATTTTGGGTTTTTAGTGCTAATCGTGTTGCTGTACCAGGCCCAGTTCTACCGCTTTGAGCGTGGCCTGAGTACGATCTCTGACCTGAAGTTTGCTGAGCAAATTAGAAACATGGTTGCGGATTGTCCCTTGTGCTTTAAATAGTCGGGCTGCGATTTCTTTATTTGAAAGCCCCTGTGCGATGAGTACGAGTATCTGCTTTTCCCGCTCAGTCAGTTCATCCAGCACTGACTGAGCGTGTTTAAATACATTACTCAGGGCATTCTGGATAACCAGCTTGCCGTTATGCACAGCCCCAATGGCCGCTTCCAGCTCCTCCAGCTCAACGTCTTTTAGCAGGCAGCCGTTTGCACCCAGTTGCAGCGCTTGCTGCAGTTTTGAGGTGTCGTCAAAGGTGGTCAGGATCAGCACTTTGGGGACTGCTGGTAATACACTGAGGCGCTCCAATACGCCAATCCCATCGAGCTCGGGCATACGCATATCCAGTAATACAACATCCATATCGATCAGGCCTGCTGTATAGTCGTTGATAAAAGCCAGGCCATTTGCAGAACTGCTGTTGCATTCGATACTGTCGCACAACCCCAGTAGTGCCTGCATGCCCTGTCGGACGAGCGCCTGATCATCAACTAAGTGGACTTTTATTTTATTCATTAACAGGTGTTTCCTTAAAACTAACTTGTACAACAAAGCCTTCCGGTGAACTTTGCCAGGCAAAGTCACCCTTGAGTTCTCTCACCCGCTCTTGCAGACCGAGTAAACCATTGCCGGGCTCACTGTGTTTGGCTCCCGTGCCATTATCAGTAATCTTCATCCTAAAATCCGCTGCCGCAGAGGGGCCAAATTCAATATGAAGCTTGGTGGCATTGCTATGTTTGAGGGTGTTTGTGATGCTTTCCTGACAAGCCCGCAAGATACAATGCGCATGGCTCAGGCTTTGCGTAACAGGGTGCGGCTGGAACGTCAGCGAAATTTCGATTCGGGGCACGTGATGGATAAGCTCGGTCAGAACCGTTTCCAGATCAAGTGGCTGCTCAGTACGTTTATCGCTGACCAGTGTACGGATTTTCTCCAGAGTTTCACGCGCAAGTGTATAACTTTGTTGTAGCTGAGATTTAAGTGGTTCTTGGGCTGTTCTTCTGGCAACGTCAAGGTTAACAATCAGGCTGGTTAGCTGGTGGCCCACATCATCATGCAGCTCTCTGGCTAAATGAAGTCGTTCTTGTCTTGAAACCGATTGTCCCAGCAAAGACTGGGTGGCCAGCAACTGACTATTGGCCAGCTGAGCCTGCTCTTTCGCGGCCCGTTCCTCACGCATTCTGTGGCTTACTACAAAAGAGAATAAGTGAAAGGAGGCAAATAAAGCGGTCTCTACCCAAGGCAAAGGTTGCGCCCAATACAGCGTTTGAGTTAATGGATAAGCAAGGCTTGCAAAGAAAATGTAGCAGTAAGACTGCATCGGTGACAAATAAAAGGTCAATATGGCAATGAGCATGACACTGTAAATAAGATAAACCGATGAGGGCAACATAAAGCCTGCGCACTGGATCAGTACGGCCATCACCGCAAGTAGCCAGTACCTAAATGTATAACCATAGCTTTGCTGCGACTCATTAGTCACCAGCAAAATAAGAGGCAACAACATGAGGTGTGGTAGCCAGGTCCACGCCGGTGCCTGAGACAGCGCAAGCAGGCTTGGAATGGCAACTGCACACCAAGTGACAAGTGCTGTTATAAGCATAGAGGGTTGATATTGAAAGTAAGACCGCACAGTAAAATCATAGTTTGTATTGATATCCTGTACTTATATCAGATCCGAGTAAGAAAGACAGCATGACGAATGTCATGGTGTTTTAGTGACAATCGTGACATGAAGAGCGAATGGCTTTTCCCTATTCTGAACCAACATCAATTCGGGAGTAAAATGTCATGCAACACTTTCATCAATTTTCACTGTTCATCCACATCATAGTGGGTAGCTGTACGCTGCTGTTATTCTGGGCACCTGTTTTGGCAAAAAAGGGGGGTAAGGTACACAATCTGTCGGGCAAAGCCTATGTGTATGGTATGCAGCTTGTCGCATTTACAGGTATTTTATGCTGTGCACTGGTTTTGATTGACCCTGTTGCCATTTATCAGGGGGCGTATGAACGGGCACAAAATCAGGCTGAGTTTATCCAAAACGCGCGTGGGCGGGCCTGCTTTCTGCTTATGTTGTCTTTCCTTGTTTTGACATCCGTTGTACACGGCACTCGTGTGCTTAAAGACAAAGCATCTCGTCAGTCATTAAGACGCCCTGATATGCTGTGCAGCTACCTTGCTTTATTGTGCAGTGCGCTCTATGTAGCTTATCTGGGCGGCCAAAGTGGTCAGATATTATATCTGGCATTCAGCGTTATTGGCATGCTAGTGGCGATTAAGATGATGCGTTACACATTTGCACCCATAGTGCAGCCTCGGCAGTGGGTGATTGAACACCTGAGTGCCATGATCGGCTCAGGTATCGGGGTGTATACGGCATTTAGCGCTGTGGGTGGCCGATATTTACTCGTTGAAATATTGGGTGAGCAGGCTATTTTAATGGCGTGGCTGGCACCTTCTGTGGTGGGCACGCTGGCTCTGGTCGTCGCGAAACGCAAATATCAACAGCGTTACCGAATTGCAGGCAAAGGAAAGTCTGCAGCTCAGGCTGAGGCACTCTAGGAATTTTATTCTCTTTAAAATCAATATTTTTACTGTTCAGATAAGTGTGCCTGAATCTACCAGAGCGTGTGAGTTGTTTAGGTACATTTGTCAATCCTGAGATAAAGCGCCGCCAAATGGGTGCGAACCGTCTATGCTTGTAATTATGTGGTCAAATTATGACCCAAATGACAACAATTCGACGGGGCTACCTATGAATAAACTCTCACTGATATGCCTGATGCTGCTTTTTACCTGCCACAGCGCGCTTGCAGTGCAGTTAATCGACCAGACCCACTGGACTGTGCTTGAACGTGATAGCCAGCTCAAGCGCACGCATACTGAGCAATATCTGGAGCTCGACTTAGCCTCCGTCAGAGCAAAGCTGGTGGCCGCAAGTAAGCTGGACATGGCATTACCACTGCCCAATGGTGAGTTTGTCACCTTTCGTCTTGAACCCAGCCAGGTAATGGCACCGGAGCTTGCAAACAAATACCCGGACATCATGACCTTTAAGGGAGCACAGCTGGGTGAGCCCAGCAACTTTGGCACCTTTGACCTGTCACCTAAAGGATTTTACGGGATGTTTGAACATCAGGGAAAAACAGTTTATATCGATCCACAGCCCGCATCTCATAGCTACCGTAGTTATTACTTTACCCCAACCGAGCAGCATACACTCGCAGCTGATATGAAGCGTCATCCACCGATCCGTTTTCCCGGTATATCAGATGCTAGGACAAATAAACCAGAGGGTCTGATGCAAACCAGCCAGATTAGCGAGCGGATAGTCTATCGTCTTGCGGTTGCGGCTACGGGGGAGTATACGGCTTATCATGGAGGCACGCGGGCTTTGGGCTTGGCAGCCATAGTCACTATGGTTAATCGGGTGAATCAGGTGTATGCCCGAGATCTCGGGGTAACTTTTCAGCTCGTTGCCAATAACGATCTGATTGTGTTTCTGGATGCGCAGACCGATCCATTTACCAACACAGATCAGGACATTGACGGGGATGTTATATCTCAGGCGATAGAAAGCGTAATGAGCGACGCAGATTATGATATTGGCCACCTGGTTGTCACAACCGGAGGCGGGGTTGCGGGGCTTGGTGTGGTTTGTACAACCCAAAAAGCGTCAGGCCTGACAGGCAGTCCGCAACCTGAGGCAGATGCCTTTTATATTGATTATGTCGCCCATGAAATTGGTCATCAGCTTGGTGCAGAACATACCTTTAATGGTTTGGTAGGGGCGTGTCAGGGGAACCGCTCAGGGTTATCTGCCTACGAGCCCGCCAGTGGATCGACCATTATGGGATACACAGGTATTTGTGGGGAACAGGATTTACAACTAAACTCAGACCCGTTTTTTCATTTACATTCCATAGAACAAATGGTGGAGGTAACACGTCAGGGCGTAGGCAACACTTGTGGCACTCGCACCAACCTGAACAATCAAAGCCCGGTTGTTGATGCTGGCGAGGATTTTACGATCCCTGCACGCACACCATTTACGTTAACGGGCAGTGCGACTGATTCTGACTCCGATACTCTCAGCTTTAGCTGGCAGCAATTTGACTTAGGTACTGCGACCAATAGCGCCAGTCAGGATGCGATTGACTCTGGCACAGGGCCACTGTTCAGAGTCTTTAATCCCACCATGGGCCCCAGCAGGACCTTTCCCAAGTTGGTGGATATTCTGACTAATAGCGTTGCATATGGAGAAGCCTACCCGACGACAAACAGAACCTTAAATTTTCGACTGGCAGTCAGAGATGGGCAGGGCCATGTAGCAAGCGATACAATGCAAGTGACTGTGGTTAATTCTGCGACCGGATTTAGGGTGACACAACCGGACAGCAACAGCCAGTGGCTTTCCCAAACCCATACGGTAACCTGGGATACTGCGAATACTCAAAATGCTCCTGTGTCGTGCAGCAGAGTGAGTATCAGCTTGTCAACAGATGGAGGGGTGAACTTTGGCACTTCGCTGGCGAATGGGGTTGATAATGATGGAGAGCAGGATGTGGTCATCACGTCTGCAATAAGCACTGACTCAGCACGCGTCAGAGTCAATTGTACCGATAATGTCTTTTTTGCAATCAGTTCGGGCAACTTTACGATTAACTTTGATGGTCCGCCAGCCGCCATCAAGCCGGTGTTTGTATCTCAACAAGTGCTGTCGGTTGCTGAAGATCAGCGGATACAGATAAAAAAAGAAGACCTTAATTTTGAATTGGGTCTGGCTGTGGATTCAATTACTTTGCTTCCCGGCGATAATTATACTCTTACAGATCTAACCGTGTCCCCGAGTGAAAACTACAACGGGGAACTGCAGATATCTGCAATTGCAACAAAAGATGGCCAAAGTAGCGAGGCGTTCACTATCAAGGTGACAGTAACGGCTGTCAATGATGCGCCGGTGGCACAAAATGATACTGCCGATGTAGCCTTCCAGGCTGAGCAAGTGTTGCTATCTGTATTGGACAACGACACTGATGTAGATAACGACCCACTGAGTATCTCGTCGGTAGACTATCAGGGCAGTGGCACAGTGACTATTGCACAGAACGGCTTGGTTTATACACCCGGCAGTGCGTTTTCTGGCACAGACACCATCACTTACACAGTGAGTGATGGCAACGGAGGTAGCGCAACAGGCCAGGTTACACTAACAGTCGCGGCCGCCCCCGTAGAACCGGAGCCAGAACCTGATCCGCAGCCAGATCCTCAGCCTGCTCCACAGCCAGAAACACAGACACCAACCCAATCGCTGGATGACGGCGGCTCGGGCGGCAGTTTATTTATGATGCTCTGGTTATTGATTGCGTGCGTGTGCATCAGGGTCGGAGTAAAGCAATATGAAGGATAAACTCACCGTCGCGGGGGCCTTTTTTAGTGTGGGTCTGACTATGGGGTGTCAGGGCATGAATAAACAAGAAGCCAATGCAGATGATGCGCTTGCGCAAGCACTTACTGAGGCCATCGACAAGCAAGACTTTCGGCTGTTCTACACGACGGGCCGTCGGCCCGTCGTACCGGGGTTTGAGCAGTTGACATTTAAAGATCTGGAAGCGCGTTGTGGCGTGAAAGCTATGCCCGGTACTGGGGATACCTTACGCAATGAAGCTGATAAAGCCGCACGCACCGAGGCTTATCAGTACGCCAAAAACTATAACCTTAAAATGTATGATGCGTGCTTAAACAAGCGCTAAAAGACGGCAAAACGACACTGGCTATTGCAGTGCCATGATACCATCTATGTTTGTATATTAGATTGCCAATGTGCGCACTTAGGTCATGCGTTATTCTAACCTATTGAGTTGCTGTTTGATTTCAGTGCGCACATTGTCTATGTCTTGCACAACCAAATCAACGGCCTGGGTACTGACATCAATACTTTGCCAGTTCTCTGACCAGGTTGCTTTGAGCCTTGTGGCACTTTTTTGTAGTTCACCATTGGTCAGATAGCTGAAATCATTGATTAAGCCTACACTTATCCAGCCCTTGCGTGGGCTACCTTCTATCTTGTTTTGATCATAATGGGCGATGTACATAAGCTGCTCAAGTTGCGCCAGCTCTTTAAGCATTTCGAAGCAAGCGGTTCGTATGTTGTTGTTTTGTTCAGAGACTTCGAGTCGCCAGGCATTGTAAGCAAAGCCGATAAACGCAAACAGCATACTGGCAATCAGGCTAAGCTGATACAGGCGAATTTTTTCACTGAGTTTCATGGTGTTCCTTACCCGGGTTCATTCGGCGTATTAACCGGCAGCGCATATTGGCTAAGCCAACCGGCATTCAGCGCTTTTTGTAATAATTGCATCACGGCATGTGTGCCTGCTTCAGTATCCTGATGCAGCCCGGCTGCGGCCTCGCAAACGAAGCTAAAGGGCAATTCGTCACTAATTGTTTTGAGGCACACATAGTCACTATGTGAGAGCGGGTGAAACGCAGTGCGCAGACTGGCTTCACGAACAATTAGCCAGTAGCGTGGCGATGAAAGTTCGGGTTGCGGCGGAGTATCAGCCTGTTTGAGGGCTTGCCAACTTTCAACGGCGGCAAACCGACAGCAGAGCAATCGTACACTGGGGTGAAGCGTAAAAATTACATTGGGCCATAAATTAGCCGGGACTTGCTGTAGTGCCTGAATGCTCAGGCGCGTAGCATCCGGCGCATCAAAAGCCTGTAGTAACAGGCGTTCGAACACTGCAATTTCGCTCAGGATCCCATGAACAGAAAAAGGAGGCTGACTTGCCAAATACTCGGGGAGCCGATCGCCGAAATGACGCAAAGATGGGTCTTGCGAGGGATAGTAAGAAAGAAACCCGGCAACCATTTCATCAAATAAATCATCGCCCAGGTAGCGTCCGAGCATCTCATGATCTTGCTCCAGCACTTTGGTCAGACGAATACGATAGGCATTATGGTAAATAGCAGCCCTGTCTTTGGCATCTAAACCTGGTTGCGGCGCAATGTGGTTTAACAAATCGTTGTCTGCGCCAGTGAGCATATCGACAAATGCTTGCTGTAGTTTGGCTAATTCAGCCATATGACCTCCAGCTCCTTGGTGCAAGCGTTCTGGCTTGATTCAGCTCAGCCATAAGGGTTTCAAATGGAGGAAAGTTATCATCTCTTTCGATCATGGTATTAACGGGCGGCATGGATTGCGCATAGCATTGAAACAACTGCCAAACGGCGTCGCATACAGGCTGATCATGCGTATCGACAATGTGACTGCCAAAGTCGCTGTGTCCGGCCAGGTGGACCTGGGCAACGGCTTGCTTTGGAATAGCGTTAAGGTAATCCATTGCGTCGAAGCCATGGTTTCTGGCACTGACATAAACGTTATTGATATCCAGCAAAAACTGACAACCCGACTGACGATGCAGTGCACAGAGAAAGTCCCATTCCGTCATCTGTGATTGATGGTAGGTCAGGTAACTGGACACATTTTCGAGAATAACCGGGCGCTCCAGAAAGTCCTGAACAATGCGTAATCGCTCGCACAAGTGCGCCAGCGCTTCTTCGGTGTATGGCAGCGGCAGCAAGTCATGACTGTTGAAGTCTCCGAGAGAAGAAAAACACAAGTGATCAGAAAGCCACACTGGGTCCACGCGGTGTATGGTGCGTTTGAGCTTACTAAGGTAATCGAAATTTATCTCGCCAGTGCTGCCGATAGACATAGACACACCGTGCATGGCAATGGGATAGCGCTCTTTGATTTGATCGAGATAATGCCACGGCTTGCCACCATCAACAAAATAGTTCCTCAGAGATGATCTCTAACCAGTCTATATCTGGCTGAGCCTGGATGATGTCTTCGAAATAGCAGGTTCTGAGCCCCAGGCCAAACCCCAAATAGGGAGGTGATGCGTTCAATGTGACTCCGTTTTAAAAAGAAGGAGAGGAGCAGCAAGTGAGCGTAGACAAAAACGTCACTTGCAGGCGCAGTAAGCTAGATTAACTGTCGGCTTTTCCGCCGATATCCTGACAGGCTTTGGCTGGCATTTTTACAAACCCGGTGCCCTTACAGGAAGCATGACCGCCACAGGCGTTATTGGCGGTTTTGCAGTCATTATGACCACCACAAATATTCACATCGTGGCACTTAACCAGGTCGGATTTAGCAACGGCGCCGACCCACTCATCTTTTACATTGCCGCCTACATCCGCGCAGGCTTTGGCTGGCATTGCCACAAATCCGGTACCTTTACAGCTAGCTTGCCCGGCGCACGCGTTGCTCGACGTTTTGCAGTCATTGTGACCGCCACAAACGTTAACATCATAGCAATGAACCAGATCTGTACTAGCGCCACTGGCACTGGCCGTATTGGATGACGTGTTGTCGGTTGCATTGCATCCTGCCAGTCCTGCAACCATGACCGCCATCGCGGCCCCTGTAAGTGTTTTCATATTATCTTCCTCATTGAGTGTGTGCCAGACAGAGTGTGGGGTGACCTGTCCAAAACGACTGCTACCTTAGTTTACAAAGGTGGTTCAGCAGCATGTTCATGCCCGTACTTATCGGTAGCGTTGTGCTACCTGAACATGCTGCTGTAACGACAAGACCTGAGCCGCGTACGTTTCATTTCAGTGTAGTCGAAATTTTTTGCCCGGGCGCTGAGATACGTACCTAAGCCGTTGGTAAATGAGGGGAGATAATGCTTGGCAGGTTATACATGACGAAGTGCTCGCCTGAGCAAAACCAGCTTACGCAAGATTGAAAACTTGTGCTTACTTTTAACTAACAGCACACCGCTTAGTGCGAGCAGTGCGATGCCTTGGGGTGTGCAGGCCACACGCTTAGCTGTGCGGCAAAAACGCCGCTTGCTGAACTGCGCATGATATAGCTGCTTTAGCAGGTTCTGTTGTTGCTGTTGCACTTCCTGGTGTGCTGTGCGGTAAATAAAACGTGCCAGCCAGGTCATAGTGCTCTCCTTCGACGTTTGTTAGTTAAAACACATCAAGCAGGTCGCTGGTGGTTTTATCAAACAACTGGATTGCAGTCGCTATCAGATAATAGATAAGCGCTAAATTGAGCGCCATCAGCAGCCCCGCAGAGACAAACCAACTCAGGCCAGCCTGTACCATGGCATAGGCCATCAAGCCCTGAAGCGATAACCAGGTTGCTGTGATAAGCAGTGAAGAAATCATCAGCAGGATGACGCATGTCAGGATCGTTTTAAAATGGGCGCGCAGTTTAGCTTTAAACAGTGCAGCGAACGCGCGTGCGACGTCAACATAGCTTGCCGTAACGGCTTCGCCTTGTTGCATCAACGCTGTAAGCTGGGCACCCATAGTGTCTGTTTGGTGTGTTTCTATCGAGTGGTCTGATGGCGCGCTCATATTACTTACCCCGTAATAGCATGGTCAGAAGGACGCCGGCGCCAAATGCAATGCCTGCCGTTTTAACCGGGTTTTCTGTGGCGTATTTTTTAACACCAGAAGCATTCCACTTTTTCTCCAGCTCGCGTTTTTGAGCCTGCAAGGCCTGGCCAGACGCTTCGCCTTTATTTCTCAATTGCTCTTCGGTTTTGGCCGCCGTGTCGTGCAATGCATCGACGGTGTGATGAAGAGAGTCGGCTAACTGGTCAGAAACCGGGTGCGAATGTTCACTGTTTGCCTGACTGTTGGCAGTCGATTTGCTGGTACTCATAATAACTCCTTGATTGCGAGAATTAGTACTCCTTTAACTGCAAATGCTTTGCCAGAGTGAATGTTCAAATAAATCAAAGCTTTAGTCTTTTGGGTTGGAGTTAGGTAGTGCGCTTTTACCTGTGTGTGAAATTTTTACCCGGTATTATTTACGTGTATGTATTAGTGTGTTTGAGTACGTGCAAGGAGATATCTGAACAGCCATTCGGCAGGGCCCTGAGCATACTTGCGCCGCCATAGCGTGGCAAAGCACCAGGCAGACACACAAAACAACAGGCTGCTCAACAATGCAATCTCGATAGACTGATTACCCAGCATATTCAGCGCTTCCAGCGCGCCCATGCCTATAATAACATGGGCAATATAAAAAGTGAGCGACAACTTACCCGTGTCTTCCAATGAGCGCAATACAGCTGAATGGTCAAAGCGCTGCGCAAGTTTGATACAACCCAGTAAGATAAGTACTGAGCTGGCGGTGGCACACACCAGATACTGAGGCAGTGGGGGAATAGGTCCGGTGCTGAGCAAAAACTGAATATCCTGATCTTGCATGCCAACGCTCACGGCCAGTGTACGCAGCAGATAACAAGCACCCTCGACAGAAACTAAAGTGACAATTGCGATTTTAAACAGTCTTTTTTGCAGTGCACTTTGGTGCAGCGGTTGGCGGCCAAGCCACATACCAAACAGTAAAAAAGCAAACCAGGGAAACACAGGATGAAAGCCATTGTAAAAAATCCGCCTTATCAGACCATCCAGAGTCCATAAATCCAGATAGGTAAGCGTTTCCCAGTGCCAGCCTTTGGAATAATCAATGACTAACAGCAGGGCAGGAAAAGTAGA
This sequence comes from Pseudoalteromonas rubra, assembly GCF_004212645.1. Classification (GTDB taxonomy): domain Bacteria; phylum Pseudomonadota; class Gammaproteobacteria; order Enterobacterales; family Alteromonadaceae; genus Pseudoalteromonas; species Pseudoalteromonas rubra_G. The sequence goes on along the minus strand of NZ_PPUZ01000066.1, from coordinate 17,474 downwards.
CACAACCAGCGCACAGAGCGTTAATAAAGTACGATGAGAAGCAAACAGCAACCACGAAGCCAGGATAAAATAACAACCATAAAAGTGCAGAATATCCGCCGGCCAGACGGGCAAATAGAGCAACCCCAGACACAGCAATAAAATGCCACGCATAGCAACTTTGTTTTGCATCTGTTTTCGATGCAACAAGTCGTGTTGCTGGGCTTTACGAGCAGATAAACTGAGCCCGACTCCTGCCAGGATCACAAACAATGCTGCGGCACGTCCCTCCAGTAGCGCGCTTAATGATAACAGTAACGGGCTGCCTGTGCTGGCACCCATCACGAGCTTGAAGTTAACGACCACCATACCAAAAATTGCCAGCGCTCTGGCAAGGTCAATACCATGGATCCGCGCGCTCATTATTGTTCCTTCTTGTCTATTCTGTGAGTCTAAGTTAAATGGAGCGGGCAGAATATTCCGTTAATAAATGTACAAATATGTAATCGATATGGGTACGGCTTGTGTTGCTTGATATACCTCCTATGTCTTTGGAACACATGAGCTCACTTGTGGCTCGTGGTCACCAGATAGCGAATTTATCACCCATATATTTGCAGTAGCTAATAAAGTATCCGTTGATAAGTAACAGCAACCCCCCAACCAGTGCGGCTTCGCTGAATAATCCCAGTAAACAAAATACCAGGCCGAAACCATGTAAAACCCACTCAAGCCTGCTAAGTAGTGGCCTGTCTGGTTGACTTTGAAAAGTGCCCAGAAAAAACCAAATCCGTAGCCACAGTGGCAGCGTACGCGATTGAGTATGTTTGTCGGTCATAAAAGACGCCTCCCGTAATGTGTTAATGTCGGTATCCAGTGCAGCAGCGAGGCATTTTAATGACTCCAGGCTGGGCGTATGGCCTTGTTCAATCCGTTGAATAGTGCGGATATTGAGCCCGGACATCATGGCCAGCTGGGCCTGGGTCAGGTGCTTGCTTAATCTGAGTTGTTTTAGGATCATAGGGTGGCTCGCTGCGTAGTGATGCGCAAAAGTGTTATCCATAAGCCGTTGCACAGACAAGTAAATTGTGCCGACTTTTTTGTGACAAAGTATAATTTTCAAATAGTTATATAATCTCGCTTGTTACGCTGCAAGTGCATTGTAAGGCGTTTGCTGTACTTCAGAAGGCAGCAACTGCGTAGCAGAGCCGGGCCACCATGGAGGCGCATGCCGGGCTTTTTGCTGGATTTTTAATCGGAACTGGCCTCGAATATCCTCACAAGCCTGATTGCATACGTATTCAATAGACGTTTAATCGGATCTCTCTATATTGTTACCGTGATGTAAACATTACCGTTATGACAACAACAGAGAACACACAATGATTAAACAGTCACTTAAAGCGTTGAATACAGCGCTGATCACCGCAGGGCTCGGCATGTCTGCTCAGGCACTGGCCGCCCCCACAACCTTTGTTCATTTGTTCGAATGGTCCTGGCAGGATATTGCGACCGAGTGTGAAACCTTCCTGGGTCCAAAGGGTTACGCAGCCGTGCAGGTTTCACCACCGAGCGAACATATCACAGGCGCCCCCTGGTGGACTCGCTACCAGCCCGTTAGTTATCAATTGGAAAGCCGCAGCGGAAATCGCGCTCAATTTATCGACATGGTCTCGCGCTGTAAGGCTGCGGGTGTCGATATTTATGTTGATGCAGTGATCAACCACATGGCCCACGGCAGTGGTACAGGTGTGGCGGGCAGCACGTTTGGTGACAAACAATACCCTATCTACAGCCCGCAAGACTTTCATGAAACCTGCGCGATTAACGATGCCGACTATGGCAACAACGCCTGGCGAGTACAAAACTGTGAGCTGGTTGGTCTGGCCGACCTGAACACATCTGCCGCTTATGTGCAGGATACGCTGGCCGCTTATCTAAACGATTTGGTTGGTATTGGTGTGGCCGGATTCAGGCTGGATGCCAGTAAACATATGGCATCGTCTGATATTGCTACCATCATGAACAAGGTGAATGGTGAACCCCTGGTATTTCAGGAAGTGATTGATCAGGGCGGCCAGGCCGTGCGCGCTGATGAGTATTTTGCTAATGGTCTGGTGACTGAGTTTAAGTACAGCACTAAGCTGGGCGACACCTTTAAATCCGGCAAGCTGGCATGGCTAAACAGTTTTGGCGAAGCCTGGGGCATGATGCCGAGCCATCTGGCCGTGGTATTCGTCGATAACCACGACAATCAGCGTGGTCATGGCGGGGCTGGCAACGTCGTAACCTACGAAGACGGCGTCCTGTACGATCTGGCCAATGTCTTTATGCTGGCTTTCCCCTACGGCTATCCGAAGGTGATGTCGAGCTATGACTTTAACCATGATGGTGACGCCGGACCACCGGGCAGCACTGTGCATCAGGGCAACACATTGAACTGCTTTGCTAATGAGTGGCAGTGTGAGCATCGTCGCAATATGATCGCCGGCGCTATGGAATTTAGGAACAATACCACAGGCCACTGGACTGTGGACAACTGGTGGGACAATGGCAATAACCAGATAGCCTTCTCCCGTGGCGATGAAGGGTTTGTGGCCATTAACCGTGAAGGTTTTGGCCTGAATCAGACGCTGCAAACGGGGCTTACTGCAGGCGTTTACTGTGATGTGCTAAGCGGTGGCAAGAATACCGCGGGCGATGCCTGTCTTGGTGATCAAATCACAGTTGATCAAAATGGATTGGCAAATATCAACGTCGGCGCGATGAATGCCGTGGCAATTCATCACAACAGCAAACTGGGTGACGCGCCGGATGTGCCTGCGGGCGACTGGCAAAGAACCGTCGTATTCATCAAAGCCGAAACGGCAGCAGGGCAGGAGCTGTTCGTACGTGGTGGCTTAGATCACGCTTTTGCAGCCACTTTAGGCCGCGATTGTGCTCAGGATCCGCTGCAATGTGCCATGCCGGTTCGTCACAACAACCTGAAAAACCCAACGACACAAGGCTGGAAGCAGGGCGATAACTTCCTTGACTGGCAGGGGAGCGAATCAGGCCAAAGTGCAGATGCTGAGGGCAGTGCACTGGACTGGACAACTAACCTGTGGCCCGCCGAGTGGGGCGCTAAAGCTACGGTAGAAAGCCAGGGCTATGGTGAAACGCCGCTGAACCAATGGGGAGCCCATTACTGGATGCTGGATGTAGATATGGACTGTAGCCAGACCCACAACGGCTGGTTTGAGATCAAAGCCTATGTGAAAAACGGCCAGGGCTGGGAAGGCGATATCAGCCAAACCAACACCCCCTACAGCAGCAATAACCACTTTGCCCGCTGCGGCCAAATCTCGGTGTTTGAATTCAATCAATCAACCGCGACTTACAGCAGTTTTTAACCAATAACGCCGGGCCTCCGGCGGTCAGTATTCGGTAGCGGTCACTCTCCCTGGTGGCCGTTACTTTTCACAATCACGATCTGCTAAATTGCCAGCGACTTTCAAGTGATATTCAAATAAATGTCGGTCGAGAAACAGAGTCTTATTATAGCGTGTGATTGTTGATGATACTGGCAGTCATGAAACCCCACTCTGATTGTCATCTATGTCTAACTTTACACCATGGCAGGCTACTACATTGAGCTGTAGCGATGTGGGAAAATAGCTGCTTCCACTATGGTACAATAACTGCAATGCATTTTGATTAAATAAACTCCTTTAGTAGTAGACAGATAAGCTCTTTTTGATGAGTTTGTTTACGAACCTTCACCGTTTCTGATTGTGAATCATGCAATTTTAAAATAAAATCTGCGGCTATTTTGAGCACAGTGACCAGATTTAGGCCAATATTTGCATGACTATTAGACTTTTAATGTTGCTTTTTACATTAAATTTCATCGCGATAACGAGTGTGACCGCAATGGAATTTAAGCAGGCATATGCCCCAATTAGTGTTGGGAAAATAACCACTTTTATCCCAATTGAACGCGCACCAGATGCGCCTGTTTATGTTTCCGTTCAGCCTAGTGACGCTGGAGATAAATTGGTGTGGTCTGCAGTAGACTCTGCAAAGTTTTACTTTATCGAACAGTATATTAATGGCAAATGGGAAATGGTAAATGCCAATTATCAAGGCACCCAATATACATTGCCTAAATCTGCATCGGGTGTTTATCGTGTCACCGCCTGTGACGAATACGGGTGTGCAAAAGCTAAGCAACAAAATCGGGTTGTTTCAGAGCCGCTGGCTGTAAAGGCATTTTATACAAATCGTAGTCAGGTTGACGATTATCAAAGAGTAAGTTTGAGTTGGGAAATTAGTGGGGCAGCAACTGTTTCCATAACGCGTTATGAGCAAGGGAGGAAAGTGGAATCTTGGTTAAACATTAATCCAAGCAGGGGAACTTTGACTAGTAACGTTAGAAGTCTGGCTGATTTTCGCCTGGTTGCAAAAGACTTCAATGGGGAAACCATTGCTCGCAAGCTACGTATTGCTACTTTGCCGGAAAACCCGGTTAAGTTACAAGGGGCAAAGGGAAAGTACACACAGCCGTTATTCCATTCAGGGCTGGATATTGTGAGTCGTTCTATGCTAGTTAAACATGGCTCTGTTTATTTCTCAACGCATGATGGTCAACTGATGCGCTACTCAGCCGAAAAACAAAATGGTGCAGCTGTAGAGTGGAAGAAAAGTTGGTCACTAAAACTCGATGGGGTTGTCAACAATGCACCTGTAATGAAAGCTGATAAACTTTTATTCTCCGTCAGTCTGCGTAATGGTACTGGTAAAATGTGCAGAGTGAACGCGAGCACTGGTGGTGAGAAAGAATGCACTGAAATCAAGTCATCTGCACTTATTGCAAGTCCACTCATTATCAAATCTGCTTCAAAATCAACGGAAAGCCTTTTTAGTAGAGCCGTGTCTTTTGTATCTCGACCAAGCAGTCAACTGATTGAAGGCGTTTATTTATTTAGACGAGATGGTGTCGTTGAGATCCTCGATCCTAATGATATGCATAAGGAGATTAGAACGTTTGGAATACCAGACTTCAGAAATGAAGTTGTGTCGACTCCTATTTTGATTTCAGACCCTGATAATAATTTCGAGGAGCACTTTATTGTAGAGGATGGGCTGGATGTTATTGGCGTTGAAGCTCCAAAACATACTTTACAACAATCCTCTTCTATCGTTGAGGCTGCTCGAGAGTGGTTCAATGGTAATGAAGTGCAAAATGAGAGTGAGCAATCCTCCGATACCCTGAAAGTCCTTTGGAGGAAACGACTATGATGTTCTTATCTCGTATTGTATTTAGCTGCTTACTACTGAGCTCCAGTTTGACATGGGCAAGTACCTCAGGAAGGAACTGTGATACCAGCGATATTCATGTTTACACAAATAAAGACAAGAAAATAACGTTCATGAACCCTGTTATACCAAACATGCATGGCCTGAGAGAGCTTTTGCTAAAACGGGGTAACACCAATATTTTCCACTACAACATCAATAATAATTACAAAAAAATATCTGGTGATTTCAGTTACACCTATAACTTTAAGCAAGCAGGTGTGTATAAAACCATAGCACGAAACAAATTATGTGGTATGGGGAACTCGTGCAGTCGCTGGTCCTGCGAGCGTAAAATAATTGTAACCGAGAGTAAAGCGCCTGAATTTGTCAGTTTTTCGACTAACGCTACGAACAACCGATTTAAAGTTGGGAGCGGTCACCTTCGTGTGACGTTTAAATTCAAAGATGAAAACAAAGACTTTCATGCCATCAGTGTCTATGAAAAAGGTGACGTTGTTGGATATTGCTCTAGAAAATCGTCGGATGCAAAAGTTGCGGAGTTCCAATGTTCTGAAAATGTTTATAAAAATCTAGTGCGCCCTCGGACTTACAAGTTTAATGCAAAAGCTTGGGATAAAGACCACAACGCATCAGAGTTCAGTCCAACGGTAGAGATAACGGCATATGAAGAGAATACTGCTCCTGTAATTACGCTGAATGTCGATGGTAGCAAAATTGAAGGGACAAACAGTGTTATAGAGGTCGCGCCTGAGCATAACTTAGAGTTAGAGGTCACGGCAACTGACATTGATGATGCAAGCTATAACCGATTAAGCCGTATTGAGCTTGATGTCGGAGCAGGATATAAAAATGTCAATGATTATAGTTCCACGTGTACAACTAGTGGAAAACACATTAGCTGTAAAGGCATCGTTATTCCTGTGCGTAGTAGCATTGATAAGTTGCGTGCGCGAGCGATTGATGCTGCGGGAAGTACCTCTGAAGAATTAGCGCTGAAAGTCTCAATGAGTATGCCTCCAGAGGTGTCAATTTCTGCTAGCAAAACAACACCTTTCATTAATGAAAGCATCCAGCTAACTGCCAATGCTAGCGCTCCAAGTGGCCTGTCTGAATATTATATTTGCGCTATAAATGGTGAAATGGGTAACAATATTAAGAATGGCTGCACAAACCCTATTCACAGCTGTAACTTAAAAGTGAGTGAGTGTAAGTTCACTTTGCCAAATGCACATATCCCTAGCAGCGCCGGGCTTGTCACATACTATGCGTACGCGAAAAATACAATTGGCGTCCCTCATGCGAGTAAAGTCGCGGTAAACTACAGCAACTATTTTGGCGTTAGAATTACTCCACCAGGGCAAACCTTTTTTACCGTTGGTCAACAAATTGTCTTCAACGTCAATGCATCAGCATTTGATGCATCATCGACTCATCTGACTTCATTGGCATTATATAAAAATGGTGATGAGAAAACGGGTAGCCGTGTTACAGATAACTTAGTTGTTTCACCTGCGATAGACAGTTTCACATTGCCCAAAAAGGACTCCAGGAGAGTGACTTTTGAATGGTCACCAACTCGGGCTGATGCAGCAACAGAGCTTTCACTTACTTTGGTTGCAATAGATAACAACAACAATGTTGCACGAGCTCATTTGCCTAATGTGCGCATTTTTGATCCAACGCCTGCGACGCCAAGTACGCCTTCGGTAGAGTTAAAAAACTTAGGCTCAGGAGCATATGGCTTTGATGTACGCAATCTGAAAAACATGAACGAGCTGGTGTTGCGTGCAACGCTAAATGGTAGACCATATCCTCTGGATAAAACGAGTGTCTCTAATCCCAGCATTAGTTACAGTTCAAAAATCCAAACAACCGTCAATGATCATGGCAAATACCTTCAGGTGTTTGCACGTGGGCACAATTGGTCCTCAAGAGGCAGTGTTTCAGGGGCCGAAGGGTCATCAAAGCTGGAAAAGGTAATAAATATAGAGCAGACACCACACACTGTATTTTTTAACAGCTACCTGACGCAATCTGGCGGTCCGTTTATTTTGAGTTGGCCTGCTAACTCAGATGGTGTTACTGATCATTACAAGGTATACGCTTGGCCAGGATTACCCAGTGATCGTGGAACCGCTCAGCGTAAGCTATTGACGAAGCAAACAAAAACAACTTTCAAAGTAACAAGGCTGGAACAAGGCCACTATACATATGAGTTGCAGGCTTGTAACAGTCAGGGAACGTGTAGTAATGGTCAGCAGCTGACCGTTGAACACGTCCCTCCTTACATTGACTCAGCCACCGTTACTGAATGTGCTGCTGCGGACGGCTGTAAAGAGGGTCTTAAAACGAAAGTAACGCTGTCAGGAGTCGGCTTCGATCCCACGTATTCAAACCTCTATATTCGTTTGCGCAAAACCGGTTCAACCTATGCTGTTCCAGCTGCTAATTTGACAGTACAAGGGTCGTCGCTGACTGGGTATGTAGATGACAAAGTTTTTCTTGGCTTACTTGATGGTGGAGTTGACTTAACCGTTACCAACGGCGTAGTGAAAAACCAAGATTATCTGAGCAACACCATTATTGTTGATGAAACCGGTTCTCAGCAAAGACCTAAACTAACTGGTAGGGAATTCACCGTCAGCGAATTAAGCTATCTCTACACTGGTGCTGATGAAGGGATGGAAGTTTATCGGGTTAGATATAACAATAATCAGTTCAGTTTACAGCATATAGATACCTATAGCCCTGAAGCTGTTTTAGACAATGCGATTGTGGCAAAGCCAACAGTTGACACAACGCCATTGGTATCTGGGAATAGTTCATATCTGATAGATAAAATCTATGTAGGCTCGCTTAACAATCGTTTTTATCATTTTGTGCATGATCCAAAAGCACCTGAACCAAGTCATCGGTTGCTGAAAAAGTGGACATTCCAAACAATGGGTGAGATCACGGCACAGGCTAAGCTGGATAGCTCTGGCGCATTGCTCGTTGGTTCAATGGATGAGGCGCTTTATTCGCTGGATAGAGACACTGGACTAGTGAATTGGCATTATGACTTTCCGAATAGTGGAGGTGTAACTACGATATTCGGCACTACCAGCCCCGATGAAAATACAGATGACTCCGAAAATAAAGATTATGTAAGTGTTGTAACTCTAGATGAAGAGTTGCATACGTTGGATCATCGTGTAATCGGTGCAAATGGTGTTAATTGGCAGCAAATTGAGTACCTGTCTGAAGGTGAGTTCAAGGCACAAATTGAAAGCTGGGAACGAACACAGTGGCACCCCAGTCAAGATCATACGTATGTTATCGGTCTAACAAAAGTAATGTACATCTTGCTACAAAAAGCACCGAGCAAGGCGGAGATCAGCTTTGCTGCATACTTAATGCAACAGGGGCACCCATTTAATGAAATAGTGAACGCCATTATCAATGTTACTCCATCACTGTCGCAAAGCTCCAATGCTGAATTTATTGCCACATTGTTTGACCGTCTTCTGAGCGAACAAAATAGTGACCGAGAATTGACCGGGGAAAGCTTCGGCGTGGGTAATCAGCGCTACTGGACAGATATCCTAGATCTTGGGGTTACTCGAGCTGAGGTTGTGATTGACCTGTTAGGCTCTGCGGATACATCTTATGATGATGCAACGTATAGACTGCTTTACCACCTATACAAGCACTGTTTGGTTATTAACAATTGCCACTATGACTATGACAGTGATGGTGATGGTCTAAGTAATGCTCTTGAAGATGCAATTGGCACCAACTCAGGTGACTCACGGGATGGTTTGGTCGCACCCAAACTCACTGTAACAAATGACAATGGTGCGCTTGAATTTACTCTGGAAACATCTGGTATGGTTGATGAGTATCAGTTGTTCTTGCAACATCTGCCAGAGACGGTGTCTGATGAGGAAGCAATTATACCTGCTGTTAAATCTTCAGATAATAACTTAACTACCTGGATAAAAAATTATGGTAAAGGTACCTATCTGTTTAAGGCTAGAGCTTGCGTTAGTGCAGAAAAGTTGCAGGGCTTACAAGTATCTCGGTGTGGTAACAATTTCTCAGATGAATTTCGTGTTGAGGTAGGTGCAAGTAGCATTCATGAAGGCAAGATTCAGTTTAAAATACCTAACTCAAAGCCTGTAAATCATGAGCCAAGTAGAGAGACATTGCTTGAGCATGCCACGATTCAACCTACTGTTGGCAGCTTCCGAGTCACAGAAAGTGGAGCTGCCTCTTACACTGTACCAATTAATTTACCTGCGGGTATTACCGGTGTGCAGCCTGAAGTTAGTCTGAATTATAATTCACAAGGCGGAGACGGATTAGTCGCACTTGGCTGGAGCCTCAGTGCCACCTCTTCTATATCACGCTGTCGACAAACCAAAGCGCAGGATGGTCAGTTCAGGGGCCTTACATTAAGTGATGAAGACCGCTTCTGTCTGGATGGACAGCGATTGGTTAGTGTCAGCAACCCTACGCACAATGGTCAATTTGGAGATGAGCAAATTGAAGAGCAGTTTGTTACTGAAATTGACTCTTACATGACCATTTACAGAATAGGGAGTGGCAATCAGTCTAAGTTTGTAGTGCTGAGTAAAGATGGTTCTGTTAAGCAATATGGTGCATCCGATACAAGTAAAATACAGATTACGGACAGTAAAAACGTTAAACACACCATGTCGTGGATGCTCAGTGATGTTAAGGACAATTTAGGAGACGAAAGCACCACTATAAACTATCACTACACAAATCTTGAGAGTAAAGACAGCAGTAGTGATAAAGAAACAGTACTTGATAGCATTACTTACAGTGGCTTTACCGTAAAATTCGATCATAGTGCGGGCGAGCTGCGAGGCGTGGGCTATATAGACGAAGCTCGCACCACACAGTTTGCTCGGTTAAATGGCATAAAAGTGCACAAAGGAGAAAATACAGAGCTGGCAAAGTACGTTTTGACGTTTGGCCAAGCTGGCAATGGTGCCCGCTTACTTAAAACTGTGGAGCATTGCCGGGCAGACACTTGTCGTGCCCCTATTAATTTTAATTACGAGAAATTTGGTACTAGTCTGAACTACGAGTCTTTTAGTGACGTGTTTAGTAAAACGGATTATCGTAATGCTGTTGCTGGCGTAACAATGGCGGATCTTAAAGCTTCGGGTCGAGCCCAGCTCGTGACGCTGGAGCAAACAGATAAAAGGGCAAGGCGTTATCAGTTGTGCATATATCAGGGAGTCATCGACGAAAAGGCAGATGAGCTGGCATGTACCGATATCTTCCGTAAAGATGATCATGAAAGCGTTTCTATGTTTGCAATAGACCATGATCAGGATGGCAAACAGACCTTATTGATAAATATGCGCTCAGAACATTCCTCCGATGCATATCCAGGGTATTGGGCTCACTATTCGTTGAGTGACAACGATACGCTTCGGGCGATTGCGCTTCCTAATGGTTGGTCATCTAACGACTATATGAGAGAAATAAAGCCCGCCGACATGGATGGAGATGGGTATGCTGATTTGGTGTATAAGAAAAAGCATGATGATCCGGACCTGTATGTCAGACTTTGGAGCACTGCAACTGACAAGTTCGAACGAGAGTACACACTCTACACCAAAGAAAATAATAGCAGCTATGGTTCCTGGGGAGACTTCACGAGCAAAGGAACTGATTGGCATGTTATCGATATGAACTTTGACGGACTTGCTGATATTGTTTCATTGAAATGCAAAGTAGCTTCTTGCTCAAATGACGATGCTAAGCGACTTTCCGTTCACTATAACCAAGGGACTTCGCATTTTGGAGGATTCGCACAATTTCTGACTAAGGATATTGTAAATGAAGAGAAAATTGAGCATCTGACACCCAGTGATGTAAATGGCGATGGATTGGTGGATCTTATCTTTTTGGTCACCGAGTCATATAACCATAATGTCAAGCGTTGGCGTGTATTACTCAACCAGTCTAGTGAACGTGTTTCATTCAGGCAGGTGTTTCAGGTCGCGGCAAAAGTTGATGGTTACGATAGTAATTCGGTTAGTGAGGATATCCCTCCAATGTCAATGGATGTCGATAGAAACGGCCGTTTAGATCTTTTCTTCAAAGAGAAAAAGAGCGATTTTTGGCGCCGTTACCAGTGGTCAGTCGAATCTGAAACATTTGTGCTTGTCGAAAAAGAAGCGCTAGCACTCAAAGTTAATACAAGAAAGGGCGACTTTGCGTTTTTTAGTGACTATGACGGAGACGGTTTAGCTGACATTATCGCTAAGCATGAGCAGGGCGTGAGTGTTAGGTACAATCTATATCGCTCGCCTATGGCTGGTATGCTGCTGGACATCGAGCAAGGTTATAGAGGTAACCAGAATAAGACCCAAATTAAATATGGCTTAATGTCAGACGACTTGGTTTATTCAGATTTGGCAGATGATCTGACAGCGGACTCAGGTAGATTTAACAGCCAAAACTTGCTAGTGAGTAAAGTTGTTGGATCGGGTGTACTGGTCCAGAGTGTAACAAGTGATAGTCCGTCAAATCGCCAGGGCACTCATTATAATGAGGTTGCTAAGGTTGATTACCATTATCAAGGGGCGCGTGTTCAGTTTGGTGGGCGTGGAGCTTTAGGTTTCAAAACACTCAAGACGACAACGCAAAAAGCTGGTGTTACTTTTGCCACAACGACCCGATATCACCAGGCATTCCCTTTAACTGGCATGCCTTATTCTACAGAGAAGAGGCTACTGTCTGGAAGCATCGATCTATTGTTAGACATTGCTGTCAATGAATACGCTACAAGCAAGCGAACAGAGAAAGGTAATGTGCTAGTTCACCAGGTTTACAATTCAGCGAGCAGAGAATGTAGCGCAGTAATGAACTCTGGCTATAGCGTCGGTGCCTATAATTGTACGAATACGACAACAGAGCAAGATAATTACGGCAATGTCAAAAACTTGTTGGTTAATACCCACGATGTAGATTTTGGTAGTGAGGAGTCATTCGCTAAAGTTGCCGCAAGTGGTGATCTTATTCGAAGTGTTAAAACATCAAATGACTTTGGTTCACCAGAGCAAAAAAGGCTCGGTCGCCTGCTAAGTACGGAGGTTGTTTATTCAGGCCAAGGCTTGACGCCGATTAAAAAGAGTAGTCGTTTTGAGTACTACCCTGAGAAACATGCTCACGAAAACATGCTATATAAAGAAATCGTAGGAGAGGGACTTGGCTGCAACTATGAGCTAACCACAGAACACACTTACGATAAATTTGGTAATAAAATCAAGGTTTCGAGCACAAATACAGGCTGCCCTATAAACGAGCAGGAAACTAGGGTCTCAGAAACTATCTATGATTCAGAAGGTCGTTATGTAGACTTGACTAAGCAAAGCGGTAGTGGCAGCGAGCTGTTTCTCAAGTCTGGACAAGTTCTGGGTTATGAATCAGGTAACGCAGACCGTAATGTTTTTGGTCAGCCAATAAACGTAAAAGACAGTAATGGCGTAGTTACTAAGATACTGTATGACGATTTTGGCGAAGAGATAGGCTCATACAGCAATACTGGAGCTCAGGCCTATACCTACTATTCAAAGTGTGCTGATGGGGACGCTTGTGCTGTTAGATTAATAAAAATGGTCAATGGTGAGATCCGTGAAAAGCACTTACTAGACAAGTTGGGCAGGGTCTATTCCATAAGCAAGATTGATGTGTTAGATAACTGGCACACCTCAACCTATGAATTCGATCAATATGGTCGTAATGATGTGATCAATGAATCTGGTTCACAACCGGTTATTAAAACCTTCGATGCTCTAGACAGGGTCGTTTCTGTTGTTGATAACAACAACGGTACAACCTCTACAACCTCATGGAGTGTTTCAGGTCAAGGGCGTGAGACAACGGTTAAGATCATAGGTTCAGGTATTGATCAAGAAAAAACGTCCGTAAGCAATGCGGCAGGTCAGACTATCCAGGTTATTGATTCAAATAATCAGGTGCTAGATTATGTTTATAATGCGCTTGGCGCTCAGGTAACCGTTACGTCATCTGCAGAGGCCAGTAACCAGCGCCTGCTGAGTACGATTCGTTACGATAAAATGGGCCGTAAATCATCTCAGGAAGATGCGGATCGAGGTAACTGGTCTTACATATATAATGCCTTTGGTGAACTAGTTAGTCAGACCGACGCGCGGAAAGTGGTATTGACGATGCAATACGATTTCCTGGGCCGTAAAATAAAACAGACACAGGAACAGTTAAACGGAATCACTGGTGAGGGCACCAGTGTATGGCAGTATGGCGAAACAAATAAAACTCTGCATCTGTTAATTTCAAGTACTCAGGGGTCAGACTGGCAACAGAATTACTTTTACGATGAGTTTGGTCGTGCAGCGGCAACCTCGACATCACTGGGTGGAACAACGCACTGTGCGAATAGAGTCTTTTTTGATCCACGAGACGATACTTTGCGTGTTTCTGATGGTACCAACCTGGACCCGATTGCCAGCAAGTGTGTGATCCAACAAAACTTCTATGACAAATACAGCCGATTGGCTCTGCAGTTTGACGATTATCGTCAGGCAAAGGAGGGGGCGCAAAAATATATTGAGGCGCGTGGTGTTGCAATGACCTATCAAAATGGTCAGCTTTTGGCGAAAACGGAAGCTCGCGACGGTGACGACGGCCAGATATATTACAAGGTTTTGGGGGTTAATCACCGTGGTCAAGTCACGAGCTATATGAAGGGCAACGTGACTATGGAAGTGAGCTATGATCAGAAAGGGATGGTTACCTCAATTTCCAGCAAAGGATTAGATATTCAGAGGGATACATACTCATTTGATAGCTTAGGTAATCTTATTTCACGTTCACAAATAGGCATGGCTACGCGTGAATACCATTATGATGATCTAAATCGAGTACTGGGTGTAAACGATGTCGATCTGTTCAAGTACTCTGCGACGGGTAACTTGATTGAAAAAGCTGACTACGTCGTGGGGTCTGATATTGAATGCGCAGGTTACGGTGAATCATCTGTTCTGGTACTGGGGCGCTGGACGCAAAACTATGGCCAGGGTGATACGCCTTTGCATGCAATATCCTCAAGGCAGCGAGATAGCAACTCTAGCTGCTTAGGTCACTTACCCGCCAAAACCGAATTGTTTGAGTATGATGCTAATGGTAACCAGATTAAACGGACTACCAATGACGACATCACAACAATTAAATATAGTGCGAGAAATAAAGCAATTGAAATACAGGGCAATGGAGAAACTGTTTCCTTCAGTTATGATGCAAACAACCGACGCTTTAAGCGTATGGATGCGAAAAATACGGTTTTCTACGTAGGTGCTCTGGAACTGACAATACCTCACAACGAGGAAGATCAATCTGTCATTAATCGTTACATAGGTAATGATGCACAGCAAACCTACTACAGTACAGGGATTAGCAAAACCAAGTGGATGTTTACCGATCATCAGGGATCAACAATTGCCATAACGAACGATGCAAATGTAGTGCTGGCGCGTTATGCCTATGACGTGTTTGGTAAACAGCGTGAGGTAGAGTTTAACAACAAACACGTGGGTGTAGTTTTCGACAATATTACCGATAACTTAAGAGCCTACACGGGTCATGAGCCGGTTTCACTGGGCGGTGACAAGCGTATTATTCATATGAATGGTCGAGTGTACGATTCGGATACGGGTAGGTTTATGCAGGCGGATCCGTTTGTTCAGGCGCCTTCTAATCTTCAGAACTACAACGCTTATAGTTATGTGCTGAATAATCCGCTGTCATACACGGATCCTAGTGGGTATTTGTTTAAGAAGCTTTTAAAAGTGACGATGAAGATAACCGGTGATTGGTATATTCATAAGTTTCTCAATAATGTGCCTTGGCTTAAAAGTATTGCGAGTGTGGCGTTAAACTTTATACCTGGGTGTCAGGTATGGTGTACCGCAGTTTTCAATGCAAAATCGACGTTTGTGGCAACAGGTAGCTTAAATGGTGCATTGAAAGCTGGAGCAATAGCTGCCGCAAGTGCTTATGCATTTAGTCAAATAGGAGATGCATTCGGCGCTGAATCTGGCTTTTGGCAAAACGGCGGGGCTGCACACGTAGGAGCACATGCACTTACTGGCGGGATCGTTTCTGAGCTGCAAGGCGGTAAATTTGGCCATGGCTTCTTCTCAGCAGGGTTGACCAAAGGTGCACAAATTGCGGGCTTAGTATCTATGGACAATGTTGTTATAGGTACAGCACAGTCAATGGTGATATCTGGTACAATATCACAACTGACAGGTGGAAAGTTTGCTAACGCTGCCGTGACAGGTGCATTCCAGTATTTGTATAATGCTCGCGGTGGTAAAGGGTTTGCTAAGTTCGGCAAAGACTTGGGTAGGCTATTTTCGGGTGATAATCGGACAACAAATCAAAAGATTGTTGAGTATGCCGCTGAGTTAATGGATGCAGGGTTTACTGCCGAAGAAGCTGAAATTAGGGCGACTAAGAAGTATAGTGTTTCGAAGAGTGTTAAGGTTAGTCATAGCAAACACCCAGAAACCGCGAAACATATTGAAGATGCACAAGCTGCGGGTCACCCTCAAACGTTAACTATCAATAGAGCTGGTACAGCGGCAAATAGAAAGGCTTCATTACGGGGCGTTCCTACTAAGAAAGGTTATGATCGGGATGAATATCCACCTGCAATGTTTGAAGAAGGCGGCTCGGGAGCTAGTGTTAGGTATATCAGCCCCGGTGATAACAGGGGAGCAGGATCGAGCATTGGCGCTCAGTGTAGGGGGCTAGCTTGTGGCACAAAAGTTAATATTGAGGTGGTAGATTAGATATGGGCAAATATATAGATAAATTGCTTTCTATCTCTTGTGACTCATTTGTTCAGGAGCAGGCAAACCTTACATCTGAGCTTAGGGGTATTGCAGGAAATCTTGCACAAGAGTTAGAGGCGTTGCTAAATAAGAAAAATGGCTTTTTTGCTTTTGAGTCTGCTTTGCGAGTATTTTCTTCTTGCTCATCTCAACTTTCTATCGGTTTGGATGACTGGAATTCTGAGGCTTTATGGCGCAAAGATTATAATGGATTAGCAGATGGCTGTTTGTTCTTTGCAGAGGATATTTTTGGTGGCCAGTTCTGTATTAAGAATGGTGTTGTGTGCGCATTTGATCCAGAGACCGCTGGTTTAGAAGAGATGGCAGCAAGTATTGAGCAATGGGCTCAAGAAATTCTGAATGAATATAATGTTTGGACTGGGTATTCGTTAGCGCATGTGTGGCAAGAGCATAGTGGAGCTCTGTCGAGTGAACTCCGATTGATGCCTAAAACTCCATTCGTATGTGGCGGTCAGTTTGAACTAGATAACTTAATTGCTATCAACGCTGTTAGTGGCATGAAGTCTAGAGCGAACTTAGCTTGTCAAATTGTTGATTTGCCAGACGGCGCTCAAATAGAATTTAAAATTATTGAATAAATAAGACCTAGCAAATGCTAGGGGGTTGTTTTTAAGAGTGGAAGTTTTACGTGACAGAGTACAAGTTAGAAATTTTTGCTGATTACAATCAAGTTTATTTGCATGATGCAACCGTTGAGGTTGATTTTGCGGATGATTGGGATGTCGAAGCGTATAAAAACATGGCAAGT
The DNA here is from genome assembly GCF_004212645.1 of Pseudoalteromonas rubra. Classification (GTDB taxonomy): domain Bacteria; phylum Pseudomonadota; class Gammaproteobacteria; order Enterobacterales; family Alteromonadaceae; genus Pseudoalteromonas; species Pseudoalteromonas rubra_G. The sequence goes on along the minus strand of NZ_PPUZ01000066.1, from coordinate 524 downwards.
ATGAACGATGGGGCTCTTGGTATCGCGACTGCTCGAAATATGGATGTACCTGTTGATATACTGGTTTATGCGCAGCGCCCTGATTTAGATTTTGAGCAATACGAGCATGTTGTTTCTTGTGGAGTCGATTTCAAATCGGGAGTTCTAGTTGTTCATGGGCCTAGTGACTATCTCCCCGATGCTAAAAGAATCACTGTTTCTCCAGGTTACTATGCTGTATATGTTTTATCTAGCGGACTAAATACTGTTAGCGAAGATGGTTTAAAAGGAGATGACATATATAAGGTCATTCTATGGCCTTGCGAGTCTCCCAAAACTCTAAAGTTATTAAAAGACAGCGGATTCAATAGTTAACGAATTTAACTTGTAAAATTTAACGTGGACAGTGTAGTAGCATAGTGATTTTGGCCACCTAATTAGTCGCACCTGAATAGCCCGTTTTTAAGTGGCCGGGCACGTGCATTTGGTTCGCACTCCGGGCGGTGAAAAAGGGAAAGATAAGGAAGACATATATGGACGCTCCA
>NZ_PPUZ01000065.1:0-495 GCF_004212645.1 Pseudoalteromonas rubra | reverse complement strand
GAGCGTGAGAGTGGCTGCACTGGATATATTCATTACCCTGATCCAACTGATATTTCTGTTGTCGGTCAGCGTTGCTTTACTGCTGGGTAAGGTTTTTATGAAAGGCAGCTGGATCTATCGCAGCGAGGGCTGGGAATACTGGGCGGCGACACTCACCCAGTTGTTTGCTCTAGGCCTGCTGCTGTATTTCTTTGGCTTACTGATACCATGAGGGAGCTGTCTGGCAGTATGAGTATCACACAGCGCCTGTTACTGGCAGTACTGGCTGTACTTTGGTTACTGCTCCTGAAGGAAGTGTTGCTGGATGAGTTCAGCGCTTATATCACGGCCTTGCAATGTAAAGAGGCGGACAGAGGCTGGCGGGTCGCAGTGTTGCTTAGCACTGCATTTGTTTTTGCTGCGCTGTGCATATCGGGTTGTCTGGGTATCGTTTATTTTAAGTATACCAAAGCCAGGTGTGTATCTGTGGCCCTCGTCATAACCCTGTGTTGTGGT
>NZ_PPUZ01000064.1:0-2886 GCF_004212645.1 Pseudoalteromonas rubra | reverse complement strand
GTCATAACCCTGTGTTGTGGTGTACTGGCAAGCGGCACGGGGGTTTGGGGTATCATGTTATTACCTTGTTAAACCAGGCGAATATATCGCTGATATACAGAGGGAGAAAGTCAATGGAGATCCCCGGAAAGGTTATTTTTGCCAGTTTGTGCGGCGCGATTGTGGGTTACGCACTCGCGCGGCAACTGGAAGGCGTACATTCAAAACTACTCGATTTAGAACATAGCCCCACTCCAAAACTTGTCTGTCACTGGGTGTCTGCGTAATTTTGCGTACTTTCTACCCCACCCAGCAGACCCAAATGTAGGACAGTTTTTGATTGGGTGTCCGTGCTATTTATTGATTGGGTGTCCGCGCTTCTCGCGCGAAATCTGACCCCAAATTTAGGGCAATTTATGATTGGGTGTCCACGCACTTCTTGTATTCATTGTCTATGGACCCGTATCAAGAACAGATAAGGCTGGGTGTCCGTGCTTTTCTTCTCCGAGCAAACCTAAGATAATGTGCATTGTTAAAAATTCTCCTTTTTTGGGCTAACAGATAATTCGACTCCCTTCTTCCTGCTATGCATTACTGGTCAGCTTTTATTATTGGAGTCATACAGTTATGAACAATAATACAGTGAACGGTATTGATTTGGCAAAAGTTGTTTTGCAGGTTGGCGTGTACGCAAACATTTAGATGGGTTCGAATGCAGAGTTAATACCGCAAGCATTTACATCAGGGTTGTAACTCAGTAGCAAAATAAAAACTGGCAGACCCCTACTCCTGAGGTACTAACATTATGTGTTCATGTCTTTCTTTTTGGGGTTTTGAGGTGTTACTGGAATTGAGTGTAAAGTTAATTCCAGTAGGTAAAGTTAATTACAGTAGGTAAAGTGAGAAGTTCCTCTTGCTCCCAACTGACTGTAAGTTTTACACACCCCAGATGCCGCATTAGCCTGAGGCATAGCCATTAACACCAAAAGAAACGAGGCATCTTCATTGTTCACAACTTCTGATGGGATATTCGCCCGTATAAAAAAATTGTGAAAGCTATTATGATGAAGCAGGTAGACCTTATCACGATTTATTTCATCCAAAATGTCAGCAATTTCCATTCCACAGTCTCCCACTTTCAACCCCTTGCTCTTAGCTCGATTAACCAGCTCCAGGCGCAAAGTTTCTAAGAAGTAAACGCGCGCAGACTCAATCAAGTCAATAGACACATCTCGCCTAAGGTATTTATCATAAGACCTGTCGGCGACCTCACTAACAAGTGAAAACGCCCACACCGGTAATTTGAGCTTCAAAAAAGCTTCAACTCCCTCTATCGATTCGAGAACGGTATGATGGCTCTGAAGGCTGCCACGAAAGTCACTGTCACCACATTCGTATATCAAATCAAAGGCATCGGGAAGAACATTAGCTTCCTCTGCACAAGACTGTGAGGCTGTGAGACCCAATAGAACAAATGATAGAAACGTTTTAGCTACCATCTACCCTAACTCCTTTAATCAGTTTACCCCTGGATTTTGCAACCATAACCGTGATTTCTTTTTTGACATGCGGAATATCATCTCAGGTAAAAAATCCTTCACGGGTTGATACTGATGCAACATATTTCTTTAACTTCAGAGACTTTACCACGGATTTAGGACATTCGAGAGACACTCGTTTGGGAAGGAGCGCTCGAGAGACACCCAATCCTGACGTTTGGGAGACACTCATTCCTAAAGTCAGCTTCCGAATGCAGGCAGGTGCACTTTCAATTGAACCTGCCCTCATCAACAATGTTATATGTAGGTGGCGCAACAACCAGTGGTGCTTTGAACTCGATTGAACCGTTTTGCTTCTCAAGGTTGCGTAGCATCTGTGCGATGATCTGCATGTCACCCTTGTGAACCATACAAGAACCAACGAAGCCCAGGTCAACTGGCTTGCCATCGTAGAAAGAAACAGGACGGATCACGTCGTGCGTGTAGCGTCTTGATACGTCTTCGTTGTTTACATCCGGGTCGGCATTCATTGGTTCAAGAATTGACAGAATTGACAGACATCCACTCCAAAACTTATCTGCCACTGGGTGTCTGCGTATTTTCTCGAGATGCCATTCATTCTTGCATGCTCCAAAGCAAGTTTACCGTTCGTTATTGCCAACCCCATTCATGTGAAACGCTTCGCCGGTGCAATCGGCCAACGAGCTAAAACCGATAAACTAGACGCCAAGCTGATTGCACACTACGGCGCAGCAATCAAGCCGCCCCTATCTAAGCTAAAGCCAGAATCTATGCAGCTTATGAGCGATTTGGTCTCAAGAAGAAACCAATTGCTTGTCATGCAGACCATGGAGAAAAACAGGCTACACATTTTGCCCAAAGAGCTGGCGATGACAATAAAACCGATCCTAACCGCCTTCAAAAATCAGATCCAAAAAATTGAAAATAAAATCATCAAACTGATCGAATCATGCCCTGAGTATCAGGCAAAGAACTCTCTATTACAAAGTATGAAAGGGATCGGGAAAATCGCCGCAGCCTCTATCATCAGTAACTTGCCTGAACTCGGTTACATGACCAACAAACAAGCCTCTGCATTGGTTGGTGTCGCGCCAGTTAATCGCGAAAGCGGCCGCTTCAAAGGGATGCGAAAAATACAAGGTGGCCGCCACCAGGTTAGGACTGTTTTATATATGGCTATGATGTCAGCCATCCAATCCAACCCTGTTTTCAAGACGCAATATCAAAAGCTGGTCACATCAGGAAAACCGAAAAAAGTGGCCTTAATTGCCTGTGTTCGAAAGATAGTCGTTACCTTGAACTCGATGCTCAGAGACGGAACAATGTGGGAAGCGCCAATTGCTGAAATTTAGTTATTGACGCCATAGGGCGTTGTTTCCTAAATCAT
>NZ_PPUZ01000063.1:0-5640 GCF_004212645.1 Pseudoalteromonas rubra | reverse complement strand
ATTGATCCTGGCCATTTTTCTGTTCTCTGATGCGGCAAAAACCCGTCTCAGAGTGCTGCTGCACTCCTATCAACTACCGCTGTTACTGTTACTCGCGCTGCCATTAACCATGGGGTTTGCGGCACTCGGGGCACACGCGCTATTGGCTTTGCCCTGGCTGAGCTGTTTTATTCTGGCGATTATGCTGACACCAACCGATGCGGCCTTATGTCAGAGCTTTATTCAGCAAAAGCAGGTGCCGGCTAAACTTCGCGAGGCCATTAATGTGGAAAGTGGCCTGAACGATGGTTTGTGTGTGCCAGTTTTTCTGTTTTTACTAAGCAGCAGCCTGTATACCCAGCAGCCCGCGCAGTGCTCTTTGGGGGCGCTATTTTTGCAGGAAGTCGGCCTTGCACTGGTTGTTGCATTAGTGTTAACTATTGCCGCCATTTACCTGATAAAGTTGACCTATCGTCATCATTTTTTTGCCGCCAAGAGCAGTCCGTTTCTGTTTATCGGGATTGCCATTGCGGTGTTCTCCGTTACGCAATTAGCTGGTGGCAGCGGTTTTATCGCGGTGTTTATCAGTGGCTTGTTGTTTGACTATGGTTTTCGCGATGCCCTGAAGGACAAACTCATCGAAGAAAGTGAGCTGATTGCCGATCTGGCGGCTTATATTCTGTGGGTGATCTTCGGGATCAGCACCAGCGTGCTGCTGTTTACAACATTTGACTGGCTGGTATGGGCCTATGCTCTGTTGGCAGTGGCTGTATTCCGCTTCTTTCCTGTGGTCTTACTGTTACTGGGCACCCGGCTGAATTGGTGTGAGCGAGTGGTGCTGGCCTGGTTTGGGCCAAAAGGTCTGGCGTCGGTGGTGTTGAGCCTGATGCTGTTGGGCTCAGAGCTGCCACATAGCCTGCTGATCACTAAGATCACAGCAGCCACAGTCTTGCTGAGTATCTTTATCTTTGGGGTGAGTGGCCATCTGGCTGGCGCTTTTTTGATGAAAAAACAATAGTGCAATAACACAAAGTGTAATCCGGCTGAAATAAAAAAGTCATCAAGTGTCCCTAAACTGTGCCGCGGCTCAGATGATTACGTTTTAGGAACACTACAATGAAAAAAAAGCTATTAGCAGTGGCGGTATCTGCCGTCTTATTGACCGCATGTAATGATGACGATACCAAAACGGTAGAAGTCATAAAAGAAGTTGAGGTTGTTAAAGAGGTTGAAGTTGCGCCTAAGCCTGTTACTCAGGTGAAGAATGTTATCCTGATGATTGGCGACGGTATGGGCGCACAGCAGGTTGGATTACTTGAAGAGTACGCACGTCGTGCACCCAATTCTACGTATAACAATAAAAACAATGAAACCGCGCTGTCTAAACTTGCTGCGGGTGGTCATCTGGGTCTATCACTAAACGCACCACATGGTGAAAATGGCAAGCTGGTTGTTGACTCAGCCTGTTCAGCAACGCAGCTGGCAACGGGTAAAGCCGCTGGCTCTGAAATGATTGGTCTGGACGACCAGGGTTATGTAATTGAAACCATTCTGGAGAAAGCGAAGAAAGCAGGCAAAGCAACAGGTCTGGTCTCTGACACGCGCCTGACTCATGCTACGCCGGCTGCGTTTGCGGCACACCAGCCTCACCGCTCTTACGAGCCGGAAATTGCCGTTGAAATGGTTGAGAGTGGCATGGTCGATGTCATGCTTTCTGGCGGTGCGCGTGCCTTTTTACCTGAAGTGTTAAAAGCGGCGAAAGCCGAAGACGCCTCAGAGGAAATTAAGCAAAAAGCGGCTGAAGTTAAGCAGCAATTGGCTGCCCTGGGCATGCCTGAGAAGTCATATTCAGACTCAAAACGAGATGACCAGCGCAATGTTGTGGTAGAAGCAAAAGAGCAGCATGGCTACGAACTTGCCTTTGATAACGCGCAACTGAGTGCACTGAAAGGTGACAAAATCCTTGGTTTGTTTGCGAAGTCAGGTATGGCAGATGGTATTGCTTACAGAGATTGCAAAGCGAATAACAGCTGTACTCAGCCTTCTCTGAAAGAGATGACACTTAAAGCCCTGGACATTCTGTCTAAAGACGAAGACGGCTTCTTCCTGATGATTGAAGGCGGTCAGATTGACTGGGCAGGCCACGCGAATGACGCAGGCTGGATGCTTAATGAACTGCTGAAGTTTGATGAAGCGGTAGAAGCTGTCCATGAGTGGGCGAAAGAGCGTACCGATACTCTGGTTGTCGTGACTGCTGACCACGAAACGGGCAGTTTCGGTTTCAGTTACTCAAGCTACAATAAGCCAGTAGGTGTGGATCTACCGGGCGATGGCATGCAGGGCAAGCAGTATAAGCCTAAGTTCAACTTTGGTGGCCTTGAATTGCTGGATACGCTATACGCACAAAAAGGCACCTTCTACGATGTAATTGGCCATGTAAATGGTGGCTATGACTTCAGCAACTCAACGGATCAGGACTGGCAAAATGCCATTAAAAAGTACACGCCGTATGAGGTCAGCATTGATGAAGCGGCTCGCATGAATGAATTTAACGGTTATAACAGCGATAACGAACCGCTACCTAAATTTGATGACTTCTCTGACTTCTATGTCTATGGCACTGAAGACTATACAGCCAAAGTCGGCCGCATCGTGGCGAAACAACAAAACGTGGTATGGGGCACGGGCACGCACACGGCAGCACCTGTCCCTGTTTACGCGTTTGGTCCGGCTGGCGTGACTGAGCAGTTCTCAACACTGCAACACCATGTCGACATCGGCACTAAGATGATCAAAGCGCTAGGCCTGGCAGAGGCTGAGTAAGACAGGTTTTAAGGATAATCCATAATAACTAACATAAAAGATCTGCCGATCTTATTTGGGCCACAGTTTAGCTGTGGCCTTTTTTGTTCGCCTAGCTTGTGGATGTCATGTGTGTACTGGCTAAGGATACGCTTTACCGTAGATCACAGCAGTCAACTTATTGCAGCTACTGTGATTTTTCTGACAACAACGCCTCTAAATCTGCCAAGCTCATAGGCTTGGCATAAAAATACCCCTGACCATAATCACATCCAGCTTGCTTGAGCAGCTCATGCTGCGTGGCGGTTTCAATGCCCTCAGCAATGACCTTGAGCCCCAGCTGATGTGCCATCATGATCATGGTTTCGCACAGCACTAGGTCGTCTTCGTTGTGCTCAATGCCATCAACAAAACGTTTGTCTATCTTGATAAAGTCGGTGTCCATTTGCTTAAGATAAGCTAGGGAGGAGTAACCGGTACCAAAGTCATCCAGTGCAATTGAAAACCCTTGCTGGATCAGCTGGCCAAGGCGCGCCTGACTGCGGCCTTCTCCTTGCATCATCAGGCCTTCGGTGATTTCAATGACTACGTCTTCGGGTTGCAAATTGGCGTCGTGGAGTTGTTCTTGCCATTTCAGCAGGCTGGTATGTTTGGCGTTAAACTGCACCGGCGAGACGTTCAGACTGATCTGGAACGTACCATGGCGTTGTTGCAGGTGGCTGAGGGTTTGCAGCGTTTGCTGGAAGGCAAACTCCCCCAGTTGGTGGATCAGCTGGGTTTCCTCAGCAAGGGGTATAAAGTGGCCCGGGCTGATCATCCCCTTGTCTGGGTGCTGCCAGCGGATCAGGGCTTCGGCTTTATGGATCTGCCGGGTTTGCATGGTCACTATCGGCTGATAGTACATCACAAATTGTGCGTCGGTTAGTGCCTGGCGCATGTCTCTGAGCATAACAAGCCGCTGTTCATTTTGCTGGCGCAGAGCCGAGTCAAAGCAGGCATAACCATTGCGGCCCAGGCTTTTTGCCTGATACATGGCTTGATCGGCGGCCTTCAGTAACAGCTCGCTGCTGTCACCGTCTCTGGGGCTAAGCGCAATGCCAATGCTGGCGCCTATCTGACAGTGTTCACCTTCGAGGATGAAGTCTTGCTTAAACACCTTCAGGACACGTTCCGCCAGCGAAATGGCGTGTGCTTGCGTGCGGCAGTGCTCGCAGATAATCACAAACTCATCGCCACCGATCCGCGATAACGTCAGGCCGGGTTGCTCCAGAGATTGTAGTGCTTTGGCAACCTGGGCCAGCAGCTGATCGCCATAATAATGTCCTAAGGTGTCGTTAATATCCTTAAAATGGTCGAGATCCAGCAGCAGAATGGCCAGCGATGTGCCAGGTGTTTCAAGCAAGGTATTGAGATGCTTTTTCAGGCTGGTTCGGTTGGGCAGATCGGTCAGTGAGTCATAGTGGCTTTGTCGCCAAAGTTGCTCATCTTTGCGTTTGTTGTCGGTAATGTCCGTAAAAATGGCGACTCTGCGGTAGGGCGCGCCTTGCTCATCATAAACCGTATCTATGGTCAGCCATTCGGTATACAGCTCACCATTTTTGCGTTGGTTAACTATCTCGCCCTGCCAGCGTCCGGTGTCGTTGAGTGCATGCCACATCTGGCGGTAAAAGTCGCGGTCGTGTTTGCCTGAGTTGAGAATGGCGGTGGTTTTTCCAATGGCCTCTTGCGCACTGAACCCGGTCACTTCAACAAAGGCTCGGTTAACATCCAGGATATAGCCATGGGCATCGGTAATGACCATGCCCTCACTGGAGTTGTTATACACCAGCGCCGCCAGATTCAGTGCTTCTTCCTGGCGCTTGCGGTGGCTGATATCTCGGATCACTATTACGGCTTCTTCGCCGTGGCTCATGCCCTGAACACGTACTTCATAGCCCTGCTGATTCTCACCCTGGGTATATTCCAGCAGCAGCTGAGGCTGCTCTTTAAGGAGTGTTAGTGCAACCCGGATCCGTTTATGAATATGGTGTGGAAACAGTTCGCTCAGCGTATTGCCTTGTTGCACCAGGTTACCGTGTTTAGCAAGCACCTGCCCCTGAGAATCGACGCGCAGGTAGCTGTCGGGCAGCGCCGACAGCAGGGTTTGCAGTTCAGTATGTTTATGGGTTAACTGTTGCTCGGTTTGCAGGCGCACCTTGGCCATGTTTTCAAAATGCTCACCCAGCACGGCCAGTTCCTGTGGCATGGTGTGGCGGGTGAGATCCAGTGTGCGTCCCTGTGCCAGTGCCGCAATGGCTTGCCTGAATTGCGTTAAGGGTTGCAGCAGAGTTTTGTTGAGACGATAACGGGCCAGCCAGATAAGCAGGCACAGCAAGATAAAAAAGCTGCCTAAAACCAGCGCAAAGTGGCGCTGCGTTTGTTGCCAGGCCGCTTCAAATGGGAAAGCGAAATAGATGCTCAACTCGCCGCGTGCGGCCAGTAAGGGCAGGCGAATATACACATAGTGGTGACCATTGGCGTCATTGAGTAACACCGCCTGCTCGCTCAGACTCGCTGGCCAGTCTGAGCTGACAGCTCTGCCCAAAGGCTCGGTACTGTAAGGGTATTCGGCCACAATCGCACGGGTGTGATCGGCAATCATCACGCGGGTGCCCTGAGGCAGCGTGAGTCTGGACAGTGAACGGCTCCAGTGTGACAAGCGTTTAACGGCAATGATCACCATCACCAGCTGACCATGCTGATAAACCGGATGGGCAAAGTTGAGTGTGGCACTGTCGATACTTCTGTCATGCTGATACTCACCAATACTAAAAGTCCCCTCATCAATTGCCTGCTGAAAGTAGGGGCGATCGGCAATGG
>NZ_PPUZ01000062.1:0-95262 GCF_004212645.1 Pseudoalteromonas rubra | reverse complement strand
TAAGTGAAATTGGTATTACATCAAATAACCGACCAGAACAGTGACAAAGGTAAAGAGCTGAAGCAGGTACAAAGCCAGTAATTTTAATAAAAACGGCAGCTTGATTGTTTTATGCCTTAACACCGACATAACCGGTAAGGTCGTCATATGGCATGACCCGGCAGAGACAAGCAGCAACAGGCGCTCGGATAGTCGCTCAGTGCCTTTTTTTGACAATGCTTTATCTTTTGCAAACACTCCAAATACAATGGCGCAAGAGATCAGCAGATACGCAGGGATGGACCAGGCAGGGACAGATAAAGCTATCAGGCTGGGCGCTATCGCAAATATCAGCAGTAACGCAGACAACCCCCAGGAAACCTGCAACAAAGAATAGATGAGGTACTTTTTATACACAGCAATGACTGTTTACTCAGGACATGGCGAGCAATGTACACTAAACCCCTCAAACAAACACCCCCGCTAGGTTAACGATTGCTGATGTGCAAGCCTTTGCGCGTTGATCATCATAAATAACTCGGCCGTTGCCTGCGCGTCTGCCATCGCCCGGTGATGTTGGGTTAAGGTAATGCCCAGCTCGCGGCACACTTTGTTTAACGCATAAGATTTCAGGCCGGGCAGCCACTTTCTGGCCTGCTGAACCGTACATAACTTAGGCTTTTGGAAGGCTTGCTCCAGACGGGCAAACTCGGCCTTGATAAAGCCCATATCAAAGTTGACATTGTGCGCAACAAAAATGGCGTCCTGCATAAAGTCTTCCACTTGCTGCGCAACCTCAGAGAAACGCGGAGCATCTGCCACCATCTCATTACTTATGCCCGTTAATTCGGTGATGTATTTCGGGATCCGCCGCAAAGGGTTGATCAAGCTTTGCCAGCGCTGTGTCACCTGACCATCAACCACTTTGAGCATGGCAATTTCGGTTATGCGGTCATACTCCTTTTTGCCTCCAGTCGTTTCCACATCAATCACAACATAGGCCTGTTGTGGCGCTATTTGCCAGCACACTTGCTGAATATCTACCTTAAAGCCCGACTCCACCAGACGTCTTATAGTCACCAGCTGATTACGTCGAAGGCTGTCGCCTGGCGCTTTAATTTCAACAAATGAGACGTCGGTGCCGTTAATGCAAATAAGATCCGGATAACCATCTTTGAGCATTTTAAAATCTTTACACATGGCGCGCAGGTGTGCTTTTAACGGCGCAATGGGGATCAGCCGGGCCACCATCAGTAAGAGATCGATGCCTGACTGGTGCCAAAACACCAAACGATTCGGTTTGCCAAAATGCGAGCCGGCCTGGTGCAACAACCAGTCGAATAAGCTTTGATTATCTGTAATGCCCGCAAGGATCTGCTCGATTTGCTCGCTATGTACTTCATAGAACTGGTTATATTTAAGGCTCTTGGGGGTTAAGTCAAACTCGTTACTGGGTGCACTGGCATCAGATTCATACAGCGCAGGCCAAAAAGCCAGCACAAATAACATCCGCCAGAACTGGTTTTCTCCATGAAAAGCCTGGCAACCCTGACGGCGATACCAGGCAATGGCCCCTTGTTCAGGATAGCCAACATAGGCCTCGTCCAGCGCAATCGGTGTGCCGCTTTGACGCAGCATATCGGTGAGCACTGAGGTACGCTTAGTGGTGAATTTCAGTGCTGAGAAATCTTCGGCAAATATCAGCAACTCTTCATTTTGCGGGCAAGCTAACACGGCTTCCAGTTGCGCCTGACACGCCTGATACTGCCCCGCGCTATACAAGGCACGAATGTATTTTTCTTGTGCTTTTGGATGATTGCTGAGCTCAAGCATAGTCATTGCTAATTCAGCGTCGTCTTGCTCCAGCTGGCAAGCCAGTTTGTGCGTCAGTTCATCCCGCCTGGCCTGCGCCATTGGCCCCTCAGCGACAGGGACCTGCTGTTCGCAAATTTGCTTTGCCAGTGACACTTTGCCTGCCAAATCCAGGGTTTTCAGGTTTTTGCTCTGGACAAGATAATAATAGGCACTTTGCGCCTCTGCCAGTTCCGAAAAATGCGCATTACCAGTGGCAACGCCCTGGCGCGTCTGCATCACACCCAGGTCGCGCAGTGAAAACTGCTGCAAGGTGCCGCCCAGTTTGCCAAAAAACAAAAACAGCCAGTATTCAAAGTCCGCTTTGACTGGCGCCGACAGGTGCGCACGAAAGACTGATGTATCCGCTAGGGAGACGCTTTTGCTTTGTGTATGGACAAACTCAACCCAGAGGGCTTTTTTCGCCGATTTAGCCGGCGTCGCCACAGAAATATTGCCCGACGACATCAGCTCAGCGGCAATAGACTGCAACTGCTCCTTGGTGAGCTCAGCCAGCAGTATATCGCTATCTTCATCTTGTGCCGTACCAACCAGGCCCTTGCGCGCAAGTGCCAGCAGTGCGGCATCAATATCTTTAATTTCTACATAGTTAAGTTGGGCTCGGGTTACAAATACGCGCTTGCGATTTATGATACGCAATAGCAGGCACAGGCAATCCTCATCCAGAGATGCAAGCTCTCTGAACAGCGTTTGCTGCGTCGGGCTTAACAAATGAAGACTGGTTTTTGCAATAAACCCATGCAGCTCATTGAAGTGGGTGAGGTAATACTTTTCTGGTAACGCTTTTAACATAGACAACCAACCCTGAAAACCAAAATACTGTATATTATCACAGTAACATCCTATGCTAATCTGGTCTGAAAGCAAAGCCCGTTGTAATGCAATATTAGTTAAGCGCGCATAAGGTGATTGAGAGAAAAGAGTTTGAAAACGGGGCCGCAGCCCCGAAGTAAAGATTAGTGACTCTCCTGCTCCGACAGGTGTTTCTCTCGCTGATATACCAGCACAGAGGCAATACGCAATGCGCCCAGTACAAATAGAAACGCCGAAAATGCGTAGATCATGTCTGCTTTCAGGTCATGTTTGAATAGAGCAATCAGGATCTCCCGGATCACAAACACGATCGCGCCATCAACAATAAAGGTCAGTCTTAAGCGATGGGTATTAAAATACTCAACCAAAGAGCGCGACAGCTCAATCAGCACGTACAGCGTCAGTACATCCGCAATGATATCGATGTAATGCCCGGTGATCCCCTTAAACGCCAGCAGCTTCCAGGTGGTCACAAAGAGTTGTAGTGTGCCAATGGCAATGCCGATGATGATAAAGAGTAAGATGACTGCAAAGATTGCATCAACAGATTTATCAAAAACCACTTTTATTTTATTGCTTATCATGGTGTCAATTAACTTAGTTTAAGGTTAAGTGTACAGTGCCGAACACACCCGACCTGTACAAACTTCACTCACCCTGAGCAAAGCCGCGCGATAATAAGGCTAAGCGCAGCAATTAGCTAGCATTATTTTGATACTCTTTATTCTTCGACCAGGATTTGCTCATACTCCAGATGCTTTTTCAGGCAGCTCAGCAGCGCCTCTATCGACACAGGTTTACTCAGATAATCGTTCATACCAGCTTCAAGGCATTTTTTCTCATCGCCCACCATGGCATTGGCCGTGAGCGCCACTATGGTAATGTCCATATTCGACTTACCCGCCTGTCCTTTTCGGATGGCTTTGGTGGCATGGAAACCGTCCATTTCAGGCATCTGACAGTCCATCAGTACCAGCGAATAGCCTTCAGAATGTTGATACTCTCTCAGGTTGCGCAGCGCCTCATTGCCATCATTAACAACATCAACAGATTCTATATCGAGCTTTTGCAGCATACTGACTGTCACTATCTGGTTAACCTGATTGTCCTCTGCGAGCAAAATACGCGGCTTTGGTGACCACTTAACCTTTTTTGTATCCTGATGCGGGTCTTTCATGCTTTTCAAATAATGGGTTGTCACCAGCGGCTTGGCATTTGCCAGCGCCTCGCCGTCATCGGCAACCACAGACAAGGCGTTAAACAAGTCCTCTGTGGTTGCGGGCTTGGGAAAATACCCCGAGAAACCGAGATCAGCAAAGTAAGAGGCATCGCCCTGATGACCAATGGAAGTCATCATAATGAGCTTAATCCCCCCAAAACGCTTATCTTCTTTGATGGTTTTGCCCAGTTGTGCGCCGTCCATATTGGGCATTTGCATATCCAGCAAGGCTATATCAAACATTTTGCGCTGACCATCGTGATAGCGCTTTTCACATTCAGCCAGCGCAGCAATACCGGAAGAAGACTCAAACACCTGAGCGCCCCAGTGCCTCAGTTGTTGTCCTAGTACCGTACGGTTTGTCTGGTTATCATCGACTACTAACAGCTCAAGCTGAGACATATCTAAATCAGGCAGTATTTGCTTTGATTGTGCGCTTTTCTCAAGCAACACGGTGAATGTAAAGGTACTTCCCTCCCCCTCAGTGCTTTGCACTGAGACATCGCCGCCCATCAGCTGGCATAACTTCCTGACGATAGCCAGGCCCAAACCGGTGCCGCCATATTTGCGTGTGGTAGAGGAGTCAACCTGCGAAAAGGAGTCGAACAGGGCCGCACTTTTTGCTTTTGGTATGCCTATCCCAGTGTCTGTAATGGCACACTCCAGACGCAGCAGGTTATCTTCCTGCTCTGTCAGTTTTCCCTGAATGATCACTTCGCCCTGCTCGGTAAATTTAATCGCATTACCAACCAGGTTCGCGAGGATCTGCCTGATCCGGCTTGGATCTCCTTTGGCCATACTTTGTTCGATATCCAAAGTATCCAACACCAGTTCCAGCCCTTTACACTGCGCCTGCAAAGCCGCCGACTCGGCAAAGTCTTCAAACATACCGCGCAAGTCAAAGTCGAGCATTTCAAGCTCTAGCTTACCGGCGTCTACCTTAGAAAAATCGAGTATGTCATTGATCAAATTCAGCAATGAGTTGGCACTGCTCATCGCCAGCTTAACCCTGTGGGTTTGTTGTTCATCCAGTTCGTTACTGAGCAACAGGTTTAGCATCCCCAGCACACCGTTCATGGGCGTGCGGATCTCATGGCTCATGGAGGCCAGAAATTCACTTTTCGCCCGACTGGCCTGCTCGGCCTGACTTTTTGCCTCTGCCAGCGCTCTTTCCTGTGCGATTTCCTCAGAAATATCCTGAATGATCCCGACATAGGCTACCAGCTCTCCCTGGTCGTTGCTCACCGGAGCAATGTGCAGATTGTTCCAAAATGGCTTACCATCTTTTGTGTAATTAAGTATCACGGTGCGGTGCGCCTGGCGATGTTTAATCGCTTCGACCATATTGGTGACCACTTCTGGTACAGTGTCCTCGCCCTGTAAAAACTTACAGTTAGTCCCCAAGACCTCGTCGCCATAACCCGTTATTTTAGTAAAAGCGCTATTGATAAAGGTCAGTGGCAAACCCTGCACTTTGGCATCCGAAATAATAATGCCCACATCACAGGACTCGATAGCATAGGCAAGCAAATCGTTGTGTTCTTTTGCCTGGCTTAGCGCCTCCTGATACATTTTTTGATCTGTGATATCGGTCAAAGAGCCCGACATACGAATGGCTTTTCCAGTCTCATCGCGCAGTGCCAGCCCTTTTGAGCGAAAATAGCGATAATCGTTTTGTTTGGTGCGTAGACGAAACTCTACGTCAAAGCCACCCTTGCCATTTAAGTGATCTTGTAGTGCAGAAAAAGTCGCACTTCTGTCTTTTGGATGCAAATGCTGCTCCAGCACCTCAAAGCGATCTGCAAAGCCTGCAAGATCATTGGGGCTGTAGCCCAGTAACTCTCTATATCTTGGTGAATAAAAGACATCTCCGCTTTCGATATCCCAATCCCAGATGCCATCATGACTACCGGCTATTGCCAGTTTAAAGCGCTCCTCGCTCTTTTTGATCATTTGCTCTGAGGTCTGGAGACGTTTGAATGGATTCAGCAGTAACTGGCGGCCAAAAAACAGTAGTAGTAGAAAGGACAAAGAAAGCCCTATAAAAATGGCCTGGCCAAGCTCAACGATAAAATCAAAAACGCTCTCGTCTATGGTCGACTGGCTGATCATCAGACTGACATGAATATCAGTGCCCGGCATTTGTGTGTTGTGCAGCACAACATATTCCGCACCGGGCGCGGCATTGCTGTAATCGACCCATTGCCCGGACAACTCGACCGCCAGGGCCTGATTGCTCAGATCCAGGGCCAACAAATTAGCTAGGTCAGTATCAAACTCTGCAACCAGCACACCCTCTGTAAATCCGTTGTATTCAATAGGCACGGCAATGACAAAACTAAACAACTGTTCGTTTTGTTGTAAAATCACCGCATGTGGTAAGCGCCCGTCAAGCAGCAGCTCAAGCCACTCTTCCTGTTTGCCGGGCTGTGATGAGACCTGGCCACTGCGATATACCGGCTCGCCCAGCACATTGAACAAAGACAAGGGCTCCTTTTTGCCCAGGATCCGATACTCCCCCAGAAAGTCAGACAAAGAAGCACGCGAAATATCTGATCCCATCACGCCGTTGGCCAACACCGGGTATTGTGCTAAGTCTTTAAGCAGTACCAGTCGGGTGCGCAAAAACTGGCCCAGATTGCTAACACCCAATCGCGCTTCGGTCTGACGCACTTCCGTTTGTACCTGCCGAATGGCGGTATCGGCATGATTGCTGAGCATCACCAGGCTCAAAGACACTGACAATATCAGGCTGCACAACAAAAACGCGTAGAATGCCTTGTCGGAGCTCATTTTAAATAGCGACTTCACTGCATTATTTTTCATTAGTTATTTAGCACCTTGATACTGCCGTCAGCGTTATAGCTGGCCATACAAATGTCTTCCAGACCCAGCGCCTCATGGGCATCTGGCTGCACCTCTGACCAGGGTGAAAACGGCTTCTCGTACACTTTCAGCAAGCCCTGAACTGGCTGTTTGAGGTCTTCAAGCGCAGCACGCAATGCGGCTCTGTCTTGTTTTACATCACCGCTTAAAACGACTTGATCGAGCGCGCCAAGCAGGACCCGCCCTAAATCATAGCCGTGAATAAATCCGGCCGGAGACTGGATAAATCGGCCATCAATGACTTTGTCCGGATAAGCGCTTACCAAGCGCTGCCAAACCTGCGCGGCAAATTCGCTATGCGGCCGTTGCTGAAATGAGAAACAGCTTTGCAGAAAGTGTAAATCTATGCCCGCACGTAGTTCATCGGCCACCTGCTCAAAAAAGTGACCACCCGTTATGCCCCAGTGACTAATAATGGCTGGGCGCTGTGCTTCTGGTGTCTGCGCAACCGCTTTGACCAGTTGTTTGCCCTCCAGCGCATTACCGACAAATATCACACAGTCGTGGCCGCTGCTGACAATCTCTCGCAGCATGATTTTGGTGGCGTTCATTTTCATATTCCAGTTAAACCAGGTCACGGGGGCCTCGGGCTTGGCCAGTGCCCGGGTGATGGTCTGATAATTGGATTTACCCCAAGGGGTGCGTTCCAGTAGCATATGCGGCGAACGACACTGCCTTTGTCTGGCGAATTCCACCAGCCTCAATCCAGCTTTGGTGTCATCTATGGAAAGTCTGAATACCCAGTTGTTGGCGTCCGGGTAACGCGTTATCGGCCCACCCGCAGCCCAGGGCACTAGAAGCAAAATACCCTGCTGGTTAATCAATTCACGATGTTTGATATATGGCGGAGAGTGTAATCCACCAAGCATGAGTAACGCACTGTCATCCTGCAAAAAGCGCCGCATGGTCAGTAAACTGCGATTACTGTTTCCCCTGTGGTCCTTTTCCAGCAATTTCAGCCTGAACCCCTGAACCTCAAAGTTGCGCTCACCGAGCGCACTATTAAAGCCCATTTTCATAGCTTCGGCAGACGCTTTATGGCTGCTGTAATCCGAGTCATGGTAAATATGCAGCACGGGCCGCTCCGGCGCATTTGCCAGTATACTGAAAGTCACAATACAGAGAAACACAGCGAGCAGTATCCGTTCCATATTCATAAGCGCGTTAAGTAACTGATTATTTAAAGTTAGACTATTTTATAAAGATTGCTTAGCGCAGCACCTCGTTAATCATTTTTAGTCGGGATAGTGGTACACCTCGATAGGCTGACTACGCCCGCTAAGCTCAACCATAGCAACCCGTTTGAGCTGGGCCATTCGGGACTGATGAACGCTTTGCTCGCTGATCAGCAGCGGATAATTTAACTCTTTGGTTTTACTCTCAATCCGAGCCGCCACATTGACCGTATCGCCAATCACAGTGTAGTCCATACAACTGCTACTCCCCACATTACCCGCAATAGCATCACCACTGTGTATGCCAATGCCAATCGCAATACTCGGCAAGCCCTCTGCAACAAACTCCTGATTGAGTGCTTCCAGGGCCTGAAGCATCTGACGGGCCGCCTCTATTGCATTTTTAGCATTGTTTTCTTCTTTCTGAGGCGTTCCGAATACAGCCATGATCGCATCACCGATAAATTTATCAATCATGCCCTGGTGGATAAAAATAACGCTGCTCATGCGCGAAAAGTAGCGGTTCAGTAATTGCGTGATCACTTCCGGCTCGTGCTGCTCACACAAACGGGTAAAGCCACGGATATCCGCCATCAATACCGTCACATCGCGCCTCTCGCCGCCAGGTTCAATATCGACCTCCCCCCGCTCTACCGCTTTTACTAATTGCTCAGGCAAATAGCGCAACAGGCGCTCCCGATGGCGCAGCTTGGTGTAGGTGCCGGTAATATAACTGGACAAAGACCAGGCTAAAAAACCCGAGCAGATGATGATCACTTGCTCGTGGATCTCAATGGCTCTGGCTGTGTGGCTGTGCTCAAGCACTAAGGTTCCGGTCACCACGCAACAGAGTGTGGAATAGTAGATGATCAGCTTGCCCTGGCGAAATGCACTCATAATATTAAACAGCAACAGAACACTCACCAGCATAAGTTCAAACTCAGTCTGGTGCAGGTCCTGCAAAAAGTGTTTAAACACATCCAGCGACTCAATTTCGACCGATACCACCAGAATAATGGTGTAGTCGAATAAGATAGAGACATATTTAAGCCAGGGTTTGTAGCCTTCGGAGCGAGACCAGTGTAAGACCAGAGTGCACCAGCAGATCACCACGGCAATGGTGGCCAAGTCGACAACCACCAGCGTGGTATCCCAGCCGATACTGTATAAACCAATGGCCAGCTCAGTGACGAACAAGGCCATCAGGCCAAAAAAGCGCAGCTTATTAACATGGCGTTCCATGTCCATTTCACGTCTTTGGTAACAGTCGGTCAGCAGGGTATCAAAACTGCTGTCTATGTCCTTTAACCATTTCATTGTCGGATAACCAGATCACAGGGTTTCCAATAGTTTAGGCGCGATTATTCAGCTTTTGTAGCATGTTTTTGTACATGCTGGTGACCGCCGCAGGTCCAAGTTCAGGGTTATCTATGATCAGATGATTAAACTTAGGGGAAGAGTTCAGCTCAATCAGATAAAAGCGGTCGTCCTGACCCAGGATAATGTCAAAGCCAACAAACCCGATATTTGCCAGCTCAAACACAGGCTTAACAAACTCAAACAGGGCCGTGAGCAAAGTCTCATCCTGCTCAAGTGTGGCAACTTCATTTTTCTCCCAATAGCGCACATTAAAGGTCTGTGCCATGCCCCTTTTATAGGCCAGTAAGGGTTCGCCAAAACCGCACACCAGACGATATTCAGCCTTGTTCTCAACATAGGCCTGCGCCAGCGCCAGATAATCATAGTGCTTTGACTGGCCATTAAATATCTCACCAAAGGCAGCCACAAGCGAGGCTTTATCCTGGCATAAGTGAACATTCACACCCAGTGCGCCGCTATTACTTTTGACGACTACCGGATAGCCAAAAGTGTGCTCTACTGCCGCAACAATTTCATCCATGTTTTGGTACTGTAAATAGTGTTTGTACTCGTCTGGCACATTCGGGTCGAGGAAGGAGAGCGTCTGGGGCATAGTCACAGCCTGATTAAACGCCTGATATGAATGCATTTTGTCCCGGCATAAGCCGTAAATAGACTCAGAGTTAAAAGGGGTTTTATTAAGCTCAAAGTACTCAACACCATGGTTGAAATACACCCTGATCAGGTTTTGTTCGCGATCGATACATTCGTGTTTTAAGCTCAGTTGTTTACATGCCTCTACCAGGCAGGCGACCTGTCTTTCCAATTTAACGCTCCGTTTTCAACAGCCTGATGCTGCCACTTTTCATGGCGGCAAGTATCCCTGCGAATCACCCGTTTGGCAAGCCCGCAAAGTCAGTTTAATCAGGCATAAAAAAAGGAGGCATGGCCTCCTTAAGATTGCGCTTTAATCTAGTGTTTAAGTGGGATCGCCACCCGACATCTGGCTTTGAATATAATTTGGCAAACCAATAAGTTTGATAAGTCCAATGTGCTGCTCAAGCCAGTAGATGTGGTCCATTTCCGTGTCGTCAAGCAGCGCTTCGAGCATCTCGCGCGACACATAGTCCTGCTCTTCCTCACAGACCGCAATGACTTTTTTAAGATGATCTTTTACCGTGATCTCTGCTGCCAGGTCATTTTCAAGCATTTCCTGAACGTTTTCTCCCACTTTGATGGGCGCTCTGGATGCTGTATCGGGCGTGCCCTCAAGGAACAAAATGCGCTCCGTGATCCGCTTTGCGTGATCCAGCTCTTCTTCGTATTCGTGGGCCAGCTTATGGTGCAATCTGGACAGGCCCCAGTCTTCGTACATTTTAGAATGGGCCAGATACTGGTCCATTGACGATAGTTCCAGGGTCAGCTGCTTGTTGAGTAAATCGATTACTTTTTGAGAACCTTGCATGTCTTACTCCTCAATTTGCGATTGCAGATAGTTTTCTATGCCGCAATTTTTGATGAGGAATTGCTGGGTTTCCAACCAATCGACATAGTCTTCCTCATATTCCAGAATATCTTCGAGCAGTTCACGACTGACATAGTCCTGCTCTTTTTCACACAGCTCAATGGCACTGCGCAGTACCGGCAGTTGCTCTGTTTCAAATGCCATATCGCAGCTGAGCATTTCTTCGGTGTGCTCACCAATACGCAGTTTTTCGAGATGTTGCAAATTTGGCAGGCCTTCGAGGAATAAGATCCGTTCGATTAAGTCGTCGGCCTGCTTCATGTCTTTGATGGATTTTTTGTAGGCTTTCTCGTTGAGCTCCTCAATGCCCCAGTTTTTCCACATGCGTGCGTGCAAAAAATATTGGTTAATGGACGTCAGCTCGAGCGTTAAGACCTGATTTAATGCTGCTATTACTTGCTTGCTACCCTGCATAGGGCCCCCTCAATAAGGAATAGTTAGACGCCTTATAAACCTAGAACAAAATCGCAACTTAGCAAGACCGATTAAAACTAATAAATTTCTTAATATATTCTTTTAAAATAAATGACTTATAAACTTAGTAAGAACAATTTTCATTGCGAATAACAGTCCTTGTTCAGTTACTTCATTTTACTAAATTGCCACTGTCCTCAGGTGAGCTTTTTAAGTGTTGCTATGCCCAAACGTTTTGCCAGACGCACCAGGTTTGCCCTATCAACGGATAGCTCACGCGCAGTGGCTGCCCAGTTGAGTTCATTGGCCTGTAATCTGGTCTTGATGAGGTTTTTCTGAAATGCTTCCGTGGCGGCCTTTAAGGTTTGTGCAGCGGGCACTGATGTAACCTCGCTATGCGGGTTATCTGCTGATGCCTGCACAGCGCTGGCTTGCCACTGAACGCCATGGATGATGTCAACCTCGACAATATCCTGCGCCCGAGCAGTATGCTTGGCTTTCAGCGCCGCCCGGCTGAGCACATGTTCCAGCTCGCGCACATTGCCCGGCCAGTCGTGTGCCTGCAATTGTTTTAAAAAAGGTGCCGACAGCACTAATTGACGCACTCCCAGCTTTTTACGCAACTGCTCAACAAAAAAGCCCGCCAGCGGCACAATGTCCTGAGCCCGGTCTCTCAGCGGCGGCACTTGCAGCGGAAATACGCTCAGGCGATGGTACAAGTCAGCACGAAAGCGGCCTGCTTCAACCTCCTGACGTAAATCCCGATTGGTTGCAGCGACTATCCTGACATCAACATATTGCGGCTTGTCTGTGCCGACGGGCTGGATCTCGCCACTTTGCAGCGCTCGCAGTAACTTGCTTTGCATGCCCAGCGGCAGTTCGCCGATTTCATCAAGAAACAGGGTGCCACCATGCGCCACCAGGAACTTACCTTCACGATGCCTGTCGGCACCGGTAAAAGCCCCTTTACGGTGGCCAAAAAACTCACTTTCGGCCAGGTGTTCGCTTAGCGACGCACAGTTGACCTGAACAAACGGGCCCTGAGCGCGCGAGGAGTGTTCATGAATGCGCCGTGCCACCAGCTCTTTACCCGTACCGGTTTCACCCTGGATCAGCACGCTCAGCTCAGAATTAGCAACCAGATCAATATCCTGCTTAAGCCGTTGCATCACCTCGCTGTTGCCTATCATGGTATAGCTCTGATGGCTGATCTCTCTGAGCATCGCCCTGCCGTGCCGAGCTTGCTCAGACAATGCCGCCAGGTTCTGTGCGGTCGCAAAATGTGCTGCAACCAGTGACTGCAACATCACGAGCATGGGCAGCGAAACTGCTTCAAACGCGCTGGGAGTGAGGCTGTCAAAAGTGACCATACCAACCAGTTGCGCGTCCTGATATAACGAAAAGCCCATGCAGGCGTGTACGGGTAATGCCCCGGCGGTCGCCAGCAACATACCGTCGTAGGGGTCTGGCAGCGGACAATCTGCCGCAAATACCTGCGGCTGCTGAGCACCAGCAATGGCCGCCAGCCTTGGGTGATCTTTGATCACAAAACGCCGCCCCATCGCCTCTGGCGCAAGGCCCGAGCAGGCAAGTGGATAGGCAACCCCGTGCTCGCAGCGTAAAACCGCAATGGCGTCGGCCGTTACTACACTCTGAACTGCACGTACCAGGGCCTGAGTAAACGCGCCAATATCGCCTTCATTAACACGGGGAAGTTGCTGAGCCAGCTCAGTACTGATACCGAGCAGGTGAGATAAGGTTCGCTGATCCAAGTCAATATGACCTATTAAAGTTTAAAAGACACCTTAAGTGTAAGTCATTATGACTCCAATCAGCAAGCAGACAAACCATAACATACTGTTTTATATAAAATTAAATATTGGCACAGTTCATGCCCCCTGTATCATCAGTTTGACTCACTGTGTTTTACAAGGGTAATTATGAAACTTTATCGCCGTACGCTCCCTTTTGCCAACCAATGCCTGATGCTCAGCTTGATTGGTTTTATGCTGGCCATTTTGGCTAGCTACGCCTTTGACCATCACCTGTCATTGTCGACACAAATAGCGGCCCATATCAGCACCATTGTTTTTGCCACTCTGCTCAAGGTCAGTTATGTGGTGCGATGCTTTTGCCAGTATAACCTGGGCCTGGAGGTGCGCTGATGACCCTGTTAAACCTGGATGAACCTATGCCACGCACAGCCAAATGGTATCAGCTACAACATGCTCCGGTGTTGATGCTGGCATTTCGTCCGCTGTTTTTACTTGGCAGCCTCTGGGCCTGCTGCGCAATGCTGGTGTGGTTTGCAATATTGAGCGGCTACCTGAGCTGGTCTGCCCCCTACCCGGCAACCCTGTGGCATGCACACGAGATGCTGTTTGGCTTTGCCAGCGCCATTGCCATTGGCTTTTTGTTGACCGCCGCCAAAAATTGGACCGGCGTGAGCACTTTAAGCGGCTGGCCTTTGCTGGGGCTCTGCGTGCTCTGGGGCAGCGCCCGGGTCGCCGGAGTTTGGTCGTCCCAACCCTTATTGTGGCTAATGGCTCTGCAAAGTGCATTCTGGCTCATTGCCATTGCGCATTTCACCTGGGTGGTGGTGCAGGTCAATAACAGCAAAAACTATCTCTTCGTCCCGGTACTGGCACTGCTGGCAACCCTGAACATGGTGTTTCTCGTGGTGGTTGATCAGCAAGCCTATGAGCTGGCTGGACTGCTAAGTCAAATGGCCGTGCTCGGCTTTACTTTGCTGATCAGCATACTCGGTGGCCGGGTTGTGCCCTTTTTTATCTCCCGAGGCCTGGGACTGGCACTGCAACAGCGTACTCCCCGGCTCGATAAACTACTGCTGTTTGTTTCCCTGACAGGGATATCTGGCTTTTTTGCGCATCACTTTTTGCAGCTTGCTGTTGTACCTGGCTATCTGCTGATCCTGGCTGGGGTGTTACACCTGGTGCGTGCTGCTATGTGGTGTAATCTTCGCTTATTTTTAGTGCCCCTGCTGTGGTCGCTGTATCTGGCCTACCTGATGATGGCGCTTGGCCTGATTGGCTTTGGTTACGCCTACTTTAACACAAGCTTGCAGGCCAAAGATGCCCTGCACCTTATCACCATAGGTGGTATGGGCATGATGATCCTGGCGATGATGGCTCGGGTTGCACTGGGCCATACTGCCCGTCCCTTAACCCCCCACCCGCTGATGTCTGTGGCATTTTTGCTGGTCCTTGCAAGCGCGCTCATTCGCAGCCTGCTGCCCGTATACATTGGCGCGCATCTGGCCTGGCAGCTCAGTGCCCTGCTCTGGTCTGCCAGCTTTGCGCTGTTTGTCTTTAGTTACGCCCCCATGCTGGTACGCAAGCGCCTCGATGGCCGTCGCGGTTAGTTTTTTATAGTTTCGTGCATTTACTCCACTTCAACGAAAAGTGGACTTATTAGGAGTTTTTTATGCTTTGCCAACGAACCATTACTCTGGTTAAACAATCAATCCCTTTACTTGCCGACGCCGGTGTTGAGGTGACAGAACACTTTTACCAGCGAATGTTCGCACATAACCCCGAACTACTTGATGTGTTCAACCTCAGCAACCAGCGCTCCGGCAGGCAGCAATTTGCGCTGTTTAACGCACTGGCAGCCTATGCAACCTATATAGATCAGCCTGAGGTACTGAGTGATGCGATTAAGCGCATTAATCATAAGCATGCCAGCCTAAGCATACAGCCACACCATTACCCCATTGTTGGTGAGCACCTGCTTGCAACTTTACGGGAAAAGTTTCCGCAGCAGTTTAACGCAGAGATAGAACAAGCCTGGGCTGCGGCCTATGCCTTTTTGGCCGACTTATTTATTACTCAGGAAGAAGGCATTTATCGTCAGGCCGAGCAACACCATGGCGGCTGGCGTGGCACGCGCCGCTTCACTATCAGCCAAATTGTTCAGGAATCTGACCTGGTTAAGAGTTTTTATCTAAAGCCCTGTGATGGGCAGCCCGTCATGCCTTATCAGGCAGGACAATACCTGGCTGTGCAGTGCGACATCCCGGGCCAAAGCCATCGGCAAATTCGCCAGTACTCTTTATCTCATGCTTCTAACGGCCAGTTTTATCGGATCTCAGTCAAGCTGGATAATCTGGTGTCCGGCTATTTACATGGCTTGCGTGAGGGCGACGAGCTGGACATCTCCCCACCTGCGGGGGATTTTGTGCTCAAGCAAACCGATATGCCCAAAGTGTTGATCAGTGCCGGAGTGGGTATTACCCCTATGATGGCGATGCTGCATACGCAAGCCCAGCAACAAAGCGACCAGGCGGTGTTTTTCCTCCATGCCTGCCGCACCCCGACGCAACTGAGCTTTAACCGTGAGCTGGCACAAGCGGCGGACGCTCTTCCTGCACTGACGACTTACACCTGGTTTGAAGAGGGTGCAACCGGCACCAGCTCACAGCAAGTAGGTGCCGGACGTATGGTACTAGCGCCGTTGAGTGGCACCTTGCCCATAAACGACGGCGAATTCTATCTTTGCGGCCCAACCCCCTTTATGGCCGACCTGAAACAACAGCTGCTGGCGCTGGGGGTTGATGACGCAAGAATACTGTACGAAGTTTTCGGCCCGCACGAAAGCCTGTAAGCTCGCGCAATTGTGCCATAAAAGTCTGATATGATGGCGGATACTAAGGGCTGCATTACCCTGGCAGCCCCTCTGCAAAAGGATCCATTTATGAGTAACGCCATTCAATTGAGCACTACACACTAAACTCATTTGGAATAATCCTATTTTAGTTTCAAGTAATTAAATCCCTGTCAGTGAACCTCACATAACCCCCTAATTGTTCTTAGCCCCACCACTTAGATAATCAATTTGCTTAACAGAATAAAATAAACTATATGATAAATGCCATATTCATACATATGAACTCATCAGTAGTTGAGCTTTGCTGATGCCGATTTTTAAATCGATGTAAGTTTAAGCGACACCATAATTTAAATCGTAGCCTAGAAAGGATAACACTTATGAAAATATTGGTCGGAATAGTTATGATGCTCTTCTCACTTTCAGTAATTAGTGAGGAACAGCCATCCTGTAAAGAAGAGTTACTATTAAAAGAATTAGCTTCCTCTTCTTTTAGCCCCATATTAGCGAGCTCGAATTTTCAAGTATCTGATAGAAGCCCCCCGACTTGTAGCTGGAGTGAGTGTGTTGATAATTGTGAGAAGGAGAGAAGAAATTGCTTGAAAAGCGGTAGCTCTTCGGTTTGCGGGCCTGTTTACGATGGCTGTAAAAAAAGCTGTAACAGGTGTAATTAGTGAGGCTTTATGCAGATTTTTGTTGGCTATATAACTTTCTCTTTCGCAATAGGTATCCTATTAGGAGCGTCAAACTCACCAGTCATCGGTGCTTTTTTAGCCATTATTGTAGGATTACTTGGCACCCTATTTGGTGCCATCAAGCTCTATACAGGACTTAACGAAAAAGAGCGATTGAATAAAGTAGGAGGACTACTTACTGCTTTTTCAATTTTTCTTATTTCTGGCACATACATGGGAGAGTTATATCGGGTAAGTGCAATAGGCTCTACAACAACTAGCGTCCCTTGGTCTAAAGACAACAGACCCTTGAGCACGGCAGAGGCATTAGATTGGCTGGTATTAAAGGAAAAGCTTCAATCTCTTGGTTATTCAGAAGAGGTTTTACTACAGATATACAGTATAAGAATTGAGGAAATTAAGGTTCTGAAAGAAAAGCAATTAGCAGAAGTGGAATCTGATGCTGATCCCTACAACAAGACTGTGATTTATGACCCTATGTCTCCTTTTAATTCCATTATTCCTGTAAAAACTATGGGAGGCAGGGGTCTTGCAAGTATCGAGGAAAATTAAACTAGTGATAGATGAGCTCATTGCCAAACTTGCCATGTATTAGAAATATGTAATTGAATCCTGGATGTTGATTGCTAGCCAATCACTACCCCGTAGAGTCATTATTGTGATTTTCTGCGAACTAGACTGCACTCTGCAGAGCCGTTTGTTCGCTTGCGGCTCATTCACTCACTGACACACAATTGGCAAGAATAGACTCGGTCAGTTCAGACTGGGAAATGGGTTTGGCTACCACAGCGTCAAACCCTAAGTCCACATAATGTGACACGTCGCTCTCAAACACGTTGGCGGTCACCGCTATCACAGGCACAACGGGCCACTTTGCTCTGATCACCTGAAATGCCTCAACTCCGCCCATCACGGGCATCTGAATATCCATCAATACCAGCTGGATCTCGCCGTGCATTTTCTCGATAGCATCTTCGCCATTGCTAGCCACAGCTGTTTTTGCCCCCTGACTAACCAACATTTTCTGCAGAATGATCTGGTTCACAGCATTATCTTCAACAATCAAAATCGATAAGCCCTGTAAGGCCGCATCTGAACTGGCCTTTTGACCATCAAAGTTGGCTTGTTCTGAGTCATGTTGTACCGACTTCTCTGGCAGGGGCAGCGGTATCGCTAAGGTCGCCAGCGTCCCTTTCCCCGGCTCGCTGGAAATGTGAACGGTCCCCTCCATAGCATCAACCAGAGACTTGACGATTGCCAGGCCCAGTCCGGCACCGCCCTTAACCCGGGTGGGCGAGGCATCCCCCTGCTCAAATTGCACAAACAGCTTGTTCAGCACCTCAGGCGTCATACCAATGCCGGTATCACCGATCACAATATTAATCCATCCAGAATCTGGCGCTTCGGTAATAGACAACGAAATGCGGCCCCGCTGAGTGAATTTAACGGCATTACTCAGTAGGTTAATCAGCACCTGCTTAAGTCGTAGCTCATCCCCCAGCCGCACGGATTGCTGTACCTTAAAGGTATAATCAAAACGCAGTTTTTTCTGCCCACATTCATGGCTAAATATATGCTCTAAGGTCCGGGCCACTTTACTTAAATCAAACTCCGCGACTTCTAGTTTCAACTTGCCGGCCTCCATCAGGGTAAAGTCCAGTATGTCATTAACCAGCGTCGCTAGCATTTCGCTGCACATAGTCGCAGTGTCCAGCAAAGAAGCACTTTCAGCTGAGTGTGTTTCTCTACGCAGTAACTGAAGTGCACCATACAAACCATTGATTGGGGTTCTCAGCTCATGGGACATATTGGCCAGCAGTTGCGACTTGGCTTTACTGGCTTGCTCCAGCTCTGCCGACGTGGTTTTCAGCTGCGCAATGGAGCCATTCAGGGAGTTTACAAGGTCCTCAACAGTGGCATCGGCCTGTTTATTATGACGATACAAGTAAGCAATAAAGGCCAAAAATAACAGCGCCAGCACAATTAAAGACATAAGCAAAATCTGGGTTTTAAACTCATTTTGCTGGATAAGCTTGGTTTCACTCTGCGCTCTGGTTTTATCCAGTGCGTCAAACACAGTGGCCTGATACTGCGACTTCAGCGCAAAGTAGACCTCATCGAGTAAAATCTGCTGGGCCCGCTCGGTCATACCCGCGCGGCTCAGTGCAAAGGCTTTTGTCTCAATTTCGATAAGTCTGGTGTTTACCTGCGCAGTTTGCGCGATGGCATCAGCAATCACCGGGTCCAAAGCTTCCGCTTCCAGCAGGGTCTGATCCAGTGTGTTGGCAATTCTCAGGTAACGCTGCGACCACTTTTCGTCGCCAGTAAAGGTGTACATGCGCGATGACATCGTTAGCACTTCATCGTAATAGATGATTTCACTGGTTATTTTTTTGATTGACTCAATGTGCGCATTCAGTGCATTACGCTCATTTAAACTAGAAATGACAAACGGCACTAATGCCGCCAGTGCCATAAACACAATGACCAGCAATAGCAGGAGTTTAATTCTGAGTTGCTTTACCTGTTTAAGCGGTTGGGTCATAATCCGTCGAAGCGTTTTTTGATACTTTATTCACTTGAGTATGGGCATTTTTGTATTGAGTTCAAGCCAGCTTGAATAATCGGCGCCGTACCACAAGGTTGTTTTTTACTAATGAGGCCAGCATGACACGTTTTAAACCCGTTGCGGGCCTGTCACTCATCAGCTTAATGTTCCTAAGTAACTGTATGTTTGCCCCCCAGGAAGTCCAGTATTACGACGCTAAGTGCAAAATGATGATGCGCAAAAAAACATTGACCAGTGCACAAATGCAGGCAATTAGTCAGTGCCGGGGTGATGCTTGCGCATTGGTGCTGGCAGGCGCCGGGATAGTCAGTGCCGCCAGCCTGGTGGTGTCTGGCACCATAGTCATTGCTGCAAATACCGTATCCTGGCTGGAAAACGTGCAAGGCTGTCCAGAGCGCCCAAAAGCGCCATCAGACAGCGCTGAGCGGCAAGCGAACCTCAACACATAGCCCACCCTGTGGACGATTTTTTAAGTGGATCTGGCCATGGTGCGCTTCAACGATTTCACGGCACAGTGCCAGGCCTAAGCCCGTGCCGGTGGATTTAGTAGAGTAAAAGGGGATCAAGGCATTCGCCATAATATGCTCACTCATTCCCTGACCGGCATCCACAACTCGTAGCAACGCATGCTGGTCGGCAAAGTCCACCTCAATAGCCACGGCATCCGGATCACTCCCCGATTCATGGGCGTTTTTGAGCAAGTTGATCAACAATTGCTCGAGTTGGGTCGCATCTGCCAGCAGCTGACGGCTCTGTGGCGGGGCCCCGGTTTGCGTGCAATGAAACTGCCAATGAGATTGCAGACGCGCGAGCAGCTGAGACAAACAGACAGGGTTTAGCTTAGGGGCAGGCAGCTTGGCAAACTTGCCATAACCCTGAACAAACTCGGTGAGATGACTTATCCGCTCATCTATGGTCGAAAACACCCGCTCAAGCCGTGCCTCCTCCAATTTATTTGCCAGGATTTTGCCGCTGTGGAGCATGGAGGAAATAGGTCCCAACGAGTTGTTTAATTCGTGGCTGATAATACGAATGACCTTTTTCCACACCGCCACCTCCTGGCGATTCAACTCGCGAGTTAGCTGCTTGAAGATATAGAGCCGATGAAACTGATTGTTGAGCAGCAGTTCACCGTTAGACAAGTGCCAGGTCTGTTTATCTGCCCCCTCGGGATGCAGTTCAAACAAACCATCCACCGCCTCCGACAGCGCGCTATGCAACGCCGGACTGGCTTGTTGCGCCAGTTTATCTAGCTTCATGCCTTCGAGGTTATGCTCACAATTAAGCAGCGCCTTGGCGCTGTGATTTGAAAACACCACAATGCCCTGTGCATCAGTGAGTAACAGTGCCTGCGGTGCACTGTGCAGCACCTTATCCAGCATCAGCTCGCGCTGATAAATCCACTGTTTTTCATCTCTGAGCTGAGCTGCGGCCTGATTGTATAACTGGCATAATCTGCCCAGTTCATCGTCACTTTGATAGGCCAGCAGTGTCGAAAAATCGCTGTCTTTAAAGTTGAGCAGGCCACTTTCCAATGCCTGTAAACCGGCAAACAGGTTGCGAGTCAACAGTTTGAGTATGACAACCCCTACTAACATGGCCAATGACAAGGCACTCAGCCAGATTTGCCAGTCAAATAAAAACAGCAGCGGGACACTGACAATCGCCAGGGTCAGTGCCATCGCGAGCAGAAGTTTTTGTGTCACTGAGAGTCCGGGCAGCTTCATATTAGTAATCAATGTCGTGTTTTTGCAGGCGGCGATACAAGGCCTGGCGACTCATGCCAAAATGGCGTGCCACTTTAGCAATGACCCCGTGAAATTCTCGCATCGCGCCCTCCAGCTCAGCTTTACCTGGCTCCTGTTTGCTCTGCGCTGGCTGCTCACTGCGCTGCGCGCCCTGGTGCAAGCCAAAGTCCTGCGCTTCCAGCAGTCCCTGCGGATTCAGCACGGCGGCGCGTTTGCAGGCGTTTTCCAGCTCCCTGACATTGCCCGGCCAGTCATAGCTCAGTAGCCTTTGCTCGGCGCTCAGACTAAGCTCCCGGCCAGGTAAAAAGTGCGCAATCAGTGGCAAAATATCATCGCTGCGTGATTTGAGCGGCGGCAAGTTCAGTTCAATAACGTTAAGGCGGTAATACAAGTCCTGACGAAACCGCCCGCTTTGAATATCGCTCAGTAAGTCGGCATTGGTGGCCGAGATCACACGAACATTAACCCGGCGGGTTTCAACAGAGCCAAGCCGCTCAAATTCGCCCGTCTGTAATACCCTGAGCAACTTCATTTGACCGGATAAAGGTAAATTGCCAATCTCATCGAGAAACAAAGTGCCACCATCGGCGGCTTCAAAACGCCCGATCCGTTGCCTATTGGCACCGGTATAAGCGCCGGCCTCTGCACCAAACAGCTCGGCCTCTATCAGCTCTTGTGGCAACGCACCGGCATTAACCTTAATAAAAGGTGCGGCTTTAAGTGTGGAGTTAGCCTGAATGATCTCGGCGACTTTTTCTTTGCCGCTGCCGTTATCGCCGGTGATCAGCACCGACACATCGGACCTGGCAACCTGCACCGCCATATCGACCACACGCTGCATTGCCGCGCTGCGATAGATAAGCCCGCGCAGATCTGCCCCTTCGTTGAGTGTTTCACGCTGTTGTGCGACTCGCTCATACTGTTCATTTTGCGTTTTTGCTTCGCCTAAAGCGATAAGATTGGCGACCGAGGTAAGCAGCTTTTGGTCGTCCCAGGGTTTGGCAAGATAATCCGCAGCACCGGCTTTAACCAGTTCAATGGCCATTTCCAGCTCAGTCCAGGCGGTGATCAGGATCACGGGTAAATGCGGGTTGATGGCGCGTAGCTCCCGGAATAAGGCTTTGCCCTCTTCCCCTGAGGTGGTGTCTGCTGTGAAATTCATATCCTGGATCACCAAAGCAATGCGCTGATAGCGCACGATTTGCAGCGCCTCAAAAGGCGTTAAAGCCGTTTCGACTTGATAGTCATGAAGCTCCAGCAGCAGTGACAGCGCATCCAGTACCGCCTGGTTATCATCGACGACGAGGATCTTATTCATCATTATTATTATGCTCGTGTTATATCTGTGAGCCAGCTATATCCATCGCTTTGGCTCTGTGTGTCGAGTGTAACACAATCCCTTTTATTATCAGCAACTAATCAAGTCCGTTTAACCACTTGCTGTAAGTAATGTGCACCGTGGCAAGCAAATTGCCACGATGCACTCATTACTTAATTGGATTTGATATAGCTCACTCAGACACTGCGCGTCGCAATGCTGGGAGAGATATTGGCTGCGCGCAGCGCCGGCATCAGCACAGACAGCAGACTCATCAGCAACAGTAACCCGGCAGTAACGGCGATGAAGGAGTAACCCAGTGCCGGCACTGAATACCACTGCATCAGTTGTTGCCCTAGCAGCACTGCCGCTGCTGCACCCAGCATCAGACCCATGGCGCAGATCAGCGCGTTTTCAACCACAAAGTAACGCACTATGGCAGACTTTCGGGCACCCAAGGCCCGTCGTGTGCCAATCTGTTTGGTTCGCTTACTGATATTAAAGGTCGACAAACCAAAAATACCCAGTGCCGTGACAATGACCAGTACCACAATCAACGTCATTAGCATGCGCATCATCAGGACGTCTCTGGCATCATATCGGGCTTTTTTCCGATCCAAGCCTGTGATATCGCTAATGACCCGCTCACGATGGCTGGCAAGCATAAGTTCTTCAATCTGGCGCATTACCTGTGCCCGCTCCCCTGGTGCAGTGCGAACGATAAACTTCTGGAAATTACCGGCACGAATAACCGGAATAAGCGCAGTGTTTTCGCCAAAGCTGCTTTTTGGCCACTGGTTTGCCATAGTGTCCACAATGCCCACTATGGTCAGCGGGTTGGTGCCCCAATAGACGGTCTCACCCAGTCCTTTTGATGGACCAAACAGCGCATCAGTCACACCGCGGCTGACAATGATCACCGACGGCAATCGACCATCGCCATCACTGACAACCACATCATCCTCGGTAAAGTCGCGCCCTTCTGCTAAAGTAGCGCCCAAAGCCCGTAGCATGTGTTCATCACCGGTCACATAGCCCAGGTTAACCCGCTTACTTTCTTGCGGCATCGGCTTCAGCTGTACCCCATCCGAGCTACCACTGCCCGTCAGTGGCACTGAGCTAACCGCAGCAGCTGCTATCACCCCGTCTACATTGCGTAGTTGCTGCTCATCCAGCTCAACTTGTTGAAGTAAATCAAGGTTTTTATCAAAATTTAGCGAATTAAATTTAAAAATCGCAGCTTCCTGGTAACCAGTATCTTTGTTCAGATAGGTTAATCTGTCCTGAATAATCGACACCGCATTGCTGACAATGGCCAGGGTAATGGCCAGCTGCAGAATGAGCAGGACCGCACCGAGTTTGAAGCGCATTAAAGCGTTAATTGTTGGTTTAATTTCAAACATAGTGAGGCTCCTTATTATTGTACTTTCAGGTGAGTTGCCGGAGTGGTTCTGCAAACCAGCCAGGCCGGATACAGTCCTGCCAAAATACAGGCAGATATCGCAATCACCGGGGCACTCAGTAACATCACCCAGTCCATACTGGCGAGGTTATTGTAGTAGTCATAACTGTGTCGCACGCCCAGCAAGCCCAGCTGCGCAAACACGATACCGACTGCGCCACCCAGTAAACCCAGCATACCCACTTCCACCAGGTGCTGATAAAAGACCTGGCGCTTGCTGGCGCCAAGCGCCCGTCTTACGCCAACGTCAGCTGCGCGGCGCATAAACTTGGCCAGCAACAGGCCTAAGATATTGGCCACACACACGGCCAGAAACATAAAGCTCAGACCGACCAGAATTTTGTTGTCTTCGCTGATCACCTTGTTGTAGTTCATCCAGGCGTTGACGTCTTGTAGTCCGTACGCTAACTCTTCACGGTTAAAGCGACCCAGCTTTTGCTGCTGTTGCATGTAGGCCATCAGCATATCGCCATAGATCTGGCGTTGCGCTGGTGTATCCAGCTGCACCCAGAATTGGATCCAGACCATTTCTGAATTCATTTTGTCGTTAAAGTCACGGGTTTCTTCAAATTTCCAGGCGTTAGTATTGCCCCAGGTGTCCACGTCATAGGCTTTGACATGACTAAACGGCACGAATAGTCGCTCAGCCTTACCAAAGGCACCGTTATTCAGGTCGTAGAATTTGATGTTGGGTCGCCACTTTTGCGTCACCCCCACAATTTCATGGCGGCGCTCACCCAGAAACACCGACTCACCCACCACGTTAGTTTTACCAAACAATTGTTGCGCCATTTCTTCATCTAATACCACCACAGGCGCGGCACTGCGCGCCTGCGTTTCAGTCCAGGCGCTGCCATGAATAAAGGTCAGGTCAAACATGCTAAAGAAGTCCCGCGCGGTCACCCGTGCATCCTCTATCACAGGCTTACTTTGTGGTGTATTCAGGTGCACGGAAAACCCAGCCCGGATCATCGGAGCACGCAAAAAGTCGCCCGGCAACGCCTGCAGATTAATGGCATCCTGATAGGTCAGCTGATAGGGTACATCATCTCCTGTTGCCCAGGTTTCACCGTCATCCATAGGTTGCAGTTGTACCGCAAACAACCGATCACTTTTATCGGGGATAGGATCGGTCGACATCATGTGATACACAGACAAAGTTGTCATGGTCACCCCAATGCCAATAGCAATGGCCAGGATCATTAGAAAAGTCACCAAAGGTGTCTGGCGCAAACTGCGCCATGCCAGGTCAATATAATGTGCAAACATATTAGCCTCCTGCCACCATCGCGGTATCCATAGAGCGACCCTGATACAAGGTAAAGTCAGTCACCCGGCCATCAACAATCTGAATATTGCGCGGTGCGCGCCTTGCCAGCTCAGGGTCGTGCGTCACCATCACTATGGTTGCTCCTTCGCGGTTGATTTGCTCCAACAATTCCATCACCTGACGTGCCATCAGGCTATCTAGGTTACCTGTGGGTTCATCCGCCAGCAAAAAACGAGGTCGTCCCGCCAGCGCTCGGGCTATTGCAACACGTTGTTGCTGCCCGCCTGACAATTGCTGAGGTAAATGTTTGGCGCGGCCCGCCAGACCCACCAGTTCCAGACATTCTTCGACCCGGCGTTTACGCTCGGCAGATTTGATCCCCCGATAGCGCAATGGTACTTCCACGTTTTCATACAAGTTCAGGTCAGGTATAAGGTTGAAGCCCTGGAAAATAAAGCCAATTTTCTGGTTTCTCAAGTCAGCTCTGGCGTTGTCGTTAAGCTTGCCAATATCAACGCCATCCAGGCAATATTGTCCGCCACTAAAGGGCTCCAGCATACCCGCGATATTCAAAAAGGTGGTTTTACCTGAGCCGGAAGGACCCGTCACGGCCACAAACTCCCCCTCGGCCACATGGAGGTTAAAATCCCGCAGCGCGTGCGTCTGTACTATATCTGTTTGATAGACTTTACTGATAGCTTTCATATCTAGCATTTTCGTTATCCTTCTTATCTCAGTTGCACTAAGGGTGCATGTTCAAATTGTTCATAATTAGACACTATGATTTGATCGCCAGGCGACAAACCATCCAATATTTCCACTTCGTTCACACTGGATGCGCCGGTGCGCACATTCAGCCGCGTTGCCACCTCACCCTCGACTCGGTAAACCACGTTGCCTCCGGCGTTCATAAATGCGCCCCGGCGGACTTTAATCACATCCTCTTTGCTGTCTAATAATATCCGCGCTGACAATCGCTGATTCTGCCTGATCCCACCCATGTCGCTGTGGTCAAAGCGCACCCTGGTCGTTACTTCCCGATTGCTGACCTCCGGAGATATCGCCGAGAGCTTACCATAGACTTCGCTGGCACCGACCTTCAGCACCACACTCATACCAAGGCCCAGCTCATTGGCATAACTTTCAGGCACTTGCAGTTGCGCTTCGTAGGCAGATAAATCAACCAACGTCATCAGCGCTTGCTGATCTGTAACAGCCGCCTTGGTTTGAACAAAGAGGTTTCCGACCAGGCCGCTTACCGGCGCACTGATATCCAAGGCGTTAACCTGACGCTGGAGCTCATCGACGACCAGTTGCTGTCGCTCAACCAAATTGCTCGCCGCTGCCAGTTCGAACGCCAGCGTATCTTTGCCCAGAGCGACTTCCTGCTGCGCATGCTGATAGTTCAGTTTGGCACGAGCCAGGTCATCCACGGCTTCTTCCAGGTCGATCTGGCTGATCAGATTTTGCTTGATGGACAACTGTGCCCGACGATTTTCCCGCTCGGCGGCATCCAGCGTCACTTTGGCCAACTCCAGGCTGCGGTTTAGGGTCAGCGTCTCGCGTCTGACTTCCAGTTGCTCCCGCGCCAGGCTATCGCGCAGCCTTGCCAGCTCGGCCTGCTGCTGCTTAAGTTCATTGGTCAGCGTCGGGCTATTTACCCGGGCAATCACCTGGCCTTGG
Organism: Pseudoalteromonas rubra; assembly: GCF_004212645.1. Classification (GTDB taxonomy): domain Bacteria; phylum Pseudomonadota; class Gammaproteobacteria; order Enterobacterales; family Alteromonadaceae; genus Pseudoalteromonas; species Pseudoalteromonas rubra_G. The sequence continues at coordinate 68,649 of NZ_PPUZ01000062.1, read as the reverse complement.
GAAACGGTATCACCCGCTTTAACCAATAAGTCGACAAAGCCAGCTTGTGGGCTGTACACCTGAGGTGCATTAGCTGCCACTATCCGGCCACTGGCCTGGATATCGCGTACAAAATCACCCCGCGAAACCGTCGCAACCTGCAAGGCGCTGCGCTCAAATGAACGACCTGTGCTATCTGCCATTGAAATAGCACGAGCCGTGACGCCTAAAGCGCCAATCAAGGCCACCACGCCGACGGCCTTTTTCCAGCTTACTTTCGCGGACTTCACCACTAAATCCTGTTGACTGGTGTCTTTAATCATGGGTACTCCCTCGTCTTATTCTCATCATTTTGCCGGGTCCATCACATCGGGCAATGTTTGGTTGTAAAGCCACAAGCCTCTGTTTGTCGACGTGTCCCGTTGTCTGTTGTGTAGAATGAATACCAGAGTCGTGCCAATTTTTATCTTATTGTTTTTATTGATGTAATTTAGTTTTAAGTTAGGAGGGAAGTGTCCGCGGACGGAAAAAGTGTCCGCTTTTTAAAGTAAAACCGGACACATTGCAGAAAGTGGACGGCACGACCTGCCACTGACTCAACTTGCTATCAGGAACAAAATTGGACACACTATCGGCTTTAGTTTTAAGGATAATAAATACAATGAAAATCCTACTCCTGATGCTGTTGACACTCACTTCGGCCATTGCTCATGCGCTGCCAGAGCAGGTTGTGTTAATACGCCACGCAGAAAAGATGACTGGCAAGGATCCTGAACTGACGCCTCAGGGTCAGCAGCGCGCACAGCGGCTTGCCACCTTACTGGCCCCTTTGAACCCTGACCTTTTATTTTCGACAAATTACAACCGGACAAGACAGACTCTGGCGCCTTTAAGCGCTAAAGTCTCAGTGCCAGTGCAATTGTATGACCCACGGGCATTGGCTGATTTTGCGACGCAACTCAAAGCCTACTCGGGGACCATTGTGGTTGCGGGTCACAGTAATACTACGCCAGAGCTGGTAAAGTTATTGAGCGGACACGCTGTGAGTATTCACGAAGATGAGTTTGATAAGGTATTTATCGTAAGCTGGGAAGAGGGTAAAGCGGTACTGGAAAAGCGGCATTCAAATGAGAGTAAGGCCCAGTGAACCCGGGCCTCAAAACAAGCGATTAATGGCCTGTTTCGTAGTACGCTGTTGCCGTTTTAGTACGCTCCCATGTACCATCCTTGTAGAGGATTAATGCCGAAGCAGATGTGTTACTGTATGAGCGGATTGTAACGTTGCAGGTGGTGCCACCAGAGCATCGGGCATCGCCGCTCCAACTCACTTCCTCGATAGGCTTAGTGACATCTTTGAGGTAAAAGCGTCCACCAGTCGAGTTGCCAAATGAGAAATCAATGGCAGAGCAGTTGGGTGTACCATTACCCCAACTGTGCCCACCACTTTTAGGGTAAACGTCGCACACCAGCTGTGCAGACATGGCTGAACCCGCAAAAAATGTTCCCGCTACCAACGCCAACGCTTTCATTGTTGTTTTCATAACATTTCCTTTTCTAGTACCTAGTTGTTGGGTTTATAAAAATTCATCTGAGTGGGCTTGGGTGTGAAGCCCGTTGCACTTGGACCTCACACTCAACTGCTAGTGTCCTGTTTCGTAAAAAGCGCTGGCAGCTTTAGGACGCTCCCAGGTACCATCTTTGTATAGAATAAGGGCTGTTGCTGTGTTACTTGTGTAAGCGCGGATAGTGGTGTTGCAGCTGGTACCACCTGAACAATTTGCTTTACCTTCCCAGCGTACTTCCTTAATTTCCTTTGTAACATCTTTAAGGTAAAAACGACCGTTTGTGGAACTGCCAAATGAGAAGTCAAAGCCAGCGCAGTTAGGTGTACCATTGCCCCAGCTATGCCCATTTGATTTGGGGTAAACATCACATACCACTTGTGCAGAGAAAGCAGAGCCCGCAAACAGAGTGCCGGCAACCAGAGCAAACGCTTTAATTGTTGTCTTCATAGTTATTATCCTTTTCTTTATTGTGAATCACTTGATAGTTAAATGAAACATTAGATGAAACATTCGTTAATAAAGCTAGCGAAACACTTACACAAAAGTCAACATTCAAAAGTTATAAATGCACAATAAAAACAAAAAAGTTACATATTGGTTATATTTTTTCGCATCCAGGAGGCGCGGATACACAGGTGCTGGCATAGGAATTTTTTTTACTCACCTCCATGTTTATTAAGAATATATTATCCATGACATAGGAGCAGAACAGCACAGCCTCAGCTTTAAATTATGTTACAACACAACAAAACTAATGGGTGGTTCTCTAAAGTAGCGCGATGATACGCGCCAATCCTGAGCGCATTTTCTCCTCACTTTGTCCGGCAAATCCAAGGCGAATATGGGTATAGTTTTGTTGTGGAAATTGCCAGAATTCAGCTTCGGTCTGCACATACACGCCCTGCTCTGCCGCACGGGCCGACAACTGAGAAACGTCCCTGTGCACATTCACCCAAAATGCCATGCCCCCGTCAGGCACTGTGAAAGTCAACGCATAGCCCTGCGCCTGATAACGTTTAAGCTCCAGTGCCATCGCATCACAGCGCGCCTGGTAGCGCTTGGTCATTCGCCTTAAGTGACGCTCAAACTCACCAGAGGCCATCCAGCTCGCCAGCGCCATTTGCAGCAAAATATCGTTTTTATGGTTCATTAACTGCTTTAGCAAAACCAATTGATTGAGCACATCCGCTCTGGCAACCAGATAACCCATTCTGGCGCCGGCAAACATGATTTTTGAAAACGTAGAGACATAGATCACTATACCGTGCGGGTCGTTTGCAGCCATTGGCTGTAGGGGCGGACAGCGATAATGAAACTCGTGGTCATAATCGTCTTCAATAATAAACACACCATGCTCGGCACACAGCTGATAAATCGCCATGCGGCGTGCAACAGATAAGGTCACCATAGTCGGATACTGGTGTAATGGCGTTAAATACAGCAATTTGATCTTATTGCGCTCGAAGCACGCACGCAGGCTATCGACACTCAGCCCTTCCTGATCTTGCGCGATGCCGTGCAGGGTTGCGCCGCATGCTTCAAATGCACGATGCGCCGGTGGGTAACCCAGAGATTCAACCGCAACGCCTTCGCCATGCTTAATAAAAGCTTTGGCAATCAAAAACAGCGCTTCCTGAGAGCCGTTACACACCAGAAGATCATCGCACTCCAGAGCACGCGCACGGCGCAGATAATGCTGGAGTTGTTGCTTCAGCGCAGGCTCACCACTGCAATTACCATAATGTAAATGCGGCACATTCACAGCCCGACAAGCCTGGCTAAGATGGCGCCGAAACTCATCGTAAGGAAAGTCAGACAAATCAGCCAGGCCACCGGCAAAACTATACTCACAGGTTTCTTTTTCTGTACTGCTGGTGTGGGTATCTGGCAGCGATAATGCAAAGTCAGGTTTAATATTGAGAGCCTGTGTGTTGGGCTGCGCTACCAACTGACTGGACTCGACTGGCAAAGCCCGATTAACCCGGTATCCGCGCCTTTGTGCAGAGCACAGCCAGCCCTGAGCCACTAAGTTTTGTAGCGCGGTCATCACCGTGTGACGATTAATGCCATATAACTGGGCAAGCTTTCTGGCCGATGGCAGCGGATCGTCGGGCTGTAAATGTCCCTGCTTAATTGCATCACAGACTTGCTCTGCCAGTTGAATATACTTAGGGGTATTCTGAGTCAAAGGCGTACCCGTTAACATAGTTTCTCTCCCTGCCAGTTCTGCCACACTAACTGGTCTAATCAAAAATAGAGTTCTGGTTGTTTATAACCTACCAGAAAACACTAAGCTGATCACACTCAGAACACAGTTATGGGAGTACAGACTTATGCTGACACAATTGACACTGCAAACAGACAAGGTGCGCCTCGCACCACTGACACGAGAACATCTGCCACGCTTGCGCAGCTTTGGCGAGCAAACCGAGCTGTGGACCTGGGTGCTGGATAATTACTGTCAAACGGATGAGAAACTCGTCCACTGGTTTGAACAAAGCGCACAGTTTGACCCCGATGTTCAGTTACCTCTGGTCATTATCGACCAGCAAAGCAATACGGTGGCAGGCAGCACTCGCTTGTTCAGACTGCACAAATCCAACCTGAGCGCGGAAATAGGCCATACATTTATTGGCCAACAGTGGCAGCGCAGCCACATTAATACTCATGCCAAATATCTGCTGCTAAAACATGCGTTTGAAACCCTGGGCCTGGTGCGTGTGCAGTTGCGCACACACGAACACAATCAGGCGTCGCGTGCAGCTATCACCCGGCTGGGTGCACAGTTCGAAGGAGTGATACTAAAAGATCAGCGTGTTGCGCCGAATGCATTTCGTAACACGGCCCAGTTTGCCATCACAGATGACATGTGGCCGCAGGTAAAAAGCCAACTGGAGGGCTGGTTATGAGCTATCCACGCAGCGCCTTTGCAGAGCAAAATAGCGAGCATCTGTGGCAACTGATTGAGGACTATCCACTCGCTACAGTGATCACCTCAGAGCCGGACTGTCAGCTAGTGCATATGCCTTTGAGCCTGAACCAGGATAAAACCCAGTTGCTTGGCCATGCGAATCTGGCAAACCCGTTAACACAACTGAAAAGCGCCCAGCTGCGGGTTCTGTTTAGGGGACCAGATGCCTATCTATCCCCGACTCAGGTTGCCGGGATCATGTTGCCAACCTGGGATTACGCCACCGTACATATCAATGGGCAACTTAGGGAGATCACACACCCGGACGATAAGTACGCGGCCATGCAGCGCCAGCTAAAGCAATTTGAATCCCCGGCCAATCCCTGGGAGATGTCCATGCTCAGTGAAAACCAGATTGCAAAGCTGTTTTCACAGCTGTTCTTTTTCAGCATCGAGATAACGTTAATGACTGGCACATTTAAACTGAGCCAGAACAAAAATAACGACACCCGTCAGGCCATTGCACACCTGCTTGAAACTCAGGGCAACCCGCTTAGTCGCTACTATCAGCAGAAAACAGGGAGATCAGCGCCTCGGTCAGCGCAATAACGGGTTCATCGCACTCATCCTGAGCCCCACAGTTGGCGATCAGGCCGATCGCCACATCCTGATTGGCCAGGTAGACACTTTGCGTGATGTAACCAAATTCATTGCCGCCATGATGATATAAAACGCCGCCTTCATGCTTCTCAACCATCACGCCCAACCCATAAAACAGCGTTCCGTCCAAAAAGCGCGGCAACCAGCGGGCTGTTTGTAAATACGCATCGCCAACCATATTGCGATGGATGCGCTCATTAACAGGCTTTTCTTTAACAATGATGGCTTTGAGTAGCTTGGCCATATCCCGAGCACTGGATGAAACAGGCGCATCGGCCAGTGCCGTATTCACAATCAGCTGTTTTGTGTTGTAACGCTCACGGTATGGCAGCACAAAATCAGGCTCCTCCATGTTAAAGAAATAACCAGATGCCACATCATCCGCCGCAACGTCATACCCTTTTACAAAGGTCTCGGTCAAACCCAGCGGCTCAAGCACATGCTCGTGTAATAGTTGACCAAGAGGCTGTTTTAACTTGTTTTCGATCACTATACCTGCCAGTACATAGCCAGAATTTGAATAGGCAAAGCCCTCGCCCGGTTCAAAATAAGGCGGCTGATCCAGAACAAACCGCAGTGCAAACTTATTCCCTTTGCGATTCGCCTGCTGAGCCAGTTGCGCACGTATAAAGTCTAGTTCGCCCACATCATTGTATTCAATCACGCCTGCACTGTGATTAAGCAGCTGACGCAATGTCATAACTTCAAGATGCTGAATGCGTCCTGCCATATCTTCGGGCACCCAGGGCAATATCGACTCATCGAGACTCAGTAACTGTTTATCATCCAGTATAGCCACCAGCAAGCCAATCAGCTTTTTGCCAGCGCTACCATTGGGAATGCGGGTCTGGCTGGTCATGGGAGCCCGAGTATGGAGGTCGGCATAGCCGGCGCTTGCAGCATAGCGGCCGCTTGGTGTGTTGATGTAAACGCTCACGCCGGGAATAAAGTCCGATACTAAATCAGCCAATAAGAAATCTAACTGCCTGTGGCGCTCGCTTTCAGGCCGCTTAAGTTCACCCGGCGCTGCTTGTTGGGTCCCGCCACAACTGCTGACTAACCAGATCAGCATGGCAAGCCATACTCCAAGTTGCGCTGTTCTATTTCCCATCAGTTAATTTCCTTTTCATTACTGCCACTACAAACTACTTTAAATTTCGGTACAAATACATACAATAAGTCATATATCGATTTGCAGCATTTGATCCGGTATCCCCAAACTTCTCCTGATTGTGCTGAGCATTTTGTTATTACCCAAGGCGCAAACTAAAGGACTAGCTGTCATGAATAAGAATCACCGACACACCCATAAAATCCGCCCTGCAACCACACAGGATTGCGCTAAGTTGGCCGAGCTGGCTGCGGATGTTTGGCTGGATACTTACGCCACAGACGGGATTAAGCCTGAATATACCGAGTACGCCAATAGCACCTTTACCACAGCTTATTTTCAATCCTTACTTGAACACCCGGCCTACCGATTACTTGTCAGTGAGCAATCTGTCGTGTTACAAGGTTTTGTACTGATCAATCTCAGCGCCCAGTATCAAACACCAGACAATGGCTATGAAGTTGACAAACTCTATGTGCGTAAGTCCTTTCAGGGGATGGGCGTTGGGCGAGCATTGCTAAGCCAGGTGGCCTGCCAATATGGTACGCCCATGTGGCTCTACACCTGGACAGAAAACGCAGCCAATCATTTTTATGTCAGGCTGGGTGCCCAGCAGATTGGTACACTCAGCTTTGAGGCATTCGGTAGTACAATCAATAATAACGTTTATAAAATAACCACTGGGGATCTTTCATGAAGTACGCACTCCTGCTTTTGTTTTTCGCGCTGCTAAGCGGCTGTCAAACCACCTCACCAGAACCGGGGATAACGGGACAGGGTGAGTTTACCGCAAGCGATCCGGAATATGGCTATGTACCACATAAACCGGTCAAGCTTGGTGGCTTTTTACGTGGCTCTAAATATGAGGGTAGCCATATCGAGTATTTTCAAAGCCTGACCGGCCCCAATGGCGAGCCCGTCAAGGTAAAACGACTGGGTAGTTGTTGCCCGTTTGAGGATAAAACGATGCCTTTTGGCGGTGGTATGCTGGATAAGTATGAACTTCGCTACCGGGGTCAGAAAAAACCGGTCACGATATACGTCAACCTGTATCAGTTTGAAGCGCCACAAGCGCCACAAGGCTTTACCCTGCTTTAATACTAAGGAGGGCCAGAGCCCTCCTGTTACCGAGTTATTCCGACTCGTTATTGCCGATGTGCCACACCTGCACGGTAAAATTTCGCCAGGTGAGATTGCAAACGCTGTATGTTTGAACCATCGCTTAAATGGCCGTCTTCAGCATTCGCAAGTGCCACAACCCCAGTTTTAGTGTAAGGGTTGTAACTCATTATAGTATGAGTACCCGGGTCGCCCCCATCATGGCCCACAAACGGGCCCTGCCAGAACCAAAACAGCCCCTGGGTGTCCATCCAGTATGTGGGGACGTCTGTTTGCACCGATAGCATAGTGGCGACACTTTGCTCGCTCAGCACGCTGACATTATCCAGTGTGCCACCCTGACTGATGGCAATTAACAACCGCGCCAGATCGTGCGCTGATGAATTCAGATCGCCGTCAAAAAAAGTCGGGTAGCTGAACTCAGGCACATACTGCGCAACCCCTTCAGCATCTATCGTATACTGAGGCGTTTTTGGGTTATCTTCTTGTAATTGAGTGTGATCCCAATGGGTGTTGTTCATTCCCAGCGGCGCAAACAAGTGCTGCTGCATGTGATCCACCAGGCTGATACCCAATTGCTTCTCTACCGCATACCCTGCCAGGCCCGCGCCCACATTGCTGTAGTTATGCACACTGCCCGCTGGTAAGCTGCCTTCCCCTATAAATACGTCTTCACTGTAGTACTGGCCATCTGGTAATAAGTAAGCCTGATAGAACTCGGTAGAGTCTGTCAGCGTGGTCTCTTCACAACTCTCACGACCGCCCTGAGCATATAAAGACAGGTTGGTACCGTGAATATAGTAGCTGCAATTGTATTGCGCTGTGTCTGCGATTCCTGAGGTGTGTGTCACTAAATGCAGCAGCAGAATATCGCGCTCATTATTTGGCGGGACAAGGTCAAATGGCAAGTTCATTTCAGACAGTGGCGTATCCAGACTCAGCCGGCCTTGTTCAATCAACTGCATGATGGCGACTCCCATGACCGCTTTGCTGGTTGAGCCAACATTCATTGGCGCGTGCACTGTCATGGGCTGCTCGGTCTCCAAATTTGCAATGCCGTAGCCTTTTTCAAAAACGATCTGGCCGTCTTTAATTACTGCCACAGCAACGCCGGGAATAGCCATATCGGTCAGGTCCTCAGTGAAACCCTGGTCTACCGAGTCGAAGCTGTGGCCTCTGTCGGGCACACCACCAAGTGCCGCAATGGCATAATCAAGCACATTATCGGATGCCCACTCGAGTTCTTTTCTGGCATAGACAGGCAGGTCGATATCTGGCGAAACGCCTGCGGCTTCAAGCGCCACATTGTTAAGATCGGAATAGCTTTGATGGCTTAGCGACCCTGTCCAGCCATTAGGCAACGTAAAGTCCAAAGCATCTGACACCGCACCATTGGTCGCGCCACCAATCAGGGTCACATGAGGCAAGGATTTAAGTGCCTGGGTCAGGACTTCACCTGCGCTGTAAGCCAGCTCGCCAGTGAGCACATAAACGGGTTTGGTGTACGCCTGATCTGGCGCGGCTTTCAGTGTTAGCGCCTGTTTCTCCTGCTGGTAATCGCTATTGTCGATCTGCTTATAGGCCACGGTTTGTGCCTGATCGTTAAAAAATCGGGCAATCTCCAGTGAAACGCCGTCAAATCCGCCGTCGTTTACCCGTAAATCAATGATGATGCCGTCGCTGTCAGCAAGGTCTTTCATCACTTCTCGCATTAACGTTCGGGTATCTTCAATATCTTGCTTTGCTTGCGAAATAACCGCCAAGAAATCATCAGCCTCCGTCTCTTCCTTCGCCAGCATGGCAGACTCACGGTCAATTCGAATATAGCCCAGGTTGCCAGCCACTTTGCCCCAGCCAAGGGCGTTACTGTCCGGGTATCGCTTCAGCTTTTTATCCGTCAGATACAAGTCGGTCAGTCGCGCAAATTCACTTAGCTGCTCATCGTAAGCCGCGTCAATATGCGCTTCCCACTCATCTGCGTAGCGCAACTGCATCAGCCAGGCTAAATCCTCATACAGCGCCGTGCTGCCTTCACCCGACGCTTCAAAAAGCTTGCTATCCGTCAGTGATACATGCGCATCATCAAAGTCTTCAAGCATGGCTTCAAAAACGCTGGCAAGCTGCTCTGGTGAAGTATCCGCATTGATCTGCGGCCGGTATGTGGCATAAGCTGCCTGCCAGTCAATGTCTCTGAGCGCAAAAAATGCATAATTATCGTTAAACATATGCCAAAGGTACTCGAAGTTTGCCTCCGGATCGTCACCGCTCAGGCGGTTTTTGGGCAGACACTGCTCGCGCATTTCGGCTTGCTTTGTAAATACCCAGTCATTGGTTGCGTGAGTAGTTAACGTCAATGTATTTTTATCACTTTCGAGGAACTGGTCGAGCGCATCCAGCTCTTTGTACGGATGCGCTTCAACCTGCACACAGCCATGGCTGTTGTACTGAAAACGGCGTAAATGATCGGTATCGAACTGCCACAGGTTACCTGTGCCCTGCTGCACCCACACACCCCGATGCGTTGCAAGCGCATGATCGTCACTGCTGTTACCACACCCAGCGAGCAACACAGCTGCACTGATCAGGCTCAGTGCCATCCATCCTGATTTTTTCTTACCCTGTAAGTCAAACATACCTTCGTCCTTTTCCATTTGATAATGTTCCGGCCCAGACAACCTGAGCAGGTCCCGATTAGGAGACTTAAGGCTAGATGAATGCGTTGCTCGATTCTGTAGTATGCTTAATTGAGTTTGTTGGTTCCTGTGGCGAACTGTCAGCAAGTGTGGCTAACTGTGGGGTTATGGCCTTTTCAAGGCCATAACCCCTGGTTAGTGTGCTTTACACACCTTCTTTTAATAACCCCATGCTACTTTGGCACAGCTGTTTGCGGCTGAGTAAAATGCCACTGATTGCCACCACCAGCGCGATGGCCAGCGCATGAACGAACATCAACAGCACGCTACCCGGGTAAGACATGGCCAGATTCTGCTGATAAAATGCGTCGATAAAGCTATAAATTGCCCCAAATGCGCAAAAAGACGGGATCATTGTCACTATCAGCCATTCAATGGTGAGGATCTTCAAGCCCTGTGCAGGTAACAGGCCAAAGCTCAGTAGCAGGCCATTACGAGCCTGATCTTTTTTCATGTGGGTCTGAACAGCAGCCACCATCAGCAAATTACTGAGCAGCGCGATAAATACGCCGTAACTGATCACCAGTCCAATCAATGCCTTAACTTGCGTGCGGACCTTCTTCAGCAGGGCATCTACCGTGACCAGACGTAGCTGAGGGTGTGCACGCCACAACTCACCAATGGCCTCAACGCCTTGCTCATCAAGCGCAATACTGCCCATATGGTAGATTGGCTCCAGCAAACTGGGCGCGCGGTTTTGCTGTAGCACAAACCAAAAGGTGACTGAGCTGCCACCGGGTTTAAACTGATGAACCGCTGTGATCCTAGCCTCAACAGCTTCATTGCCAACAAAAAACCGCACGGTATCACCCAGCGCCAGTGCCATTTCAACAAATACTTCGTGATCAACAGAAACGCCAACCCGGGATGAACTGACAGGCCAGGTGCCTTCTGAGATCCGGACATTGTCCGGTGCTTGAGCACGCCAATGCAGATTAACAGGCTGCATCAAACGACGCTGGGTATCACTGGGCTGCACGTCCCGCTCTTGCAGTGCGGTGCCATTAATGTGCGTGACCTGTGCCAGCTGAAATGGCTTCATCTCTTTGATGCTGCCCTGGTGGCGTGCCACAAAAGACGCAAGCGCTTCTTTTTGTTCATCATCGGCCCTGCTGACAAACACATTGCCCTGATTATGATAAAGGTAAAGCTCCAGCATATTGGTCACATCCCGCCCCATACTGATACACAGTAAGAGTAAGGTGACGCTCAGGCCCAACGCCGTCATCTGCACCAGTTTCACCGCCATGCGTTTGCGCAGCAGCAACACACCAAAGCGCGCCAGGGTCCAGGACTTTGGCATCAGATACGCCCCAAAGCGAAGCACCAGCCAGGTAATAACAAGCACCAGCAATACGCAGATACCCAGCCCGCCCAATAACATGCCACTGAGTAACCAGTTGTCGGTGTAATAGAGTACCAGGGCTGCCAGCAGGGCTGCCGGGCTAAGCATTGCCAGCCAATGCCACCGCCCTTGCTCTGTGCGTTGCGCCAGTAGCAAACGAATATCCCCTTGTAGCAATGACAGCCATGCGGGCAGAGCAATAAAAAAGTAGACAGTGACGGCCAAACTGCAGGCGGCCAGCAAGTCTTGCCACTGCCATTGCAGGGCAAAACCTTCAATATAACCCTGCGCCAGATGGCTGACCCCGAGGCCTGCCAGTAACGCCAGCACCAGTGCCGGCAGTAAGCTCAGTAGCAGGATCATCACACCGCCGTGAATTGCCAGCAAGGGCAACCATTTGCGTGGCATGCCACAGGCCAGCATCACCGACACGCTTTTTTTCAGGGGCTGAGTTTGTACCTGACTGCACAACCACAAGATCAACACGCTGAGTAAAACGATGATCATACTCAGCAGCCCAAGAAAGTTTTGCACCCGTGCCCAGACTTTGGCCAGAGGATAGTTATTCAGGGATTTACTGATCACCTGGGCCGTGGGCGAAGCCGACTGAAACTGGGTTATGCTGCTTTTGGACAATGCGTTATGCAGCATCAGCGCTCTGTTCAGCTGCGGCGTCAACTTGGCTGCGCCCAGGCTGGACTCAGACACCATGGCGCGCATATCACTGCCAAGTCCTTCAAGTACCCGATCCGGCTCTAGCAACAACAAGGCGGCGACGCGCAGTTGTGTTTCGCCAAGTGTAATGGTGCCGCCCAGCTCTGCCGCCAGTGCCGCGGCTAGCCTGGGCTCCAGCCAGATCTCCCCAGGCTGCGGCCCTGTTTGCACACGCTTTGTATTAAGCCCTTTACTGAGATTGATATGAATATCTCCCTGTAACGGATAGTCATTATCAACGGCTTTAAGCAGCACCTGCTGATGCCGACTCCGGTGGCTCACAGTAACGTGATACTGAGATTGCAAGCTGTAAGCCCGGCTATGCGTGCGGATCCACTCGAGTTCAGATTGCTGCCAGTCCCGTCTTACTGTAACTTGTGTATCTGCGCCTAACGTGGCTTGCAGATTGTGCGCCAGGAACCGCTCAATCCCCTGGCCCAGCAGGCTGCTGAACAGCAAGTAAAAGAACAACAGGCACAGCGCGCACAGCGTCAGCCAGTATTTGCCTTGCAGCACCTGGCGCCACAGTACGCCGGTAAAAACAATCAACGCGTTGTAAGGTGTTAGCGTGTGAGGGTACTCAGAACCACAGCGCGAGGTGCGTGCTAATGACATAACATCAGCCTCCCCTGGCTCAGACGATAAGCCTTGTCCATACGCCGCGCCAGTGCCATATCGTGCGTCACCAGCAGCATAGCTGCGCCGCTTTGTCGGGCGCCTCTGAGCATCAGACTCATCACATGCTCGGCGGTGGTCTCATCCAGATTGCCCGTCGGTTCATCTGCAAACAGTATTTGCGGGCTCACACACAAAGCACGGGCAATCGCCACCCTTTGCTGCTCACCGCCGCTTAACTGGCTGATGCTGTCAGTGAGCCGCTCGGCCAGTCCCATTTGTGTTAGCCAGTCAGTCGCTTTGTGCTCGGCATCCCGCTCGCCTCTGAGCTGCAAAGGCAGCGCCACATTCTCCAGCGCATTTAACTCAGGTAACAGGTGAAATTGCTGAAACACAAAGCCACTTTGAGCCAGTATCCCGGCGGGAGGCAGTGTCTGGTCATCGCGTCGATAACACACCTGCCCGGACTGATAAGGCGTCAGCCCGGCCAGCAATGACAGTAAAGTCGACTTACCACACCCCGAAGCGCCGACGATGGCAATGTGCTCGCCGGCTTCAACACGCAGCGACAATGCATTGATCAGTGGTAACTGAGTACCATTATGTAATTGTATGGTGTGGGTTAGGTCGCTGACCTCGAGTGACAGAGCCATACCAGGATCCTTGAATCATTAGTCATGGATCCAGCATGCTGTCTTGGGCGTGAAAGGAACGTGAAATAACAACAGTGCCCTGTTATGTAGTCACAGAGCAGCGCATTATATCTATTCGGCAATCAATAGCATTATTTTACACTCTTTAGAAGACAACCCTGTCCAGTCAGCGCCGTCGTCACCGTAAATAAGCACTTTAGTCCCTGCATGGTAAGCCGATAGAGCCACACTATAGACATTGCTATTGGTAGTGGACGCTTTATCCAGCCAATAACCGGATGGGCAATTTTCTAACCCAGCGCCACTTTGCGATTCTAGTTTAATTAAAAAAACGTTGTCGGTATAATCAGCCCAAGTGTAAAGCTTATCAATTTTATAATACCCACCACTTGTAACAGTTGCCTGAGCACCCAAAGGCAATAAGGCCAAGAGACTGGCAAAGAATGTACTTTTTTTCATTTTTATAACTCCAGTTGTTTATGCAACACAGGCCACCAGACAGCGAATCTATCACGGTCAAATGACAACTTAGCCTCTTTAGGTATTTTCGACCCAGTCTAACTAACTATAATAGCCAAATGACTAAAACCGTGTTTCCTGTAGTGAGATCAAGCTCACTTCACAATCATCTGAGGCCGAGGTCAGACGCACTTTCTTACCTGACATATATGCAGATAAGGCCAAGCTTAAAAAATGATCCATCTTATCGGCACTGTGTTTACTGTAGGTGATGGTTGCTGTTTTGTTGCAACCTGCAAGCTCGTACTGTACATCGCTGCCGAAGTACAGGCGGATTGTTTTGTCATTCGCAAAGTCGTAGACTTTTACACCTTTTAGGGTACCAAGCCCAATATCGGTTACTGCCGCAGACGTAAATGAAGACAACACCAAAGCCACACCTAGTAGTTGTTTTATCATAACAGGCTCCACTGTTTTTAAATCGTGTACTTTTTGAGCCGAGCACTATACAGCAGACCCAATTTGAGCTCAATGAGTTATCAATATTCACAGGCAGAATACGTTAATCAGATATCAATCCCAATAATGGCCTGAGGTCCACTTTTGCCTTTAACCTGGCAGCGATTAAATATAAACCCGCTAGCTTGCGATGGATAAACAAGGCATCTACCGGCGGCGTGTGCCACTGCCTGGATTGCATGCTCAGTTGCCTGCCCTGCTCACTGATTTGTTTAGCGAGCCCACTGGCGGCAAAATCAAACGCCGTAGAAGATCTAAGTGGCGAGATAGCCAGGTCAAACAAAGACAACACCGCCTGCTGATAGTGCCCGTCTATATCATCTGCGAAGTAGCCTATTTCACAGGCCGCTTGTTTCAGCGCCTCGCGGTTTTGTTCGGCACCGGCCCTGAGTAGCTTTTTATAGCCCTGACGCAATGCGGGCGATATGGTTCTGGTTGCCCCAAAGTCGAGCAGTACAATCTGCCCGCTTGCGCGGTTGTACTGATAGTTAGCCAGATTTGGGTCTGTCTGTATCATACCCAGCTCAAACATCTCGATGAAAAACAATTCAATCAATCGAAAGGCCAGCTCGTCCCGAGTCTGCTGTGGCAAAGTGACCATGTTTTCCAGCGGCTCTCCCTCAACAAACTCCATAGTCAGCAAATGCCGGGTACTGAGCGATGGGTAGCTGCCCGGTACTTTAAAATGCGGGTTATCAGACAGTGCCTGTGCAAACCCATTGAGCGCGTTTGCTTCGAGGAAGTAATCGGTTTCTGCCAGTAGCTGTAATTTGGCCTCTTCAACCAGCGGCTGAATGTTTAGCGTTTTAGGCAGCAGTCCGCTGAGTTTGATTAGGCTCACCACGTTATCAACGTCACTGTGAATGCTGTCGGCAACGCCCGGATATTGCACTTTGATGGCCAGTTTCTGACCCTGCTCAGAGGTGGCTTTATGCACTTGCCCTATCGAGGCACGGGCAAAGCTGTTCAGTTCGATATGGCTGAATTTATCCAGCCAGTCGGGGCCTAGCTCTTTGGCAAAAGTGGCAACCAACTGCTTATGTGGCATAGGCGCGGCATCGGCCCTGAGTCGCGCCAGCAAAGCAGACAACTCAGGGGGCAGCAGCTCACCGGCATCCATTGACAATAATTGGCCCAGCTTCATCGCCGCACCACGTAAATGAGACAGCTTTTCAGCGACCGCATTAATGTTGCCCGGTTGCAGCAATAGCTCAGTGCGACTGGTTTTTTGACCACTCAAGGCTTGCTTGGCCCCGGCTATCATCACATTGGATGCCACTTTACCTGCCAGACCTCCAAAATGGGCCAGCCTGCTCAGGCGACTGGCCGGAACACGACGCGATTTATTGTTCAACACTTCACTCCTGTATTTGGGCTTCATCCTATATTACGCACAGTTTACCCATTTTGTTCAGGGTTGCTGGCAAAAACGCGCTCAGTCAACAGCAGGGAAAGAAACTATTTTTGCTCAATTTTAGAGCTTTTATTCACACCTCTGCGTATCAGGGTTATTATCAGGTAAACCGTTTTGCTAACAACCGAGACAACAAGGCCTCTAACAATGAGCGATATGAGCACAGTATCTGAACACACGCTGCTAACGATGAATTTTCAGGCTATGCAGTCGGCCTATCGCCGCGATCCTGCGCCGGACCATGCACAGCGTGTGGCGGTGCTCAAAAAACTCAAGCGGTCACTGATCAATCACGAGCAGCAGATTTACCAGGCATTATCCAAAGATTACGGCTATCGCAGTGAATTCGATACCTTTTTTGCAGACATCATGCCAACCATAGCTGCTATCAATTATGCCATTAAACACCTGAAAAAATGGATGCAGCCCTCTAAGCGCCACGCCGGGCTAATGCTCGCCCCCTCTAAAGTAAAGGTGCATTATCAACCTCTTGGCGTAGTTGGCGTTGTCACGCCCTGGAATTTCCCGTTCTATCTTGCGCTGGGCCCGACTATTCAGGCGCTGGCGGCAGGCAATCGGGTGATGATCAAAATGAGTGAGTTTACGCCCCACGCCAACCAGGTGCTGCGTACCATTGTTGAAGACATCAGCGACCATGTGCACATAGTGGAAGGCGATGCAGAGATTGGCGCGGCATTCTCTGCACTGCCCTTTGATCATCTGATATTCACGGGTTCTACCGCCGTTGGCAAACAGGTTGCCAAGGCCGCAGCCGACAATCTCACGCCCATTACCCTGGAGCTGGGGGGCAAGTCACCGACCATTATCGATGAGCAAATCGACATGAAGATTGCCGTGGATGCGGTGATCATGGGCAAGTCTATCAATTCAGGGCAGATCTGCGTGGCACCGGATTATATTTTTGTGCCGACGTCGCGTCTGGACACCTTTATTGAAATCTTTATTGCGCGCTACACCGAATATCATCTGAACAGCAACAATCGCAATCAGCAAAGTCATATTATTTCACAGCGCCAGCACGACCGCTTAATGCAATTACTGGATGATGCAAAGGCCAAAGGTGCCGAAGTGCATGCGGTCAAAGCACTGGAGCCGGGTGACGAAAAACGCGTATACCCGCATTTGCTGACTAACCTCAGTGACGATATGGCGGTGCTTAAAGAAGAGATATTCGGCTCTTTATTGCCCGTTATGAGCTACGAAAGCTTAGATGAGGTAATCGCGTATATTACGGAGCGCCCTCGCCCACTGGCCCTGTACATTATGTCAAACAACCCGGCTGTGATTGACCGCCTTATCAACCACACCCACAGCGGCGGGATAAGCATTAATGATACCACCATGCATGTGGTCGCAGACGATGCGCCCTTTGGCGGGATTGGCCATTCGGGTATGGGCCATTATCATGGTTACGAAGGGTTTTTAACTTTCTCGAAAGCCAAAACGGTGTTGTATTCCAGCAGCTGGCTGCCGAAAAATCGTTTTGTGCTCAAACACCGGGACTGGGTGTTAGAAGTGCTCCGTAAATGGCTGCTGAGATAAGCGCAGCCACAAACCCCACACTCCCTTTAAATCACAACAGGTAACACGCCTGACATGTAACTAGCTGTAATAGCCAAACGCTTGCCCTGTCACTATTCTTTTGTCTCTCTCTGAGCGCAAGGAAAAACCAATGAGCAAGTTACCTGTTATCGCAGCCCTGAGCGCGGCCAGCCTGCTGGTCTTAGTTGGCTGTACAACCAACCGTCATACAGTACCCGCAGATCCAATAGATGTGACCCCCGAGCATGGCGATGTGCCCAAGCGAGTGTGGTTAGATCAGGGCTGGAGCGACAAAATCCGCGAAGATTTCTGGTTTACCGGACAGGGGTCGCAGATCATTCCCTACACCTGGTTTGTCTGGCTGGAACAAGCCGACAACCAGCAACTGTTCCGCCACAGCGAGCACATGGAGTTTTTACGCTATCTGCCCAGCAAAGCAAGCGAGCGTAACCCCGGGGGACTGCCCATTGGCTTTGCCCTGCACAGTAACCAAAAAACCGGTGAAAACTGGGTTGGCATGACCTGTGCAGCTTGTCATACCAGCCAGATTGATTACAAAGGTACCAAGATGCTGGTCGAAGGCGCGCCGACGCTGGCCAACTTCGTGCTGTTTTTCGACCGCCTGGTAGCAGCCCTCAACAATACACTAAAAGACGATGCCAAGTTCGAGCGCTTTGCCCGCAATGTACTGGGTTCTAAATACAGCAACAGCAGCAAAGCCAGTCTCAAGCAGCGATTGCAACAGGTTGCACTGCAAACAGCGCAAAGACAGGCCGTCAACGCCCTGCCAGATGACTACCCGGCAGACTTTACCAGCTACGCCCGCTTAGATGCATTTGGCAATATTCAAAATGCCGGTACGGCATTTGCGCTCAACGACCTGAGCAACAAAAACACGCCAACCGGGCCCGTGTCTTATCCGTTTTTGTGGGGCACCCACCAGTCAGACGTGGTGCAGTGGAACGCCTCCGCTCCGAATACCCCCATTGTCGGCCCTTTGGTGCGCAATATTGGCGAAGTGGTTGGCGTATTTGGCGAATTACAGATAGAAGAAGCGCCTGTCTGGCAACGCATCTGGGGCAAAAAGTTCCGCTACAGCTCAACCGTCGACATGATTGGGCTGGGCTATCTTGAGTCCTGGGTTAAAACTTTGAGGTCACCTCAGTGGCCAGTTGAGTATCTGCCCACCATAGATACGCAAAAAGCGGCCAAAGGTGAGCTGCTGTATAAACAAGCCTGCGCCAGCTGTCACCAGCTGATCCCCCGCGAAAAAGAACACCTGGATTATATTGCCAATCAGACTCTGGTTTCTGAGCTGGGCACCGATCCGGTAACGGCCAATAACGCTTCCTGCCATATGGCTAAAACGCTGATTCTAGAGGGCACTAAAGAACGTATTCTGATCGGCAGTAAGTTTCAGGCCGTCGACAACGCCATCGATGTGCCCGTCAATGGGGTAGTCGGTCTGGTGTTGAAAGACTTACCCACCGCCCTGAAGGCTGGCAATATTCCAGAAAGAACCGGCGCTGACGGGCAAAAAATATCGGTGGTTAAAGAGCTGGAAAACCTGGTGATGCAACACCTCAAAGCGCGTGGAAAACGTGCCGACGCAGTGGAGTCCGATTGTGTTGATGGCGTTTTAGATGGCGCGGTGTACAAAGGTCGTCCGCTCAATGGTATTTGGGCAACCGCACCGTATTTGCACAACGGCTCTGTGCCCAATCTCTATGAGTTAATGAAAAAGCCCGAGCAGCGCGTCACCGAGTTTTGGGTAGGCAGTCGCGAGTTCGACCCGGTCAATGTGGGCTATGTCACCACACAAGGGCTAAACAAGTTCAGAGTAAACGCCAGTAATGGCCAGATCATGCCCGGTAACTCCAACCTTGGCCACAGCTATGGCACCGAGTTTAGCGATGAGGAAAAGTGGCAGATCATTGAATTTATGAAGACGCTGTAGTGCGGGTAGCGGCCTGCTTTGTTATGTAGCAGGCCATTTTTACACAGTACAAACAATAAGGATCCGATATGTGTACTAACTTCAAAATTAAAACCACCTTTGACGACATCATTGTAGGGCGCAGCCAGGAGTTTTCTCAACTGCTCGGGCGCTCATTAATGTTCAGAAAACCCGGCCATCACTATCAGCAAAACTTGTTTGATCCCGATGGTAAAGACTGCCAGCCAAGTGAGTGGGCAAAAGCACACTGCCAGTTCACCTGGACCGGCGAGTATGGCTTTGTCGCCATGCAGTCGTTAGACTTTGATGAGGTTGCAAAAACCTACAACATTCAAATTGCAGACTCAGTAAAAAGCCCTATCGCAACAGACGGCATTAATACCGAGGGCTTGTATATTGGTTGTTTGTTGCAAAATGCCGCCGATTATCCAGCCGTGACCGATCCCGCCAAAGGTTTAGCGGTTACCAACTTGATAGACTACATTTTGAGTACCTGCCAGAGCTGCCAGGATGTGCGGGACAGACTGGCGCCCAACAGTGCAGAAGGTGCTTGTCAGCAAGACAAACCACAGGCGCAAGTACAAGTAACAGATGCAACCAGACATAAGCTGTTTCATCAGCACTTTCCGGTCCATGACCGCTTTGGCGACAGCATAGTGATTGAGTTTATTAACGACCAGGTTCAGATCCACGACAACAACCAGTACGGGGTATTAACAAATGACCCGGATTTTCAGTGGCATATCACTAACCTGAAAAATTATGCCAATGTTACGCCGGTTTCGTCGCACCATTCACAACCGGGCAATCTGGACGACATTACCATGCAAAGTCAGGGTAACGGGTTCTCCTTATTGCCGGGTGGTCTGCTGCCTATGCACCGCTTTGTCAGAGCCGCGATGATGGTCAACTATGCCAAGCCAGTTGCCAGCACAGATGAAGCCATCAACCTGGCCGCACACATTCTAAATACCGTGGATATTCCACTGGGCGTGATCCGCGAAGTCTCTGAAGAAAAGTCACTCAAACCTGAACTTGATTACACCCAGTACATCACCTTATCGGACCTAAGCCAGCAAAGGTTTTATGTGCGTTTGTATGAATCGCCCCAGGTGTATTGTGTTGACCTGAACAAGCTAGATCTCTGCGCGCTCAATGGTAAAACCTTTGATATTCCGAGGAATACACTGGCAACCAACCTGACCGAGCAGATCTCCACCAGCAAAATTGCCAATTCGCCATTTCAGGCGGCCGGCTAAGGTCACCTGCAATCGGGGCGGCTGCATAACCGCCCCGACAATTGCTTTAGTAATTACAGATCAAACACACTTGTTGAGCGATTCTCAAGCCACTTTTCAAACTTAGCTTCACTGACCAGGTTGGCTATTTTTTGTTTGAAGCTTCTGTACCCCGTCCTTTCATTAAAGCGGATTAAATTCAAAGACTCTTCATGGCGTGATGACATGCCTCTGGCGGCTCTGCGCACCGCGTCATCAAAGTAGCCACTTTTGCTGTTCACGCTGGACAAATAGTCACAGATATCTCTGTCACCCCATTCGTTGTAGCAATAATCTTTACCACTGCCGCCTTTACCTTTAGGGATTTCATCGCCTCTTACAAACAGAATGTCTCCGCCATCCCCGCCGTATAATCCAATATCTGAATAGGTTGAAATTGCAGCTAAGAAGTCTTTGCTGCCACCGCCATTGAGCTCGCAGTGTCCACCTTCACAGACAATGATATCCTGGCCGCTGCCGCCCCAGAATTTGGCGCGTCGATTCCAGCGGCTGCCCCCGGAATCCACCAGCAAGTCAGCGCCTGAATTACCATAAAGGCGGTCTTCACTGCCATCATTACCAAACAGCAGGTCGTCACCATCGCCGCCGTGCAGTTTATCCGAGCCTTTATTGCCAAACAGCACATCATCACCCGCTTCACCATACAGCTTATCGTCATTACCGCCGGACTCAGTGCCGCCAAGGTACATTTGAATACCATCATGATCGGTCTCAAGCAAAGAATCTCCAATGATCCAGTCGTTGCCGGCGCCACCTTTGATGGTGTCTTTATCTGCACCGCCAACGAGTAAATCGTGCCCACTGCCAGTTGTGATGCTATCTTTGCCATCACGGCCATACACGGTAAAGTTCAGGTTTGAACCTGATGCGTTCAGCACATCATTGCCATCAGACAGACTGACAGAAATGCTGTGTATGCCACTGGTATAGGCACAGTGCTGATAATCTTTGGTGTAGGCCAGTACATAGTCATCATATTGCTCTATGTACAATTCAATGCCCGACTCAATCGCCTGGATCCCCCACAGCCCATTGTAAGAATAGGTTGAGAATTCATTGAGCTGAGAATCGCATCGCTCATAAGCCTGGGTAAACGCCTCTGATGGCGCTAAAAACGTGGAACAGCCAGTTGATTCAATATTTTTGATATGACTGTCGGCAGGCCCCTCCAGCCCCTCAACCAGGCAGTCTGTGCCCGCACCGCCATCAACATACTCATAGCCATCATGGGTAAAAATCGTGTCGTTGCCTCCATGAGAAAAAACAAAGTCATACTCACTGCCGGTTTGAATATTGTCATCGTTGTCGCTGCCCGTTACTCTTTGATGGGCATCCAGGCCGGAGCCATCAAAAGTGCCGCCCGATTCCGGCAAGTAGACGGCCAGACCATTGTAATTACTGAGGTCAAACACCTCACATTGGCCATTGTATTCAAACATTGCCGCAGACTTAGTGCCCGATGCGGTCAACGTCTGCTCAGTAAGCGCTGGATGCACGGCAACATAGCTGAAGCCATCTTCTGTTATGCCATATTCAACCGACATATCTGCCCGATTGATCCCCGTACAATTGGCCCATGAGTACACCGGCATCAGCAGTGCGCCATACAGAGCAAGTTTTTTTATATTCATCAGAGTGCTCACTTATCGTTTTTCAGAGGTGATAACGTCATTGTCCTGATACTTATAAAACGAAAATGTGCAACCAATGTGGATTGGCGTATTAAACATTCTCAATTGTGCATGCCCGAGCAGTGGGTTAAATTTTGTACCTAAAAATATAATACTGTGAATGGTTGGCACAATAATTGGCCTACTGGTCTTTTGTATGGCGTCACAAGCTAGCGCTTCATTTGCTGTGCCTGCAAGGTTTAAGGAGAGAACATGAGCCGAGATTTAACCTATGATGGTCTGAGAGGCTGGTTGCTTATTATTATTGCCTGCAATCACTTGTTTGGCAGTTTTGTTACGCAGTTTACTCGTACTCCGCTGGGGTTTGTGTCGGCCGCCGAGGGATTTGTGTTTTTATCCGGGTTTGTGGCTTATCTGGTGTATGGTCGACTGGCCAGTGATAACAAAACAATGCAACGCAAAATATGGCGGCGCTGCTGGGTCATTTACGGGTTTCATCTGAGCGCAATTGTTGTCTGCTTTTCGCTGGTGGCGCTGTTTCCTTTATATATCCCGCAGTGGTCTGATTTTTTTAATGCCGCTAACTGGTTTAGCAATCCTATCCAAAGTGTTTTGTCTGCCGCCTTACTGCTTGAGCATCCTGGTTTTCACGATATTCTGATCCTTTATCTGGTGCCTATGGCATTTCTGCCTTTTGCTATCCAAGCACTTAAACGCGGCAAAGCCCGGTATGTGGTTGCCACTTCCTTGTCAGTCTGGCTGCTGGCCCAGTTTGTCACCGCTGAGTTTTTAGCAGCACCATTTAGCCGGGTGTTTAGCGATATTACCCTGAACGTTAGCCATTTTGATCCCTTCGCGTGGCAGATTTATTTTTATCTGGGTGTGATGCTCAGTTATCTGAAGTTTGATAAAGGCTATACCTTTACATTTACCCCTGTGGTGAGAATATTGCTGCTAAGCGGTGTGGGCTGCTTTTTTGTTATTAAACATGGCTACCCAGAGCTGATGCAACCCTATTTTGCGGGCCACGGCAGCGCCTCCGTGCTCTATCAGCTTAATTTGCTGCTGAGCGCGTATTTTATCATGCTGCTGATGCGGCGTTTTTCGTGGTTTTTTACCCTGAGATACCAGGTATTTATCGGCCAGCATGCCCTACCGGTTTTCGCCTTTCACTGCGTGGTGATTTACTTTTTACTGCCCTGGAGTCATGCATATACCACCGCCCAGTGGTACTGGGATGTGTTGGTTTGCACCAGCTTTGTATGCCTGCTTGCAATTCCAGCTAAACTTGACCAGCGCTGGCGGGCACATTTCAGCACAAACACAACAGCGATGAGGACATCAAAAGCCTAAGCGCTTAGCGGTTAATCCCAAAGAAAGGGAACACACTGTATTGACAATCCATAACCAGATGTTAACTTCGAACATGAAAGGTACAAAAGTCAAACTGAAATATTAAGGAAAATACGATGAAACTCAATTTAAACAAAAAAAGCATTAAATCTTTAAGCACTGGCCGCAAGCAGCTACCTAACGATGCAACACCGGCCATTGCCGGCGGCAGATTAACCGATCGCTGCTCACGCTATTGCCACACCATCGACTTTGAACAGTGCGTCACCACCATTGAGCCCTAATCACTGAGCGTTAATATGCAGCCGCTCTCCTGTGGCTAAATGCGCATCGTAAAATACTTGAAGTGCGTTAAACAACACAGGTATATACCTAAAAAACCAGACAAGCGTCTGGTTTTTAGCATTGTACCTAGCCTGCCCCAACGGCGGTTATGTAATCCGTTACAAGAGGTCTTATATGTACTTGCCCACCTGCTACCTATCTCTAGCTATATTTCACTGAGTAGATTAGTGCGTTAAAGACGAAAAACACAATGTGACAATCTTTTGATGCAGTGTCGAACTACTACTCAACACAGGTAACTTTATATCTGTAGATTTGTAATTCGAAAACTCTAGTTTTCTACCGTAATTTGACACTTCCCGTATAAAACCCAAAGCCACCTTTTATTGTTTTCTTAACTTCCACTCACTCAGGCGTCCCGTCAGTTCAGGAGGCGCAAGCCAAAGAATACTTAACCCCAGAGTGTTGTCTTTTGGAAGGGTCGAGTAAATATTTGATATTCCAGCTGTTTATAGCCACATCTCATGATTCTTCACCCGTATTCAGCAAAGCAAGGTCAAGCCCTTGTAATAAGCTTTCATCAACCTGAATTGTATCATTCCCTTCATGTTTAAATTCTGCATCATCAATTGTTTTCATTCCTCCCTGAAACACCCAGTCACTTGAAAATTTTAAATGATAACTGGTTTTATTTTTTACTATGAGCAATTCAAACCCCTGAGCACAGCGCTTATCACTAGCCTGACATGCCTGCACCATTCTCGCGATACTGTGAGGGCGCGCAAGCGACTTTAAGCCTATAGAGCGAAGAGCTGCATTTTGATCATAGTAAACATGTGTTATCTCATACTTTTCCTCACTTTTTTGTCCCTCTGACCCCGGCAACACAACGCTAATGTGAGTAAACTTGTCGGGTGCGACTTTAATAACGTTACTGGTATCTCCGACTGCCCAGCAAGGATCGGCCCCTGCGGCGATATCATCAGATATCAATTGCCTGGCTCGCATCACAGCAAACTTCAAGCGCTCAACTTGCGCAACAGTAAACTCATAACCTTGCATCTCAACCTCTTTGGAGATCGATGCATCGGAATACACAATAAATACAAATACCAAAACACAAAAATATTTCATAAAACAACCTTGTAAATTAAAGGGCTTGCCATTTTTAATAAGCAAAGCCCAGCAAACGAACTGAAGCCACAGTCCCCTTACGTAATAATCCAGGTCTCTTTATTATATGATTAGATGTAACTTACAAGTTTTAGCGAATAAATCCGTAACTTAACCTGCCCTGCGACTTTATTCCTGAAGGCATTCATCCTTTTTATTAGCCTTACTTTGCTCAGAAAACAAAATATCCGGGCAGGAAAAGTCTTCACCAAACATCAAATATAATTCGTATACGTGCTCTATGGTCATCACTGAACGGCCCGACTCGAAATTACTGATGGTAGACTGATCCACGTTAAGCTTAGCAGCAAGCTGAGCCTGGGAGAGCTTGTTTTTATGTCTCAAATTTCGCAGGTTGCACTGCAAACGTCCCATCAGCTTATTAATTCTCTGTTTTCTGGCAAATGCATTGTTTTTCATAGCCTAATCCTTTTACACGCTTGTATATTGGCCTGCACAAGCGCTGACCGTGTTTTTATCAGATACACCTGAAAAGCAGCGTTTCAGGCACACCCACCGAGTTAATCTGTTAGAAAAACCGCTCCCAATGTAAACGCCCTGTTGACCTTTTTAACGTTAAGAAATATCGTGTAACTCACAGTCCCGCACGGCTGTTAGTGTTGCAATAGCAACGAGATAAATTGATATCTCTAACTTAAGTCAGTTTGACATGTTCCCTTTTTGTATTAACATTGCGACTTTCTTGTTAAGATTATGTTCATTCGAATGTGGAAAAGTCTCCGCATTACAATAAAAAAGGAAAAAAAGGACGTGATTGATGGCGATGATTTGAAGGCAATGAGGAAAAACGCCGGCATATCCCAGGAACTGATGGCAAAAAAGTTAGAGTGTGACCGTAAGACAATCAGTAACTATGAGCAGGGTGTCAGTGACATAAAGTCTAAACAGCTTTTTCGCTGGCTGATGCTATGCAAAATAGATACACGCTCTTTACTCAATGAAATCAGACAGATCAGTGGCAGTTTAAACCGCCATGATGCGTCAAAGTTACAGGATGACGAAAAATGAAAAAGATATGCCCACTTACATTTCTCACTAAATTGGCTTCTCTGACTAATTTAACAGGCCGGGGGACAGGCCAAAACCTGAGTAACGAAAAAACCTTATCTACTGGCCAAGAGGAATTGGTATCGGGTTGTGGGCCCTATCGACCAGCAGAACCTCGTATCCGCGGTCCTTATAAGCCGCGAAGACCAAGCGCAGCTGATGCTCAAATAGAATCTAATATAGATGAACAAGTCCTTTCTAAGGACGCCAGTGCACTTGTTTCTGGCAGCTCTGGATACAAACCACCAAGAATAGCGAGTGAAACTGCGCAAACGCCCAACTCAAACAACATTACAGCTCAAAGCCACCTGAACACCAAATACTGTGCATTAGTTGCAGGCTGTGCTGGAGCAAAGAAGCCACCCCGGCGTGCTTTCTCAGAGGCTCAAAAACCAAACGAAAATTCAGACAAGCAACTGCTTAGCACTAAGGTTTGTGAGCTAGTGACGGGTGGGGTAGTTGCTAAAAAGCCCCCCAGAGTTGCTAGAGTCAGTACAGATCTAAAACCTGATAATCCTATGGATTACGTACAAGGATAAGGAATGAAACTATCAAACTTAATCTTGCTCAGCATAGCTTGCTTAGCATTTTTTTATATACACCTTTGGGATGATCGCCTTGTAACTCCCCAGTACCTAATATTTCTTTTCATTTGCGCATGCTATGGGAAATATAAAAAAGACTCTAATATAACTCATATTTCAGGTTATATATTTATTGTAACTGGAGTCTCATTCGTTGTTTTTGAAAATGGTATGATAAACTACGTAACTCCCTCGGAAAGCCCGCTTCTTCAGGGGACTGTTATTTATGGAACACAACTAATATTAAGTCTTGCTACCGTTTTTGTGCTGATTTTTAGAGTTCAGCTTTCTAAATTAATTTCAAAGTCACCTAAAATTGAACTTACGAACTTTGATGGCATTTTTCATTGGATATACATATACATGTCGTTAGTGTATTTTTTGGGCATGCTTGAGAATATTGCCTGGTCTTACTTCGACATGAAGTCATGGACGTTAATATATGATAATTTTGAAGGGTTAATTTATATCGCCTGGGCATTGTGTTGTGGTGCCCTGCTGACCATGATGATCCTGTCCGCAAGAGAAGACGGCTCTGAGGCTTCTCACGCATCTTAAATTGGCCTCTAAAATACTATCGCCAGATGCCAGTCAGCTTTGCTGACTGGCATTTTTTGTTGGCCTCAGTGGTTCGCATGCACTCGCTTTATTTCTTCAATTAATGCCTCGGCTAAGGGCGACGCTGTATTGCTTTTTGACGTGATCAGCATCACCGGGATCTGATAGGCGTATTTTTCTGCTTGTATGGCTCTGAATATGCCTTTATCGACCCAGTAGCTGGCATAGTGCTCGGGCAGGTAGCCGATAAACTCACCGGACAATATTAAGTGGGCAATGCCTTCATCATGATAGGCAATGGCGCTGTTTTGGTAGTTAAGGCCATCGTTGCGCACTTCTTTATCGCGCAGATAGTTACTGGTGATCACCTCAGCCTCAGCCAGTAGTGCCTCTAGCTTTGCACTGTCGCTTTCAGCCACATTATCTTCGAGCAGTTCAAATAAGGGGTGACCCTGAGCGCAATATAAATAGTTGTACTCGTTATGCAGCGGGTAATAGTCCAGGCCGCGCAGCTGATGGCGGCTCACGCCCAGCCCCACCAGAGAGCGGCCGTTTACCACAGAGGTTTCGACTTCACGGGCTTCACACACCTGGATATCAAACTGAATATTGCCACCGCGCGCCTTGAGCGCCGAAATGGCCCGCGCCACGCCGCAGCGGGGATCGCTGACCATAGTATCTATGGTGGCAATGGTCACCCTTCCAGAGAGTTCGTTTTTAGAGCTGGCCACAGTACTGGCAAAGGCTTCGCATTGCTGTAACAGCTCTAAAGATGCCTGATAAGTCACCCTGCCCGGCTCAGTCAGCTCAAAGCCGCTGCGCCCGCGTTTGCATAATTTCAGGCCCAGCCGCACTTCCAGGTCCGACAGATGCGAACTAATGGTCGAACGGCCGATGTTCAGACGCGACTCCGCAGCCGACAGACCGCCGCATTCCACAATAGCGACAAAGATCCTCAGTAGTCTTAAATCAACATCTTGTACCTGCACGCCTATTCACCTCTTTTATTTATGTCTTGTAATGCTCCGGCTTACTCTATTTCTTCCGTCAAATTTAACACCCAAGTTGCCGGTTGGTAGTTCCCGCATCAAGTGCGGGATGACCAGAGCGGGTGCTGAATGTCCGGAGTTTGGTGCTGATCATCCGGAGTTGGGTGCCGAATATCCGGAGTTGTTTTCAGGATGATCGAGGTTAAACGTACGCTGTTCAACCAAAACGACCCCTCTTACTCGCTCGAACTTTTAGTTCGATACTTTTTAGTGCGGCACTTTTAGTTCGATACTTTTAGTTCGAAAATATCGGAATGAATTACGATAATTATGCATTTATAAAACTACCACAGCAAGTTAGGATTGCCGGATAAAAACACCATCTGCATGTAACAAGATGATATTTAGGAGAATAAAATGACGTTTAGATATGGTATCGACCGTCTGGACCTGGACACAGTCAACGGCATTGCCGACGGCAGCATCAAAGCCGAACTGTGTCAGGAAGCGCTGGATAAAATCAACGCCAGCCGCAGTAACGTGGAAGTGATGGCCGCCTCAGACAAGGCTGTGTACGGTATTAACACCGGCTTTGGTCCGCTGTGCGACACGCAAATCTCACCAGAAGAAACCAATCTGCTGCAAAAAAACCTGCTTATCACTCATGCTGTTGGGGTAGGCGAGCCAATCGCTAAACCCATTTCTAAGCTGATGTTGATCACCAAAGTCCATGCGCTGAGTCAGGGTTTTTCAGGTATTCGCCTCGAAACCGTGGAGCGTATGCTGAAGTTTATTGAGCTGGACCTTATCCCAGTGGTGCCGGAGCAAGGCTCAGTGGGTGCATCGGGTGACCTTGCGCCACTGTCTCACTTATTCCTGCCACTGCTTGGCGAAGGTGAATTCTGGCAGGGCGACAAAATTGTACCCGCGGCCGAAGCACTAAAACAACATGGCCTGGAGCCAATGGAGCTGCACGCCAAAGAAGGTCTGGCGCTGATCAATGGGACTCAGTTTATCCTCTCACACGCGATTACCGCGCTGACCAAAATGCGCTACCTCCTGGACCTGGCAGACGTGGCCGGTGCCATGAGTATCGAAGGTATGCAGGGCAGCCAGTCGCCGTTCCGCGAAGAGCTGCACCAAATTCGCGCCTTTGCCGGTAACCTGGAAGTGGCCAAGCGGATGCGTCGTTTATTCAAAGACTCGCAAAATATGGCCGACCACCAAGAGTGCGACCGCGTACAGGACCCGTATTCACTGCGCTGTATTCCACAGGTACACGGTGCATCTCGTAACGCTTACAACCACCTTAAAGAGCTAACTGAGATTGAAATGAACTCAGTGACCGACAACCCGATAGTGATCAGCAGCGAAGAAGCCATCTCGGGTGGCAGCTTCCACGGTCAGCCTTTGGCCATGGTACTGGATTACGCCTCAATCGCCGCAGCTGAGCTGGGTAACATTTCAGACCGCCGCTGTTATTTATTGCTGGAAGGTCTGCACGGCCTGCCGCGCCTGTTAACCACTTCTGGCGGTCTGAACTCGGGCATGATGATCCCACAGTACACCACCGCAGCTTTGGTCACTGAGAACAAGTCACTGTGCTTCCCACCCTCAGCAGACAGCGTACCCACCTCTATGGGCCAGGAAGACCACGTCTCTATGGGTAGTATCTCTGGTCGTAAACTGAACCAGATCCTGGGCAACCTGGAAAAAATCTTTGCCATTGAGCTGATGTATGCCGCTCAGGCTATTGAGTTCAGACGTCCTAACACTTGCTCAGACCTGATTGAAGAGAACTTTGCGCTGATCCGCAGCAAAGTCGCCAAACTTGAAGAAGACAGACTGCTTAAACCTGACATTGATCACATGGTAGCATTGGTTAAGTCACAAGCATTTACGGTTAACTAAGGGGAAAATAACAATGACCACCACACTGAGTTTTCAGGACCAAATTAAGCAAGGGATCCCCAGCGAGTTGCCAGCGCCTAAGCCTTACCCGGCCGGTGCCAACCGCGCCCCCAAGCGTAAAGACATTTTATCAGCCGAAGAAAAGCAACTGGCGCTGCGTAACGCCCTGCGCTATTTCCCGAAAGCATGGCATCAGGAGCTGGCGGCAGAATTCGCCGAGGAGCTGAAAAACTTCGGACGCATTTATATGTACCGCTTTAAGCCTAACTACGACCTTAAAGCGCGCTCGGTCAGCGATTACCCGGCCAAATGTCAGCAGGCAGCAGCCATTATGCTAATGATTGACAACAACCTGGACCCGGCAGTTGCCCAGCACCCGGAAGAGTTGATCACTTACGGCGGTAACGGTGCGGTATTCCAGAACTGGGCACAGTATCTGCTGGCCATGAAGTACCTGAGCGAAATGGAAAGTGACCAGACTCTACACATTTATTCTGGTCACCCGATGGGCTTGTTCCCGTCAAGCGAAGATGCGCCGCGCGTTGTTGTCACCAATGGTATGATGATCCCGAACTACTCAAAACCTGATGACTGGGAAAAATTCAACGCACTGGGCGTGACTCAGTACGGCCAGATGACGGCGGGTTCTTTCATGTACATTGGCCCGCAGGGCATTGTTCACGGTACCACCATCACTGTGATGAATGCCTTCCGTAAAGTCCTTGAAAAAGGTGACAGCCCGAAAGGCAAAATCTTCCTCACCGCCGGTCTTGGCGGCATGAGTGGCGCACAACCTAAAGCGGGCAACATCGCTAACTGTATTACCGTTTGCGCCGAGGTGAACCCGGCCGCTGCCACTAAGCGTCATCAGCAAGGCTGGGTTGATGAGCTGATCGACAACATGGACGAGCTGGTTGCGCGCGTCAAAACCGCGCAGGCGAACGAAGAAGTGGTATCAATTGCCTACATCGGCAACGTGGTTGATGTCTGGGAAACCTTCTATGAGCAGGATATCTTTATTCATCTGGGCTCAGATCAAACCTCGCTGCATAACCCCTGGTCAGGCGGTTACTACCCGGTCGATATCAGTTTTGAGGAGTCTAACCGACTGATCCGCGAAGAGCCGGAAGTGTTTAAAGAAAAAGTGCAGGCTACGCTGAAGCGTCATGCCGATGCGGTGAACAAGCACACAGCCCGTGGCACTTATTTCTTCGATTACGGGAATGCCTTCTTGTTAGAGTCATCCCGTGCAGGTGGCGATGTCATGGCCGAAAATGGCATCGACTTTAAATATCCGTCTTACGTACAGGATATTCTTGGCCCAATGTGTTTTGACTACGGCTTTGGCCCATTCCGCTGGGTATGTGCTTCTGGCGACCCAGCTGATCTGGACAAAACCGACGCCATTGCAGCTGAAGTGCTGAACAAGATCATGGCGGAATCGCCAGAAGAGATCCAGCAGCAGATGCAGGACAACATCACCTGGATCAAAGATGCCAAGCAAAACAAACTGGTTGTTGGTTCACAGGCGCGTATTCTGTATGCCGACGCACAAGGTCGTATGGAAATTGCCAAGGCCTTTAACGATGCAATCGCACGCGGCGACATTGGTCCTGTGGTACTGGGCCGTGACCACCACGATGTGAGTGGCACAGATTCACCGTTCCGCGAAACCTCAAACATTTATGATGGCAGCCGCTTCACCGCAGATATGGCCATTCATAACGTGATTGGCGACAGCTTCCGTGGCGCAACCTGGGTGTCTATCCACAACGGCGGTGGCGTTGGCTGGGGTGAAGTGATCAACGGCGGTTTTGGTATGGTGCTGGACGGCAGCAGCGATGCTGAGCGTCGTCTTAAGTCTATGCTGTTGTTCGATGTGAACAATGGTATTGCACGTCGTAGCTGGGCTCGCAACGAAGAAGCCAACTTTGCGATTAAACGCGAAATGGCGCGCACGCCTAAGCTTAAAGTAACCCTGCCAAACGGCGTAGACGACGAGATTTTAAATAATCTGTCGCTGTAAGCTTTAAGAACGCAATGGAAAAGGCTGCCCCGGGCAGCCTTTTTTGTGGACAATCCGCTCATTGTGCGGCCATTCTCGCACAGTAAAAATAACCATTAAACCATTGTTTTAATTGGACATTTAATTATTACCCACAGATTTTGTGACTATCTTGTGAGTAACTCAGGAATAATTCAGAAAACCAATCGTCCCATTCAAATCTACCTATGCATTCATTAATGTCGAAGCGCCGGCAATAAAGACGCGCCCGTACCGTCGATGTCAGACAGCAAGTCAAGGCCCAGGATCTGCGCCACGACCGGGTAAATATCCAGATTCTTCACCGGGCCAATTTCTACGCCTTGTTTAAACGCGGGCCCCACAGCGACGAAGGTGGCGTGCATATCGGGTGTCACTGCAAAGCCATGAGTGCCATAGTGCTTATCTTTGTCATCATAGGCAAAATAGCGCGGCGCCTGCGTTTCAATCACTATGTCGGCAGTCGTTGAATCGATGGTAACGCCACGGCTTTTCAGGGTTGCTTCACTGGTAATATGGTAGCGACCACGGGCATTGCGCATCAGCTGAGCGCGCACCTCATCGAGGTCTAACGTTGCCTTTGGCTTTTTATACAGCCAAACCTGAGTTCCGCTGTTTTTAACGATAAAATCGCTGAGTTCGACGCTTAAGTCCGACAACAGCAAACGCTGCTCCGGGTCGAGCTGCGCCATGCCGTGATCCGACACTATGATCAGGTTGACATCCTGCTCAACCTCGCGCTGAATGCGTCTTGCAAGCTGACCAATCAGTTTGTCTACCTTTTGCACCGCCTGATAGGTTTGCTGTGCATCCGGACCAAACTCATGTCCCATGGTATCCACCAGTGAAAAATACCCGGCAACAAAACGAGGGCGCGTTTGCGCAGGCAGCTTAAGCCACTGCACTATCTGGTCGATGCGTTGCTGGTAGTCACTGTGCTTTGAGTAATGATAAAAATAGCTGGGTGTCATGCCATTAATGCGGGCATCCGATTCGGGCCAGAAATAGGTTGCGGCCTTTAAGCCTTGCATTTCAGCCAGGTTCCAAAGCGGGATCCCTTTAAGCCAGGAGCTGTCGTCCTGACCGCGACCCATTCTATAGCACTGATCGCGCGCGCTGTCGCAAAAGTGATTGCCAACAATACCATGATTGGACGGCAGCAACCCGGTGATAATAGAAAGGTGGTTGGGAAAAGTCTTGGTTGGATAAACAGGTTCCAGGTATTCGGCCCGAACGCCCTGTGCGGCGATAGACGCCAGATTTTTAGCCTTGTGCTTTTCGATGTAATCCCAGCGAAAGCCATCGAGCGAGATCATCACCACACTTTGCTCAGCACGCTGCTTACTTGCCGTTTGCTTTGCCAGAGTTAATGTCGGGATCAGAGAAATAAAAAAGAATAAAACCAGTAATACGCGATTGATCATCATGCCCATGCGTTCCTAAAACGATAAACCAGCGCAGGCACTGTAAAACCAAAAGATGAATAAAATGAAGGACCTTTTACCGAACCAGGGGCGTTTTACGACCAGTAACAGATTTTCGGGACGAGCAACGCCCGTCCCGAGCAGGCATACAGCAGGCTAACGCAAGTGCTGGACCAGCGTCCATTGCTCGCCACAAAATGAAACTTCTGCAAGCGCCCCGTTTATCACCACCAGATTGGGGGCAATATGTGAAATATCAACACCCGTGACGACCGGTATCGACAAGTCGCCCAGTGCCATTTTCACCGCAGTTTCTCCATCAAAAGCTTTACCGGCCAGACCGGATACGGCATTGCGACCTATCAGAATACCGGCGGCATACTCAAACGCACCGCGTAATTTAAGACTCTGCAACGCCCGGTAGTAAGCTGTCGGTGACTGCTCGGCGTTTTCAAAGTAAAAAATAAGCTTATCGTCCGTGTGCCTTTTGAGCAGCGATTGGGGGTCAAAATACTCAGAGCCATACATCAGCATATGCGTATCCAGACAACCGCCAATCAGCCTGCCCTGAAAAGACACCGGTTTTGTATTGTTTGCTTCCTCCCCCAGCAACTGCCAGCTGCCTGGTTCAGTGAGGTTAAATACTGCATGACTGTCCTGCGCATAGTTACTGAAGCCCTGCTCAAAAAACGGCGCACTGTGTTGAGTAAAGGCCCCACCTGTTGGCGTTTGCAGGTGCGCAAAGGTATTGGCTGTTAAAGGATCGCTTTGTGCCAGCGACAGCTGCATCAGATTCGTACAATGCGCGCTTGCCCAGCCGAGCTTGCTGGTAAACGCGCTCAGCACTGTGCTGATATCGGAAAAGCCCATTAACCATTTTGGCCGCACCTGCTCTAATGCTTGCCAGTCAAGCAAAGGCAACAAATCCATGGCAATTTCTCCGCCCCAGGGTGCCATGATGGCATCTACCTGGTCGTCGAGCAAAAATCGCATCAGTTCATCGGCTCGCTGCGCTGCAGGCGCGCTGACATGCAACTCATCTTCACGCAAACAGCACCCTTCGAGCACATTAAACCCACGCCGAGCCAGGTCGCCGAGCACCAGCTCAAGGCGTGCGTGCAGGGGCGATGCAACACCGCTGGAGAATGCAGTTACCGCAATGGTACTGCCAGAGGTTAAAGGGGCTGGATAGTGCATAAGCGGTCCTTTTTACATACTAAAAATTTAAAACCAATTTATTCATTAAGTTAGGCAGGTATTAGTCACATAATTTCCCCACTTTGTCACCTCATTTCGCGCCTTTCTCACGCTTTTTATTTATGCAGCAACAACAATGGAGCCAGCTTTTTACGAAACGGATAAAACATAATGAATAAGTTGAACGCACTAAGCTTAGCACTATGCACCCTTTACACGACTTGCAGCACAGCGCAGCAAACATCAGAACCCATTCGACCCTGGCAGCAGTTTACCCAAAGCGACACTACTATCCCACGACTTGCAAAAGCCCCGAACATAGACGGTGAACTTGCGCCTAATGAATGGACCAACGCCCGTGTGATCACCGAGTTTGTTGAATTCCGGCCAACCGTGGGTGGTACGCCCAGATACCCAATCACCGCCTATGTGGCCTACGATGAACACTTCTTTTATGTTGCCGCCAAAATCACTCAGCCAGCTAACACCATAGTGGACCGGGTACTCACGCAGGGCGAGCGAATTTGGAATGAAGATTACTTTGGCCTGATCCTGGATACCAATCACGATAAATCCGATGGCTACTTATTTCATGTTACCCCCTCTGGCGTGCGCGAAGATGGCCTGGTGAATGGTACGGAATATATCGCCGAATGGAAAACCCTGTGGTTTGCCAAAACTCAACAACAGCAAGACGGCTGGACGGTGGAGATTGCCATTCCCATGCAGTCTTTATCTTTTGACCCGGATGCCAAGAACTGGGGATTACAATTACGCCATAAGCTCTCCAGCCCCTACGTGCAATCTTACTGGAATCTTAACAACCCCAACTCAGCAGGCTGGCATGCATCACAAACTGCGCCCATTTCCGGGCTCGGCGAGTTGGACCAGGGGTTGGGAGTTGAAGTTAAACCAGGACTGGCCTACAAGGATACCCTCGACAAGAGCAGCTTCGAGCCCTCCCTGGATGCCACCTACCGATTTACGCCCAGCCTGACCGGCCAGCTCACGCTGAATACGGACTTCTCTGGAACCGATGTCGACGAAATCGAAATGAACATGACCCGGTTTGGTCAGTACTACAGCGAAAAGCGTGACTTCTTTTTACAGGACAGTCAGATCTTCCGCTTTGGTGGCATGGATGATGACGATTATAACGGCATGCCCTTTTACTCCCGACGCATTGGTCAGGGGCCACAATCAGGCGTTCTGGATGTTAACTGGGGCACCAAGTTAACGGGTCGTGTGGGTAATACCGACTTAGGCATCTTAAGCGTCAATCAGGAACAAGACGGCAATAGTGACGAAACCACTCAGCTCAGTGTCGCCAGAGCCAAGCAGCATATTGGCGATCGCCACCAGCTCGGCGCCATACTCACCCATGGCAGCGCCGATGACAGTGCCAGCCATGCCCTGACTGGGGTTGATTATCGCTTTGAAGATTTACTATTTGGTGAAGAGCAATTGATTGCTAACGCCTTTTATCAGTCCATTGACTTGCCAGACGACACACCCGACAGTGACAGCAAATCTTATGGCCTGGCATTTTTGCTGCCCAACGATCGGTTTTACCTGAATGCCAAATATCGCTATATCGGCAAGGATTTTAACCCGGCGCTGGGCTTTGTGAATCGCACCGACCTGAAATACTACCACCTCACCAGTCATTACCGGGTCCGTCCGCAAACAGGCTGGCTCGGAGATAACCTTAACCTCTACCAGGTCAGAACCTATTATAAACGTTGGGAAAGTACCGAAGGCGAAAAGAAAGGTCAGCAGCTGTTTTTGCAACCTTTGGTCATACAAACCCGAACTAATGATTACCTTTACATTAGCTATGAAATGCACGAAAAGGTACTCAAAGACCCCTTTAAATTCCGCGATAACATTCAATTTGCCAAAGGTGAATATGAGTATAATCAGTGGAACTTGTACTATGAAACCGCCAGCGATCGACCTGTTTTCGTCAGCGGCCGGGTTGTCAAAGGCGACTTTTTTGATGCTGATTTAGAGCGCCTCAGCTTGACCATAAATACCCGCCCCAACAAACACTGGTATGTGCAACTTGGCCGTCATATGTACTATTACGAGCGCGCGGGCGAGAAAAACAACATGTATAACACCCGCTTGAAAGTGAATATTGCTTTCAACAGCGAATGGTCGTGGAATTCCCTGTTTCAGCACAACACCCAGTCAGACAGTTTCTCACTGTTTAGCCGGTTGCGCTATGAACCGGCGCCGGATGAGCTCTATCAGCTCAGTATTAATAAAGGATACGACTTAGAGGATGGATGGCACGACAAACAAGCTCGATTCAGTGAGACCGCCGTTAAGCTCAACTATACCTATCGGTGGTGATAATACCTAATATAAAGCGCGTTGCACTACTTAAGGCAACGCGCTACCAGTTACCTCGCAACAGTGCTGTACACGTCGCTGCGAAACGCCGCTTTACGACCATAGATCACCTGTCCGTCACGGACGTCAAACCCCATATATGCGCCAATGTCCTGGCGTGACAGCAGCTGTAGCCCCTCATCGCTCAGGGTGTAGCGAACCAGCTCATGCCACTCTTTGGTCATCAGGTAAACCTTGCCATTTTCCAGCTCCAGGTTTGAAAACGCCTCCAGTTGTCCGACTTTTTCTCCTTCTGCCTGTTCCAGCCCGTTTAAAATACTGGCAAAAGGAAAGCGATAGAGCACATGGTCTTTGTCGGTCAGATACACGTACTGTGGCGTTGTCGGGTCCGTGTGTGCAGTCATCCAGCCCTCTGGCAACTGCGCCACCAGCTGCATCTGACGATTGTATATTTGCACCCGCTTTTGCTCATTTTGTTTCACTGAGAGCGCGAACAGGCTGTTGCTCAGCCAGCTTTGCTGATAGATATAGCCATCAAAGAACAAATTGTTGCCTTGCTGTGCTTCATTGGTTGGGATAAGCCACATGGCGTGATTATCGTGATTGATCAGCAACAGTTCATCGTCTGGCGACAGCACCATACCTCTGAGACGCACATGCTCCGGGAGCCTGGGAAGCGGTCTGGCCTGCGCCTGCGGGCGCTGATAATACACCTGAGAGCTGCCGGAACGATCAGAAATAAAATACACGCCCGGGTTGGTGTGCGCTAAGCGGGGTGAGCGATCCAGCCCGTTGCTGTTATCCAGCACAAATCCGGTTTCCAGCCACTGCAGTTCAATGTCTTTGTCATAAGTCGTGAAAATATAGTCTACACCGTTGCTGTGGCGAGCGATATTACAGCAGATTTTGTCGCTGAGGCTACTCAGTAAGGTGGGCTCGCTCTCAGTAAATGCCTGATGATACATCTGAGTTCGCGGACTGGAAGAGGAGAAAACAATCCCTTTGTGGTCGTGATCCCAGATAGCGCCATGCATCAGGCCGGTCCGCGAAAGCTGCAGAACTTGTTGTGCCGTCTCGGGCTCATAGCTGAGTACCCGGCTGTTGCCATCATTAGTGTGTGCGGTCAGCAACAATTGGGTCGTGTTGGGATGAGCATCCAGATAAGCCAGTCGCCAGCTTGGCTCCAAATTGGTCGGCAATTTGGTGATCTGGGAAGAAAAACTGAGCGCATATAAATCGTTTTTATGCTCAAAGCGGCGCTCATGGGCCAGCGCATAGATTACATCTGAACCGGCCACATAGATGCTGTCGTGATAAACCAGATCGCAGTTATACAATGCCTCGATGGGCGGCGAAAGTTGTTGGCCAGCCATATCCAGTCTGGCTTTAAACCAGCCACATTGCTCCTTGTAGTAGCCTTTAAAGACCAAGTGATCGCCCTGGCTGCCTAATAATTTTTGCAGGTGGTAGTCGGGTGCCCTTATCGGTTGAGGTAGGGCGCTGCCGGCACTACCATAGTCAGCCACCCACAAACGACGCCCCTGCGCTGCGGTCACGTTCAAAAACGCAACATGGGCCTGCTCTGACAACACAACAGGAAACAATTTACCACCACTGACACGGCTCAGTGCGCGGCTTTCGCCATACTGTGCCATAGGCGCACCGCCATGCTGCCAGATAAGACTACCCAAAAGCCCGACAAACAGGACAAACCCGAAGAGTATGTACCGCCCTGGTAAGCGCTTTTGCGCAGCACTCCGTCCGAGTGAAGGCGCATTGTCTTCGGCACCGACAACGATTGGCGCAATAAAGCGATAGCCCTGCTTGGGCACGGTTTGTATATATTGCGGCGACTTAGGATCATCGCAAAATGCCTTTCTCAGATTCGCCACCAGCTTATTAATGGCATTATCCGTTACTATGGAGCCCTGCCAGATGGCATCTTGTAATTCATCCCGGCCGATAATGCGATTGGGGTTATCAATCAAAAATGTCAGCAATGACAGCAGCCGAGGATCCAAAGTGATGCTGTGCTCACCCTTTATGAGTTCGTTGGTCTGATGGTAGAGGCGAAATTCGCCAATTTGAATAAAATCCATGGACTTCTCGTCTATCCGTTGCGGCTTCACCCTACCTGAGAAGGAATATGAAGTCGGCAACTTCGCGCTCTTTATTGTTATTCTGGTATTGCATCTGCGTGCTCACGCCTGCGAAGGAAGCAATGACGAAACAAGGTATGCCCTAGTCTATGATCATCTCAACGCTTTGCAACCCACCAGCTGAAGAACATTGCAAAAATTGACAACAACAGTACAAAAAGCGCGCAACAGTCAAGGCAGTTAAGCGCAAGCTAAGCCAATGTGCTTCAGCACACTTCTTGCTGAATTTAAGCTGAATTTGAATTCACTTTTCTGACTTATAAACTATGCTTACCCTGCTCATTTTATAACCAAAGGAAGGGCGAGTTTATTTCGCTAAATCGAACAGGTGTGTTTATGACAAATCTAAAATTATTGCTGGCTGCTTCTTGCCTGACAGCCATACTGGCTGGATGTGGAGGCTCCTCAGACAGTGGATCTTCACCCAACCCTAATCCGAACCCAAATCCAGATCCTGCCCCAAGTAATCAGGCGCCTACAGTCAGCATTACTGGCGACAGTGAAGCGCTCGAGGGCACTGCGGTTTCACTCAAAGCCAGCGCAACCGATAGCGATGGCCAGGTTGTCAGCTACAGCTGGAGTGTCAGCACAGGACCATCAATCACCCTCAGCAACAGCACCACCAGTGATGTAAGCTTTACAACACCGGATGTCACTGAAGATACCGCTATGGTACTGGCCGTGACTGTAACCGATGACGACGGTGCAACGGCCACCGCAACGAAAAACTTCACCGTAAAACGCTTAGTCAGATCCGTCACGCTAACCGGTATTGTCACCGACGCGCCGGTAGCGAATGCATCACTGATGGTGTACGTAGGCGATGAAACCTTCCCGGCGACCGCCGGCAATGACGGTACCTACACAGTTCAGTTGGATATCGATGACTCGGCCGTAAACCAGCTTATTCGTATCAAAGCAAATGGCGGCACAAACCAGGAGAGTGTTGAATTTTACTCTCAACTGGAAAGCTTTGCCTCCGTTGCCACTGAGGCAGGCGACGATGGCATAGTGAATAGCAGTGAAAACTTCGGCGTTAATGTGACCAATGTGACCACAGCTGAATATGCGCTCGTTACCCGCGCTGTCGGCGGTGTGCCACAGACCACCAGCGAGCTAAACAATGCCCTGGTAGGGGTTGATGCCGATGAAAAACTCACTTTATCTGCGCTGATAAAGCTGGTTGTCGATGGCAGCGGCGGTACTAAGTTTTCTTTGCCTGCGGGTATCAACAATACCTTTGAACTGGTTTCGAGCCAAAGTGCCATCGATGAATTAACCAATACCATCAACGATGCCGACCCCACCTTAATTGATAAAACCAAAGAAGAAATCAAGCAGGATGACAAACTGGTTGATAACGGTGAAGGTTCTATTGTTGGCGACTACCTGATTGGCTCAACACGTTGGTTCCGTAGCCCCTTTACAGAAATGACATTAAATGAAGATGGTACAGGTACTTTCACCAGTCACACCAGTGGTGCTATTACCTGGACACAGGCCACTAACGGCGCAGTCAGTATTGTCTTTGGCGATGGTATTTTCACGCCCAGGCACCGCTGTAAAAATGCACAAGACATGGACGATACCTGCTACTCGCGATACAAAACAGCGACCTTCACCATTTACGACGACAATGACTTTGCCAAAGCAATCAGCCTGACCGGCGTTCGTGACGAAATCAACGCCGATGACGACACTGTACGTAATGCAGATGTCACCGACACCGAAGATGTCACGATGATTGTGCGTAACAATACAATTACCCCTACAGCCGCACAAATGCCTGGTACCTGGCATTTTGATCAAATGTATTATCTGATGGGCGGTAAAACCGGTGAAGAGTATTACGTCCCTCAAGCTGGTAAAATGGTGTTCAATCAAGGTGGCACCGGCAAGTCTACCCTGCCCGACGGCACCGAACGTGATTTCAGCTGGCAAGTCAGTGGCAATAATCTGGTTGTGGTATTGGCTAAAACCGACACAATGGAAGCAAGAACGCTCACTTACTGGCTGCTGAAGACATTGCAAGGTGGTTTCCAGTTCTGGGCAATTACAAATGATGCCGTAGCAACGGAGCCTGATAAAATGGCGTCAATGACCCACCGCCATCGCAGCGGGGTTATGATGCCCGAGCAGACTATCACCTTGAATGATGCCATGGCCCTGGGGCGCTTTATTCCATACTATGGAGCAAACCTGCCGCAAAACTATTTCTTTGATAACTATGTTAATGGCGTTAGTTATAACCATCTGAACAAATACATAGAAGCCTGGAAGATTGACAACCGCACCTTATCAGTCAATAGCTATTTGGACAGCATGAATAACCGCAAGGTATACCAGTGCCCTGAAGGAGCAACGCCCGAAAGCTGTTCAGTCAGTAGCAGCACTAGCTATCAGGTTCTCTCCATGGATAACAACAGCTGGTATGTGCGCTACAGCTTTACCATTGCTAATGAACCAGACCCGGGTTCCAGCTATATGGTTAAGTACGTGAAGACCGACACAAACTTAACCCAGTTTGATTATATGTGGATGGACAATCGTACTTTCCATATCCTCAACGACAATAATCAGGTTGAGCAGAAGTATTACTTCCTGAATTACAGCGACGATGACACCTTTACCAGGGTTATCCGCGATACTAATCTCAGCGAAATTGGGACATACTCTGTTAAATCCGGCAAGCTACACTCTGATGAATCTGGCGAAATAACGGTGAGTGATTTCAAAGGCTTTGATCGTGACTATATCAAGGTTTGTAACTACCCGCTGGATACTAACTGTGACCAGGGTATAGAAAAAACTTACTATCTCAACCGCCTGGCTGCGGACAAAGAAATTATGGCCCCCGCACCACCTACTGTTGTTTACTCGACTAATCCACTCAATGGTGCCTGGTACGACCCGACTCGGCCAGATTTTTTGGTGGTGATCCGCGATGGTAAGTGGGTTCATATGGAACTTAAAACCGATACCGATCCCGATGGTAAGGCCGGGCTTGAAGTTGGTTATGCCGATTGGGATGAGCAATCAGGCGAGTTTATGGTTGACCTGTTTTTTGACTCCAACGGCGTATACGGTTTTGATGCATCACTGAAACATATCCTGATGGTAGACGGTGATACATTAACTCTGGATATTGAGGGCGAGCCAAGCTTTACATTGAGCAGGCTGGTAGATGCAAACAACCCCTT
Organism: Pseudoalteromonas rubra; assembly: GCF_004212645.1. Lineage (GTDB taxonomy): Bacteria > Pseudomonadota > Gammaproteobacteria > Enterobacterales > Alteromonadaceae > Pseudoalteromonas > Pseudoalteromonas rubra_G. The sequence goes on along the minus strand of NZ_PPUZ01000062.1, from coordinate 26,140 downwards.
GGTCGGGGCATACGTTGAGTATCCGCTGAATAGCGGACGGATCTGGATCAGTGCATTCCTGCCTGGTAACAAGTTCTTTGAAGCAGACTATGAAAGTGCAGACTCTGCCAGAGCTGGGATCAATTATGGCAGCTTTGCCTACGATGCCAGTACAGGCAGAACTGAGCTCACCTTTGAATTGAACCAAATCTCAGACAGCGACCCTATTTTTGCTATGTTCCTGAACGGGGATGTGATCCAATGGAAGGATGGCAACGACTTAGGCACAGTGCAGCGCGTTAAACCAAGTTCAGAACAACCCATGTTCGATAGCCGTACCCTGATGTATGAGCGCTTTGCACTCATTAATGGCAGCGAGACCATGTATATCGACTTCCATATCGGCAATGGTCAGGCAGAAGTGGTCGCAGAGGGTAAAACACGTACCTACACCTGGTCGCTCAACCAGGGACAACTGACCTTAATGGCAAACACCCCGGCTGCCGGACTAAGCGCCGAAGGGTATGTGATTTCACCAAGTTCAAAACTCGATGATGGCTGGAAGGTTTCGGTATTGAAAATGATGGAGCCTCAGCTTGTTTTAGAAAACGACCCTACCAGTTCATATTTGCAATTTAACGCAGATATGCGCCGATAGTTCAGTGTTATTTGCGGTCCCTTATATCTGAGGGACCGCATTTCATATTAGCTTGCCAGTCTGGCAAGTTCTGTAATCGCCAATTCAACATCCTGCATTTCGGTGCGCCAGTTACTAAATGCGCAGCGGATCACCGCTTTCCCCTGCCACATGCCTGGTGTCATAAATACCTGACCACCCTCATTTAACTGTGCTAACACCGCTTGTGTATCCAGTTTATTTTTATCGCTCGCAGAGAACACCACAACGTTCAGCGCACATGGCTTATTTAATTCATAGCCATCGGATGCGTTTACCCAGCTTGCCAGGGCGTTAGCCTGATCGACATTACGCTGGATCTGCGCCCTGATCCCCTGTTTGCCATAGGCGAGCAAGGTTGCCCAGACGGGTAATGCACGAAAACGTCGGGAGTTTTCAATCCCCAAAGACATAAAGGGCTGCTCAGCATCGCTGTTGGCTAAATAAGGTGCATCCACATTACAGGTTGCAAGCAGCGTGTGAGGATGACGGGTCAAAAAGACGCCGCAATCATAAGGCACATTGAGCCATTTGTGACAATCCAGCGTAATACTGTCTGCCAGCTCTATGCCCTGAGTTTTGCCTTGCGGACCCATCAACAGCCTTTCAAAAATACCAAATGCGCCATCCACATGTAACCAGGCCTGATGCTGACGGCACAATTGTGCCACCCGGATCAGGTCGTCATAATCGGTGCCGGTCACCGTTGCTGCGCTGGCGATAACGATTTTTCCAGGGCCCCGACATTCAGCCAGTTTATTGGCCAAATCGATGGTATCCATGGCTTCACTTTTTGGCTCACAGGCGACCTGCACCCAGCTTTCCTGACCCAGACCAGCCAGCCCAAGTGCCTTGACCATGCTGGCATGTGGGGTCGCGGCAAACACGGCATAGTCCAAATCCTTGCAACCGACTTTTGCAACATCAATCCCTTGTTTACGTCCGACTTCCTGCCTGGCCACCATTGCGCCCAATACGTTAGCGGCTGTCGCACCTGTGGTCATCACGCCTTCAAATACCGCAGGTAACTCAAATAACTCAGTGATCCACTTAATCGCCTGGCGCTCGACCTGGCTGGCAACTGAGTCGCCGCCTTTAGAAACGTTTTGGTTATACAAGGTCACGAGCCAGTCGGCATAGGTAGCAACAGGATTGGCACCGCCAGTGACAAAACCCCAATAGCGACCACCATTACTGGCCGACAGCTGCGGGGCGATTTCTGTACTAAAGGCTTGTCTGAAAGCCTCAAATCCGGCCGACTGTTCGCTCAGTGTGCGAGGCGGTAAAGAAGACGCCGGATTGCTTACTCGACGGGTGTCGAGTGACGCGCTGAAGGCCTGACATTCTTGCTCCAGTGCTGCGAGCAGGTGTTCATAAGTTGGCAACTGCCGGGGTGTTAATGACTGCATAATGACTCCTTTTGACTTTACGCCCCTACTTTAAGCGTGATAGAAAATAGATAACAGATACAAAAAATAGAACTTTTTAGATAACAGATGACTAAGCAAGCAAAATATAAAGCACTGGCTGGGCAATTCATCCGTGCCATCGAAGCAGGCGAGTATCAAGGTGGCCAGCCCCTGCCTTCTCTGCGCCAGCTTAGCGCGCTCAATCAGGTCAGTATGACCACGGCACTGGCCTGCTATCGTTACCTTGAGTCGCTGGGCATTATCACGGCAGATCCAAAACGAGGCTTCTTCGTCAACCTTGAACACAACCCGGCTGGCGACATCAAGCATGCCCAATTTACGGCGCAGGTCAGGCCTTTGCCTACAACGCCTCCCCCAAGGCTCAGATCCGGTTTAGCAACAGCACAGCTAGACCCGGCCCTGATAGATGCACAAACATTACGCGCCTCATTAACACGTACCATGAAAGGCAATCACACGCTGTTCAACTATGGCGATCCGCTCGGTGAGATATCTTTGCGACAGGCATTGGTCAATCATATGAAAACACAAGGCTTTGTCTTAAATGAGCAGGACTTGATTATTACTCAGGGCTGCCTGGATGCAGTGAAAACAGCGCTGGAACTAACTACGAAAGAGGGTGAAGTTATTGCTGTACCCTCGCCATGTTACACCGGCTTGCTCGATACACTCAGTGTCATGGGCAGGCAAGTTATGGAGCTCCCTTGTAATCAGGATGGCATCGACCTGGTGCAACTGGAGAACGCGATGGCTGGTCAACAAATTGCGGCCTGTTTGCTCAGCGCTAACTTCCAAAATCCGACAGGACACTGCCTGAGCGTACAGCAAAAACAAGCACTGGCACGCATGGCCCGGCAGTATCAAATCCCGGTTATTGAAGACGATGTCTACCGTGAACTGAGTCACGACGGCTCGCCCCCCTTGCCTGTTAAACACTTTGACAATGACGGTTGGGTCCTCTGGTGCAGTAGTATTTCTAAAACGCTGGCGCCCGGACTCAGGTTAGGCTGGTGTGCTCCAGGACGGTTTTATAATCGCTACAGCGACCTGGTCCGTGTACGCTCTTTGGGGTGTAACCGGCCACTTCAGCTGGCCCTGGCGGACTACATTGGCCGGGGGCATTACACCCGATACCTTAAAAAGCTGAACCGCCTGCTTGCACTACAGTGCAATCAATACATTCAAATACTGACATCACGGCTCCCTAAAAACACCCAGATCAATCGTCCAAAAGGGGGGCTGGTGCTGTGGTTTGAGATGCCGAATGTGGATACAAAACAGCTGCAAGCTCGGTTGGTGGACGAGCATATTTATATCCTGTGTGGCGATGCCTTTTCAACCACTGACCTTTACCACAGATATGTTCGCCTGAACTTTGGTCAGTGCCTGAGTGCAGAGGTAGAATCACAGCTTACTCGCTTTGCTCAGGTCGCAGAGCAACACCTGTGTCAAAAACCAGACAAAAATATAAGCTAAAATTGGTACAAAACCTGCTTAAATTTTAAACTACGAATTATGCGGTGATTACTATCATGGACTTGACACAGGATGAGCTGGACTATATTCACCTGGTGGTTGAAACGTCTCAGCTAGATTTATTTCAGGCACACACCAACTTATGTAATGAGCTAAAAGCGTTTACCAGTGACTTGCTTGAAGAGCTGGCCCAGCACGAGGCCAGCTATGCACAAAGCGAGCGCCTGCTCGATACCCATTTGCGCGCCGCCAATATCGTTGACTTCCCGGTTCGCCCAGCATTGGAGTCGAACAATCACAATCAGTGGCATCCGGATCACCAGACGCTGTTGTCCATAATTGACGACTTGCCGCATATCGTTGAAGGACACGGTATGCCACGCAGCTGGCGCTTTACCCCTTATCCGTCTGTCCGCCTGTTGCTCAGCTTTCCCCGAGCATCATTTCATGTCGATTCTTTGTCACTGACCGGTGCCTGCATCAATACTTTCCCACTCTACGCCCGGGCATATCAGGACATGTTTTCGCTAAGAGGGGCAAGCCTGATGCTACCCAATGGGCACTGCATCCATGTCGACATTGCCTCTGTGGCCAGCCGGGGCGAACACCGCCTGGCGCTGAAGTTTGATCATTACACCGTCGCCAGCCCGACCCTGAAGGTCTATGTGGTCAGCAATTATGTTCGCCTGCACGGCTGGCAATAACACCTAGATGGTTTGATAAACAACCCGGGCAGCCAGTAACAAAAAAGCGCAGCCAAGTAGTTTGTCAATCACGGCCTGTTTTGCCGTTAAATCGAACCGCTCCCGGGCAGAAGCGGTGACAACAGACACAAAGAAATACCACAACGCATCTATCACCAGTACGGTCATACACATGATCACCGCCGTTTTAAGCGTCAGTGCCTCGGGGTCAATAAACTGCGAGAACAGTGCCAGGAAAAAAATAGCCAGCTTTGGATTGAGAAAAGCAATGGCGAAACCATCCTTTGCCGCAGCAAGGTAGCTTTTCGCATCGTGCTCTTTAGCCACTTCAATACCACTGCTCTTGCTGCTGAGGATTTTGTAACCCATATAGGCAAGGTACGCCGCACCCGCGTACACCAGACCCTGATAAACCAAAGGGAATTGTTCAATCAGGCTGGCAAGGCCCAGCAGAGACAAACTGGCATAAATGCCCACGCCCAAACCATGAGATAAACTTGCGACAATCCCATGCTGCGCACTGTGATACAAGCTGTACCGTAACACAACTGCCAAACTGGGTCCGGGAGACATGGCCCCCACACAACATATAAACGCCAGACTTAACCAGGCTGTGAATTCCATCTTAATTCCCCCGCACACTAAAAAGCGCATAGTCTAACCGAGCATAAAGAGCGGGCCAACGTTTAAATTCTCGTGCGACAAGAGGAAGAGGACGCCACAAGCTACAGAACGCAACAGCATAGCCTATGGCAGTCCGAGTTGAACTCATTTTTATTTACGAGCTGGCGTACCTTCGTTTAAGTAAGCTTTAGGTTTTTTGTGAATCTCACCAAAACTGTCACTTGCGTTCACTTTATACCCCTTTAAAACGTTAGCCGGTAAATATTTTGCTGCTAAAGCAGACTGGGGCTTGTTAGCAGCGGTGGCGATAGATTCAGATGGTGAACGCTCAACGACCTCTAAAGTATCAACAATCCACCCCCTGAAGCCATTGAATAAGTGGTCTCTGGTCTTGAAATCGAACCTGATGATTATCACATCTCCGGCATAATCAGAAAGATCAACTTCCTCAAGTGCCCAAACAGGTTTGCGGTTATAGCCACCTGAAGAAAAAGGACGCGGATCCCGATTCCAGTCTGCATCATTGGGATCAACAAAAGGGTTCAACTTTTTGATCGTCTCAAAGGAACTCCCCCCGTCGGTACTAATTTGTATTTCCATTATGTCAAAACCATTTTCATTGGGATTCACAGATTCGATTTCCCACCAGGTTCTGAATCTTAAGTACGGTGATGTAATCGATACAAGATTAATACTTGGAGAGGTAAGCTGTCCGCTATTACTGCTGGTTGATGTACCTCCACTCAGTAAGTGATCTAAATTCAATTGCGTCCCAATGAAAGAACCCGTGTCAGGTTGCCCATACCACCATACAAAGTCACCATTAAACGCAGCTGGCAACAATGCCTTTGGTCCAGCTTCATCTGGCGCCAATATAGAATAGCCCCCATCCACAAACGTATTGGCAATTGTGTTGTTATTAAGATTTATCTGATTCCAAAAACCAGTTGCAGTCCACCCCCCGACACCCTGTTCAAAGTCATCAAAAAACACTGTATTATCTGATAGATCGACTGGTGCTAAAGTAAAGTTCTCTACTCTCCCCTTCCCGGAAAGCACAATGACATCTTCCTTAACGACAGTGGTATAACCAAATCCTGAGGTCTCCATTATAAATGCTGGTATAGCATTTCCATCGGAATCTGTTTTTGAAATATTAGAAATAACATAATGGCCGCTCGCATCTGTGGTTGCCGTCGCAAAGAAACCGTTAGTCTGCTCACCACCTGAAATCCTGATAGATGCTCGAGCAATCGGCTTACCGTCCACATCAATGACTTGACCGCTCAATGAGCCGACAGCTCCAATGGAATCTCGCGTCATATTAAGGTTCACTTGCTGACTTTGTAGTTCATTGATAGTAAATGTTGTTACAACATCTTGGTAGTCTGTAAAACTGCCACGAGCCCGGTATATACCAGGTTTCATATAGGCAACCAGATTGCCGTTATCATTAGTCAAGCCCGTCGAAGTAATAGGCAGTCCTGTTAATAATTCAATACCCACTTCTACTGCCGGTAACGGCGCCAGCGAGACTGTATCTAGCGCTGACATGCCCACTGTCGAATAACTGAACTCATACTCTTTGCTGGCTGTGGTTTCATCGTTACTATCAGGGTTTCGCAAAGTCACCATCGCGACTATACGTTGATAGGGCGTAGATGTATCAAGGAAAGGAGTAACGGTATTCCCATCTACAGACATTCCATTGACATAGTGCCAGGTTGTGCCGCCATCATTGCTCGATTGCAGCTCCCACTCAACGCTCACGACATCCAGATTTTCATCAACTGAGCTGAATACTATTTGCGCCTGAGCGGTAAATGGATCAGGGATTGAATCTGTAACAGTCACTTTACTGTCAATGATTTCCTGTGCTTTCTCTAAAGCTTTTTCAGCATTTAAAACAGGGATTGGATGTGTCAGTGTTTCGATATTTGAATTATTTTCACCTTCGTCACCCGATGCAATATATCGTTTTGATACTGCTTCAGTTGCACTGTTGATGAGAATATCTTTTACCTCTTTTCCTGTAAATCCAGGGTACAGTGAATAAACAAGAGAAGCGACCCCTGTTACAACAGGCGCTGCGGCTGATGTGCCGTCGAATCCACCACTTCCCTCGGTGCCATAGCTATTTCCTTCATAATAGTCAGAGGTGCCATCACTTGTTACTCTTCTGCTGCTTTTGAGCTCCGTAGGCGCAGCAAGATCTATCGTATTTCCATAGTTACTGTAATGGACCAATTTGCCATCAACGCCAACGGCAGCAACCACAATAACATTGTCTAATTTTGATAAACCACCAAATGAATTTAAATGTAGTGCGCCATTTTGCGTTTTTGCATTAGCCCCGTCGTTTCCAGCCGCCCAGACATGCAATACATTCTCATTTTTTTCGGCTATTTTTCTATACTTTCTGGTGTGGACAATACCTTTAATAGTCGAGCCAGAATCATGTCCCATATCTCCCCATGAGTTGTTTACCACTTTAACCTTTTCTTCGCGAAGGAGAGAAACATAGCTACTCTTATTGTTTTTGGCAGCTCTCATCAAGGAAACATGATTTATACCGGAAATACCTACAGAATTATCCGTTGAAGCACCGATTATACCTGCCACACCTGTTCCGTGGTCGTCGTTACCAGAAGTCAATAATGTGCTGAACCTTTTAGACAGGTCCTCATGGTTTGAGTAATATCCACTGTCTGTTATACCGACAATGATTTCTGAGGAACCTCTTGTGTAATCCCATGCGTTAACTAACTTAGCTCCATAAGTCGCATTCTCTAAATGCCAGTTACTGCCCAAGTCGTTAAAGCTGTCTCCATCGTTTGGAGTAAAGAAATTTTTGTCTACGTTTTCCCCTACATAATCTCTTAGCGCAACAGAGCTAACGCCGCTCTCTAGTTTGAGCTCTTCAATTACTTCTTTGGAGGATAAATCAGTTTCATCAAATTCAATTAAAAGCCCTTCGACTGGATCATATCCAATTACTGTAAGACTCGCGTAATTGAGCACAATGTTTCTAAGCTCGGCTTCAGTAAGGTGTGCTGAATGAACCCAAGCTTGGTTCTTTATCACCCCAACAAGTTCACCTAGATTAACACTGCCGTCATTCCCTTCAATTTTTGAGTTGTCGAAAGAAAAAACCGGGCTAACTGAGAAGGAGGTGGCTTTTTCTGAACCATTACTTGCAGAGCGAACAACCACTTTATAATCACCAGGTTCTGACGCTGTAAATGTGACCGACTTTTTATCATTGGACGCGCTGAGCACTAAATTTGAAGAATTTGGTTGTGATACCACCTGCCACTCAACTTCACCCACATCTTCATTTTCACTCGTAATCAATGAAACGGTCGTGGCCCGATTGTGAACCGGGGTGTCGCTATACATCAGTGGCAAACTTGATATCTGAGCGAAGGTCGGCTGAATTGTTATTGATACGGTATCACTGTAGATAGCACCGTCATTATCTGTAACGGTTAACTCAAACTCAGCAACTTCTGGCGTAGCAATATTGGGCGCCGTGAAACTAGCTGTAGCTGAATCTGTATTTGCAATTGTGACAGCGGTGCCCGCTGTTTGCGCCCAGCTAAAACTTGTTATTGTGCCATCTGGATCTGTGCCTGAGCCAGCCAAAGTGACGTCTGTTTGCTCTTCTACTGTCTGGTCTTCACCTGCATTGGCAGTCGGCAGTTGATTAACATTTTGAACGACAATATCAACGCTGTCCGTAGTGGTCGCACCGCCATTGTCTGTCACGGTTAGCTGAAACGTTAGTGTCTCATCTGCTGAAACCTCTGGCGCCGTAAAACCGGCGGTTGCTGAATCTGCATTTGCTATTGTGACAATCGTGCCCGCTGTTTGCGCCCAGCTAAAGCGTGCTACAGAGCCATCAGGATCGGTGCCTGAACCTGACAAAGTAACATCTGTTTGCTCTTCAACTGTTTGCTCTTCACCTGCATTGGCTGTTGGAACAGCGTTTCTTTGCTGTAACTCCCCTTTGTCACTACTCGAATTATCTGAGCCACCTCCACACCCCACTAGAAACGCGGAAGAAACCATGGCATAAAACATGTTTTTTATAGGAAGTGAAGATGTAACCATCCCCTGTATTGTTTTTGGCATCACTGCCTCCTTTTCGGTGTTTAATTTAATCCTTACCCTTAACAACTAACTCCCCCAAAATGCTCAAATACCAACTGGCACAATGGAAGATAATACCAACATTCATGTTCCCATGGAGTACAACAGAAGTAAACGACTGGTTTCAGTGCAATTATACAAGCTTCATAGTGCTTAAAGACCAGTAGTACTTACGTGAACATAACTTTGCTTTGAATTAGTAGTTGCCATTGATATTTTGAAGAGCCTGCCAACCCCCTTTAATAGTGACATCTGTTGTTGATAACCCTACTGACACTCCCTGACACCACCGCATGTTTTACTGTCACCAACTTAAACAAGGAGACAAAACCATGAGTACCAACTGTGTAGAAATCGCCACTTTCAAACTGGCTAACGGTGTCACTGAAGCTGACTTTTTAGAGCAAAATGAACACTTTATGGCATATATCAAAGCGCAACCAGGATTGCTGTATCGTTCGGTTTCAAAACATGCAGACAGCGGTGTGTACACCGACCTTGTGTACTGGAATACGCTGGAAGATGCCAAACGCGTGCAAGCGGCTTTTGCGCATGAGCAAGTCTGTCAGCAGTTTGCGGAACTGATTGACAAGGACAGCCTGTCACTGACCTTAACTGAGGTAGTTGCACAAACGCCTTGCAGTGAGTAACCTGACCGGGCGTATGAATGCCGGGGCCCTGTCCCGGCGTTTTTTTGGAGACAGTCGTGCACAAATCTGAGCGTTTATTTCAGCTGGTTAACCTGCTTAAAGGGCGGCGTCTGGCCATTACGGCTAAACAGCTTGCCGAGCGGCTAAACGTATCTGAGCGAACCATCTACCGCGATATTCAGCATCTACAAAGTTCAGGCGTTCCTATCGAGGGCGAAGCCGGTATTGGATACCTGATAGCGCAATGTGACCTGCCACCTATGATGTTTACCGTGGCGGAGCTGCAATCTTTACTTCTGGGCACACGCATGGCCAGCGCCTGGACCGATCCGGTATTATCGGAGCATGCCAGCAGTGCCATGGCAAAAATTGAGGCAGCGCTGCCCGAGCACCTAAAACAACAACTGGACGACTTTCCCTATGTGGCCGCCAGCTTCGGCCACACCGAAGATCATCAAAGATTCAGCAGCACATTACGTGAAGCCGTGGTACAAAAACGCCAGGTTCGATTGCATTACAAAGATGCCAAAGAGGCCTATAGTGAGCGTGACATAGAGCCACTGGGATTGGTGTACTGGGGCGGTAAATGGACCATTATAGGCCATTGCCTTTTGCGCAATGACTATCGTGAATTCCGCCTGGACAGAGTCTGCGATATTTCTTTGCTGGCACACCCTTTTGAGCTCACTAAAGAAAAAAACCTGCAACACTATATCGCCCTGGTAAAGGCAAAATATGCAGACGAGGCAGACAAGACCAGTCCTTAGCCAGCTTCCGAGGACGTGCTCTGAGCAGGTTGCAGGTGAGTGTAAACAATCATCGGATCTGCGTGCTTTTTTTACTCGATTGTTTTTATTTAATAAATTATCAATAATTCATTCTCAGCAGGTAAACCAGATCAAATAATTCGCCACACAAGCAACATTTATTAAACGCAAATGAGAGTTGTTATCATTTAAAATCACTGTTAGTATGCCCTCCCTCTGCAGTCCCGAAGCCGGGTTCCTTAGTTGTATGGAGTGTAAAATGCAATTCTCTCGCTCGAAGAATTCACCAAATATGTTGGCTAATGCCGTTAAAATCGCCCTGCTGGGTGCCGCTGTGAGCAGCCCTGCGGCTTTTGCTCAGAACACTGACGAAAACATCGAACGGATCAGTGTTTACAATAAACACAATAAGTTGATCCTGGAATCAGGCACAGCCACTAAATCCAACATGGCCTTAATGCAAACGCCAGCTGCCATTGTGGTGGTTGATAAAGAGTTACTCAAAGCACAAAACGCCACAACGCTTCAGGAAGCCCTGCGTAACGTCAGTGGTCTGGGACAAGCTGGTAACAACTATGGCATTGGTGACAACCTGACTGTACGCGGCCTGGGCGTCAACTACACCTACGATGGCATGTATGGCGGTGCTGACTTAGGCAACAACTTTAACCCTACCCGCTCGATGACCAATGTTGAGAGCATTGAGGTATTAAAAGGCCCGGCAACCGGTTTATACGGTATCGGCGCCGCAGGTGGTGTGGTTAACCTGGTTGAGAAAAAACCTCAGCAACAAGACGCATTTGAGATCAGTGCCAAAACGGGCAGCTGGAACAGCTATGGTATTGGCTTTGATGCTACGGGTGGTCTGAACGACCAGTGGGCCTACCGCCTGGTAACCAACCATGAACGCAGCGACGGTTATCGCGACCTGCAGTCAGACCGAGACGAAGTGTATGCCAGCCTGAGCTTTGATGTAAACGCCAGCCACAAGCTACTGCTTTCAACCGCTTATATCGACGATGCGCTGCAAATCGACTCTATTGGCGATCCGGTGCGGATCATGAACTGGGACAGCACTAGTGGTACGCCTGGTAATCTGAGCGGTAATGATCTGCCAAACGATGCCAAAATGGATGACGATGGCAAAAACTATTTGGGTGTACAACTGACCGCGCAGCAACGCGAGCAGCTGGCAGCCTCAATCCAGGCTACCGATGGCCTTAAGCCTTACAACCTGGGCGATGGCAGCCTGATCTCGCCTTTGTCTAAACCAAACGAAGGTGAAGAGCTGCGCATCAAACTGCGTCATGACTGGCACATCAACAACGATTCAACCCTGACACAGCAAGTCTTGTGGCGCAGCTATGATTCTGAGTTTGCACGCCAAACCGGTGCATATAACTATGTGTACTGGGAGCGTCGCGGCGTCATTAATGCGGACCCTCGCGCACCGCTGCTTATTGATGGCGAACTGCATCCCTTTGCCGCCCGTCGTCAGGAATACCGCCGACAGGTTGCTGAAGAACAAACCTGGCAATACTTTGCCGATCTGCAACTGGGCTGGAGCCTGGGTGGCGTGATGGGTGAACACCTTGTCAGCGTAAACTATGAAAACCGGGAAATGGCACTGAAGAGCTGGTCAGCTTACGATGCCGACAGTGCCAAAGGCGACAACGCAATCCCGTATATTCTGGATATTCGCAACCCGAACTGGGGCACTGGCGACATCATGGATTACGACCCGTCACTGCGCAGCAACTATGATAAGTCGCTGGATGCCTATGGGATCAGCTTCCAGGAAGTCTTGTATCTGACAGATCAGTTAACCGTACGTGCCGGTCTTGCGTATTCTGCGATTGAACAGGCTTATCAGCACAAAGGCAGCGACCGTGCGCCAGAAGCCAGCAAAGAGCTGGATTCAGATGACTCAGGTATGACCTATAATTTTGGTGTTAACTATCAGGTTCATCCGCAGCTATCTGCGTTTGTTAATGTCGCCAAAGGCCGCACGGCTTACAGTATTTTAGGTGCACTGTCCGATGAGACGGCTTCACCAAACCGTCCAGATTCTGAGTCAGAGTCACTGGATCTGGGGATCCGCTTCACAGCGCTGGACGAAGACTTACTGGGTTCAATTGTATGGTTTGAGACCAGTCGTACTAACCTGCGATATGCCAACCCGCTGTATAATGATGACCCTAAAGACCCTGAGTACAACATCAGTGTTGTCCAGTACTTCTACGACGATGAAGATGAATCAAAGGGTGTTGAAGTCGACCTGAACCTGGCACTGGCCGAGTCAGTTGATTTAAACCTGAATGCCACCTGGCAGGACGCAATTGAGATCCGTGCTCAGGAGCGCTCAGAGCAGAAGAAAGGTGTACCAGAAAAAATGGCCAGCGCCTGGGTTAACTACCAGTTGCCAGCAACGGTTATGGAAAACCTGACCCTTAGCCTGGGTGTGAACTATGTGGATGAGCGTACCGTTAATTCGGCCTCTTTCGGCCTGCCAACAGCAACCATCGACAGCTACACACGCTGGGATGCGGCGGCGCGCTATCAGGGTGACAAGTACCAGGTCCAGCTCAATATTGAGAACCTGACGGATGAGCGTTATTACAGCAAAGCGCTGTTCCTTGGCGGCCTACCAGGCAACGAGCGTAACGTTAAGCTGTCGGTAAACTATCAGTTCTAACGCAAAGGGTCCGTAATCCAATAACCGGTTACCAACGGATTAACAAAACACAAAAGCGAAGTGGGCCTGCCTACTTCGCTTTTTTATTACCAGATTTGTAACCCCGTCCTGAGAATAAATTTAGGTACATTCCTTGCTTAGGTATTACCAACTGTGCAAAGGAATTACCAAATGAAAATTAACACAACTCCCCCTCAAAGCGCCTTTTCTGCTAATCAGTATGCTGCACACAATGCGGCACAACTGGATAAACAGGCGCACTTTACACAGCAACTGAACGATGCCATGGGTGCAGCCGGGCGATCACAACCAGACAACGAGGTTGCGGTTTCTGTTGGGGTGGATTATCAAAGTATTTCTGAGCAGGCCAGCAACTACTATCAGATTGCCAGAGACAACGCCTACAAACGCGTTGATTCGAGCCAACCAGAAAAGCAGCAGCAGATCCAATTCTACCAGGAAACCATGAGCGAAATCATGGAGATGCCAATCGAGGTCAAAGTAGAACCCCACGAAGTCAATGAAGCCTTACTGTTCAATAACCTCGGCATTGACTTTCTGGCCTATAAAGAGCTCAAAGTCCGAATTGAAATGCTCGACCTGACAGAACAAGAAATAACTGATGATAAATCGCTTGAGACTCATGAAAAAGACAAACTGAAAGACAAAATTAATGAACTCAAAGCCAAACTGGAAGCGGCCATCGATGAGCTGCTCGGAGACAGCCAAGATAAACCACTAGAAGCCGACGCGATCGGCACACCCAGTGACGTGTTTTCGCTCTATCAGACTCCTTAGATAACCAGCCGCACTGGTTGATACGATACCAGAGCATCAGGCAGTGCAATCACGCTCAGCGTACTATACTGAAATTATGTCGATTTACAGCTTAGTGCCGACCCCTGATCGGCCTGATTGTAAGGTAGGTTGCAATGCATCAGTTAGTACGTTTGGCTGCCCTGTATCCACTGATAAGCTTTGGGGCAACCTATGATACACCCAATCTCGATTGGGTGACCGAGGATTATCCGCCATTTAACTATCATATAAATGGTGAGATAGAGGGCTTATCTATTCGCATTTTAGAGCGCATTTACCAGGACCTGGGCTGGACGCTGGACAGAAGAAACATCATGCTGGTGCCCTGGCCCAGAGCCTATCGTATGGCCATGACCTCGCCTAAGACCTGTATATTTTCGATTACCTATACTCAGGAGCGGGCGCAGTTATTTCAGTTTATTGGCCCTTCGCTTGATAACCAGGTGGCCATCATGGGCCATAAAGAAAACGACTACGAAGTTTCAGACCTCAGGGACCTGAAAAACTACAAAATTGGCGTGGTTAAAAACGACATCGGCCACCAGCTGTTGCGCCAGTCCAAAGTACCACAAGACAACCTTGTTTTTCTGGCCTCCGGGTTTGAGCTGGTACAAATGCTCAAACTAAAACGCATTGACTTAATCGCCTATGGCGATATTATTGCCCGTTTTCAGTTCAAACGGGCTGGCATAGACCCGGCGCACTACCGCGTCATTTTGCCCCTGTCTCGCTCCTATCTGGGCTTTGCCTGTAACAAGCAGGTTAATACACAGTGGGTGCGCAGTATGAACCAGGCACTGCGGCGTTTACGCCGAAATGAGCCGTCGCTGTTTTCGCCCCAATCATATTAACGCTTTGCAGAGGAGCCAATGACACGTTTTTATTTGCTTTTCATCTTAGTATCTTGTGCAACATTTGCAGGATTATCGGTGAGCGCATTCGCTTGGGCATCGCAACCAGAGCAAGGTGAAAATTCTGAGCCCATCACCGTCTGTTTTGAGCGCTGGCGTCCTTTTAGCTATACCGATCACGGCGGGATTGCTCGTGGCCAGGAAGTCGATCTGATCCGAGCTGCTGCCCGCTCAATGAATCGCACCGTGGAGTTCAGCGAACTCCCCTTTAAACGCTGCGTTGCTAACGTTAAATATGGCGATACGGATTTTTCACTTCATGTAGATAAAACGGACGGACTGGCCATTTTCTCAGACTCGGCAACATCCTGGCAGCTTAGCCTGGCGGTATCAGCTGCCCGGTATAAGAGCATGGCAGAGTTCAGACGCCTGGATACACCTCGGATCATGTTAGCGACGGAGTACCCTTACCCCAAAGCGGTATATCGAAAACTCGAAGCGCTGAATGCCAGATTAGTCAGGCGCTCTTATTATGAAGAAAACGACGAGCATGCAAAAACCTTCTTTAATATTCTCTCCACAGCACGTGTCGATGCCATACTGGTAGATAAGTTATGGGCAGAGCATATCGTCAATCAGTTCAGGCTCCCGGTGGTGATATTGGCACAGGACTTCCACAGCGAGCCACAGTATATTGGCTACCGTCACAGCAACGGTGCACTTGCCCGGCAACTCGAAGCGGCTATGGCTGCCTTGCCAGACGATTTGGTGACTGAGATTAAAGCGCGTCAATACTAGCTGAATGTCTGCTGGCGCGCCAGTTTAACCAAACGCTCCACCACATCCGCAGCAACCTGAGTTAAAATAGAGGCATCGTGGTCGTTAAACTCTCTGGGCTCAAAGTCAATCAGGCACAAAGTGCCTATCTGGCTGCCATTAGGGTGCCGTAGAGGGCAACCCGCGTAAAACCGGATACTCAGCTCCCCTGTCACCAAAGGGTTATCAAAAAACCGCTCATCTTTTAGGGCATTATCCACAACAAAGACCCCTTCCTGACAAATGGCATGACCACAAAACGAGATATCGCGGTGTGTTTGCTCTGCATCCAGTCCCACTTTGGATTTAAACCACTGCCTGTCGCTGTCGACCAGACTAATAAGCGCAATGGGTACATTAAATACATGGGCGGCAAATTCCGTGAGCCTGTCCAGCTCGGCATCGGGGAGGGTATCAAGCGCCTTTAAGTCATGCAGCGTTTTCAGTCGCAGTGCTTCGTTATCTGGAAGTGGTGGATTTTTCATCCAAATGACCAATTAACCGTTAGTTTATAAACTATAGTTAAAAATGCCTGAACGTCTACATTAAGGACAGCACACGTGCATGTGCAATTAAAAATTATTGTTTGGTTAATACTGGTGCTGGTCAGTTTACTCTCACTCGACCGATATTCACGCGCCTATTTTGCCTCCCATCACCAGATAGTGGCAACACAGGACAGCCTGCATAACGTCAGCTATATGCAACAAATAAGCAATGCCATCTTCGCTTTGCAAAAAGAACGCGGCTATACATTTGGCCTGTCGGAGCGTGCCTCCGGCGAAACACTCAGCCAACTCAATCTATATCGCAATGCCAGTAACGCAGCACTCGTGGACATCGCAGCTCAGAGCGCACAAAACCCCAATTTGCTCTCATCGTTACCCAATACAGCCGAACTGATGAACCTCAGAGCCCTGTTTGACCAACGTCTGCTCACCCGGGAGCAGGCAATGACACTTTATACGGCAAAAATAAATGCGCTGCTGGATTTGTTTTTGGCAATTGAGCTCAAAATAGCCGCCGATGCGGTTAACACACATTTATACAGCCTGACCCTGGCCATTGAGCAGGCCGGCAAGCTCAGGGCACATACCTATGCCATGCTCAACAACACACTGGACAGTCGCGCCAGCGCCATATTTGAGCTCTCGACTTTACACAACACCCACCGGGCACTGCTGGGCAACACGCCATTTGGCGAAGACATTGCCACGCAAATAACCGCTTTGCAAACCCAGCCACAGAATCAGATATTAAATGATGTACTGGTGGCACTCGAACAAACCGGGCAGAGTACATTCAATGCGCAGCAATGGTGGCAACAAAAAACACAGTACCTTGAGCAGCTCATCAACATTGTCAGCACACAACTGGCTGCCCACCAGCAGCAGCTCAGCACAGAATTGAGTGAACACAACGCGACTAAAGCAAACTATGCCCTGTTCGCTGTGATTGCGTTTGTATGTGTGGTCATCACCAGTGTTTTACTGTGGCGCACACTGGGACGCACCAGCAAACCAAAGCGACACCAGACCCCGGTCAAACTCTCCCAGCTATTATTACTACTGGGGTTGATCGTGTCGTTTATTATGTCTGAGCACGACATTAGCCAGGGTGAGCTAAGCAACGGCCTGTACACCCGTTCAGCGAATGAATTGAGCAATAACCTGGCCTACTCCGTGATTGCCATTGATAATTTATGGCTGAAACCGCTAGCCGAACGTCTGCACACACTGAGCATTACCAAGCAGCCGGTTTTTTCTAATGCTACAGGGACCGAGTACATAGGTAAGTTTACCCTTTCGGATAATGACCTGGTCGGGCTGTTTCCTGCCACTTTGCCCGTACAAAAACTACAAAAAACCATAACAGACAGCATTGCCAGACAAGGGGCTAAGTCACTTTCTCTGGCATTGATGTCTGACAGCAATAACAAACTTTATAGTGTCTCGACGGCGCCGCAGGCCAGCGCAAACGGGTTGTCAGATATACTGCTGGTATTGATCCAACCTGTGGACGATACCCTTACTAAGATCCTCAAAATGCCCGTTGCTTATCAGGGGATCACCACACACTTGCTGTTCAACGACATAGTGATTGGTCGCAACGACTACTCAACCGACAAAACTGCCACACTGCCCAAAAACGGGCTAGAGCTGGTACATGAAAATTTTGCCTTCGGGTTTACTATCAGGGCAACTCAGGACCCAGAGCAAATTGAAGGTTATATCAATACCTTGCAGCAGGAGTTTTCGGTGCAACTAGCCCTTTTGCTGACGCTGAGCCTGACCGCACTGGTACTGGCCCACCGGGCTCAAAACCGCATTATTGAGCAATTACAACATTCCGAAACGCAGCTTGATAAGGAGCGTTTGCTACTGTCTAACTCTGAGCAGATTGTCGGCATGGGCAGTTGGGAATGGCAACAAGGTAGTCGTAACGTATTGTTATCAAAGACACTGAAAACACTATTAGATGTACAAGCTAGCGGCAAATACGTGCCTTATACTGAGGTGCTTCGTAAATTAACACAGGCAAGCAGGCGCACCTTGCTCAAACATCTGCGCACTCAGACGCTGGATTCACAAGTAAAACTCGCACTGAGCTTCTGTAACGACGGGTCTGAAAAGCAACTGGAAGTGATCATGACATCACACCAGACAGATGCGACCGACTCGCTATGTGTGGTTGGCGTGGTGCGAGATATTTCCGAGCAAATCGCGCAGCAGCAAAGACAAAGCAAGTACCAGGCGTCATTGCAGGCAGCCCGCCAGGAAGCGCTCGATCGCATGAAAGAAGCAGAGACCCAGCGCCACGAGGTGCAGCAGCTGCTGCACCGTAATCGCGAAACCGAAAGCCTGCTGGAAGCAACCCTGGACAGTATTCCGGCCTTTATCCTCCTCCTGGACGGTGACGCTAATATCCGCCTGATCAACCGCTTTTGGTATAAAAGTAAACGCCTGAACCTGGAAGAAAGTGGTCTGTTTATTAACACCCTGATGCGGGTGAACGACAACCTGATTGACGTTATTTCTTTGCTGCCACTGTCGAATAAAAAGCCGCTGCTCGAAGCGCTGACAGCCGCAAAAACACGCGACCTGTATTACAAGGATATGGAAATTTGCTATCAGCTGGACGGCGCTAAAATGTGGTTTGAGGTGATCCTGACCAACATTATGTGTAACGATAAAAAATACATGTTGCTCTATCAGCATGATATTACTCAGCGCAAAAACGACGCCACCATACTGGCCGATGCCAAAGAAACCGCCGAAACCGCCAACAAAGCCAAATCCCGCTTTCTTGCCACTATGAGCCATGAGATCAGAACCCCGATGAACGGCGTGGTCGGCATGCTGGATATTTTGTCGCAATCCCGGCTCAGCGATGAGCAGCGCCATCTGACCTCAGTGGCTAAAAATTCAGCCATGATGCTGCTTAGGATCATAAACGACATACTCGACTTTTCTAAAATCGAAGCAGGTAAAATGGTCATTGAGCATACCTCCTTTAGCTGGCAAAACCTGACCAAAGAACTGTGCGAACTGATGAGCCATCAGTGTCACGAAAAACGCATCAACCTGAACTTTTATTTTGACCCGGCTTTAGGCTACTGGCACAAGAGCGACCCCATTCGGATCCGGCAGATTTTACTTAACCTGGTGGGCAATGCCGTCAAGTTCACTAAAACGTCAGCCAGTAAAATCGGCAATGTGGAAGTATTTGTATCGCCTGGCGCTGAGGCCGGGTATCTGGAGATCAGCGTCAAAGACAATGGCAAAGGCATGAGTGAAGAGCAAACTCAGGGGCTGTTTAAGCCCTTTGTCCAGGCGGATGACAGCATTCAGAGAAAATACGGCGGTACCGGGCTTGGGCTATCTATTACTATGCGGCTGTGTGAGTTGATGAATGGCTCCATAACGTGCCACAGCCTGGAAGATGTCGGGAGTAACTTTATCGTGACTTTGCCGTTTGCGCCCAGCGAAACGGGCGACCAGGAAATTGCGATAAATTTTTCTGGGTTAACCGCTTATATTGTCTCGGATGATGATAAATTTGAGCAGGATTTGGCACAAAACCTCAGCGCTCATGGCATGCATTGTCAGCTCATTAGTGATGAGGACCTCAATGCCTATTTGCTTGCCCGGCTGAGCGTTGATTATCTGATCATCACCAGTGAAAAATACCAACACCTAGTTACCAATGGGCAGGACATCATTTCCACCAACAGTGAACTCAAGTGTCTGGTATTGGAGCACACCAGTATCCAAATGCCAGCCATCGAGGGCGCAAATATATATGCAATAGAGAATAACCCCTACTATGCGGTCAGAGTGATTGAGAAAATTGCCACACTGGAAGGCCAGATCAGCCCGGAACCAGATATCAGGCAGCTTGCCAGTGAAGAGCAGTTACCAACGATTGAACAAGCACAGCAAAGAAATGCCTTAATTCTGGTGATAGAAGACAACGTTTATAATCAGGATTTGTTTAAGCGTCAGCTAGCTTTACTTGGCTTACAGTGCATTATTGCCGAGCACGGCGCCATTGCGCTGGAACTAATGCAGAAGTATCAGTTCTCTTTGATCATCAGTGACTGCCATATGCCGGTCATGGATGGGTATACCTTTGCGAGAACCTACCGCGAACTTGAAACACAGGGCAAAGTACCCAGCCTGCCCATCATCGCAGCCACGGCGAATGCACTCAGTGGCGAGCGCGAAAAATGTCTTAATGCCGGGATGGATGACTATATCTGCAAGCCCATAGTATTGCATGCTCTGCGCAGCAAAATAGAACAATGGTTACACAGGCCACAAGCCTCTGAATTAGCGACTCTGAACGGCCATACGTCAGAGCAACTTGGTCCGCAGGCCGAACAACCTGAAGTGGCTTCACCAACAGCTCAGGCAGCGGCTTCTGAACCGGAACCCCCTACAGCACGTATCGTAAATTTAAGTGTGCTGGAAAACTATGTTGGCACTGACAGGGCGATTCAGAAGCAATTTTTACAAGGCTTTTTGGCCGACTCCCGCCCTTTGGTGGAGGGGATGAATGGCCGCAATGAAGTGTCGCTCAGCACCATTAAAAACACCGCGCACCAGTTAAAATCATCAGCAAAGGCCATTGGCGCGCAGTCACTTGCTGACGACTTTTTCGCGCTGGAACAAGCGGCTAAGGCAGAAGATGTCACGCAGGTACAGGCCTTGCAAAAGGTCTGCGACGAAAAGTTTAATGCCGCATGTGTAGAAATAGAAACTATACTTGAGTAAAAAGTATGGCCGCGCAAGTCGTACTCAGGACTATACATGCTAAAAACGCAGGGTCACAAAAGGCAAGATGAATAATCTGATCAGAGTAATCGCAATCGATGACAACCAGCTAATAATTACCCAGCTGGAATTGTTACTAAAACAAGTTGCCCGGGACGTCGACTATCATGGCTTTACGGCAGGTCGCCGTGCCTTAGATTCAGGGCTATGTGACTCTGCATCCCTGATTTTTTTAGACTTGAACATGCCCGAAATCGACGGCATAGAATTACTGCGTATTTTTGCCGATGCCAAGTTAACAACGCCTATCGTTTTGCTCAGCGGCGAAGACAAAGACGTACTCGAAACCGCCAGTAACCTGGGTACAATGCACAACCTTAACATCATCTCGAATATCGACAAACCCGTGTCTTTACCCCGACTAAAAGCGCTGCTTGAGTGTTTGGATCAGCACCACAGAACTTCGCCCACTGTGCCAGAAAAAAGCTATAACGCCAGTGACATTCGCATTGGACTGGACCGAGCGCAATTTAAAGCCCATTACCAACCCAAAGTATCGCTACAATCGCTCAGCGTGATTGGCATGGAAATACTGGCGCGCTGGTATCACCCTTTCGATGGGTTAGTATCTCCCGGCGATTTTATTCCTCAACTCGAACGCGCCGGTTTATCAGCCGAACTCTCATTACAACTACTGACACAAACCCTGGCGCTTTACGACACACACTATGAGCAGATTAAATCGCTGAGTTTCAGCCTGAACCTTAGCGCTGGTGCGCTGTACGACATTGAACTGCCAAACAAGCTGGCCACTTTGTGTGACCAATACTCCGTACCGCGTAAACAAATCATCCTGGAGATCACAGAAAGCCAGCTGCTCGACAACCTTCCCCGCACACTGGAGGTGTTGTTACGCTTCAGATTAAAAGGGTTTCCGCTGTCAATCGACGACTTTGGTACGGGATTTTCAAGCTTTACCCAGCTCAATCAGGTACCCTTTAGCGAACTCAAAATAGACCGCAGCTTTGTCCAGAACTGTGATACAGACAGCAAAAAACAGGCGATTGTCTCTGCGACCTCTGATTTAGCAAAAAAATTGTCATTAAAAACCGTTGCCGAAGGCATAGAACATGCTGGTGAACTTAACTACTTACGTAAATGCGGCATTGATGTCGCGCAGGGCTTTTTGTTCGCCAAACCCCTGGCCACCGATGCCTTGTTGAACTGGCTTGAGCACAACCTCGACAAGCCACTGGCGGAGTGGGGAACATGAGCCAGAGTGCTATCCTGATTGATGATAACGCTCTGTTTCTGAAGCTACTGAGCAGCCAGCTTGCCTCTTTAGGGGTAAGCGTGTCGCTGGCAAGAGACAAACAGGAGCTACTGGCACACCTTGAGTCTAACTGGTACGACTGGGCATTTATCGATGCCCATCTGGAAGATGGCGAATGCGGGCTTCAGCTGGCTGATGTGCTCAAAGAGCAGCAACTAAATCATGAGCGCCCCTGCACTTTGGTAGGTATGTCGGGTGATGAGATCTGTGCCAGTCGCTATGCCAGTGTAGGAATAAGCCAACATTTTGTAAAACCCATCACCCTGCAACAGCTTAGAGCCCTGCTCTGTGTGTAAGTGTTATAGCAGCAAGGTATGAAACATGTTCCGGGAAGCCGCATACGATGACAGGAAATAGCCCTAATCACGCACAGCGTCGACCTCAGGTCATTATCATTTGTGACAAAACCGATGAACTGACCGGTGTAATAGAAATTGTTGAGGCACACACTGACGCCTACCGCACCGTATTTCACTGGGAGGAAACGGCAGAACTCATCGTAGAAACCAACCCGCCAATTATTCTTATGGCAAAGAATGATGTTGCCGGCAGTATAGAGATCTACACTGAACTGTCGAAACAAGGACTACTGAATTATCCGCACAAAAACATTTTACTATGCGAAAACAAAGAATCGGGTATCGCTTTTAAGTGCTGCATGAAGGATATCTTCAGCGACTACTTTGTGCACAAGCCCATGTACGAAAACTACCGCTTCAGAATGATTTTACACAATGCGCTAAACCAGGTGTCGGGCAGCAATAAAAGCGCTCAGCTACAGGAAGCCCATTTTGGAAAAATCGACGACAAATTGCGGGTATTAATTGACGATGTTGCCCAGTACCGGACCAAAACTGAAGATAACTTTGCGCAAACCCGGGATGAAATTGCAAAGCAGCAGGGTCATAATGATGTGCAAAAGCAAATGCTTGAACAGCTTAGAGAGCAACATATTAACCCGTTAATGGCACAGCTGGAACATCAACTGACTTCCAGCGTAGAATTACTTAAGTCCCAGCTTAAGGACAAACAGGTCTCTTTAGCTGAACTATCTGCACTGCTGACTGAAAAACGTGTTCCCCGCAGTGTATCCGCAGCTCAAATGCAACCAGCCAAAGAAGAACCTGCAACGCCCCCTAAGTCTGTATCAGCTGCAGAACCAGCAAAACCCGAAGTACCCAAAAAAATGCGCATTCTGGTGGTGGAAGACAACGAAATATATCGTGAAATGCTGCTCAAAATACTTCGCGAAGAAGACCACATTACCGAATATGCCACAACCGGCCTTGAAGCGGTGAAGCTGTTGAAGAAGAAAAAGTTTGATATGGTGTTTATGGATCTGTTTATGCCCGAGCTGGATGGCTATAACACCACTAAGAACATACGTACCTTCAAACACTGTAAAACACTTCCTATCATTGCGCTGTCGACCAATCGCAACAAAGAATTGATCCGTAAATGGGCCAGCCTGGGCCTGATGGGCTATATCACTAAGCCTTCTACCAAGCTGGCCATACTCAAAGCCATCGACAAAGTTCAGGGAAGTTACAACACTGCCCACTGAAATAACAAATAAACAACAATGCACCTGGCACTTTCGCCCTACACTTATTAGTATGAGCGGCGGTTATCACAGCAGAGGTCGTTATGGGCAAAAAAGCAGGCATTGTTGTTCTTGTCATCTTGCTCCTTGGAGCAATCATAGTTGCAGTCTTTCAGTATTACCCTCACCAGGATGAGGCAAGCTCACGACAGATAAACGCGATTGCAAAGCCTGACGCTAACCCACTACTGAGCTTTAAACCACACATATCGGCAGTAACCAGACCACCCGAGACCTTTGCGTTTCCTATTGCACTGGGGGAAACTGGACCCGCGACTAACCTCTACTCAGGCCCTAATCAGTATCCTTTTTTTTGTATGACTCAGGAGTCGGAACTTGGTCAACCTTTGGTGGATAATCAGCAGGGCCTTGGCATTCCTGTATATCAGGGCGATCAAGTGATCGGCTACAGCAAAGATTGTTCACTGCCCTCTCAATTGTTTTATTTCACGCTGATTGAACAAAACGGCGAATTTTCAGCCATCCGGCTTGATGAAGCAGCCGCCAGAAAACACAATTCGTCGCCTTTATTCAGGGTGGAGCAAGGCACCATCAATCGCTTTATTTACACCCTGGTCATGCCCATTTCTAATCAAGAGGTTGGAGAGCGTCTTGCTCAATCCCAGTGGAATAAGAAGCTCATATATCAGTTTAATGGCGGATCGGGTATTGGTTACCGGCAAGGTCGCCAAAAGGCCTCAAGGGTAATGACTCGTCAGGCACAGCAATTACTGGATGGTTATGCGGTGATCAGCTCCAGTGGTAACAAAACCAGCTATACCTACAATATGCTGCTGGCAGAAGACACCGCAAGGCGCGTTAAGCAACAGTTTGTCAGCCTCTACGGCGAGCCCCTTTATACTGTGGGCATTGGCGGCTCAGGGGGAGGTCTGGCGCAATATCTGATTGGTCAAAATAGCACGGGAATATTAGATGGATTGATCCCCCTATACAGCTACCCGGATATGATCACACAAACAACCTATGCATTAGATTGTGACTTGCTTAATAACTACTTTACTTTTCGCTCAAATAACCCCAAAGCCTGGCGGGACTGGGAGCGCAGGAGACAAATAGAAGGCCTGAATGCGATTAACGAATTTCCACAAAAGGCCGGTTTTTTACAACCCCTAAATCAACTCATGGCAGGGTTTGTCCCTTCATTTCCGGATGGCAACAGCGAATGTATTAATGGTTACTTTGGGTTGTCTGCATTTATCAACAATCCCAGACAAGGCTTTTTACGGCCCTTTTTTTCTGATGACGTGATTGCACAGACCCACTGGAGTTACTGGCAGGATCTGAAACATATTTTTGGCACCGATGAGCAAGGCCTTGGCAGAAGTACCTGGGACAATATCGGCGTGCAGTACGGGCTAAATGCACTGCGCGAAGGCCATATCACCTTCTCCGAATTTATCCACATTAACCATCACATTGGTGGCTGGAAACCTCAATCTGAGATGCGCCAGGAAGAAATAGCCTTGCCACTTGGTACCCGTATTCCTATCTGGCTTACATTGTGGGGCAATCATAATATCACGAAAGCGTCAGAGGGCCCGGCCCCGAGGCATCAGGGCTCCATACAGGCAATGGAGCAGGCTTATCGCGCCGGTCAGGTCTTCATTGGCAAAGTCGACCTGCCCATTATTGATGCGCGTCATTACCTGGAAAATGAGCTGGACATGCATCACATGTCGGCTTCTTTTTACAGTCGGGTGCGGATTGCTCAGCATCAAGGGCACAGTGACAATCATGTCATCTGGGTTGCCCACAAAGATCACAATCCCACGGCAGCGGCCTTTAAGGCAATGGATGACTGGTTACTCACGATGAGGGATAACCCACAGTTAAGCGCAGCAACCGCAAGGCCCGAAGCTTTACAGGATACCTGCTTTAATCAGGACGGCAGTATTTACGCCGCAGGCTCAGACGTATTTGACGGGCAATGGAATAACCAGCCTCAGGGCCAATGCCAGAGCCGCTTTCCCATGTTCAGTACGAGCCGTATTCAGGCCGGTGGAGGCTGGGGCGGCGATATGTTTAAGTGTCCTCTGATCAGCATTGAAACAGCCATCGACAAAGGCTGGTATTTACCATTTGATGCTCGTCCTCACCTGGATATCCTTAAAGCAACGTTTCCTCAGGGCGTCTGCGACCATGAAGGGCGTGATCTGGGTCGTCCCAGTGACTTATGACGGTGGTTTTGAGCAGAATGCGTATTTTCGTTAAATGAATTTCACCCCTTTACGGCAAGGATGCTTTAAATTAATACCAATTTGCTTAATT
>NZ_PPUZ01000061.1:0-23395 GCF_004212645.1 Pseudoalteromonas rubra | reverse complement strand
CATATTTGCTCCGTCAAATTGACCAGGTATTAAGTGAAATTGGTATTATTTTTCCGGAGCATTTATGACTTCCTTATTCCATTTCTATGGTACCTACCTGGCCGGGCTCGCATTAAATATTGAGCCCAGAAGTGCACGTCTGCTGGCAAAGTATGTTGGCCAGGGTGTATTGCAGCAAGCGCCGCAGACGAGATTAAACTGGCACAGCGACTGTACACCTGTTTATCCCATTCATACCGGGTGTTCTGACAGTGATATCAATAACCTGGGCCCTTTTCATTGTAAACTGGCCTTTACCCATTTACCGGCTTTTGGTGAGCACAAAGAGGCCGTGGCCCTGTCAGCCAATTGCTCTGATGGTCCTGCTCTAATCAAGCGGCCAGCTACGCAGCTGAGCAAGTCTCAATTAACTAGGGTGCCTGAGTTATTAACCTGCCAGCCCGACAGCCGGTTTGCTCGCACTATGCTCAATGATGTGATTTTTAAAGCGCGTTATCACCACAAGGTACAATTGATGTCTGAAGCTTTATTCGGCTGTCGGCTTTATGTGTACCAAAATACCTGGCCGTTAGAGCACTGGCAGGCATTATGCCAGTGCTGGCTTGCGACTTGCTACGCGCTGCATTGCTGGCAACGTGGTCAACCGCTCAAGCTCAGTGGCAGCGACTGGCAAATGCAGAAAAATGCACGTGTACAATACATTTACCGCAGGCTATGCGCGCTATACCCAAAGATGATAAAGACGCCAAACAGTGTAAGTCGAGAGCGTTTATGGGTGTCATTACTTAGTGATTACACGCATCCTGAGCTGTTCGAAAGTGACAGCAAATCGCCGCGCGATATGGCCTTTTTAGAGCAGGCGCGGCTGCTTGGCCGGATCACCAAAGCAGGCCGCATTCAGGCTACCTATGAATTTAAACAATCGCACTGGTATAAGTTCAATCTGGCTGCCAGTTACCATTGCAACTGGTTTGCGCAGCAGCTATTCGAACGAGGTTTTACTCAGTTCGATACACGTCAATGCCTGGGCTTTGAGTTAGTTTGAAAATAGCCCAGGTCGACCTATTTCGACCTGGGTTTTGTTAAGGCTGTGGGTGTTCTGACAGGGCGTTTTGTTGCACATCGGGTTTAGGCAGGACCACTGAGATAATGGCACAGGAGCTGTGTACTATGGCCAGCACCCGAAATGGTGCCACTATGGGGTCTATGACAACGAATAGCACCAGTACGGCATCAAGGGGCAGCCCAAGCGGCCCGGAAACCAGAGTCAGCATAGTGAGCATAGAAACCCCCGAAGAGCCTGCCGTAGCCGTGCCCGCCAGCACGGAGCCTATGATGATCACGGCTACCGTCAGCAATCCGATATCCAGATTATATATTTGCACCACAAACACGGTTGCCAGCGCAAAGTAGAGTGTCGGGCCTATCCTACATAGGTTAAACGTCAGGGGCACCAGCAGGTCGACCTTTTGCTTTTGATAACCAAATTTGTCGGTCAGTGCATTCAGGGCTGAAGGCAGGCTGGCCATTGAATTGGCCGTACCCAGCGAGACCGTAATCGGCTCTTTAAGCGCGGATAGGGAGTACCAGAAAGTACCGGTACGATGCCACAGTACCAGACACATCAACACAAACCAGCCAATGAAAGTCAGGATCACGACGGGAATAAACTTGATCATCGCTAAGATGGCATCAGAGCCAATTTGCGACAAGGTGGCCGCAAGCAAACCACATAACCCAAACGGAAACACGTACATCAGCCACTGAACCAGTTTACTGAAGGCGGAATAAATCGCCTCAAACGAGGTACAAATATGCTCTGCTACTGAGTGTTTGATAGTGCCGATGGCAAACCCAAATAAAATGGCAAAAAACAAAACTTTAATGGTATAGCCATTGGCCAGTGCAGAAAAAATATTGGACGGCACCAGGGTGAAAAAGAACGCCTGTAACAGCGAGCTGTCTTTCGGCGGCTGATAAGGGGCATTGAGGTCGACGGCCAAATCCACGGCAGATAAATCCTGGATCACATTACCTATGGCATCCAGTGAGGCCGTATCCAGGTGACTGCCCGGGTTAAACATCATTCCAAAGAAAGTCCCTGTCGCACTGGCGGCAAAAATTCCCCCCAGAAAGACCCAGCTCAGGCGGCTGACAAAGCGCTGGCTGTCTGGCTGATTGAGCAAACGGCCAATACTCAGGGCAATGGCCGTAAGCAAAATCGGCAGCACACACATGGTCAGCATATCAAGGTAAAACTGGCCGAGCGGCGATACCACTTTGATCAGCTGTGGCTCGTTCAGGCCAATATGGATACCTGCCGCAGCGCCGATGAAAATCGCCCAGTTACTTTTCAGGTGATGCAGATAAGAGATAAACTTATTCATGATAGCTCCGTTAATAGCGGTGGATCTGATTGATGACGTCGTCATAGTTGAACAACACCTTGTCGGCATTCAGCTCCAGAGACAGGTTATCGAGGTAGGACTCAAGCAGCGCGCGTAAAAAATGGCCATTGGGGGGCAGTGCAATGCCTTTTGGGTCGTAGTCTTTTTCCAGCACCACAGTCAGCAAAGACATGGCATTGTTTTTATTGTCGACTATCACTTTTTTAATCTCGGCCTCGTCGCGAAAAGCGGCGATCACCTCTTGTGCTTTAAGAGCCTGGATTGCTTCTTGCCAGTTAGGATAAGGAACCAGCGTCATTTGGCTAAAACGCTGTCTGGCATAACCCACGTAGGAAGAGTTACCAATCACCGCCAACTTGCCTTGCAGTGTCTGGATGGTTTCTATTTTACTGCGATTATTGAGTTGCTGTTGCAGCAGTATTCGGTTGACCAAGAGTCCTTTTCGCAGCCGAATATAAGGGCGGGTAAACAACACCCGACTGGCTCTGTCAAAAGTAATGCTGAGCTTACAGATAGCCAGGTCGGCCTTGTCCTCTGCAACCATGTCGATGGCCTGATTCAGGGTTTTGGCACTGCGGTCAAAAATGAGGTTAACCCCCAGCTTGTCGGCAAACCCACGGATCAGTTCTACATCCACTCCTGTCAGGGTACCTTGTGCATCATGGTAGTAAAACGGCGGCGTATCTTTGTGATACATTGCGACGCGCAAAGTGCCGCGATTTAAGATTTTGGAAAGCGCCGGGGCTTGCGCCACACTGGGAATTTGCGCTGCGAAGGTACTGAATGTGAATACACAGCAAAGCAGACAAATTAAATAAAAAGGCAGAGTTTTCATAATCGCATCCTTAAAAACGATATTTAGTGGAAAGCTGTAACCGGCGCAGCCAGTGGCTTTGTTCATTGGTCATTTCGCGACGGACAACGGCGTACTCAAACCCGATGTACATGGCGGGTGTCAGCTGGTGAATGGTATTGACGTGCAGCGACGTAAACCGGTAAGACAGAGGGCTGCCGGGGGAGAGCGGCTGGGGTTGCTCAATACGCACCGCCCCCAGACTCAGATTACTGCGCCACTGCGAGTCAAAGCGATACTGATAGGCCAGATAGCCACCCACACTTTTGAGTAACTGCAGTCCATCCGCACTCAGGTAGGCGGCATAATTATTGGCCTCCTGGGTGTAGCGGCCTAATCCACGACCGAACCCCAGGTAGCCTTTCAATGTGGCGCTTGCCCCGACTGCAAGCTTGCCTGAAAGGCCCAGGCCAAACGCATTTTGGTTGTCTGGCTGAGGTGATGAGGCAGCGTGTTCCAGTTTGAGCTGGCGATACACCGATTGCACAGAGACATGGCCCGAGCTTAACGCCAGGCGAGCCCGCGCAGTTATATCAAATACGGGATCTATGCTGTGGTAGCTGGACTGTGGCGTCAGTTTGGACTGCTGATAATCCGTTTGTGGATTTTCTGCTGCCACACTGAACTGCCAGTCTGCATGGCGACGGATATAACGGAGCTGACCTTGCCGGAGCATGGCCTGACCACTCTCATTAGCAAAATCAAGCGTTTCGGGGAAGCTCTGGACATCCACAAAATTTGACCAGTTCTGACCAAACTGCCAGTTATTGAAGCTAATGTAGGCAAGCCTGAGACGCGGCTTTGCTCCATTGGCAATTTTCTCGCTGCCAGCGCTGGAGTAAGAGCCTTCGGCAAAAAAGTCTAACTCCACCACGCCGCTGAGTTTGGGGTGTTGGGGACTTTGCCAGCTGGCCCTAAGTCTGGATTCTCTCGCATGAACTCGTACTGTGTTACCGGGCGCATTTTGCCCCAGCGTGGCATAATCGATCCTATCGCCACTGTGCCCGGACAGGTCATACAGGGTATCGACCTTAATGTAGCCCGACAGCGTCAGCTCAGGTGGAGAGGCGCTTGCGGCGGTACTGAGCAGCGCTGAACTCAGTGCAAACAGAGATGGTTTTTTCACAGCTTTTTCCTTCTTTTATATAATTAACAGGAGCTTAGCGTTGGGCCAGATAAAGCGCTGAGGGAAAGAGCTGAAATAGTCGGGCAAATTCAGGCAGTGTGTTAACCCGATATTTTTACACTGTTTGAATAGTGCTGAGGGAAAGTGCATAGCCCGGGCTGTCGTTAGTATGCTTAAACAGACTCAGTGACAGCCCAACAAGGCGTGTATTTGTTATGAATAAAGCATGTTGCCATCAAACTTGGTTGTATACCGTTTTTAATAGACGCTTTTTATATTCACGGGGTGAGACCTGGGTATAGCGACGAAAAATCTTTTCAAAGTGACTGAGATCGCCAAATCCCACATCCATACACAAGTCAGTGATCCGCAGATTGGGGTTTTCCTCAAGCATACGGCAAGCATGTCGTATTCTCAGTTCAGCAAGGATTTGCTTAAAACTTCTGTTAAGCGAGCGCTTAAACAGGTAGGACAAATGAGAGGCGCTGACATAGGCGTTGGCGGCCAGTGTACTCAGCGACACGTCTTGCTGCCAGTGGGTACTAATATAGCTAAGGGCTTTTTGTAAGCTGGGATGAAACTTTGAAAACATACCGAGCTCCTCGTCCATTAAGGCCTGAATGTAGTTTGTTGTTATCTGTTCGGCGCGAAGCGGATTATTGGTAACAATGTTTGGACACAATGCCTGGATATGGCAAGTGTCAATTTCGGGCTTGGGGGCACAAGTAAGCAACCTGAGTACGGTTTTTTCCAGTTCCTGTGTGTTGTCTGGCCAGTCGTAATTGTGCAGCATCGCGCGCGCAGCTTCACTGAAGCGTTGCTCCCGATACAGTCGGTGACGCTTAGTAAATAAATCTACCAGCGGCAATATATCATCGCGACGTTCGCGCAACGGTGGCAGCACCATTGAAAAGAAGTTGAGCTTTTGCCACAGGGAAGCAATAAACTGTCCCTGCGTCACACGTAGTTTGATGTCCTCGTTGCTGGCAGTGATCAGTCGCACCTGGCTTAAGTTAATTGTCGAGCGAATCGTGTTGTGATGACTGCGGGTGGTCAGCATGTCACATAACAGGCCCTGCTGAACCTGGCTCAGGCTTTCCAGATTATTAAGAAAGACACAGCCACGCGTCAGCTGGCCAGCGATATAATGCAGTTTTTCAGAAAATTGCTGATCATCCAGACCGGCACAATCGATCTCATAGAAAGGATAGGGGCTCGATGGACCACTAAAGTGTAACTTACAGGCCACATCCAGTACTTCGCTGCCTGGCTCTGCACGAATAAACACCGGGCAATGGCTTTCGGCAATGCGCTCAATGGTTTTTTCCAATGCCATAATGGACTCACTATACCCCATCAGGGTAATTGCATGGCCAAGATGGTGATGTGACAGGGACTGGACAGAATTACGTCTGACCAATACCGCAAGCTGGCTGGTGATTTGTGACAGCTGGGTTTGATTGGGCGGCGTATCCTGGCTTTTAAGCAGGTTCAGAGCGCCAATTTTCTTCCTTTGATAGACAATAGGAAAGCTGTGCTCAACCGTTTTAGCGAAGCGGTTATCCTGATTAAAATAAATATGTGTCCTGGCCGGATTATCGAAGTCGCTGACTTCCAGCTGCACTTGTTTCAGTAATTGTGGTGACAGGCGGCTGTTCAGATAGCGGGTAAGTGATCTGGTAAGTGGTGCATGTTGTTCGAATGGCGATACATGGCGTGTAACTGGGTGGTTTAACTCGTTCATCGTTGACTCCAAAGCAATAGCAACTTTGTCTGTCCAAACTCCTTTTTAAGCAATAAGCCTGCCTATTCAGTGACTTATTACCCGGCTGTATGGCAGCAAACAAGGTTTTTTAGTGGGTTGATGAGTACAAGTTAAGGAATCTAACGGGGATTCAATCGGGGTAAACTACGAAGTATTAGTTACGCATTATTACATTGGGGTTAATTTTTATTAAATTTAATGGTGTTTGTGTGTTGGATTTAACGTTCTTACACTGATGTATGTACCTTGATTGGTTTGATAGCTTGGCACGCCATGGCGGGTTTGATAGGGTATAACGAAAATAAAACCTAAAAAAGGAACTGTTAGAATGGCTGGCATTATCGACCTGGCAGCGCTGCTAAAAACCATGGAGCCTGTATTACATGACACCGAGTATGTTTTTTGTTCTGTATCGGGGGATCTGGAGGAATATGTACCACTTAATCCCATCGCTACTTTTCAGGAGCACGAAGGCCTGACCCTGATAGTCACTAAAGCAGCTGCACAGCAGTATGGCCTTGAGTATGAAGGACCATTTAACCAGATAACCCTGAGTGTGCATTCCAGCCTGGATGCCGTCGGTCTGACCGCTGCCGTAGCGCGGTGCCTGACAGAGCAGGGGATCAGCGCCAATGTGGTTGCCGCTTTTTATCACGATCATATTTTTGTTCAGACCAGCGATGCACAGGCTGCCCACAGCGCGCTGACCCAACTGGCCGCATCCAGTTAATTGATACTACGGGGTTACTTCAATATCGTTTGGCACTAAAAACGGCTATACCTGAAGTAATCTCGCTCTTGTGCGCCGTTAAGCGGCCTTTCATCGTATTTTACGACGCCGCTTATGCTGTACTTGGTGTTTCCCCCTGTCAGACTTGCCGCTTCTTTGTCACTCAGGCAAATTCCCCGCTCGGCACATTGCGCCCGGGTATGCATTTTTCCGGTGGTATCACTATTTGGTGCCAAGTCAGCAGGGTAGCTATGGTTCAGTAATGGCCCGGTACTGTTTGCTATTTGCGTCAGTAAGTAAGTGCGTCCGGTTTGTTGTGCAGCCTGACCAAACTGATATTTTAATCCCAGCAGTAGTGCGTCAAAATCATGAGGTGAAATGGTTGTCAGACTCTGAAACTGCGTGCTGCCACTGACGGCTTGGGTTTCCAGTTGCGCATAGTAAGACGCTGCATCCAAGTTCAACCCATCCAGCTCATAGTGTTGCAAAAAATCGATCACACTCTGACAGAATAGCTGACAGCCATTAATGTCCTGGCTGAGATAGCGCCAGCCGTTATCATCGGGTGACAGGCTGAGCAACAACCGGGCGCCGGGGTAGTTAGTGCGAGTTGCATCCAGGTGCGCCGCAAACGCAGCAGCGCCGCCAGCTGCGACAAGTTGGGCACCATCCAGACCTGCTGGTCTCACTTGTGCACCATTGATATAGATGGCTTGCTCGCGGCTTTCTCGTTGATTCTCTGTCTCTGTTGGGCATGTCTTGTGTTCAAAAGTCATGGTAATAACTTAATCATTCACTTATCTGGGACAATACTATGGCGAAAAGCGCCGAGCAGGACCATTACACCAGTATTACACTCTATTACACACGCTGGTGATGTGCATTTTGTTGTGGTAAAAGTAATAATAATTCGCGGATTTTATTGGTGTTTTTTAAAAGCACCGGGTAAGCTCGTGGTGCGCAACGACCTTTAAGGAATGACTTAAGATGAAAAACAAAGACATGAGTGTTGAGCTCAACACTAAGACCTTTTTATTTGAACTTAACCCCAAAAGTAATGAAGAGGCATGGGAGCTGAAGTACTTCGATGCCGATTGTGGAAAGTACAAAAAAGTGGCGAGTAATGAGCCGCTTGATATTCCATTTGTGCTGGACAAGCTTGAGGGGATCTCTGACAAAGCGTATCGAGCGCTGATCTCCAGACAACAGGCTGTTATTATCGTTGAGATGAAGGATAAGAAACATGCAGACTGGCGCTTTTGGCAAAATGGTATTTCTCTGACGAGTGAGCAGGATGAGCAAGATTACACGCTTAATGCACAAGTTCAAAACCAGGGTAAAACACTGGTGCTGACTATCAATAATGTACTGAGCAATGCGGCCTTGTGTGAAGGAGAGTTTGACCGGATAGATTTTAGGTTCGTTGCTGTTAAATTGAACGAATCAGCAGGCCAGCTAAACGAGATTTTCTATTCTCAGGATCCGCGCGTCGGCGTGCGAAGAAACAAACCCGCATAAAAAAATGAGTGCCCTATGTATTAGGGCGCGTTTTGCAAACCCGGCTTTCTTGTGTCAATAGTGCCAGAAAGCCTGGGTTGTTACATAACGTTTTAAACCAGGGCAGATCAAACCAAATTGTGCCGTACCCCACTGCCAGTGCTGCCTTGGCATGAACGATTGCAGATGTTTGTTCATTGGCCAGCGCATAGACCAAAGCGGCTGTGAAAGCGTATTCACTGTTATCTGGCGAGCGCTTGATAGCTTGGTTTAATGTGGCAATGGCTTGCTCAAACTGGCCTAGCTGGGCATAGGCTTGTGCTTTGTCGAGTAGCTCGTATATCGAGCCATCTGTACTCAACTGGATAACGCGTTGGTAATGTCTGGTCGCTTTGACCGTATTACCATTGAGCTTCTCTATGTCTGCAAGGTTGAGTAAAAAGAGGGTGTTATTCTCGGCATCAGGCAGGGATCTGGCGACTTCTAAAGCCGCACCATACTGTTGATCAAGCATCAGAGTCAACGCCAGCATATTCAAGTCCATGGGCTGGGGATTGTTCTGGACAACAACTCGATATCGCGCGATCGCTTTATCCAATTGTCCCTGAACCATAAAAATATCCGCAAGCAGCTGATTGGCAAGATAGTCATTGGGTGTGAGCTGTATAATGTTATTCAATAATGAGGTGGCACGCTCAAGCTGACTGTTTAGGTACAGATCATTGGCAAGGTTAAACATTACGTCTGTGTTGTTGCGCAAGGAGAGTGCTTTTTCAAGGTGTGCAATGGACTGATCGAGCGCGCCAAGCTTTTTCGATTTTCGGGCTAAAATGATCTGTGCATCATATTCACTCAAAGACCTGGCGATGGCCTGCTCGTAGTGTACATCAAACGCCTGCATATTATTTTTTTCGAGTGACAAGAGCATCATTTCTCTATGAAAGAGCACACTTTGTTTAAAGCTCATTGGCGCGCCATCGAGCTTTGAGCTTAACTGAGCCAAAATTGCATCGTCTTTATTTTGATGATAAATGTTCAGTCCCACATCAACCAATAGCCCGTAGGCAGCAGAGAGTGACGGGGCTCTGCTAAGGAGGTCTTCTAGCTTATTGAGGTTGTCGCTGGTATAAGCGCCATTGGTATTGACGTCTTCATAAATTGCGAGATAATCCAAATATTCCTTTTGATTTATCTCCCATCGTTGCACTTTTTTCGGTGTGACTTCCCCAAACAGTTTGGCGGTATGTTGTTGTGCAGTATAAAAGTTATTCAGGTGGGTGCTGGCGGGCATAGGCCAGGATATTTGTTGCTGAACTGTCCATTTATCGCCAGAAAGCCGGCTAAAAGTGACTTCACAACTGAGCGCACTGCAATCCAGTTCACTGGCTATGATATCGGTAGCGCCTGTGATGGCTGCCACATCTTTGGGCGCTGTGAAACTCTGATGGTTATATATTACCAGCTCGAGTCCTTCATTTTGTAGGATATATTGTCTGATGGCCTGATTGATTGTAGCGCTCACAACGCCTGATGTTTTGTGTATCGCCGGACTGCTATTTTGTGGTTTTAGCACGGCCACATAACGCGTTTTTTCGGTAGGTTGCGAGGTGGTAAGTGCCAGTAAAAAAGCGACAAAAGTAAAGCAGATAACACCAAATAAAACCAACCGAGTGAGGCTGTGGTTTTTGTACCAGGCCGGGTTTGTAGTGTTTTCTTCTTGTTCTTGCGCAGCGGGCAGTGGCATGGTCTCCTGTTCCATAATCGCATTTTGTGTCAAGGCAATCAGGATTTGTTCCAGGCGTCTGGCAACTTGTCTTGCATCTGCCGGGCGCTCTTGTACCTGTGCTGATAATAATTGATTCAGTAATACACAAAGTGGCTCAGGCAGGGCAGGTAGTATTGCTTTGGCATCGTCATACTCACCATTTAATATACGCTCGCGCAATTGAACCTTGCCAAAAGGATGACGTCCGCTTATCAGTTCATAGGCCAGAATACCAAATGCAAACAGATCGGATTGCGGGGTGAGCGTTTCACCACGCAATTGTTCGGGCGAGGTGGCCCTTATGCTACCGCGACTCTGATGCAACGTCTGGGTGTGCGCTTCGTCTTTCGTCTGGTTAATTCGTGCAATGCCAAAGTCAGTGATTTTTACCTGAAGATTGGCATCAAGCAGGATATTGGCAGGTTTGAGATCGCAGTGAATAACGCCACACTGGTGAGCAGCTGCCACGCCATTGGCCACCTGGATCAGCAGTGTGAGCTTTTGTTCAAGGCTGAGTAGTTGAGTTTTCTGGTGATAAAACAGCGTACTGCCATCAACGTACTCCATGATCAGGTAGACCTGTGAGGGGGTCGTGATTATATCGTAAAGTTGAACGATATGCGTGTGGTTTAACCTGGCCAGGATCTGAGCTTCGCCAAGGGCGACAGAGATATTGTCCTTTGTGTTATGCACCTTTAAGCGTTTAATTGCGACCAGACGATTCAGCCGGGTGTCTTGTGCCAGCAGCACTTCGCCCATGCCTCCTTCCCCTAACACTTTCTTAACATGATAGTGTGCTGGTAAGTCTGCCTGCTGAGTGATAGAAGTGCAATCCTCAGGCTGTGTTGAGGGTGAAGATTGGTGCGATTTATCCATGTTACTTTTTGTCTATTACCTTACGGGTGCTATCGCCTTAAGCGCGTTTGCGGTGTCGGAAAAATGGCCTTAAAAAAGAACCACATGTACCGAATTGTCATAGTAACGTTTAAGCAAATTAAATACCAGCTTATCAGATTAATCGCTCTCAGCAGATTGTTTTGAATATAACAATATTGTGGTGTAATGCCGTGAAATCGGCGTTTTTAAAAAACGGTGTTACGATTAATAAGGAACAGATCTCAAGGTCGGGCCCAGTTGTGACACTGACAGCCTGCCTGAGCCGTTATCGAGGAGCGACTATGGCCACGCTAAAACATAAACAGCAATCTAAGTATTTATATCTAAAGTCTTTTCATCGTTTTGGGCGACTTAAGCATTCTGTGGACAGCTGCTTTGATGAGCTGGCTATTTCCCGGATCCATGCCGTGATAGAGTGGCAACAAGGTTATTGGTATTTACGCGATCTGAGCCGCAATGGAACCTGGCTAAACGACGCAAGAGTGCCTTACAATCAGGACATTGCATTAAACGTGAATGATGAAATTCGCTTTTCTGAGTCAAGTTGTCATAGCTTCAGTGTCACTGACCTGGCGCCACCAGAAGATTTACTGGTGCCCTACAGCCATGATGAGCTTGTTGACGGTCAAACACCGGTGATCCCGCTTGAAAACTATCATTTATTACCCAGCGAGTCAGATCCTGAGTTAATCGTGTACTTTAATAATGCAGAGCAAACCTGGTGCTATGAGGAAGTTGGGTCGGAGCATCCGGTGAGTATTACCGATGGCGAGCAACTGCGTTTTGCTCAGCAGGTATGGAGTTTGATCCAGACGCGGGCAAGTCAACAGGAATGCACAGCAGAAGTCACAGATACAGATCCCGGCGATCTGGAATACCATTTTACACTGAGCCAGGATGAGGAATATGCTGAGTTACAGGTAAAACAGGCTCAGGAAAAAGTCGATTTTGAAACCCGGACACACCATTACCTGACCGCACTATTGGCCAGATATAAAATAAAAGATATGCAACATCAGGTGGATGATGCCTCACAAGGTTGGGTCTCGGTGAAACAACTGTCCCGTGATTTGGGGCTGACGGAGAGCCACATTAATATCCAGATCCACCGCGCACGCAAACAGTTTGTTGACCGGATGAAAGACAAGTCAATGGCTGAATCTCTTATTGAACGTAAACGCGGCAGGGTGCGCTTTGGTGGCAGGCATTTCAGTATTGTTAAAGGCCAGCAGCTAGAAGCGTCTACTTTGTACCAACAAAGTGATGAACTGCTGGTGAGTTGATAGCAGCTAGCTGGTGCATGTTACTTTGCAATATCTCCAAGCCCGATAAATGGTCGGGCTTAGTTTTAAATAAGACCTTAAGGGCGCAGCCCCAGACCCAGCAAAAGTGCGCAATAAGGTTTTGGCCTTTTATCACTTTGTCTAGCTCATCCAGTGTGACATGGTAACGCCATTGCTGCAGCGCATCTATGCCTGCCTGGTCAAAAATGCCCTTGGGCGTCGATTCTGAGACAGCAATGTTGCGTGGCTGATAGCGCTTCTTTTTGCATTCATCCCGAACGGTTTGCTGACCCCCCAAACTCTGCAATAAGATTGAAAACCGTTTACTTAAAAAGCGTTGCCTGTTGCCGGGTTGACCCGGCTTTGGCGACAATAATATAAATAACGAGCAGGACGATTATGCAGAGAATTTTGGGATTATTTTTGAGCTTGTGCACGATAAGCACTCCCGCTATGGCCGAGGAATATGCGCAGGGCCGTCAGATATCGGCGTTGCCGGACGTATTGTCATTCAGAGAGCGCGTTCAGCCTATCAATGACATGGTGACAGATCGCTTGGATAACTTACTTCCTGAGCTGATGCGCGAGGCGGACCTGGATATGTGGCTGGTCATCAACCGCGAATATGGCGAAGATAAGCTGTTTTATACCCTGGTGCCGCAGCCCACGTTTGCAGCGCGCCGGACCACTTTACTGGTGTTTTCAAAACAAGCGGATGGCAGCGTTGAGCGCTTTAGTGTGAGCCGTTATCCCATTGGCGAGTTGTACCCGACTGTATGGGAAGGGGGCACAAAGGCGCAACAGTGGCAGCGTCTGGCTGAGGTGATTGCCGAGCGTGACCCGAAACGCATTGGGATTAATGTGAGTGAAGACTGGGCACTGGCCGATGGCCTAAGCGTTGGACTACATAAGCAACTGTTGAAGGTATTGCCGGGCAAATATCAGGAGCGCCTGGTGAGCGCCGAAAAACTGGTGATCCGTTGGCTGGAAACGCGCAGCCAAAAAGAGCTTAATGTTTACCCGCAGGCGGTGACGCTGGCGCGTCGGGTAATTGCAGAAGCATTCTCCAATAAGGTGATCACACCAGGCGTAACCACCACCAAAGACGTTGAATGGTATTTACGCGAACGCTTTGAAGAATTACAGCTCAGACCCTGGTTCCAGCCGTATGTGAATATTCAACGTCAGGGCGACAAAACCAGTAAAGACGATGTGTTTATTGGTGAATACAATCGCACAATTTTACCCGGAGACATTATCCACACCGATGTGGGTATTTGTTATCTGAATCAGTGCACGGATACACAGGAAATGGGCTACGTTCTAAAGCTACATGAAACCGATGTACCAGCGGGCCTGAAACAGGCTATGGCCACCGGCAATCGCTGGCAGGATATCTTAACCAGTAACTTTAAATCAGGGTTAACGGGCAATGAGATCCTGGCCAATACCATTAAACAAAGTAAAGCGGCAGGGATTGTCAGCAGTACTTATACCCATCCGCTCGGCTTTGTTGGCCATGCGCCTGGGCCAACCATTGGCATGTGGGACAATCAGGGGCCGACACCGATACAGGGAGACTGGAAACTGCATCCAAACACGGTTTATGCCATTGAAGGAAACATTAAAACGCAACTACCTGAGTGGGACAACCAGTGGATCCAAATTAAGCTGGAACAAGATGCGGTATTCGATGGTAAGCAAGTCTGGTATCTGGCAGGGCGTCAGACACAGTGGCATGTAATTAGATAGAGCTTTAATGAGTTGAAAAAGCCCGCATTTGCGGGCTTTATTATTAGCTTAGAAGTTAAACGACACCTTACCGTATACAAAGCGGCCATCTGTGCTGTAAGCAGAGAACGCTGAGTAAGGGAAGATCTGGTTAAAGTTACTGAAACCAATGTTGCTGACGGTATCCTGAGGGTACTGATCAAACAGATTATTCGCGCCAAGGGCAACACGCCATTGCGCGTTCACCTTGTAAGCCACTTCCAGATCTGTGATCCATTTGGCTGCCAGTACTTCGTCTTTTTCAACCGTACTGGAAGGATCGGTTACTTCACCGTAACGAGTGGCTTTGACCATAACCTGCCACTGTTCACGTTGCCAGTTAGCCACCAGGTTCCATTTGTTATCCGGTGTACCCGACTCAAAGCGCTCAATTTCACGACGGGCAAAGTACTGGTAGCTTTCGCCAAGCGCAGTCAGCTCAGCCGGGTTGGCTTTGACATTTGTTACCTCGGTATCGTTGAGGTTCAGGGCTGCACTGAGGTTTAGGTCGCCATAGTCCGCCAAGTCAAAGCGATAGGTTGCAACAATGTCTACACCCTGAGTGCGCGAGTCGATGGCGTTGGTAAAGTAACGTACACGCTGTACGTTAAACTCGCCTGCCTGTTGCAGGATCTGCTCAACCGCGTCGCCGCTGAGGTTTTCAGACATCACAATGCGGTCGTCAATATCAATGCGATACGCATCCAGTGTCAGGCTGAAAGCGTCTTGTGTATAAATGAATCCGGCTGTCAGGTTAACAGACTCTTCGGCTTCCAGTGGCTTGGCACCCAGTGCCGCAGCCGCAGGGGTATCAACCGGATACAGACCAACTTCATTTGGCACACCGTCTTCAAATACGGTGGCAATAGACTTATATGAAGTCTGTGCCAGAGAGGGCGCGCGGAAGCCTGTGCTGAGCGCACCACGCAGCGACAGCTGGTCGTTCACTACATAGCGGGTTGCAAGCTTACCGGTCAGGGTTGAACCAAAGTCGCTGTAATCTTCATAGCGGGCCGCCAGTACCAGGTTCCAGTCGGTGGTCAGGTAAGTATCGAACTCGGCAAACAAGGCGATGTTATGGCGTGACTCATCCACCGCACTTTCCGGCGAGAATCCAGCCAGCACCTGTGCGCCACCTGCGGCAACCGGCTGGCCGTTTGCATCCAATACAGTCTGATAAGACGCCAGTTCGCCCGCCTGAATTTCATAAGTCTCGCGGCGGTATTCACTGCCAAGGGTGACAAATACGCTGTCGTACAGCCCTAAGTCCAGTTCCGTTTTAGCCTCTGCATTGACCAGCAACTGACTGTACACCAGTGCGCCGTTGTCGAACTCAGTCGGGCTGCTCGCACCCATGGAGGTATTCAGGCTGTTCGATACGCCAAAGCCAAAATCGTTCAGGCCATAATTGGTGCTGACATCGTACTGCCAGTCACCGGCATCCCCTTTGGCACCCACAGCAAAGCTGTAGTCGCGCACTTCTGTGTCTATTTGCGGTAAAAAGCCATCCGGGTAAACGTCAAGGATATTACGGCCATCCTGAGGACGACGGAAGAAACCGCCCGAGTTACCATCGCGGCTTGAGAAGCTGCCGAATGAGTACAAGTCCAAATCTGAGTTCAGTGCATAGCCTGCGTTATAAAACAGCGCAAAGTCTTCAATGTCGGCCTTACCAAATCTATGGTTATAACGCTCTGCGGTAAACTCACGAGGATCCAGTCTGCCGTTTTCATCACGGGCATACTGCTCGCGCTCATCAATGCCTGAGCGGTTGGTCGGTTGTTTGTTACGCAGCTCAGCAGCCACATTAATAAAACCCTTGTCGCCAAGCTCAAAGCCGATATTGCCGCTGACTGTGGTGGTGCCGCCATCGTTCAGTTCGCGATCTGCGCCTTTGTCAAATGCCAGATTACCCTCGGCATCTTCATAGGTGCGCAGCAGTTGTGCAGAGCCGGCCATTTGCGTGTCGTACTCACCATAAGTGACCGACAGGTTGCCGCCTTCATCGGCATCGTTCAGCACAATGTTGATCACACCAGCAATGGCGTCTGAGCCGTATTGTGCCGCAGCGCCGTCACGCAATACTTCGATACGCTTGATAGCAGCGGTTGGAATGGTGTTCAGGTCAACGGCTGTGGAGCCACGACCAACCGTGCCATTCAGGTTCAGCAGGGCACTGGCGTGGCGGCGCTTACCATTGATAAGCACTAAAGTATGATCGGGCGCCAGTCCGCGCAATACTGCCGGGCGTGCGTGATCGGTGCCGTCGGCCAGCTGCGAGTTCGGAAAGTTGAAGCTTGGTACCAGCGTTGTCAAAACCTGGCTGAGTTCAAGCTGGCCTGAGCTGGTGATTTCATCCAGGCTGATAACATCGACCGGTACCGTGCTTTCAGCAACGCTGCGCAGGCTGCGTCGGGTACCTGTGATTTCAATCACTTCTGTGGTGTTACTGGCCTCAGGTGCCTGGCTTTGTTCTGCGCTAGTGTGAAACGAAGCGGCGGCGCCCAGCACCAAGCTGATGCTGGCTGCCAGAGTACTCGGTCTTAACATGGTCATTCCTGATTATATGTTGATTTCTGTACGGGCTTTTTTGTCTGGCCCACGAAAAGGATGGCAATACTAAAGGTGGATAATTCTATGGGAAATTCGAATTCGTTATAAATTATAACAGCTCAAATTTTTATGTTTATTTAGTAACATTGTATTAAATGCCAGTCAAAAGATTACAAAGTATCAATCACTGTCGGGCTTACTGGCTTAGTCACCGCGTCTCTGTTACTGTGGATCAAAATTTTATTGCTCAATCAATTGCTTTGCTGCTTTGGATAAATAAATTTTGTTAGTCTATTGTTTAAGAGCAAGGTATAAAGCGCTTTTTTAAGGAGCACAAAAATGTCGACTTTAATACAGGTTGGATGGCGCGAATGGCTGTCTTTGCCTGAGCTGGGTATAAACAGGATCAAAGCTAAGGTTGATACCGGCGCGCGAACCTCTTGTTTACATGCCTTCAAAGTAGAAGAGTTTGAAAAAGAAGGCGCATCCTGGGTGCGTTTTTGGATGCATCCGAAACAAAAAGACACCGACTATGAAGTGGTCTGTGAAGCGCCGGTGCTGGACGTGCGCACGGTAACAGACTCGGGCGGCCATCAGGAATCTCGCTATGTGATCCAATCGACATTGCACATTGGTACCGAGAGCTGGCCCATTGAAATCACGCTGACTAACCGGGATAACATGAAATTTAGAATGTTACTGGGGCGTACAGCAATGGAGGGGCGGATCTGTGTAGACCCCGCAGCCTCGTATTTGACTAAAAAAAGAATTGAAGCAAGGAATTAAAATGAAAATCGCCATTCTATCCCGG
Organism: Pseudoalteromonas rubra; assembly: GCF_004212645.1. GTDB lineage: Bacteria > Pseudomonadota > Gammaproteobacteria > Enterobacterales > Alteromonadaceae > Pseudoalteromonas > Pseudoalteromonas rubra_G. The sequence continues at coordinate 5,937 of NZ_PPUZ01000061.1, read as the reverse complement.
AATAAAAACCTGTACTCGACCCGTCGTTTGATAGAAGCGGCAAAGGAGCGCGGCCATGAGCCTGTGGTGCTGGATGTGCTGCGCTGCTACATGAACATCAACTCCAATGAGCCGGAAATTCATTTCAAAGGCGAAAAGGTGATAGATGTAGATGCTGTGGTGCCGCGAATTGGTGCCTCGGTCACGTTTTATGGCTGTGCCGTGTTACGCCAGTTTGAAATGATGGGCATTTATCCGTTAAACGAGTCGGTGGCCATTACCCGCTCGCGCGATAAGCTGCGTTCATTACAGCTGTTATCCCGTAAAGGCGTTGGCATGCCCATCACCGGGTTTGCCAATAAGCCCGATGATGTCAAAGACTTGCTGGAAATGGTCGGCGGTGCGCCTGTGGTGATCAAACTGCTTGAGGGCACTCAGGGCATTGGCGTGGTGCTGGCAGAAACACGTAAAGCAGCAGAAAGTGTAATTGAAGCCTTTATGGGCCTGAAAGCCAACATTATGGTGCAGGAGTACATTAAAGAAGCCGGCGGCGCGGATATTCGCTGCTTTGTGATTGGGGATAAGGTAATAGCCGCCATGAAACGTCAGGCGCAGGAAGGTGAGTTTCGCTCTAACCTGCACCGCGGCGGCAGTGCCAGCCTGATCCGAATTACCCCGGAAGAGCGCAAAACCGCCATCGCCGCAGCTAAGGCAATGGGCCTGAATGTAGCCGGTGTTGACCTGCTGCGCTCAGAGCGTGGGCCTCTGGTGATGGAAGTAAACTCGTCGCCGGGCCTTGAAGGCATAGAAAAAGCAACCGGAAAGGACATTGCCGGTATGATCATTGAGTTTATGGAAAAGAATGCAGCCAGTAAGAGGACCGCAACGCGTGGCAAAGGCTAAAAAAAACCAGGTATTTACACTACTAAATACACCAATTGAGGTGGCTGAGCGCAAAACCCTGTCGCTGGAGGTGGCCAAGCTCTATACCCATTCACCTTTAACCATTCCTATTGAAGTGGTCAATGGCGCAGAGGCAGGCCCAGTGGTGATGGTTTGCGCCGCCATTCATGGTGATGAGCTGAATGGCGTAGAGATAGTGCGCCAGCTTTTAGCGAAAGTTGATCCAAAAGCGTTGCGAGGAACTCTGATTGCTGTGCCGGTAGTGAATGTATTTGGTTTTATTCATAAGTCACGCTACTTGCCAGACAGGCGAGATCTGAACCGCTGTTTTCCGGGTTCAGAGCGGGGCTCGTTGGCTGCGCGTGTTGCCAATGTGTTCTTTAAACGGGTTGCCAGCAAATGTACGCATATCATTGATTTACATACAGGTGCTATCCATCGCTCAAACTTGCCCCAGATCCGGGCCAATCTGAAGTGCGAAGCAACCGCAGACATTGCCAAAGCGTTTGGCACACCAGTGGTGATTGACGCAACGCTGCGCAACGGATCTTTACGCAGTGAAGCCAGTAACCTGGGGATCCCCGTTATCACCTACGAAGCGGGTGAGGCGCTGCGCTTTGATCCATTGGGTATTGCCGCCGGACTAAAGGGCGTTGAAAACGTACTCAGACGGCTGAAGGTACTCAAAGGTCGGCGTGCTAAAAAGGTGCCAGAGCCGGTGATTGCCGATTCCACCAGCTGGGTGCGCGCCCATACAGACGGCATAGTCCGTGCGATGGTGGGCCTGGGAGAGCGGGTCAATAAAGAGCAGGTGCTGGGCTATATCAGTAACCCGCTGGGTGGCAATGAAGTGGCTATCCAGGCACCACGCAGTGGCATTATTATCGGTCAGCAGTCTTTGCCTTTGGTCAATGAAGGCGATGCAGTGTTTCATATTGCCTACTTTGCTCATGCTAACACCATAGTGGAGCAACAACTGGGTGAGTTCATCGACGAATTGGATTTAGAAGAGCAGCCGGTCGACACTGAACTCAACAACTGATCCACCGCAGCGGGTCTAGGGCGTTCACCACGCCCAGCCTGCTGTTTGTATTTGGCTGGTACAAGCCGCCAAGTTGGCTGTATTTTGTTCATCTTTTTCATCTCAAAAGTTAACACTTTCAACCTGAGTTTAAAGCCTTTCCCCTGAGGCTAAATTGCACCGGAATTTTCCCCCTTCCTGACGCGGCCCTATGTGGTTAAATTGGCGTAAAAATTGAGCGAAAACAGGCTTTTTTCGTTAAAAGATTACGTGCAAGGGCAAAGTAGGGTAGAATGGGTCGGTTCTATCTACACGTATTACTGCCTGACGAGGTTTATATGAGTTTGTATAATGAGTACATGGAAGAAATCCAAACCCGTAAAACGGAACTTGGATTGAGTCCAAAACCAATCGATAGCGCTGACTTGCTATCTGAAATTATTGCCCAAATCAAAGACACAGGGCATGAGCACCGTGAAGATTCACTGAACTTCTTCATCTACAACACGCTTCCGGGCACAACCAGCGCTGCTGGTGTGAAAGCACAATTCCTAAAAGAAATTATCCTGGGCGAAGAGACTGTAGCTGAAATCACGGCTGACTTTGCATTCGAACTGCTTTCGCACATGAAAGGCGGTCCTTCTATCGCGGTACTACTTGACCTTGCGCTGGGCAACGACGAAGCCATTGCTAAGCAAGCGGCAGACGTATTGAAAACCCAGGTTTTCCTGTACGATGAAGACACGTCACGTTTAGAAGAAGCATTCAAAGCGGGCAATGCCGTTGCAAAAGACATCTTAGAAAGCTACGCGAACGCGGAATTCTTTACTAAGCTGCCTGATATTCCAGAAAAAATTGAAGTAGTTACTTATATTGCCGGTGAAGGTGATATTTCAACTGACCTGCTTTCTCCGGGTAACCAGGCACACTCACGTGCCGACCGTGAACTACACGGTAAATGTATGATAACCCCAGAAGCACAGCAAGAGATTGTTGAGCTAAAGAAGAAGCACCCAAATGCAAAAGTGATGCTGATTGCTGAAAAAGGCACTATGGGTGTAGGTTCATCTCGTATGTCTGGTGTGAACAACGTGGCACTTTGGGCTGGTACCCAGGCAAGCCCTTACGTTCCATTCATCAACATTGCACCGGTTGTAGCGGGTACTAACGGTATCGCGCCAATCTTCCTGACGACTGTTGATGTAACCGGTGGTATTGGTCTTGACCTGAAAAACTGGGTGAAGAAAACCGACGAAAACGGCAAAGTGGTTACCGATGCAAATGGCGACCCGGTACTGGAAGAAGCATACTCTGTTGCGACTGGCACACTGCTGACTATCGACACCAAAGCGAAGAAACTATACAACGGCGACAAAGAGCTGGTTGACGTATCATCTTCATTCACACCACAAAAAGTGGAGTTCATGAAGGCGGGTGGTTCTTACGCGGTAGTATTCGGTAAAAAACTTCAGACGTTTGCAGCTGAAACTTTAGGTGTTGAAGCACCAGAAGTATATGCGCCTTCTAAAGAAGTATCGCATGAAGGCCAGGGCCTGACTGCGGTTGAGAAAATCTTTAACCGTAACGCAATCGGTGTTGCGTCTGAGACGCCGCTGCACGCAGGTTCAAACGTACGTGTTAAAGTAAACATCGTTGGTTCTCAGGATACAACGGGCCCAATGACTGCGCAGGAACTGGAAGCCATGGCTGCTTCTACGATTTCTCCGCTGGTTGATGGTGCGTATCAGTCTGGCTGTCACACTGCGTCTGTTTGGGATGCAAAAGCACAGGCAAACATTCCTAAGCTGATGGCGTTCATGAACAAGTTCGGTCTGATCACAGCACGTGATCCGAAAGGCATTTACCACTCAATGACCGACGTAATCCACAAAGTACTGAACGACATTACTGTGGATGACCGCGCAATCATCATCGGTGGTGACTCGCACACGCGTATGTCTAAAGGTGTCGCATTCGGTGCCGACTCAGGTACTGTGGCGCTGGCCCTGGCGACCGGTGAATCTGCAATGCCAATTCCAGAGTCTGTGAAGGTAACCTTCAAAGGCGCAATGGCGAAGCACATGGACTTCCGTGATGTGGTACACGCTACTCAGGCACAAATGCTGAAGCAATTTGGCGGTGAAAACGTATTCCAGGGCCGTATCATCGAAGTACACATTGGTACGCTTATGGCTGACCAGGCGTTCACTTTCACTGACTGGACTGCAGAGATGAAAGCGAAAGCGTCAATCTGTATCTCTAACGACGAAACGCTGATCAAGTCAATTGAGCTGGCGAAGAGCCGTATCCAGATCATGATCAACAAGGGCATGGACAACGAAGCGAAAACGCTTCAGGGTCTGATTGACCTTGCAGACAAGCGTATCGAAGGTATTAAATCTGGTAAAGAGCCAGCACTGGCACCAGATGACAACGCTAAGTACTACGCTGAAGTTGTGGTTAACCTGGACGAAATCGTTGAGCCAATGATTGCCGACCCGGATGTAAACAACGAAGACGTATCAAGACGCTACACGCATGACGTGATCCGTCCTGTGTCTTTCTACGACGGTAAGCCAGTTGACCTGGGCTTTGTTGGTTCTTGTATGGTTCACAAAGGCGACATGCAGATCATCGCTCAGATGCTACGCAACCTTGAGAAGCAAAACGGCTCAATCGAGTTCAAAGCACCACTGGTTGTTGCGCCACCAACATACAACATTGTTGATGAGCTAAAAGCAGAAGGTGACTGGGAAGTACTGGCTAAGTACGCAGGCTTTGAGTTTGACGATGAAAATCCGAAGACGGCTGCACGTACTAAGTACGAAAACATCCTGTATCTTGAGCGTCCTGGATGTAACCTGTGTATGGGTAACCAGGAAAAAGCAGAACCGGGCGACACAGTAATCGCAACTTCTACGCGCCTGTTCCAGGGCCGTGTTGTAGCGGATTCAGCCGAGAAGAAAGGTGAATCACTACTTGGCTCTACGCCACTGGTAGTACTTTCAACGATTCTGGGTCGTTTCCCAACAATGGACGAGTACCAAGCTGCTGTTGAAGGCATCGACCTGACTGCGTTCACCCCACTTGAAGAAGAACTGACAACTAAGTTCGGTTCAGAGCAAGCGGTACCAGTTAAAGTACTTTAATCTTCATAGATTAAAAGACTGAAAAAAGCGCGTTTTTACGCGCTTTTTTGTTGGGTGGAGATTGGGGGTTGTTTCTAAGTATTGTTCGCTTGTACAGGTATAAGTGAATGTGGTTGTTTATTAGGTTAAGTTTCTTGTTTTGTTTGCGTTTTTAAGTTTCGCTATGAACGAGGCTCGGCTTTAGCCCTTAACAGAGCCGTTTTGGCTTGAACGATGGGAATAAAGGTGGTAGGTTATTGTTCTATTTATGAATAAATTAATTTAGTTGTGGATCTGTACGGTTTTTGGAACTGGGTTTAAGCGGTGTTCACGCTAATAAGCTGTCAGTTTTATATCGAGTATTTATGCAACTTCCTAGTATACCAACAGATAATTTATATAAGTTTTTATCTATCTCAGGCATTTGGATATTTTTAATCTTCTTGTTCATCCCTCAATATCTTCTACATATAACATATGAAAAAGTGAGGGAGATTAAAATTGAGTCATCTATTATATTTCTTGAATTAGAGGAAATTGAAGAACAGCAAGGAGCTCTTAAAGACTTGATAGCCGCCGAAGAAAATAAAATGAATAATAATGAAAAGGCTAAAACGGATCATCTTGAAGCCAAACTTACTGATATTATCAAGTTCACAAAAGATCTTCAAATTGCTCGCATAAAACATGAGGCTAAAACTGAAGAAATTAAATATTATTATTCTAAACTAATAAAGTTAGACGCGATCCAAAGTTATGGAGTATTTGGTGGGGTGTTTATTTCTTTATTAGGCTTTATTCTTTGGTATTTTATGATTCAACGAGTTGATGATAAGCAAAGACTGAAAGAATTAGAAAAATAAAACTAACAAGAGACTATGGCGTGGCCTTGTTGATCAAATCCTG
>NZ_PPUZ01000060.1:0-53602 GCF_004212645.1 Pseudoalteromonas rubra | reverse complement strand
CTCTTCAATTAAAAGTTTTTTTGTTTGAAGTAAACTTCAAACGTGCTCAATGAATTCTGATTTTGTCTGTTTCTACTTTTTCAAAAAAGTAAAATCAAAACGAATTGACTATGTTAGTCACTCAGTTCAGTTGAGACTCTAAATTTTTGTGCGTCATTCAGTAAACTGAAATTCGCTGTTAGAACTCAATCTGCACGAGTGCCCACACAGATGATTGCTTCATATTTTTAAAGAACAGAATAACTAACCCTGGTTAGTTACCGCAGCCTTGCTGCGAAGTGGAGCGCCATATTAACCGCTTCACTTTTAAAGTCAACTAGAAAATTTAATTTTTCTTAATTAAGCTTTCCGTTTGGCTTTCTCTTCACTTGGCTCGTTGCTTTTCAGCGTTCTACTTCGTAGCGAGCACCCCGTGTCGGTGGATGCGCATTATAGGGAAATCGAAACTCAGCGCAACCCCTTTTTTGAAGAAAAGTGAGAAAAACGGTGCGTTCGAATGAAATTAAAACAAACAGCTCAAATTAAGCACAAAACTTAGACTTTCAGCACCAGAAAAAGAGCACAAGCAAAGATATTGTGCTCCTTTGATACCCCAGTCTCTGTGGCTGCGAGCTATTCGCGGTGCCATTTGAGCGCTTTGTTTCTTTAAATCAGATACGTGCCACACACAGATATTACTTCATCCTTGTAGCTCAAGGATTATCGACTCTATTCCAGAAGCACTTTCTTGAATTTGAACGTGTGTCCAGCATCCAGGTATATCGACAGTTACTGTCATAGCTATATCGGCCTACATCGATTTTATATGGGCCAAATGATATGTCCTGTAAAGACTGAAAGCGGCCATTGTAGAGTAATGAAAAGTGCAAATGTGGACCCGTTGAAGATCCGCCCTGGCACAGAGCAATATTTTTCTGGCTGGCGTAAGTGCCTATACGCTGGTTCTTATCGACCCAGTCGCCATCTCTTACTGTTATACCATCCATATGGTAGTAATTAGTCGCCCATCCATCCGGATGAGTCACCCTCAACTGACAGCGGGAAAAGACCGACACCTGACCATCATGAGCCGCAGCCACACTGTAAGTTTGTCCGCCCCAGCCCGGCCAGTCATAAGCTACATCGATTGACGACAATGGATAACCGGAACCTGTATGTGAATGAGGGCCATTAGGTGTCCAGTTATATCCTGCCCGCCAGGGCCACTGCATATCCGGTATGGCCGTTACAGCACGCTCAGTAGACTGGATGGGCTTACCAAACCAGCTGATATAGCGACTCTGCCACTTCACCGCCTGCTCTTTATCGCTGAATGAAGAAGCAATCGCATAGGACGCCGCATTCATTCCCTGTACACTTTGATCATGAAAATGATAAAACAACTGGGATAGACGATTGGCTATCGACTTTACTTCCTGCTGGTAAATACTCAGTGATGATGCTGACACTTCACTCGTTGGCGACCAGTTATGAGACTCCGCTAACGTCGTCAGTATGATCCGTGGGTCGACACCAAACGCAGCACTCCAGTGCAAAAGCGCTTCCTCTAAAGGCTGCCACTGAGCGTGTGCAGAAAAATAATCGGACATCTGAAACGGATACGCTATCGGACGATAAACAAAATTATCATCTTGTAGCCAATCCAGTGTGTACTTATCAGAAATATTAGCAGCATCGTATTTGCCGATATCAATGTCCGGCATTAGTGAGTGTGAAAAGCCGTTGAAGCTCACAGACAGAGCCAGCAAACTTAGTAGTGTTTTCATTATTCCTTCCTTCTGAACTGAATAGCCGATAAGACCGGTTCAACAACTCATAGACAGAGCCAAGTTTCCAGTTGGAACTCCGTGGTGCGAAATAATGCGACTCTAAGGCAGTGTCTCAGAGGAGATTCGTCAAAACAGCCAGTCACACCTAAGCGTGTACAACTACCAGTAACCTATCAGCGTACATTAGCCACTGCTAAGGTAAAAATAGTGTTTATATTGTTAAAAAACAAATTGCAACTTTACTAGGGAGGGATGTGGCTATAAAGGTGATTAAGTGTCAGCTAAAGCTTTAATGGGCACAAGTTCACAAGCCAGTATGACAGCTCTGAAATATGGAGACGCACGTAGCTGCTCTTCAGCCTCTATATTACGCCTATTTTTATTTACAACAATTCACCTTTGGGCTGTTCAAGCCCCTATACAACTTACTCTTTATTAGACACAATGGCGCGAAATTCATTCAAAAATAAGGAAAGTAATGAAAAGGTTAGGCTTAGCTGTATTAGCGGTACTTTCAACAACCGCATTTGCCTCTGAAGAAACCCAAAGCCCTTGGGCGTTATCTGCAACGGTTGGTTACACCATGGGTGGCGACACAATTGGTACGCTCAACTATGAAGATGATAGCAGCGACAGTATTAAGGCCGGAGATGGCTTTATCCTGGGTGGTGCGTTAAATTATTCACTCAATCAACAGTTTGATATTCGCTTTAATGCCGCATATCACTTCGATTCTGCGAACGCAAAAAATGGTGATGTGACCTTTAGCCGCTTTGCGCTCGAAACAATCCCCTATTACAAAATCAACGAGCAGTTTAAATTCGGTCTGGGTGCAGGCTTAGATATGGCTGTTGAACTAGATAATGACTTTGCTGATGATGCTGAATTCGATAATGCAGGCAAACTCATCCTGTCTGGGATGTACTCATTCGAAAGTTTCAATGCCAGCCTGGAGCTTAGATACAGTGTCGTAGAGTACGAACTGTCAAACTTCGCTGGTTACAGCTATAGCGACGCCCCAAAAATGGATGGTAACCACCTAGGCTTGTTGTTCCACTGGAATTTTTAATAGATAAATACCAATACCTATTTAGACGGACAACTATCCTTTAGATGTAGAAAAGCCGGGCAATGCCCGGCTTTTCTGTGTCTTAACTAGTAAGACTTACTCTGCAGACTGCGCGTCTTCTTGAACTTCTTCAGTCGCAACTGGGCGATCTAGTAGTTCAATGTAAGCCATTGGCGCGTTGTCACCTGCACGGAAGCCACACTTCAGAATACGAGTGTAACCACCTGGACGATCCGCAAAACGAGGACCGATCTCAGAGAACAATTTACCAACTACTTCTTTATCACGCGTGCGAGCAAACGCTAAACGACGGTTTGCTACGCTGTCAGTCTTAGCCAGTGTGATTAAAGGTTCAATTACACGGCGCAACTCTTTCGCTTTAGGCAAAGTTGTTTTGATGATTTCGTGCTTCACCAAAGAACCAGCCATGTTGCTGAACATCGCTTTGCGATGGCTGCTGTTACGGTTTAATTGACGACCACTCTTACGATGGCGCATGACCCTATCCTTCTAACTAAACTAATATAGTAACTTAGATTACTCAGCCAGACTTGCAGGTGGCCAGTTTTCCAGGCGCATGCCCAGAGAAAGACCACGTGAAGCTAGCACGTCTTTAATTTCAGTCAGAGACTTCTTACCAAGGTTTGGTGTTTTCAGAAGCTCAACTTCAGTACGCTGTACTAAGTCACCGATATATTGAATTTGCTCGGCTTTCAGACAGTTCGCAGAACGTACAGTTAGCTCTAAGTCATCGACTGGACGAAGCAGAATAGGATCGAACTCTGGCTTCTCTTCTTTTTCTTCCGGCTCAGAAACATCACGTAAGTCTACGAATGCTTCTAGCTGCTCAGCAAGAATAGTAGACGCACGACGGATCGCTTCTTCAGGATCCAAAGTGCCGTTCGTTTCCATATCGATGATTAGTTTGTCTAAGTCTGTGCGTTGCTCAACACGAGCTGACTCAACCGAGTACGCAATACGCTCAACCGGGCTGAATGATGCATCAAGCAGCAAACGGCCGATTGGACGCTCATCGTCATCAGAGGATAAACGACTAGACGCCGGTACATAACCGCGACCACGCTCAACGCGAATGCGCATGCTGATCTCACTATTGTCAGCCGTAAGGTGACAGATCACATGCTCAGGGTTGGCAATAGTCACGTCTCCGTCGTGCTGGATATCAGCCGCAGTCACAGGGCCTACACCAGACTTAGTCAGGGTAAGGAAAACTTCATCTTTACCTTCTAGAGATACTGCCAGACCTTTTAGGTTCAACAGAATTTCAATGATGTCTTCTTGTACGCCTTCTTTCGCGCTGTACTCGTGCAATACACCGTCAATTTCAACTTCTGTCACAGCACAACCAGGCATAGATGAAAGAAGTATACGACGTAGAGCATTGCCTAGTGTGTGGCCGAAACCACGCTCTAGAGGCTCTAAAACTACTTTAGAACGCGTTGAGCTTACAGCGTCGATATCGACTAATCTTGGTTTTAGGAATTCGGTTACAGAACCCTGCATTTTATCCTCTCTTAACTCTTAACTTTACTTCGAGTAAAGTTCGACGATTAGTTGTTCGTTAATGTCCGCAGACAGATCAGAACGCTCTGGTAGGCGCTTGAAAGTACCTTCCATTTTTGAACCGTCAACTTCAATCCAAGTTGGCTTTTCGCGTTGCTCAGCCAACTCTAGAGCAGCGATGATACGCGCTTGCTTTTTAGACTTCTCGCGAATTACTACCACGTCTTCTGGAGTAACTACGAAAGAAGGGATATTAACAACACGACCATTAACCATAATCGCTTTGTGGCTTACTAGCTGACGCGCTTCAGCACGTGTGCTTGCAAAACCCATGCGATATACAACATTGTCCAGACGTTGCTCTAGAAGCTGAAGCAGGTTTTCACCTGTGTTGCCTTTAAGGCGAGCAGCTTCTTTGTAGTAGTTACGGAATTGCTTTTCAAGTACACCGTAGATACGACGAACTTTTTGCTTTTCACGTAGCTGTAGACCGTAGTCAGATAGACGACCTTTACGTGCGCCGTGCTGACCAGGTGCTGTTTCTAGTTTACACTTAGAGTCAATAGCTCTTACGCCGCTTTTAAGGAACAGGTCAGTACCTTCACGACGACTCAGCTTGAGCTTAGGGCCCAAATATCTTGCCATGTTCTTTCTCCTAACCTATTAATTATACGCGACGTTTCTTCGGTGGACGACAACCATTATGTGGGATTGGCGTCACGTCAGTGATGTTTGTGATACGGAAACCAGCAGCATTCAATGCACGAACAGCAGACTCACGGCCTGGACCTGGACCTTTGATGAATACTTCTAGGTTCTTAAGACCGTACTCTTGAGCAGCAGTACCTGCACGCTCCGCAGCAACCTGTGCAGCGAAAGGAGTAGACTTACGAGAACCACGGAAACCTGAACCACCTGCAGTCGCCCAAGAAAGAGCATTGCCTTGACGGTCAGTGATGGTCACAATCGTGTTGTTGAAAGATGCATGAACGTGAGCCATGCCGTCAACAACCTGCTTTTTGACCTTTTTACGACGAATTGGTGCTTTTGCCATAACTTACCCCACCTTATTTCTTGATAGGCTTGCGAGGACCCTTACGAGTACGCGCGTTAGTCTTAGTACGCTGACCACGTAGTGGAAGCGAACGACGGTGACGTAAGCCACGGAAACAACCAAGGTCCATAAGACGCTTGATGTTTAGTGTAACTTCACGACGAAGATCACCTTCAACAGTGTACTTGCCAACTTCTTCACGAAGGATGTCAAGAGTTTCGTCGTTTAAATCGCCGATTTTAGTAGTTTCAGCGATACCTGTCGCAGCTAAGATAGCCTTAGCGCGAGTTTTACCTACACCATAGATGCTTGTTAAACCGATAACAGCATGCTTATGATCAGGAACGTTAATGCCTGCGATACGGGCCACTAACATATCTCCTATAAATAAACCTGATTATCATCTTGCTGGAAAGCCCGTATAGGATACCCAACCGACATTCAGGTTTTACCAATGAAACAGGCTAAGTAGATTACTTAGCCTGCACGACTAGATTTCTTAGCCTTGCCTTTGCTTGTGCTTAGGCTCACTGCAGATCACGCGTACCACACCGGCACGTTTGATAACTTTACAGTTACGGCAGATTTTCTTAACGGAAGCACGTACTTTCATTACTCAACTCCGTAAACAGACCTTAGCGGCCGTAGCCTTTAAGGTTCGCTTTTTTCAGCACAGAATCATACTGATGAGACATCAGATGGGTCTGTACTTGTGCCATAAAGTCCATGATAACCACAACGATAATCAAGATTGATGTACCGCCGAAGTAGAACGGCGTTTGCCACGCCATGGTCATAAACTCGGGCACCAGACAGATAAAGGTAATATACAACGCACCGGCCAAAGTCAGGCGTGTCATTACTTTATCAATGTATTTAGATGTCTGCTCACCTGGGCGAATGCCTGGAATAAATGCGCCAGATTTCTTCAGGTTGTCTGCTGTCTCACGCGGGTTAAATACCAACGCAGTGTAGAAGAAGCAGAAGAAGATAATCGCTGCTGCAAGTACCATCGCATACAGAGGCTGACCAGGAGTCAACACTGCAGAGACGGCTTGTAAGAAGTCAGCAACTGGACCTTCACCTTGACCGAACCAGCTTGCAATTGTACCAGGGAACAAAATGATGCTGCTAGCAAAGATTGGTGGAATAACACCCGCCATGTTTACTTTCAATGGTAAATGCGTGCTCTGCGCTGCGAAGACCTGACGGCCTTGCTGACGTTTTGCGTAGTTAACAACGATACGACGTTGACCACGCTCAAAGAACACTACCAAATAAGTTACAGCGAATACGATTACCGCAATCACAACCAAAGCTAATACGTTCAGATCACCTTGACGCGCCATTTCTGCTGTCGAACCGATTGCAGACGGCAGGTTAGCTACAATACCAACAAAAATCAGAACCGAGATACCGTTACCAATACCGCGTTCTGTGATTTGTTCGCCCAGCCACATCAGGAACATAGTACCGGTTACTAAGCTCACCACAGCGGTGAAGTAGAAACCGAAACCAGGATTCACAACCAACCCATCCATCATATTAGGAAGGTTAGTGGCAATACCGATAGACTGGAATGTAGCAAGCACAAGCGTACCATAACGCGTGTACTGACTGATCTTCTTACGACCTTGCTCACCTTCTTTCTTAAGCTCTATCATCGCAGGATGTATGTGCGTTAATAGCTGCATAATAATTGAAGCTGAGATATAGGGCATAATACCCAGCGCGAGTACCGAGGCACGCTCAAGCGCACCACCGCTGAACATGTTGAACATTTCAACAATGGTGCCCTTTTGTTGCTCGAAGAATTCGGCAAGTACGGCGGCATCAATCCCAGGGATCGGCACGAACGAACCTAAACGGTAAATAATGATAGCACCCAATACAAACAGTAGTCGGCGCTTCAGTTCCGCTAGCCCACTCTGTGCGCTTTGCATATCTTGACCTGGTTTAGCCATAGTGTACTTCCTTAGTCTTCTACCTTGCCTCCGGCAGCTTCGATAGCTTCGCGAGCACCTTTAGACACTTTGATGCCTTTAACGGTAACTGCGCGTGAAACTTCGCCAGATTTAACAACTTTTACGAACTGGATGTTCTTTTTAACGATACCAGCTGCTTGTAACGCGTTTACGTCTACCACATCGCCTTCAACTTTAGCGATTTCGTATAGGTTAACTTCTGTAGATACTAGTGATTTACGAGAAGTGAAACCGAACTTAGGCAGACGACGTTGCATAGGCATTTGACCGCCTTCGAAACCAACGCGTACTTTACCGCCTGAGCGTGATTTTTGACCTTTGTGACCACGACCACCAGTCTTACCAAGACCAGAACCGATACCACGGCCAACACGCTTACCAGCTGTCTTTGCACCAGCAGCAGGTGAAAGTGTATTCAAATGCATCGAATTAACCCTCTACCTTAACCATGTAAGAAACTTGGTTGATCATACCGCGAACTGCTGGCGTATCTTCTAGCTCAACAGTGTGGTTGATACGACGTAAACCAAGGCCACGTAATGTAGCTTTATGCTTCGGTAAACGACCGATTGAGCTACGTACTTGAGTTACTTTTACTGTGTTTGCCATGGTGTCTTACCCCAAAATTTCGTCAACGCTAAGACCACGTTTAGCAGCAATGCCTTCTGGAGAATTCATGTTCTCTAGAGCGGCAACTGTTGCACGAACGATGTTGATCGGGTTAGTAGAACCGTATGCTTTTGAAAGTACGTTCTGCACACCAGCAACTTCTAGTACTGCACGCATCGCACCACCGGCGATGATACCTGTACCTTCTGATGCAGGCTGCATGTATACTTTAGAACCAGCATGGCGACCCTTGATAGGGTGCTGCAAAGTATGACCGTTAAGGTCTACTGAGATCATGTTACGACGTGCTTTTTCCATTGCTTTTTGAATAGCAGCTGGAACTTCACGTGCTTTACCGTAACCGAAACCTACTTTACCTGCGCCGTCACCAACTACAGTCAGTGCTGTGAAGCTAAAGATACGACCACCTTTAACTACTTTAGACACACGGTTTACCGCGATTAGCTTTTCAGCCAATTCAGGCTGTTGTGCTTTTGCTTCTACGTTAGCCATTGTCTACTCCTAGAATTGCAGACCGGCTTCACGCGCTGCATCAGCAAGCGCCTTCACACGGCCGTGATATTTAAAGCCACTGCGATCAAAAGCGATTTTTTCAACGCCTTTGTCAGCTACGCGCTCAGCGATTGCTTTACCAACTGCTTGAGCCGCTTCGATGTTGCCTGTGCCTTTAACTGTTTCAGCAATTGCTTTTTCAACAGTAGAAGCAGCAGCCAGCACATTACCCTCAGCGTTGATCACTTGAGCGTAAATGTGACGTGGCGTGCGGTGGATAACAAGGCGAGTTGTGCCCTGTTCGATAATATTTCTACGAGTGCGCTTAGCACGACGTAGACGAGCTGTTTTCTTATCCATCGTCTTACCTTACTTCTTCTTAGCCTCTTTACGACGCACGTATTCGTCAGCATAACGTACACCTTTACCTTTATAAGGCTCTGGCTCACGGTATGAACGAATGTTCGCAGCAGTTTGACCAACAAGCTGCTTATCTGCGCCCTTAACAACAATTTCAGTCTGGCTTGGAGCTTCGATAGTGATACCCTCAGGGATCTCGAAGTTCACTGGGTGAGAGAAGCCAAGAGTTAAGTCTAATACTTTACCCTTAACTGCCGCACGGTAACCAACACCTACTAGTTGTAGTTTCTTCTCAAAACCTTCGTTAGCACCGATGATCATGTTGTTGATCAACGCACGTGCAGTACCTGCT
Source organism: Pseudoalteromonas rubra (assembly GCF_004212645.1). Classification (GTDB taxonomy): domain Bacteria; phylum Pseudomonadota; class Gammaproteobacteria; order Enterobacterales; family Alteromonadaceae; genus Pseudoalteromonas; species Pseudoalteromonas rubra_G. The sequence goes on along the minus strand of NZ_PPUZ01000060.1, from coordinate 44,367 downwards.
TGAGCCCAAGCATTAGCAACTTCACGTGGAGCTGTAGTGATAACGTTGTCGTTAAGTGAAACTTCAACCGCATCGTTGATCGTGCGAGTTAATTCACCATTTTTGCCTTTAACTTTGATGTCCTGGCCGTTAACTGTAACTTCAACACCGGCAGGAACAGTAATAGGAGCCTTCGCTATACGAGACATAGTTCCCCTCCGATTAAGCTACAAAGCCAATGATTTCACCACCAACACCAGCGTTACGCGCAGCGCGGTCTGTCATCAGGCCTTTAGAAGTTGATACGATAGCGATACCTAGACCACCCATTACCTTAGGTAATTCGTCACGTTTCTTATAGATACGTAGACCAGGGCGGCTAACACGCTGGATGTTTTCGATAACAGCTTTGCCTTCGAAGTACTTAAGTTCGATAGTCAATTCTGCTTTAACGTCACCAGATACTGCGAAGTCACTGATGTAACCTTCGTCTTTTAGTACCTTAGCAATAGCTACTTTCAGCTTTGAAGTTGGCATAGTTACAGATACCTTCTTCGCAGTCTGACCGTTACGGATGCGTGTAAACAAATCCGCAATTGGATCTTGCAAGCTCATGTCTTACTCCCGTGATTCTATTACCAACTAGCCTTTTTAAGGCCAGGAATTTCACCGCGCATAGCAGCTTCGCGTACTTTAATACGGCTCATGCCGAACTTGCGAAGGTAACCATGTGGGCGGCCCGTGATGTTACAACGATTACGTTGACGTGAAGGGCTAGAATCGCGTGGTAAAGACTGTAGCTTTAACACTGCATCCCAACGCTCATCATCAGATGCGTTAACATCGCTGATGATAGCTTTTAACGCAGCACGCTTTTCAGCATACTGAGCAACTAATTTAGCACGTTTTACGTCACGTGCTTTCATTGAATTCTTTGCCATAACCCTACCCTTACTTTTTGAATGGGAAGTTGAACGCTTCTAACAACGCACGGCCTTCGTCATCTGTTTTCGCAGAAGTAGTGATTGTGATGTCCATACCGCGAACACGGTCGACTTTATCATAATCGATTTCTGGGAAGATGATTTGCTCACGTACGCCCATAGAATAGTTACCGCGACCGTCAAAAGACTTTGCGCTAACACCGCGGAAGTCACGAATACGTGGCATCGCGATAGAGACTAAACGCTCTAGGAAATCCCACATACGCTCGCCGCGTAGGGTTACTTTACAGCCAATAGGGTAACCTTCACGGATCTTAAAGCCAGCAACAGATTTGCGTGCTTTAGTTACCAGAGGCTTCTGACCAGAGATAGCTTCTAGGTCTGCTACTGCATTCTCTAGAATCTTCTTGTCAGCTAGGGCTTCGCCCACACCCATATTTAGTGTGATCTTTTCGATCTGAGGGACTTGCATGACAGAGCTGTAACCGAACTTTTCGAAAAGTTCTTTTACTACTTTGTCTTTGTACACTTCATGCAGTTTCGCCATCGTCTACTCCAACTATTAGATAGTTTTACCAGTAGACTTGAAGAAACGGACTTTTTTACCGTCTTCAAATCTAAAACCTACACGATCAGCTTTGCCAGTTTCGGCATTGAAGATCGCGACATTAGATACGTCGATAGACGCTTCTTTCTCAACAATGCCGCCAGCTTGCTGTAGTTGTGGTACAGGCTTCTGGTGCTTTTTGATGATATTGATGCCTTCGACAAATACTCGACCAGTATCAGTTACAACTGAAAGCACTTTACCGCGCTTACCTTTGTCTTTACCGGCTAGTACGATTACTTCGTCATCACGACGGATTTTTGCTGCCATGATCGACTCCTTATAGTACTTCTGGTGCTAGTGAAACGATCTTCATGAACTTCTCAGTACGTAGTTCACGAGTCACAGGGCCGAAGATACGAGTTCCGATCGGCTGTAGGTTATCGTTAAGGATAACAGCAGCATTACTGTCGAAACGGATCAAAGAACCGTCTGGACGACGAACGCCTTTTTTGGTGCGCACGACTACTGCGTTTTTAACATCACCTTTCTTCACTTTACCGCGAGGAATCGCTTCTTTAACAGAAACTTTAATGATGTCGCCAACCGCTGCGTAGCGACGGTGCGAACCACCTAAGACTTTAATACACTGCACTTTGCGAGCGCCGCTGTTATCAGCAACGTCCAGCTGAGTTTGCATTTGGATCATCTTGATGAGCTCCGGTGTAATTACAACTCGCCTAGATTTTGTTTAAAACCTAAGCATTTAGATTAATTTCCACTCAAATTACGAACGCGTCGTGCTTCAAGGGCGGGCAATTGTAACAGCAAAGCAGCGCTAAAGATAGTTCAATTTTTAATTAATTTGACCGGGCCGCTGCGCCGAACTTGCATTAAAACAGGGATATGGGGACAAACCAAACGTTCACAAGTCAGACTGACAAACTAATTATGCAAATGTGGCGCAAAGACCAAGATGATAACTGCCTATCAGCGAACAAAAAACAGGCTACTTAGGCTGTTTTCGGTGCATTTTTATGTAGTGAGACACTTTATCGACGGTTTCCAGCCAAAAGCCATTTTTTGGCTCTTTTAGATAATGAATTAATTGTGACAGTACCTCGGCATTGACACTGTAAAGGCCATTTTCGCCCACATCGTGGCCCGCCAGGATGATCCATTTGTTGTCCTCACGAAGCGCTTCTATCATCGTTTTCAACTCCTCAAAGCCCATACCATCCATACGTATTCCGGTCAGCTGGGCAAAATCAAGGTAGGTCGGATTATTCGCGGTTTCATCGAGCCAGGTGCGCCCGGAGCTGAAATGTTTGGCTATCAGAGGCACATAGCTTTTCACCTGAACGCCGCGACCCACAAAGGTATTACCGCAGGGATAGGCAAAGCTTTGCGCAATCACACCCAGTTGGGTTTTCAAAAACTGGTTGGTTTTAAGAATGTCCTGTTCCAGCCAGTCAAGGTCAATCTGCTCCAGCCCTTTGTCCTGCGCTCTCAGCCAGGCGAAGTTGCCTGTACACAGATGAGAGTGGGTATGATTGCCCAATTCATGCCCCGCAGCCACCACTTTGCGCCAGTCTTTTATTCGCTCTCGCACAGGATCTGGCATCACATAGAAAGTGCCCCTGACACCGTGTTTATTCAAAATAGGCACTGCTATATCCAGCTGACTGACTCGTGCATCATCAAACGTCAGGCTCACCGCATTGCGAGCCCCATGAGGGTAATGGAAAACGTCGCCCGCCTGTTTGTCTGAGTCACTGTGCGTGTCAGCATGAACCAAAGGGAGGGCCAGAGTGCAGCTTAGCAGGGTAAGCAGTGTGAAGATTTTTGTCATGGATTGCTCCGGGAAAAGGTATAAGAAGGTCTAATTCAGGTGCTCAGTGTGGCCAAGCCTAGAGAATGACGCCACTTAAGGTTTTCTGAACAAAGCTTATGACGGGCTTAGCACTTTGAGTTTAATGAAGAAAAAAACCGGGCCAGACGGCCCGGTCGGAGGTCTTTAAATGCCGGGTTATCCGCCAAAGAACCCTTTCAGTTTGTCTTTTAGCTTATCTTTTACGGCATCTTTGGCTTTGTCTTTCGCCGCGCCACTCAGGTCCAGTTTAGTTTCCACCTTGTGGAACGGACCCTTAATTCTGACCGGCACTTTAAAGCCGGTGCTGTCATCCTGGCTTTGCTGGCCCTCTATGGTGTCTACGATTCCGGTTACAACCCGATAATTCACATAAGTTTTGGGTAAGTCGACTTCTCCTTCTCCGGTAATACGGATCAACGGACTTGCCAGATTCAGGTCACGGTTACGGCCAACGCCGTTAAGAAACTGAAAGCTGCCAGTCAGTGCAGAGAAGTCCGTTTTCTGGTTTGGGTCAAAGTCGGCATTCAGCCCTTCAGAGACAGATGAAAAATCCCCTTTAAGTATTTCTTTGCCTTTACGCACCATTTCGGCCAGATTGGCGCCTTTGACACCGCCGTCTTTAAACTCAAACGCCAACTCCCCGGCCAGCGCCGAGACAAACTGTTTCTGGCTGACGCCTCGGGTTTCCAGATCCCAGTTCAGGCTGCCTTTACCCAGCACCTTATCGAAACCAATGGCATCGGTCAGCAGTGGCTCAGCATTGATGCTGTTGAGTGCGAAATTAGTGGTAATTTGATACGGCTTAGCCGCGGCGTTGACATGAACGACCCCTTTGCCACTGCCCTCATAGGCCGCAAATTTGTCCATCGACAGCTTAGCCTTGCCTTTGTTCAGCACCACGGAAAACTGGTTCTCGCCCAATTTAATCTCTCTGGCGCGCAGGCCATTGGAGCGGATCACGACGCTGGCGTCGAGCATATTGAGTGCCGATAAATCAATTTCGCTGTCATCCCAGACGATCGGCTGCGGCTCACCCGGTGTACCCTCCGGCTGCTCCGGTGCCTCCACGGGCTCTGGTAAATAAGGATTAAGGTCCAGCATGCCCAGGTCCACATTGGCATCGACGTGCAAGCGTTCACCCAGTTTAATCTCACTGCGGCCCTGAATATCAAGTTTATCCAGTTTGGCCGTTAATGACTGCAATGCGAATACGTCATTGGCAAAACGCATTTCGCCGGCCACTTCAAACTGATTAAAGGCCTCGGGCTTGGCCTTTAAATCGACCTTTTGCCATTGCGCAATGTCTTTTACTGAATCACCGGACAGCTTCAATGCACCGCTAAAAACTTGGCCCTGCTGTGCAATCAGACCATCAAAGGTCATATTTACCAGCCGTGATTGCAGCGCCTGTGAAAAACTAAAGTCTTTGCTTTCTATGGCCTTAGCTGGCGTATCGACAGCCATTTTGAGGGCAAACGTTTCCCCCTGAAAGGTCACCTTACCATCCAGCTCCAGCGCCTTATACAAAGAAGGCAGCGTGATAGTCAGTGCCAAGTCGGAAACTGTATGACGTGCCCCTGAGGTGGCGTCTGCATAGATCAGCTCACCGCCATAAATGGCCACCTCACCCAGTGCAATGTCAAAGCCTTGTGGCAATGATACCGGGCCCGATGCAGGCTTGGCCTGCTCAGCAGGCTGTTCTGGCGCTGCGCCCTTGCCCAACGCCAATACCCAGTTGGCCTGGCCTGCGGCATTTTTCTCCAGCAGAATTTTCGGGTTGCGGATCACAAACTGCTCCAGCTGAAACTCGCCGGAAAACAGCGACACCCAGGGAATATGCACGGCCAGCTGGTCCATGGTCAGCATATGAGGTTGGCTGCCGCCCGGCATATTTTCAAAGCGCACATCATTAAGGGTAATATTCAGGCGCGGCAGAATACTGAGCTCACTGTCGCCTGCAATTTGCAACTTGCGCCCGGTATTCGCCTCAACCTGCTGCTCCAGCTGCGCAATGATGGTCGAAGTCGGGATCAGCATTGGCGCCACCACAACAGTAATCACCAGTAACAGCACCAGAGCACCGACCAGTTTGAGTACGCGTTTCATAACTCTTCCTTTATAAATGATCTATGACTCATTCTATGATAGCGATCTGGTTGATAAATTCACCTTCAGCCCGGAAGATTTTTCAATCCGCCCTATCTCGCATTGCACTTGTGGGAGATCCCGGTATGATCCACGCCCTTGTCAGTTTTGCCGACCTTTCGCTAAACTGAATAGTCTGAATTTAACCCTCTAGTTGGAGAACCGCTGCGACATGAAGAAGCTGCTCATTTCACCGTCGAATATGGCTTTGGGCGAACAAGAAAGTCAGATCTACCAGAACATCCTGAAACAGGCGACCGAGATCAGCCTTAACCTGATGGCCGTCAAGGTCGAAAATCATCCGGAAGACTTTCTGGGGTGGTGCTATGAGTTACTGGACGTAGCCAAAAACCGCATTAATTTTGAACTGCTTGACGATCACCAGTTGCCTATCGTGAAGAAGCTTCAGGATATGCTGATCAGTGCCATCAGCTTTTTGCAGCTAAAAACCTTACGTATTGCGCCCTGGCCTGTGATCTGCGAATTCATTCGTCAACGTGAGACCGAGCTGGCACTGGACGAGCAGCTGAAGCTGATTGACTACCTGGCTCCACTGCGCGCCACACCGTTACAAGAGATGATCAGCGAAGACCGCCTGGCGTTCAGTGGCAAACATGCCGCCAGTCTGGATACCGGTGTATATCAGTTCGATGTCGAATGGTTTGCCTCAACCAAAAGTGCCAAAGGGTTCCACCAGTTACTCGCCGATTTACCAGGTGAGTTCGATACGGCGCTGGCTCACATCCCACTGGAAGGTGAGGTTACAGCGCAGCATTATCAGGAGTTTGTCGTGGCTTACCTGATGGCATTCAGTCACAGCGATGAAAAACCCACTCTGGCGCCCGCCACTCGCCTGCTGGCGATGCGCCGCCCGGATGTGTTCACGCCGCTGGTCAACAGCAAGCTGGATCCCCTGTGTCAGGCATTGGGCATTGCAAAACTGACCAACCGGGACTTTGAGCGTTACTGGCAGGATGTTGTGGTCGCCATCAACAAGATGCCCTGGTTTGCAACGGGCAGCGCCGCTGACGAGCTTGAAACCAGGCTGAGTGCCATTAAAGCTTTACTGCCGTGCTTCTTCTATTATGCAGACAAAGACACGCCGCAAAGCTCCAACTATTACAAATTGCTTAATAAACCAAAGCGGACCACAAGCAGTGGCGGGACTAAAACCACGCGTCGCAGCAAAGAGTCGGCAGAAACTCTGGTTGACCGCGCTTTGAGTGATGAGAGCATCCCGGAGCATATCCGTGCTAAGCGCGACTCTATTATCGCTGAAGTCGAAAAAGGCCGCAGTGTCGATGAGACCATTTCACTGATGCGCGCCATCTTCGGTTAATCGCTCAGAGACGATTATCAGGCAGCCAACGATACTGCCTGATAATTGTGCAATATCAGCAAGCCATGCACCAGCGACGTGCGTGCGCGCTCCCACTTCAATCTACCCCCCAACATTCAAAAACAAAATATACCCATATAAATCAAAGCATTAAAATTTAAAAGCGCATTTTTTCAAGGCTGGCTTAGCCATTGCAACCTCGTGTACGACAACAACTTTGTGCTCCAGAGGACGCTACATGAATAATAAATACTCACTTTTTTGTGCAATCTCACTGCTGTTCACCCACGCGCAGGCATTCGCCGACAGCCCCAGCTCTGTCAGCGCCAATGTCGCCGCCAGCTCCAATTATTTCTGGCGCGGTATTACCCAATCGGATGATGGTGCCGCCATTTCGGGCGGGCTGGATTACGACAGCGGCAAAGGCTTTTACATTGGTACCTGGGCATCCAACGTGGATTTTGGTGATGCCGCCAGCACCAGCTATGAACTGGATCTCTATGCAGGCTTCAGTGGCGAGTACAATCAGCTCAGTTACGACCTGGGCTATATCCATTATGCCTATCCGGATGCGGCCGGGGATATCGACTTTGGTGAACTGTACGCCTCACTCGGCTGGCAGTTTTTCACCGTGAAGCTTAGCCACCTGACCACAGCGCAGGACGACTCAACCAGCGAAGAAGATATGTTGTATCTGGAGCTCAATGCCGCGTTTGCGGTGTTTTCAGAATCTGAGTTGGGCCTGCATATCGGCCGCTCCAGTGGTGATACCGTTATGGAATGGACCGGTGAGGATGACAGCTATATGGATTATGGTGTCAGTTTAAGCACCGGAGGGCTCACGCTGGGACTAGTCAAAACAGACCTTGATGCCGATGATGACATCAAGGCCTATGTGAGTTACGCGCTGGACTTTACGCTCTGAGTCCGGCTGCTACTCATTTAAGGCACACTATGGCCGGTCGATGCCTGCCAGATACGATACCATTGCTCGCGGGATAAGGTCAGCGTACGTGCCGCCACGGCCGTACGTACCCGCTCAATGTTACCCGTGCCCAGCACCACAGAGGGCTTGCTTGGGTGCATCAGCAACCAGGCATAGATCACCGCATCGATGCCGCTGGCACCCACTTCTTCTGCCACCTCACTCAAGCAAGCACGTAAACGCACCGCTTTGTCATCTTGTGCTGCGAAGATACGCCCACCCGCCAGCGGTGACCACAGCATGGGGTGAATACGCAGCTGCTGACACTGATCTAAAGTGCCATCATCCAGGGCCTTAAGCTCATAAGGTGAAAACTCTATCTGGTTGGTGATCAGGTTAAAGTCTAAGCGAGATTGCAGCAGGCTCAGCTGCGAAGGGGTAAAATTCGACACTCCAAAGTGCAGTACATCACCCTGTTGTTTGAGTGTGTTAAACGCATCAGCCACTTCGTCGGCATCCATCAGATAGTCGGGACGATGGATCAGCAATGTATCGATGCGATCTGTGCCAAAGTGCTTTAAAGACTGCTGCACCGAGGCAATGATATGGGCTTTGCTTGAGTCATAGTGATTGGCTTTGCCCGCCAGTCCCTTACTTGCCAGAGCCGGACGAATGCCGCATTTGGTGATGATACGGATCTGCTCACGGACCGACGGCTCTAATGCCAGTGCACGACCAAAAGCCGCTTCGCATTCATACTGGCCATAGATATCGGCGTGATCGGTGTCACGTATACCCAGCTCTGTCAGTTGCTTTACAAACTCTAAAGTCTGAGCCGGGCTGTGCTGCCAGTCCAGTAAACGCCAGAACCCGGCGACCAGATCGCCCATTACCTTGTGTGTCATAAAATCGTGCCTATGGTTGAACTTACTCGTTTTGCTTTCTCTGTGGCCAGTTCACAGCTTTCATCACGCGCCAGTGCAACCCCCATACGGCGTCGACCTGCCACTTCAGGTTTGCCAAACAGACGCAAATCGGTGTCGGCTTCACAAAGGGCCTCGGCGACCTGAGTAAAACTCAGTTGCTGTGACGTGCCGTCGACCAGTATAACACTGGATGCCGACGGGCCGTGACACTGAATATTAGGAATAGGCAATCCCAGAATAGCCCGCACATGGAGGGCAAATTCACTCAGGTCCTGAGAGATCAGGGTCACCATGCCGGTGTCATGAGGACGCGGAGACACTTCGCTGAAATACACCTCATCGTTCTTAATAAACAGCTCAACCCCGAACAAGCCCCGGCCACCCAGCGCTTCGGTGATCTGCTCGGCCATGGCTTTGGCGCGCGATAAGGCCAGCTCAGACATGGCTTGCGGCTGCCAGCTTTGCTGATAGTCACCATCCTGTTGGACATGGCCAATTGGCTCGCAGAAACTGGTGCCATCAATATGGCGAATGGTCAGCAGGGTAATTTCATAGTCAAAGTCGACAAAGCCTTCAACAATCACTCTGCCCTGACCGGCACGCCCGCCCTGCTGTGCGTATTCCCAGGCGGCGTTGAGGTCGGCCTCAGTGCGCACCACACTCTGCCCCTTACCTGAAGAGCTCATAATCGGTTTCACCACACAGGGCATGCCAATTTCGCCAACCGCCGCGATAAACGCCTGTTGGGTATCAACAAAACGATAAGGCGACGTCGCCAGCCCCAGCTCTTCGGCGGCCAGCCGGCGGATCCCCTCACGATTCATGGTCAGTTGCGTGGCTCTGGCGCTGGGGACCACGGTAAAGCCCTGCTGCTCCAGCGTCACCAATGTGTCGGTCGCGATTGCTTCGATCTCTGGCACAATATAATCGGGTTTTTCCTGCTCTATAATTGCAGCCAGTTTATCACCGTCCAGCATCGACAAGGTGTAACTGCGGTCGGCAACCTGCATGGCGGGCGCGTGTTCATAGCGGTCCAGCACCACCACCTCAGCACCCAGGCGTTTAAACTCAATCACCACTTCCTTGCCCAGCTCCCCGCCACCACATAACAACACCTTACACGCGGTCGCACTAAACGGCGTACCCAACTGTTTAATTTTCATGATTTATTCCTAAGTAACGATGAGTTTCAAGTATGCACTACAAAATAACATAAATTGCAATACCGAAAGCACAAAAAAAAGCGTGAAAATATCCAAATAAAAACAATAAAGACACAATTTGTACACAGTTGGGATACATAATTCACGCGCAACCAAGTTGAACATGTTAGCGAAGGACTAGAAGACGTGAACACGAAGCATTTTTCAGACAGTGGTATGCCACCACTGGCAATGACTCTCTCACAAGTTTATGGCAATTTTGCGGATCGAACTGCACTTATTTATGAAAATAATCATATCAGCTATCAGGAATTAGCGCAGCGAGTCGCGTTTCTTGCCGGACATATTCGCCAGCAACTTCCTGAACAGGCACAAGCCGCGCCTTCTTCTCAATACATTGCACTCTATCATGAGCGCGGCATTGATATGGTCGTCAGTATGTTGGCCGTTCTGCACTGCGGATTTGGCTATATTCCTATTTCCACCGATGCCCCGGCGCAGCGGACGCAATTCATTTTACAGGACAGCCAGCCTGCGCTGATCCTGACCCACAGCGACCTTAGTAAAGCAGACGCCATTGCGGGCCGCGCTGTGCTCTGCGTTGACAAGCTCAGCACACAAGATGGGCTCGATACTGCCCCCGCCCAAACGCAAGATGCGGTAGGGTACGTGATTTATACCTCAGGGACAACCGGACAGCCGAAAGGAGTGCAGATCCCCGCACAGAATATTTTACACCTGGCCGATGCGCATATCGACTGGTTCAACACAGGGCAATATCAGCGCGCCTTGTTGTTTGCCTCGTATATCTTTGACGCCAGTGTGTTCGAACTGTTTGTTCATTTATTACTGGGCCAGAGCGTGTATATCGCCAGCGAACACGAGCGCACCGATGCGCAGGCGCTGAGCACCCTGGTACAGCAAAATGACATCGAATTTGCTTCCATCCCGCCTGCGCTGCTGGCCTTGATCCCGCCGCAGCAACTCAGTGCACTGAAGTGCCTGATAGTCGCAGGTGAGACGCCGAATGTGGCTATGCTCGAAGCCTACAGCCAGATCACTGCAATTTATAATGGTTATGGCCCGACAGAAAACACGGTTGCCACCAGTTTGCATCGCTTTGCGCCACAAGACAGCGAATTAAACATTGGCCAGCCACTGAACGATACCCGGCTATATGTGCTGGACCCTCAGCTAAATCCTTGCCCACAGGGCGAAGTGGGGGAGCTCTATATTAGTGGCCCACGTCTGGCGCTGGGCTATTTGAACCGGGACGACCTGACCCAGAGCCGCTTTATCGCCAACCCTTTTTACGACCCTCAGCGCGATCCGGCGGGTTTCAGCCGCTTATATAAGACGGGTGACTTGGCTTCTTTTGATGGTCAGGAATACCACTTTGCCGGTCGTGATGATGGCCAGGTTAAGCTACGTGGCTTTCGCATTGAGCTTGAGGAAATCGAACAAACCATTGCGACTTTGGATAGCGTCAAACTGGTCAGCTGCGTGATCAAACAACAGGGGAATCGTCGCTTACTCGCCGCCTATGTCGTGGCACAGGACAGCGACGCTGAGCAGACTCAGCACATCGCCACTCACCTTAGCCGTACCCTGCCAGATTATATGCAGCCCGACCTGATAGTACTGCTCGACAAGTTACCGATGACGGAAAATGGCAAAACCGATAAGCGTGCACTGGCGGCCCTGCCTGTTGAGGTCGAACACACTCACATGGATGCCCAGTTATCTCATACTCAGCAGGTATTTTTAAGCCTGATGCAAGGCTATTGCCCGGCTGAGCTGCACTGGCACAGCGACTACTTTGAGCAAGGTGGCGACTCTATTTCTGCTATCCGTATCGCCAATGAAGTTCAGCAGCAACTTAATCTGCACCTGGACACTCAGCTGATTTACCGACTGCGCACCCCGGCGCAGATCTGGCAAGCCCTGTTGACTCATAACGTCCGCCCGCCTGCTGCCATTACACATCGCCCGGCGCACCACCAGCACACGGCGCCTCTGTCGGCGCAACAAAGTGGATTATGGTTTTTAGCGCGTCAGGCACCGGACAACCTTGCCTATCACTCGGTCAGCCGACTGACGCTAAACGGTGCCCTGGCGCCATCCAGATTGCATGCGGCGCTCAGCACGCTGGTTCAGCGCCATGAAATTTATCGCACGTCGTTTGATTTGCACGAACCGCTTCAGCATATCCACCCGGACTATGTGCCTGAACTGCCGCTGCTGGATTACAGTGAACTGAGCGAAGCCGAAGCCGAGTCGCAGCTGACGCAGCAGCTAAATCAGCTGAATGCCCCGTTTAAGCTCGACAGCCTGCCACTGGCGCGCTGGACGCTGGTGAAGCTAAGTGATCAAAAACATGTGCTGCTTCAAGTCGAGCACCATCTGATCCACGATGGCTGGTCGGCCAATCAGTTTGCAAGCCAGTTACTGGCCCTGTATGCCCAGCTGGAAAATGGCGAAGCCCCTGCCGCCCAGCCAAACCAGATCCAGTATGCCGATTACGCCTGTCATCAGGTACAGTGGCTCAGCGGCGAGCAGGCACAGCAGCAGCGCATGTACTGGCAAACCCAGTTAGAGTCAGCGCCGCCACGCATTAACTTACCCGTTTCTCAGCTGGCGCAGGATGTACCTGTCAGTGCAGGTACTCATCAAATTGAGCTGCCCAGAGCACAGTGGCAACAGCTACAACAGTTTTGTCAGCGCAACCAGGTCACGCCGTTTTCTGCCACTTTGGCCACATTATATCTGGTACTGTCGCGCTTTAGCGGCGATGAGGATATCTGTATTGGCTCGGCACTGGCAAACCGGGCGCACCCGCAACTGGAAACCACACTGGGTATGCTGGTCAACACTGTGGTGCACCGCCTGCAAAGCGCGCCTCAGACGACCATTGATGAGCTGATCCAGCAAAGCTTTGAAGTATGCAGCGAAGCACAGGCAAACCAGGCACTGCCTTTCCCGGCGCTGGTTGATGCCTTGAATGTGCCGCGCATCCCCGGTGTGAACCCGCTGTTTCAGGTGTGCTTTACCTTTCAGGATACGCCGCTACCGACGCAGCATCAGGATATCTTTACGCATATTGCGCTGGAGCACGGTGCACCGGCTCAGGATACCAAGTTCGAGTTAAACATTGCCCTGCAGGATATCCACAGTCAGGATCCGGCGCGTCCGGTTGTCATGCAGTGGGAGTATGACCGCAGCCGCTATGATCTGTGGTTTGTTGAGTCCATGGCCAATAACTTTGCCCACCTGCTGGCGCAACTGGTGAACTGCACCTCGCAATCCGAACTGATGCAACCGCTAAGTGCGCTGGCACCTGCGGCAACGCTGCCTGAGCCGCTTACCACGCCACTGTATTCAGAGCAGAGTCTGACAGACTTATTTGCTCAGCAGGCGCAGCGCCACCCCGACAATACCGCCCTGCTCACCACAACGGGCACCATGAGTTACGATCAATTGGCACGCCGGGCCAACCAACTGGCCCAATGGCTGGTTGAACAGAATATGAGCGGCCAGTTTGTCGGCTTATATTTACCACCGGGCCCAGATACGCTGGTCGCCATTCTCGGGGTCTTAAAAGCGGGCGCCGCCTATGTGCCTTTATCGACCCGGGCACCGGCCAGCCGCAATGGGTTTATTCTCGACGATGCCGAAGTGCAGGTGGTTATCAGTTATCGTGAACTGAGCGATAAACTGGGTGCTCCACAGCTGACGTATCTGCTGCTCGACGACGAGGCAACACTGCACGGCTATCCGGACACGCCGCCCGCATGCAATGTCAAAGGCGCCGATCCGGCCTATGTTATTTATACCTCTGGCACCACGGGCAAGCCTAAAGGTGTTGTGCAAACCCATGGCAATGTTGCGCGCCTACTCAGTGCTGCCGAGCAGCATTTTAGTTTTTCAGAGCAAGACACCTGGGTGCTGTACCATGACTATATCTTTGACTTCAGTGTCTGGGAGATCTGGGGCGCGCTGGCCTATGGCGGCAAGCTGTTTATTCCCGACTATCTGGAGATCCGCGACAGCATGCAGTTTGTCGGGCAATGTCAGCAATATGGCGTCACCGTACTGAACCAGACGCCCAGCGCATTCTATACCTTTGCCGATATCGCCAGCACGGCTCAGGTGCCACTCAGTACCCTGCGCTATGTGATCTTTGGTGGCGAGCAGCTCAACTACAGTAAGCTGGCCCCCTGGTGGCAACACTATGGTGACCGTATCACGCTGGTCAACATGTATGGCATTACTGAGACCACAGTGCATGTTACCGCCCTGACCCTGAGCGCAGCCATGCCACGTCATATTGCCGATATCGGCAAGCCATTGTCTGACATGCAGGCGCTGGTACTGGATGAACAGCATCGGCCTGTGCCGCTGGGCTGCCCAGGCGAGCTGTATATTACCGGAGCGGGCCTGGCAAGCGGCTATCTCAATCGCGAAACACTGAGTGCCGAGCGCTTCTTTACACTCACCACCGGCGGGCGTCAGTGTCGAGTGTATCGCACCGGCGATAAGGCGCGGCTACTGCCAACCGGACATCTGGAATATCTGGGCAGACTGGACGACCAGGTGAAGATCCGTGGCCACCGCATAGAGCTGGGCGAGATAGAAGCACAACTGCTGACCTTCAGTGAAATCTCTAAGGCCTGCGTACTGACCTATGACAATCAGGGTCAAACGGCACTGGTGGGATATATCGTCACCACCGGCAGTACGCAAGACTGCGAAGCGCTGCGTCAGCGCCTGGGCACACGCCTGCCCAGCTATATGATCCCGGATCAGTTGATTGCACTGGATGCCCTGCCGCTGACGGTCAATGGCAAGTTGGATAAAAAGGCGCTGCCTGCCCCCAGCCTGACACCTCAGGGCGGCTATGTGGCACCCGAAACCCCATTACAACAGCAACTCTGCGCGCTCTGGCAGCAGGTGCTCGGCGTCAGCCAGGTTGGCATTCAGGATGACTTTTTCCAGCTCGGTGGCAACTCCATTCTGGCCGTTAAGCTGGTACGCGAAGCACAGGAGTCCTTGCAGCTGGCCATCCCGTTATCGGCCCTGCTGAGTTACCCCAATATTGCCACTCTGGCAGAGCACCTGGGCAGCACTCAGGTAAACACCATAGTTCGTTCACAGCATGCAACACAGACCAGCGCGAAGCAGGTCATGGAGCTTTAATATGTTATCTTTTGTTCAAAAACTACACACACAAGGCCTGCGGGTCTGGCTGGGTGACAACAATTCGCTGGCACTGGGATATGAGGAAACCGTCGCAGCAGAATTGATTGCCGAGCTAAAAGCCAACAAGCCAGCCTTGCTGGCTTTGCTTGAAGAGCATCAGATACACTCAGAGCAGGCCTTTTTAAACTGGTCTGTGTTGCAGCTTTCTTTATTGTCTAATGCTCAGGCACGACTGTTGTTTGTCGACCGCTTACAGCCACAGCGCTGTGCCTATCATATTCCGATGCTGGTCGAGCACCAGCAAGCGGACACGGTTGCCAAACTGGACAAGGCCATTCAGGCACTGACGGTGCGCCACCCGATCTTAAACAGCCAGATTGTGGAGCACGACGATCAGCTCTTTTGTCAGCCCCGCAGTAGCGCACTGAACTCCGTACAAACACGGTGCAACGATCCTGAGCAACTGAAAGCGCAGGTTCAAACACAAGTGCTGACACCGTTTGATTTAACCCAGGATGCGCCGCTGCGAGTGGTGCATTATCACTGTGCCTCGAGCACTTACACACTGTTTTTATGGCATCATATTGCCTTTGACGGCTGGTCTATGCAGTTGTTTTTCAAAGAGCTCAGTCAGCTGATGGCCGACCCTTCATGGGCGCAGCAACAGCCATCGCCTTTGTCCTACTTTGACTACGCAAGCTGGCACCGGACACTGGATCAGCAACAGGCACATGATTACTGGCAGACACAATTAAAAGATGCGCTGCCAACCCGGCTACCCAAAACGCTGGACGCGCCTTTAAATGAGCCGCTCACCCGTGGCAGTAATCTGTATTTTACCCTGCCCGACACACTGAGCACCCAGCTTCGTCAGCTGGCAAGCTCCCTCAGTGCCACGCCATTCAGTGTCCTGCTCAGTGCCTACTATTATACGCTGATGCTCTTTACCAATCAGAACGATATCCTGCTGGGAGTGCCATCAGACAACCGGGATCACCCGCAAACCCAGGACATTATGGGCTTTTTTGTCAATACCCTGGCGTTACGGGCTGAGCTTGATAAACAAGCCAGCTTTGCGCAACTGGTCACTCAGGTGAAAGAAACCCTGCATCAGGCCAAACGCCATCAGGATCTGCCATTTGATGAGGTGGTTCAGTACTTTGCACAGGACGACCGTGAGCAAAGCGCACTGCAGATTATGTTCAGTGTGCAAAAGCTGGCCAGTCAGCTCGACCCGGCGTTGTCACTGCCCTTTTCAGTCAGCCCGCTGCTCAGTGATGATGAGCTGTATCAGCCCATTAAAGTAGATCTGTTGCTGGCGCTGGATGACAGCGAAGCGACTATTTCTGGCCAGATTGATTACAACCCAAACCGCTTTAGCCAGGCTTATATTGAGGCATTTCGTCAGACCTTTATCCATCTGCTTGAGTGCAGTGTTGCCGCGCCTCACCAGCCGCTGCAATCACACACGTATGTGCCGCCGGGTCAGTGTCTGAGCGAACCGCAGACACAAGACAAACCTGCCTATGAGAACCTCTACGCACGCTTTGTTGCCCAGGCCAAGCAAACCCCGCAGGCCAGTGCCCTGATCTACCAGGAGCAGGAGATAAGTTATCGCACCCTGGCCCGGGAAGTACACACGCTTGCAAGCCATATACGCGCACAGATAGCACAGCATGACGACCCTAAGGTCGCTTTGATGTTTGTTCGTGGACCACAGATGGTCACCGCGATTCTGGCCACCTTAGCCGCAGGTGCGGCTTATGTGCCATTAAGCCCAACTCAGGCCAGCAGCCGTAACCAGTTTATCCTTAATGATTCGGGGGCGGCACTGCTACTGACCCAATCTCAGCTGACGGCACAGGCGCAACAACTGGCCCAGTCCGATGCCACCCCGGTACTGACAACCGAGGCCTTGCTGTCAGATCCTGCGGAATATGAATTAGCGCAGGGCGATGCCGGGCAACTTGCCTACGTTATTTATACCTCGGGCAGTACCGGCCAGCCTAAGGGCGTGATGGTCGAGCATGGTCATGTTGATGCGTTGGTACGCAGCACCAGCGAGGTCTATCAATTTGCCAGCGACGAGCGGACCTACTGGTTAACGCCCTACTTTTTTGATGCCTCAGTCGAGCCGCTGTTTATGACTTTACTCAATGGTGCCTGCCTGGTCATTCCCTGCGAGCGAACTTGCAACGACCCGCTGGCCATGCGAGAGGAAATTCTCGACAGGGCCGTCACTCACCTGGTAGCCTCGCCATCGCATTTACAAGCGATTGGACACTGCGGCAAAGCCAGCGCCATCCGGCGGGTGGTATTCGGTGGTGAGTCCTGTAGCCAAAGCCTGGTCGATACCTGGCAACAACGCCTGTTCAGTGAATATGGCCCTACCGAAGCGACGGTCACGGCCACAGTGCACAGGCAGTTTGCCCAGCAGCAAAACCTCAAGGCCATTGGTCAGCCTTTGCGCCATGTCACCATCGACATAGTCGATGACGCACTCGCGCCTCTGCCGGTCGGTTGCCCCGGTGAGATCCTTATCTCAGGCCACAGTGTTGCCCGTGGCTATCTCAATCTGCCAGAACAAACTGAGGCCCGTTTTATTACCACAACGCGCGGTCGCGCCTATCGCACTGGCGATATGGCCCGTCGTCTGCCCTGCGGTAACCTGGAATTTATGGGCCGTAATGATGCGCAGGTTAAACTTCGTGGCTATCGCATTGAGCTCAATGAAATCGAAGTGGTGCTGCTTAAGCACCCGGATATTGAACAGGCCTGCGTGAAAGTGCAACCCCTGGCACAGGGGCCTGCGCTGGTTGCGTACCTCGGCACCACCAGCATGCTAACACTTGATGAGTTACTGCCCTGGCTGAACGAGCGGCTGCCAGATTACATGCATCCGGCAGCACTGCAATGCAGCGCGACTTTGCCTTTACTGCCTTCCGGCAAGGTTGACGCCCGCGCACTCGCACCGCTGGATATCAGCGTCAGCACCACCTATGTCGCCCCGCAAAGCGCGCTGGAAAAAGATCTCTGCGCCCTGTGGGCCGAACACCTTGGGGTTGAGCAGGTAGGTATGCAGGACAGCTTTTTCGCGCTGGGCGGAAACTCGCTAAGCGCCATGACCCTGGTGGCTAAAATGCAGCGTACTCTGGCGCTGCCTGTCACGCTCAAAGCGTTGCTGAGCCACAAGACACCGGCCGCTATTCTGGCTAATCTGGATACCCAGCACCGCATCGAACCCATTCCCGTGCTCGCCGATCCTACCCAACCTGTGGCAGTCACCCCTCAGCAGCAAGCTATGTTACTGAGTGAACGCCTTGCCACCACTGCAGGGGCCTATCATATCCCCCTGATGCTAAGCTGCGAGTCGCTGGCACAGCAGCAGGCGCTGATGGAAGGGGTGCAGCAAGTGATCAGCCGCCATCAAATATTACAGCAGGGCTACGATCAGGATGAGCAGGGACACTGGTTTATCAGTCAGACGCGCTACCCGGTGCCCTGCCAGGTACTGGCGTTACAGAGCCATAATGACAGTGCCTTGCAGGAATTTGTCAATGCACCGTTTACCCTGGACACCTCAGCGCCGGTGCGAGTGGCACAACTGCGTGTAGGCCCGCTGCCCAGCTACAGGCTGTTACTGGTGTTTCACCATGTGGCCTTTGACGGCTGGTCGGTCGAGCGCTTTATTCGTGAACTGGATCAGCAAATGGCCGGTCAGGTAATTAACCCGCCCACACTGACTTACCGGGACTATGCCCACTGGCGCAGCACCCTGGACGAGCAGGCAGAGCTGGATTACTGGCAACAGGCGTTTGCTGGTATTGACTTGACCCCATGGGAGAGCGACTTTAGCCGCAGCGCCAGTTATGATCCCCAGGGCAAGGCACTGAGCTTTACCCTGCCCGACGCACTAACCCGCTCGTTGCGTGCGCTGGCACAGCAACAGGGAGTCAGCCTTTATGCGACCCTGCTTAGCAGTTTTCAGCTCGCCGCCTGTTTCTGGGCCGATCGGGATGACATTGTCATTGGCACACCGAGCGACAACCGCGCCCACCCGGACAGTCACGAACTAATGGGATATTTTGTCAATACCCTGGCACTGCCGCTGCGCCTGGACAGCACACTCAGTTTTACGGCATTAATGAAACAAGTGCAGACTCAGGTTCACGATGCAAAAAGCCATCAGGGCACCTCTGTGGATGTGCTGGCAGATGCGCTCAACGTTGAGCGCCAAAGTGGCCTGTCGCCACTGTTTCAGTTGTTTTTCACACTGGATCAGTTCAACCCGCTGACTCAGGCATTTAATGGCTTTGAGGTGATCCCGGAGAACCCGCAAGATTACGCCTATACGCCAGCCAAGTTTGAGTGGAATATGGTGTTTAAGGACGACGGCGACCAGCTGCAAGGCCAGTTTACCTATGCCACAACCCGCTATGATGCTACGCGCTGTGAGCAGTTTCTGGCATTTTATCAGGTGCTGCTAAACAACCTGATGGCGGCCCCGGAGCAGCCGGTACGCGACTGCCCGCTGCTCAGCCACGCGCAATTTCAAACCCTGGTGACACACCAGGCACAGCAAAGTAATGCTCCACACACAAACTGGTTAGCCTGTTTTGCACAGGCCTGCGAGCGTGCGCCGCACAACATTGCCTTGTCGTT
Organism: Pseudoalteromonas rubra; assembly: GCF_004212645.1. GTDB lineage: Bacteria > Pseudomonadota > Gammaproteobacteria > Enterobacterales > Alteromonadaceae > Pseudoalteromonas > Pseudoalteromonas rubra_G. The sequence goes on along the minus strand of NZ_PPUZ01000060.1, from coordinate 24,665 downwards.
TGAAGATCAGCAACTCAGCTATGGCGAGCTGGATAGCCTGTCATCACAGCTGGCTGCCACATTGCATCAGCACCTTGGTACGCCGGGTGCTGAGCCCGCCCGCGTCGCACTGCACTTTCACAAAGGCTGTGACATGATCATCGCCATGCTGGCCACGCTCAAAGCCGGTGCCGCTTTCGTTGCGCTGTCGCCCAACCACCCGCAGGCACGCCGTGAAACCCTGTTGCAACAGGCGCAGTGCGCACTGCTGCTCAGTGATGATGCGTTAAGCTGGTCAACGGTGCCCACCTTGCTGTATCACTGGCGAGACTGGCCAGAGACACAGACCGAGCTTAATGATATTAACTTTAACCACAGCCCGGACCGCCTCGCCTATCTGATCTATACCTCCGGCACCACAGGCACCCCCAAAGGGGCCATGCTCAGCCACCGCGGCCTTATCAACCTCTCAGCACACATGATGCACAGCCACCGCTTAATTGGTCAGTCACGTCAGGTGGTTGCCAGCCAGTATGCCGAATATGTCTTCGATGCCTCCATCATCGAGATTTTCCCAGCACTGGCTGCGGGTGCGCGACTGGAGATCATTCCTGAGCCCATACGTCGCGATGTACCCAGGCTGTGTGAGTTCTTGCGTCGCCAGCACGTGGACGTGGCCTTTGTGCCCACCGTGCTGGTCAATCAGTTTGCGGATCTGCTGGCCGAGTGCCAGCTGGATGTGTTGTTTGTCGGTGGCGCGCCGCTCAATCCGGTACATCAGCGCCTGGCAAACACCTTCTACAACGAATATGGACTGAGTGAAACCAGCGTGTGTGTGACTCAGGCCGAGGTCGAACCCCAGCAGCCAGTCACCATAGGGCGCGCCATTCGTAATACCCGTCTGTATGTGCTGGATAAATATCAACGTCCTGTGCCACCGGGCGGCTGTGGCGAGCTGCACAGCGCAGGCTGCAGTACCGGGCTGGGATACTGGCAAAATGCCGATAAGACGGCGGCCCACTTTATCACCCTGACAATGCACCATGGTGCGCAACAATTGCATGAGCAGGTCTACCGCACCGGCGACTTAGTGCGCCGGGTTGATGCGGACACCCTGCAGTTTGTGGCACGGACCGATCAGCAGCTGGAGATCAATGGCTACCGCATTGAGCCGGGTGAAATCGAGGCAAAATTATTGACCCACCCGGATGTCTGCCAGGCCGTGGTCTGTCAGGTTCAGGGGCATGCACAGCAGCTTATCGCCTACTGTGTGTTAAGCCAAAGCGCCACCTCCGCTGTGGCAGACTCGCATTCTCGTGCCTTGCTCAACTGGCTGAACGCCCAGCTGCCGCCTTATATGCGACCAAAACACCTGTTGTTTGTGTCTCATTTCCCGCTGACCTTAAATGGCAAGCTGGATCTTAAGCAGTTGCCGCAGCCTGAGCTGGATCAGCTTCAGGTTGAGCAGCGCGCCCCGCAAACGCAAACCGAACAAACCGTGCTCGAACTTTGCCAGCGCTTGCTGGGCGTGTCTGAGCTGAATATCAATCATGACTTTTTCGAGCTGGGCGGCTCTTCCGTGCAAGCTGCGCGGCTAATCGCTGAGTGTGAAAAAGCCTTTGTGGTCAATATTGAACTGGCCACCTTACTGACTCATCCGGTGCTGGCCGAGTTTGCCGCCGCCGTTGATCGGCTGCTGGCGGAACAAGCCATCCCCGACGCCGAATTTGAAATGGAATTATAATGAGGTTCTCCATGCACCAGTTAATGTATACCCTAAAAGCCCAACAGATCAGTGTCTGGCATGATCAGGGCAAGCTGAAGCTTGCCAGCCAGAGTGATGTTAGCCAGTCAGACATAGTGGCAACGATCCGGGCACATAAAACCCAGCTGCTGGATTATTTGCAGCGTCATCACATCAACAGTCGCCTGTGTTTTGAACAAACTCAGATTTTTGCCAGCGAGAGTGATGCCGCACCGCTGACACTGGGCCAGACACAAATGCTGTTTTCTCAGCAGGTCAGCGATCAGACCCATACTTATCACATTCCCTGTCTGCTCAAGCTCAGTGCTGAGTGCGACATGGCTAAAATGGAGCAGGCGTTGCAGCGCTTGTGTCAGCGACACAGTGCGCTGGACACCTGTTTTACCAGCAACGCACAAGGTCAGATGCAACAGCAGCGTTGCACAACGCCCTTTACGCTGAAGCAACTGCACTGCGATGAAGCAGAACTGGCGCCAACATGCCAGCAGCTGTTTACCCAGCCTTTTGCGCTGCATGAAGCGCGCCCGTTTCGTGCCACCTGGATAAGCACGCAGTCGCACCAGTATTTGTATCTGGTGTGGCATCACATTGCCTTTGATGGCTGGTCGCTGGGGGTCTTTTTAGCGCAGCTGCAAGCCAGTTACCAGCAAACGCCACTGGCAGACACCTTGCAGTTTAATGACTACGCTCACTGGCAGGCACAGCGCCTCAGTGCGCAGCGCATTGCCACGCTAAAAGACTATTGGCAAATACAACTGGACAACCACAGCGCCCTGCATCTGCCCTGTGCCAACGCCAGACCAAAAGTCTTTGACCACAGCGGGAAAAATATCACGCTGATTCTGCCAGAGGGCAGTGACGAGCAACTCCAGGCAGTGGCAAAACGCCACAAGATCAGCACCAACACGCTGGGCCTTGCGGCCTGGTTTCACACTTTGTGTTTATACAGTGGTCAGCAGGATCTGATCATCGGCCTGCCCAGCGATAACCGCCCCAACCAGGCCTGTCAGCAGATCCTTGGCTATTTTGTCAATTCCCTGCCGATCAGATTACAGGCTGAACTGACCCTTTGCGTGAGCGACTGGCTGGCGCAGGTACAGCGTCAGGTCAATGAGGCCAAAGCCCATCAGGACTTGCCTTTTGAAGAAATCAAATCGGCGCTGGCGGTGACCATGGACACCAGCCGCCACCCGATATTCCAGACCATGTTCACCTCCAGCCAGTTTCAGCAAGGCAGTGCGAATACGCTGTGGCAACAACACCACACAGCAACGGATGCCGATGTAACTGCTAAGTTTGACCTGACCATGCATCTGGAATTGGCTCCCGGACAGGCGCAAGTGAACCTCAACTATGCCAGCGCACTGTATAGTGACGCACATGCCAAGCGTATCGCCACCTTATATACCCGGATATTAGCCGCTTACGCAGACAGCCAGACAATCCAGCAGACGCCGCTGTGTAACCTGCCGCTCCTCAGCGAAGCCGACCTCGCGGAGCAACAGCAGCTGAGCGGTTTGTCACAGGCTTTCCCGGCACCGCACACCATCACTGAGCGCTTTGCTGATATGGCATCGCGCTATGCACAGCGCCCTGCGCTAGTTACGGCTGAGCGACAGTGGACCTATCAGCAGCTGGATCAGGAAACCAATCGACTGGCTGCGCAGATCCAGGCCTTTGCGCCTCAGGCTCGGGTCGTCGCCCTGCATATGCCGGGCGATGCCGCTTTGGTCATTGCCATGCTGGCCACGCTCAAGGCCGGGGCTGCTTACACCACCTTGCCCTGTAAGGACCCGTTGCCACGACGTGCCTATCAGCTGGAAGACAGCCAGGCCGAACTGCTGCTCACTCAGGGCACCCAGGTTGAAGAGGCAGAGCTACTGGCCGACGCAGCCCAGCTGCCATTACTGAATGTCGACGACATCATTGGCAATACCTCACTCAGCACGCAACCGGTGCACAGTGAACTCACGCCAAACAGCCTGGCGAATATCATTTATACCTCGGGCACCACGGGACAGCCCAAAGGCGTGATGGTCAGTCACTATGGCTGTACTTCTTTAACCCTGGATAACACTTATATTAGCGTCACGCCTCAGTCGCGCTTTATGCAACTGGCCAACCCGGCGTTTGATGCCACCACCTTTGAGGTATGGATGCCGCTACTCAATGGTGCGAGCCTCTACTGTGGCTATAACGACCTGCTGAGTCAGGTGGCCGGGTTTAAGGCGCTGCTGAATGAGCAAGGCATCACCACGCTGTGGCTGACCCGGGCATTATTCGACACGCTGTATCAGCAAGACCCCACGCTGTTTGCCTCGCTGGAACATCTTCTGGTGGGCGGTGAAGCCCTGACCTGCGAGCTGGTCAATCAGCTGCTCAGCTCCGCTTATGCGCCGGCGCATTTTATCAACGGCTATGGCCCAACCGAGTGCACCACCTTTACAACCTGCTACGAGCTCAGCGAAGCACATGCTCAAATTCCGATTGGGGCACCCATCGCCGGGCGCGCTACGGTGGTGCTGGGCCAACAGGGCCAACTGCTGCCGCCTGGCTGCCCCGGCGAGCTATACATCACCGGAGCCGGTCTGGCCCAGGGCTATCTCAATCGCGAGGCACTGAGTGAACAAAAGTTTGTCACCCTGAGCCTATTTGATAAGGCCCAGCGTTACTATCGCAGTGGCGATCTGGTGTACTGGCAAGCAGACGGCACGCTGGCCTATCTGGGCCGCAATGATGAGCAGGTCAAGATCCGTGGCCACCGTGTGGAGCTGGGTGAAATCGAGCAGCAACTCAATGTGCTGCCTCAGATCAGTAACTGCGCCGTGGTGGTGCGCCAGCATCAGGGCCACAGTCAGCTCGATGCCTATGTGGTGCTTGCCCAGCAGCAAGATACCGCAGCGCAGCTTGCTGTGATCCGGGACACACTGAACCAGCGCCTGCCGGGCTATATGCAGCCCCATACCCTCAGTGCCATTGAGCAACTGCCACTGACCGCCAATGGCAAGCTGGATAAGCGTCGCCTGCCCGCGCCACAGCAAGTTGCAGACACAGTAATAGCGCCCGACACGGCGACAGAGAAGAAACTGCTGCTCCTTTGGCTGTCTCTGCTGGGTATTGACAGCATGTGTGTGACACAGCCTGTGATGCACTATGGTGCCGACTCCATCCGGCTGCTGCACTTTTGCAGCGCGGCCAGTAAAGAAGGCTGGCAGCTGACCCCCAAACTGGTGATAGAGCACAACACCATACGTGCCCAGGCCCAGCTGCTGGATCAGCAAAACCGCGATCTGTTCAACGGTATGAATGATGACGAAGCACTGCAGGCCGTATTACAGCTGCCACACTTTGAACCCGGCTTGATCCGTCCGGCCACGGTATCCGATGCCGCGGTGCTCCACCTGTTCCCGGCCGCCGCCAGTGCCGACAGCTTTAACCCATTGATTGCCCGATTAAATGAGCATTTCGCAGTGCACGCGCTGGAGAATGTGAAAATCTTCACCGGTCGTCACCTCAACCAGCTGAGCCTGATACGGTATTATGCCGAGCGGATCATCGCGCACCAAAGCGAAGGACCTTATTATCTGGGTGGCTTCTGTGAAGGCGCAGCCCTGAGTCTGGAAGTGGCCAGACACCTGGAATCTCTGGGCCATGAAGTGGCGCATAGCTTCCTGATTGACCCCATTATTCCGCAACTGAGCGCAGCGCAGCTGGCCGAAGCAGAGCAGCGTGTGCAAGACAGCGACCCAGGTCTGGAAACCTGGCCAGTAGGACGCGCCTTTGTCGACTTTGTGCGCCACTTCCACACCGCCGACCCTTACCCCTATTCGGTGAGCTTTTTTACAGCCGACCGGGTGAGTGATGACGCCATGCCCACCCAGGTGCTGGGACTGTTCGAGCCGGTGTTTGATGTACCTACCGTGTATAAAGCGACCTTTGCATTGCCCGACAACGGCTTTGCGTCATTGCTGCCACAGGCCGAGTACATCCGCCTGCACAGCGCCCATGATGAAATTATGACCGATGAACAGGACCTGCACTGCATTGCCACGCGCATCAATCAGGTTTTGGCCTCGGCCCATCCCCATCTTGTTCAGGAGCGACGCGCATGAACAAACAACAACTGTGTAAGCGCTACGGTATACACCTTGGCCTGACCATGTTTGCGGCCATGCTGCTGCTGCCCATTCTGACCCCTTATCTGCTTGTCCAGGGGTTTGTGGTCAGCCAGATTGCCATTGCCATGGTGGTCATGAGCGCGGTGATCATTGTCAGTGAAGTGCCAAGCGGGGCCCTTGCCGACCATTTCGGTCGTCGCCGGTTGTTTTGCTGCTCGCTGATCTTTGCCCTACTGACCAACTTATTGCTGCTGGTAGCCACTGATTTTGTCACTTTGCTGATCGCGGTCAGCTGCTGGGGACTGAATCAGGCCACCCTGAGTGGCACGCTCAACGCCTGGTTTGTGGAGCGCTTCAAAGAAGCCGAGGGCGAGCAAACCCTGAATCAGGGATTTGCGTCGGCCTACGGACTGGCCTATGGCATTGGCGCATCTTCTGCGGTGCTCTCTGCTGTGTTTCTGGCCTTTGGCAATCAGCTGGGGCTGTCGACCTTGCAGATGTACCAGCTGATCTTTATCGTTTCCAGTATTGGATTTGTTTTGCTGCTGCCACTGACATTTCATTGGGTAAAGGAAGTGAAATTGCCCTCAGAGCATAGCTTTAAACAGGCACTGAACCATCATGTTGGCACCACCATCAAAACAGTGCGCCAACCCGCGCTTGCGAAGCTGCTGATTGCATTGGTGATAGTCATTCCGGTCAGTGCCAGTATCGAAAAGTTCTGGCCTATCTTTGTGCACCAGCTGGAGCAGGTGGACATGGATGCGGTGGCCTGGTTATTCCCGGCGGTAATGGCGGCGACCTTTGCCCTCAACGGGGTGGCAGCGGTCCTCAGCGCGAAGCTGTGTACACTCCTCAATCAGAAACTGGGACAAGCCATGGCCGTTGCTCACCTGCTTAAGCTGGTTGCCTTAGTGGCCATGGCGCTGGCCCCGGGCCTGAGCTGGTTTGTGGCAGCGTTACTGCTGTTCTTCCTGTGCTTTGGCCTGACTCAGCCTGCGCAGTTACAGTTGCAGCACCAGCTGTGCGACAACAGTGTGCGGGCCACTATAGAGTCACTCGGTTCCTTGACCACTCGGATGGGTGGGATGCTGGGTGCCGCGCTGACGGGCGCTTTACTCAACCTGGTGTCTCTGCCGGTCAGCTGGTTGCTGCTTGGTGCCCTGTCGCTGCTTGGCATAGTGCTGTTATTCAGCCCATCGCTCAACCAGCCAGAGCAGCCAGAAGACAAAGAAACCACGCCCGAGGCGGCGCCCGCAGACGTCAGCGTCTGACGGTCACACTCGATGTATAACGAGGGGCATCCTGGAGCTGTAGTGTCAGGGTGTCGCCCTCATTGAGTGCGCCAACGCCCTGCGGGGTGCCCGTCATAATGATGTCGCCCGGATGCAGGGTGAAATAACGGCTGATCTCGCGCAGCAAAGTGGCCAGCGAAAAAATCATCAGGCTGCTGTCGCCGTGCTGTTTAAGGACGTCATTTTGCCAGAATCGATAGTGCAACTCAGTGTTTTCATCCAGACCCTGAACGGGCGTGAAGGGAGTCAGCGCACAACTTTGATCAAACGCCTTCGCACATTCCCAGGGATGCCCTTGTTGCTTCAGTTTGGTTTGTAAGTCCCTGAGTGTCAGGTCCAGCCCGGTTGCAATACCGCAGATGTGTTGCAACGGCGCGCAGGTGTTGCTGTTTATGGTTTCCCCCACCAGCAGCACCAGTTCAGCTTCATAATGGTGCTCACCCAGTGCGGCATTGAGTGCCAGTGGCGCTTGAAAGTCGCAAAACGCCGAAGCAGGTTTAATAAAAAGTAGTGGGCTGTCCGGTATCGGATTGTTTAACTCTTCTGCATGTGCCACATAATTGCGACCCACACACACGGCCTTGCCAACTCCCAGAGCAACTGCGTCGCCCGAATTCCATACATGCTGGTACATAAAGACCTCCGTTCATAAATGAGTGACAAGTATAACGGATAAGCGTATCAACACAGAGCCCGCCGCCCTAATGTTGGATATAACCAATATGAATAACAATCGCCTTTTTACTCTAGCCAACAAAGGTAAAGTTAAATTGCCGCAGCCTCACGGTTTGCTTTACATTGTCACCACGGCCGATAGGCGCGCCAGTTGCAAGGGATCCGCAGTCAGGATATAACAAAATATAAACAAAAAAGACAAAGGTAAATCATGAAACAACATGCGAACGTGCCCCTCAACGACTTTGTTGAGTACCCACAGGAAGAAATGCTAAACCGAGCCACCGAGTTTTTGGATGAGGCAAAGCGCCGTCACACTATCCGCAGCTTTAGTGATCGGCCGGTACCCAAAGAAATTATTGAAGCCTGCATTAAAACGGCAGGCTCTGCCCCCAGCGGTGCCAATCATCAGCCCTGGCATTTTGTGGCCATCCACAGCCAGGACGTGAAGCAACAGATCCGCGCTGCCGCAGAGCAACAGGAACAGGCCTTTTATGAGGGCCGCGCCGGTGAAGAGTGGCTCGATGCTTTAAAACCGCTTGGCACCGATGCCGATAAACCCTATCTGGAGCATGCCCCCTGGCTGATTGCCATCTTTAGCCAGAAAAAAGGCGGTATTCACAGCGAGGACAAGCATACCAACTATTATGTCCATGAATCCGTTGGTATTGCGACTGGCTTTCTGATCCAGGCTTTGCACCATGCCGGGCTGGCCACGTTGACCCACACGCCGAAACCCATGAGCTTCCTGATGGAGATCTGTCAGCGCGATAAGGAAAACGAGCGCCCTTATATGCTGCTGATCGCCGGTTATCCGGCCGAGGATGCCACCGTGCCAGAACACGCGCTGGTTAAAAAGCCGCTTGAGGAGATCGCGACTTTTCTGTAGCAGCAGTCACGCCTGTCGGTGTGCCTGCAACCAGCAGCTCACCGACTTGCAGACCACTTATCACCTCAACCTGATCGCCATACTCCCTGCCAAGGCGAATAAAGCGGCTTTGCACCTGGCCGTTATCCAGCACCGCCACTTTACTGAGCTGGCCATAATGTTGCACTAAAGCCGAGGGGATCAGCACTGCCGGGCGCTCGCTCCCGGGCAACTTTAACATGGCGTACATGCCCGGGATCACGCCCTGTGCCCACTGCATATCCAGCTTCACCGTAAAGCTGCGTGCGCCGCGATCGGCCACCGGGACCAGTTCACTGATGGTGGCATATTGCGTCGCCTCGGCCGCCGGAATACTCACCTGATGACGCGCCCCGATTGTCAGCTCGCTGAGCAAGCGCTCACGCACCGAGACCTCAACCTGCAACTGCGCCGGGTTATAAATGGAAACCAGCGGCGTGCCGGGATTGAGCATGGCACCCGGCTCTTGCAAGCGCGCGACCAAAGTGCCGGAGATGGGCGCCCGTACCTGGGTATAACTTAAGGCCACTTCAGCGCCAGCATATTGTTGTGCCAGGGCCGCTTCTTTGGCGGTCAGTTCATTCACCTGAGTCTGCCATTCATCCACCTGATTATGGGCAACCAGGCCTTTTTGCTGGAGCGCCTGCGCACGCGCGAGCTGTTTTTTTGCCTGTGTCAGCTGTGCCAGATTAGCCTGCTGTTCGGCTTTCACCGCCTCCAGCTGTGCGCGCAAGTCGGCATCATCCAGCGTGGCAATCAACTGACCTGCCTGGATCGGATCGCCAGAGCGCACCGTCAGGGTTTTCAGCTGTGCCAGCACCCGGCTGGCGACAACCGTGTTGTGTTTGGCAATCACGCTGCCCGGGATCTGCTCTACGTCCTTGACCAGTCGCTGCTCAACTTCGTGCAAGTTCAGCTTTGGTACAGTGCTGTGCGGCTTATCCCCGGGCGACACTTTGCTGTTAAACATCCCGGCCATCCAGCCCACCGCCACTAGCAACAAGGCAATCGCCAGCACGGGGCGCAAAAATCGAATATCAAACATAACGAGTCTCCGGAGCAACAGAATTCGGGTCGGCTATGGCCGTGTCGTCGGGCGTTTTGAACACCAGGTAATAGACCACAGGCACAACCAATAAAGAAAACAGGGTTGAAGCGATAATGCCAAACATGATTGCCAGTGCCAGACCACTGAACACGGGGTCGAGAATGATCACCAGATTGCCCAGTAAAGTGGTGCCAGCGGTCAGCAGCACCGGCCGCATACGCACGCTCCCGGCACGGATCAGGGCCGCCTGCAGTGGCATACCGGCCTGTCTGGCCTGAGTAATAAATTCGACCAGAATGAGTGAGTTTCTGACCACAATCCCGGCCAGTGCGATCATGCCTATCATGGCCGTCGCGGTGAACAACACCGGCTCTGGCGCCCCCGCAACGGTGCGCTCACCAAACTGATTCAGTGCCCAGAAGCCTGGCATAATACCTATCATAGTCAGGGGAATAGCAGACATGATGATCAGCGCCAAAGCACTGGATGCGGTCTGCCAACGCAGGATCACGAAAATCGCCGCCAGCGCAAAGGCAAACGCTATCCCCATATCCCGAAACACCCTGACAGTTATCCGCCACTCCCCCTCACCACTGAAGCGATACTCGGTTCCCTCGGGGAGCTGCCAGGGCACGCCGCCACCGCTACTGAGAAAGGTACGCTGCTGCCAGGCGCTTGCCTGTATTTCATCCGGTATAACTGTACCGGCTGGTTGCTCATCGGCCACCACATCGGCAATCACCTCGGCCGGGGTACGGCCATTTAATTCTGCAAAGACGTACACTACAGGTGCCAGATCTTTTCGATAAATCGGCGGCTCAACCGTCAGCGTGTGTACTTCTCCCAACTCAGACAGAGCCACCATAGGACGGGCCGCCCGGCTGAGGCCAAAATTGTCCTGCTGCTGCGTAACATCACTGCTGCCACGGATCTGGGTGGCGAGCAGATCCGCCCATCGCTGGCGATCCGCATAAGCGAGTTGTAAGGTGATAGGCACGGGCTGCGCTTCTCTTGGCTGATACAGCAGTCCGGCCTGCATGCCTCCGCTGGCCATGGCCAGGGTTTGGTTAATTTCCACACTGCTTACCCCGGACAACGCTGCTTTGTGTTTATCGGTGACAAAACGCTGCAAGGTAACCGGCGCGGACAAAGACGTGTCGACTTCGACCACATGGGCTTCCTGACGCAACCGTGCCGCCAGCCTGAGCGCCGCATCATGGTGGGTGTCGGCAGAAATAAAAGGCTCGGCATAGACTTCCGCCGTCAGTGTACTTAATACCGGCGGCCCCGGCGGGACCTCAACCACTTTAATCACCACGCCGTCTCGATTGAACTCAGACAGAGCCTGGCGCAGCCGCAGCACCACAGCATGAGACTGGTGTGCCCGCTCGCGTTTATCCAGCAATAACACCCGCAACTCGGCCAGATTATCACTGTGGCGACGATAATAACCGCGCACCATACCGTTAAAATCCATACTCGACGGCTGACCCACATAAGCAGCAATGGCGCTGACCTCGCTGAATTGCCAAACCTGTTGTTGCACGGTACGGGTCAAACGCGCGGTGGCTTCCAGCGTGCTTCCCTCGGGTAAGTCGATCAGTATCTGAACTTCGTTTTTATTGTCGTAGGGCAATAGCTTGAGCGGCACCGCCCGCAGCACAGGTAAGCTGGCGCTGAGTACAAACAACGCCAGCACGGCCCATAACAGCCCTTTGGCACGCCATGGTGAGCGTAACAACGGGGTGAGCAGAGCGCCATACCAGGCGTTATCCTGCGTTGATGCTGCCGACGGTTGAGTCCGCAGCAAGCGACTGGCCAGCCAGGGAGTGATAAAAAAGGCCACCACGGTTGAGATCATCACACTGACGGGCACATTAAACGCCATGGGTGCCATGTATGGCCCCATCATGCCGGTGATATACGCCAGCGGCAAAAACGCCATCATAATCGTCAGCGTTGACATCAACAAAGCGGTGCGGATCTCCAGCATAGCGGCGACAATCTGCTGGCGACGGGGCTTGCCGGGCACCAGCATACGGCTGATGTTATCTATCCCGGTAATGGGATCATCCACCAGCAAACCCAGCGAGAGGATCAGGGCAAACAGGGTGACCCGGTTAATGGTATAACCAAACGCCCAGTCCAGTGCCAGCGTGATCCCATAGCACACAGGAATGGCCAAGCCCACCACGATGGCCGGTCGCCAGCCAAGGAAGACTCCTACAAAGATCACCACAGTCAGCACCGCAAACGCCAGACTGGCCATCAGATCGTTGACCTTTTCATCGGCGGTTTGACCGTAGTCCCGCAATACCCGCACAGCCACTTCCGGCGGCAATAACTGTGTTTGCAGGCGACTCATCAGCTGATGCACTTGTTCGGCCACCGCGACGGCATTACTGCCTTTTTGCTTTGCCACACTGATGGTGACCAGCGGCAGGCCTTGCTGCTGGTCGCTGAGCGCCAGCCATTGATAATGCTCAGGCTCGCCCGGCCCCTCGGCAATGCGCGCAACATCCCTGAGCTTCACAGCACGCCCGTTCACCACAGTGATCACTAAGTCGCGTAACGCCGCACTGGTGCGCAGCACATCGCCCGACTCCAGCACAATCTGCTTGCTGCCCGCACTGCGCTTGCCTACCTGGAGCAACTGATTGCTGTTTTGAATGGCCTGTAATACATCCAGCGGCGTGCTCTGATGCGCCGCCAGCGCGGTTGCATCCAGCCATACGTTCAGCTGGCGCTGCCGCCCGGCAACCACATTGACTTCACTGGTGTCGGGCAGGCGTTGTAGTTGCGTTGAAATTTCCTGGGCAAAGCGGGTTAAGTCATAATCATCGTATAAGGCTGGATTTTCGCTATATAAGCCCAGCATCACAATGGGCACATCGTCGACTTCCACCGGCCGGATCTGCCAGTCGCTGACCACCGCGGCCATCTGATGCTCATTGGCATAGAGTTTAGTGTAGGTATTCAGGATAGCCTGCTCGCGGCTTTCACCAACCTGAAATCGCAAGGTGACCACCGCACGGCCACTGTGGGTGGTTGAATATACATGCTCTACTCCCGGAATTTGCAACAGCAGCTTTTCAAGCGGCGTGGTCACCAGACGCACCACTTCCGGCGCAGCAATGTTGGGCGCGGTGACATGAATATCGAGCATGGGCACCACAATTTGCGGCTCTTCCTCTCTTGATGTGAATTGCAAGGCCAGCACACCCAGGACCATGGAAAAGACAAACAACAGCGCCGGTAAACGGCCCGCCAGGCTTTGGCCGATGACTCGCTCAGTGAATCCCCCGGATCCGCTCATGCTCCCTCCTGTTCGGCACAGAACAGCTGATAGAGTTGTTGCAGGATCACCAGCACTTTGTCATCGGCAATGCGGTAGTACACCGCTGCCCCCTCACGCCGTGACGCGACCAGCCCGGCTTTTCTCATGGCAGCCAGGTGCTGAGATAAGGCAGACTGAGCCAGCGGCACCTGAGCATTTAACTCACCGACACTAAGCTCCGTACTTTGCAGGCTGCATAAAATCATCAACCGATTGCGGTTTGCCAACATCTTCAGTAATGCCTCTGCTTGTGCGGCACTGTCGGCCATTGCGTGTAAATCCATACTTCCCCCCAACATTGGTTACACAGGGAGTATAGAATAGAACATTAGAAATTACTAATATTAGATCTTGCTAATATCCAATCTTGCAATATACTTGAATGCAGGAGGTAATTGTTATGAGACTTGAAGCCGCTATCCGGCTGGTAGCCGGCAGTATGCTAATACTGTCATTTTTACTCACCTGGTTTATGGATCCGCGCTGGGTGTGGTTCAGTGTGTTTATTGCATTGAATCTGATGCAATCCGCCTTTACAGGCTGGTGTCCTATGATGACCCTGCTCAAAAAACTTGGAATGGAGAATTAATTTATGCTGACATCCCCACAGGACATTTTAAAAACCGTCCGACCTAACCAGCGTTGTATCAGCGCGCAGCAAGCCAAAGCAGAAATCGCCACCAACCAGGGCCTGCTGATTGACGTGCGTGAACCTCAGGAGCATCAGGAAAAAGCGGCCCCCGGCGCGGTGAATATTCCGCGCGGCGTGTTGGAATTTCAATTACCTAATTTGGAAAAAGACCCAAGCCGACCACTTTATCTGCACTGTGCTGCAGGTGGCCGGGCAGTATTTGCCGCTGAACAGCTGACCCGCATTGGCTACCAGAATGTCAGCGTGATCACCTGTAAAGCGGAGGAAGTGTGTCAGGTTTTTGCCTGACGCGCTGCCATCTCGATGCTTGATGAGGTCACACTCTGATAGAGCCAGACCATGCGATCCAAAAACCAGGTTTTACTTAGGATCACACCCAAGGCGCCAACACTGGTGCTGATGGCTTCTTGAAACCACAAGCCTGCAGCGCATACCAGCGTGCTCACGCTCAGCACCGTGATGATCACTTTAATCACCTGATAGTGCACCAGCGGCACCCGTTCCAGCTGATAGATCAGGATCTGTTCGCCCAGCACCGCTTGTGACGCCCAGTTATGGGTGTCTCTGGGTTTACTGAAGCATCTGGGATTGAGCCAAACCCAGAGCAACAACACCACCAACACAGGCCAAAAAGCCATTCCCAGCCAGTCACGCCACCACAGGCAGGCAATCAGTAAAGGCAAACAGGAGTAGCGACTCCAGACACTCCAGGGGTTGGCATGGCGCGCCCATACTTCTTCGCTCATAGTGAAATACTTGGCAGCAGTTCGTTGCATCATATCGACCTCACGGGATCAGTTTACTTATCAGGCAGTGTAGCCAGAGTTCGCGTTACCCTCTGTTTAAAAATGTCAACGGCCGGGTACATTTTCTGACCCTTTGGCGCAACTCGCTAACAGCGCAGGTAGTCCCCGGATCTTAAACTGAGCACACACCAGTAAAACATTTGGCTCACTCAGTAAGGGATATCACTATGGTTAAAGGCTTTTCTCTTCTCGCTTCGGGACTCATTATCAGTGCACTGCTCGGTGGCTGCGGCGACACCACAGATCATCGCACCGCAGTACAAAAGCATCCCGGCGTGTGGCAAAAAACCGCCTACGGTGAAGTGCTTGATATCACACCACAGCGCGTGCAACGCTATGAATTTAATACACACGCTTGTATTAAAGTTGCACAATATGGATTGCCACAGAGCAGTACTGAGCCGCGGATAACCCAGGCACAGCAACGCAGCAAAGCGCAACTACAACTAACCTACGCCGGTGAGGTCTATCCACATATTTATGAGCGTAAGGCGACGCTTCCGGATGTTTGCCGCTCGCCGTTATCTGTCGATGCCACAGCCAGTCCAACTCAGGTCTTCGAATACTTCTGGCACGCCTTTAACGATTACTATGCCTTCTTTGCCCTGCGTGACATGGACTGGCAGGCACAATACGCCCATTACCGTGCCAAAATCCACGACGAGATGTCCGATGACGCGCTGTTTCAGATACTGACCGAGATGATTGCGCCGCTTGCCGATGGCCATGTGTCGGTCGCCAGAACGCCGGGGCGTCCGTTTTTTGTGATGAAAGACGCCCCCATTTTGCGCGCGGCTCGGGGCACCACAAGCTATTACCTGCGCTACGACGTGCAGCTGAGCGACGAACAGGTGTTCTCTGAGCTGGTGCTGGACTCATTGAATGTGAGTCAGCAATACCTGAGCCGTGACAGCATCGGCAGCTTTGCGGCCCAGCAGGAGGAGAAAACCTTGCTATGGGGTAAGACTGAGGACAACATTGGCGTGCTGGTGATCAATAACTTCTCCCTGTACAGCAGTGAGCCGGATGCTGACGAGACAGAACACCTCAGTGCAGCCACAACGCTGATAGACAGCATCATCACGGAGCTGACCGACACCGATGGTTTGATCCTGGATATTCGCAACAACATTGGCGGCGATGATGCCATTGCTCTGGCCATCGCCTCCCGATTCAATACCTCTAAGCGCCTGGCATTCAACAAACAAGCATTGAATCGGGCGGGCCAGGGGGTATTGCTCAGCCAGTCTCTTCAGGCTCACCCCGAGGCATACACCCGACCCGTGTATTTGCTGACCAGTCAGCTAACCATCAGCGCGGGCGAGGTCTTTGCCCTGACCATGATGCACCTGCCGCAGGTCACTTTACTCGGCGAGGAAACCGCGGGTGCTTTATCGGACATGCGTTTTTTCACCTTACCCAATGGCTGGGAAATTTCGCTCTCCAATGAAGTCTACCGGGATGCACACGGCACTTTGTATGAACACAGTGGCATTCAGCCAGATATTGCCGTGCCTGCCTTTACTATGCATGCACTCGAAAGTGGTCGCTTTGAAAGTTACGATCACGCTCTGTCGTTACTCGGTAAAGATCCCACACCACAGCTGACAGTGAAGGAGTTTGAACGCCGGCTGAGCGCGCTGCAGCAACAGGGCAATATTCCGGCCGTGGCCGTTAATATTATTCACGATGGCCAGTCGGTCTATCAACAAGGCTTTGGCCGCGCGGATGAGCTGGGCACGGCAGTCGATGCACACAGCCGCTTCTATCTGGGATCTGTTAGCAAAACCCTGTTGGGCGCTACGCTTGCCGATGCGGTTGAACGGCAACTCGTTGATCTCGATGCGCCGGTCATGGATTATCTAAATTTCGCCATCGACTTTCCGGCTCCCCTGTCTCAGGCCATTACCTTGCGTCAGTTGATCACCCACACCAGCGGTATCATGGACACAGAGCAGGTGTACCGCTGTAATTACTTTGTCCATGCCGACGGCAGCAGTTTGTATAACCGACTCACTCAGAACACAGCCTGTGGCGAACCGGCAAACACAGAGCTAGGCCATTTTTTTGCGGCTTATCTGTCACAATCCAGCGCGAGCTATCAGCCCAGCCATTTTGTCAGCCGCTTCGGCCTGACTAATAATGAAGCCGCTGTGTATACCAATATCGGCGCCGCCCTGGCAGGGTATGTCACCGAGCAGGCAAGCGGGCGGTCGCTCACTCAATTAACCCAGGACAGTGTTTTTACACCACTGGCAATGCACCGCAGTGAATGGGCCATTGCCCAGCCAGAAACACCGGTTGTGCAGCGCTACATTCACCATCCACAAACGCATACTCTGATCCCTTTGCCTGACTACGGCAATATCACCTACAGCGAAGGCAGTGCCGTTTCTACCGCCCATGACCTGGGGAACTTTTTGATAGCCACCATGCAGCAGGGTAAGCTTAACGGCGCACCAGGGCTCAAAGCCAGTGTGGTGGCAAAGATGCTGAGCCCGCAAACAACTATCCCGAGTATCTCGGTAGAGCGGGGCTTTTTCTGGGGTGTGGATGGCGACAAAATCTATCACAGCGGTGATGATCCGGGCGTGCTCACCCAGATTTACGGTGACTTACGTCAGCAACGCGGTTTTGTTTTGCTGACCAATGGGGATTCTGGCAATGACAGCAGCGCTCAGGCTTATGACGACATAGAGCAGCTGGTGCTCACCTTCAGCTACGGCTTCAATCATACGGAAACCAACCAGCCTTAAAAGGTGCGGGTTTGTGTGCTGAGCGCCTCTTCTGACAGCAGTTGGGGCGGGATAGCCGGGAGTTGATACGGCGCAACCAGCTTATCAAGTACTTTATTTTTTGCCATCTTGCGCATGTGCTCGCTGAACGCCTGTCCCACATGGCTTTGTGCAAACGTGCGGCTCATCGCCATATGGCCGTAAATCACCTGAGTATGCCGATAGTCCATCTTCCTCAGCTGATGCGCAGGCTGAGCCAGCACATTCATGGCCAGATCGGCGGTGTCCTCCACCGCAATCACCAGATCGACCCGCCCTTTCAAGACCAGATCGACGGCCACCCGCTCTGAGGGCACTTCAACCTTGTCCAGACGTGTGTCCTGGTCAAAGCGAGGGAAAAATGCAGCGCCACGCATGATGGCGATCCGTTTTCCAATCAGATCCTCGTAGCGCTTTACAGTTACGCCGCTGTGCTGATGACCATAAAAAACATAAGAGGAAGACAGGGCCATATAAGGGGGCGTTACAAACGCCATCTGGCGTTCACGGTCCGCCGTTCTGACCAGTCCCCCCATCACATCCACCTCACCCTGCGCCAGCATGCGAATACAACGAGAAAATGGACAGGGCACGGCTTTGACAGCGATGTCTTCGTCACTGTGGTGTTTAATGTAGTTGATAATATCGAGGATCAGGCCTTTGGCATTGCCCTTTTCATCCAGGGCGCTATAGGGAGGGGCGTGGTCGATGGCGACCAAAATTTGCTGGTGATCCGCCACAGCCTGCTTGGTTGAACACAAGCTCAATACGAGCATGATTGCTAAAAAATACTTCATTGCACTACCTACCTCTTGGGCAATTCAGCAACCTCATTCGTCTCCATGTCACAAATATGTCATAAAAAGATAAAATCTGAATCGATAAGATAACACAAGGATCCAGTGCTTACTCTGGTTTTTTGTGATTTATTTCACTTTGATGACTTGAGATCACCTGGTAGGGGCGCAGCGCAAAAGACGGCATCACCGTCAGCACGTGATCCAGTAAGTCGGCCTGCAAATGCTCATAGGGCACCCAGCGCTTATCGCGGCTAAAACAGTACAATTCTACCGGCAACCCATACTGCGTCGGCGCCAGCTCCCGCACCATGCACAAACATTCCGGATTCACCTGAGGATGGGCTTTCAGATAGGCTTCGGCATAACGGCGAAACAAAGACACATTATTCCACTGCTGCTCTGGCGTATCTTGCATTATCTGAGCAACCTCGGGCAGTGTTTGGCTTAGCGTGCTCAGTTGTGCCTCACTCAACAGCTGAATTGAATCAAAGTCGACATAGACTGCACGCTTGATCCGCCGGCCATTGGACTCTTGCATCGCGCGCCAGTTTTTAAACGAGTCGGAAATGATTTTGTAGGTCGGAATGGTCGTGACTGTGTTGTCCCAGTTCCGCACCCGCACCGTGTTGAGCCCCACTTCGATCACCTCACCGTCGGCACCAAATGCATCCACCTGGATCCAGTCTCCGGTTGCCAGCAGTCGGTTTGCAGCAATCTGAATACTTGCTACCAGGCCCAAAATGGTGTCCTTAAACACCAACAAGGTCACGGCGGCGATGGCACCAAACCCGGATAAGATATAAGTTGGCGACTTATCTAAAGCCAGGCTGATCACCAAAATGGCACAGACAATGAAAATCAGCAATTTGCTGACCTGCACTAAACTCTGAATAGGCACACTCTTGGCAAATGGCTGCTGGTTATAAATTGCATTCACTATGTTGACCAGGCTGCTTAATAAGAAGCCAATGCTGATCACCAGCAACACCTGAGAGACCACCCCAAAAACCTTGAATAACCACACCGGGGCAATAAACAGAGCCTCTTTAAATGCAATGAACAGCAGCGTACACATCACCAGGGAGAAGCGCCCGCTGAACTTGCTCAGATAGGGGGCCAGAAAGCCTATTTTGGATGTGGAGTTCTCACTTAAAAAGTGCTGAATACGGGGTAATAACCACTGGCGGATAAGCCAAAAGACCAGCAGTAAGATCACCAGCGCAAGTACGTTGGTGCCTATGATCAGTAAGCCTGAATAGGGGGTTGCACCCACCCAGGGGGCCAACACTTCGCTGAGATGCGTTACCTTCATGCTTGTTTCACCTCATCAACGCATAGTGTATCGCTCGCATGCTGTTGCTCCCAATAAGCCGCCAGCTGGGCATCTTTGTCGAGCCATAACTGATTCAGATACCCCTGAAAGGCCACCCGGTATTGCTTGTCTGTCTGATAGTTGCCCAGCGGTACTGTGTCCATCGATAACAGGCGAATACGCACATCAATGCGCTGCAACTTGCCACACATAAAGCTGCGGCAAATATGTTGATCCGGGCTCTGATAAATCACGGTGGCGTCGAGCAGGCCATCCAGTTGCTGGGCTAAAACCTCTAACGCAAAGGCGACTCCACCCGCTTTTGGCTTAAGCAGATATTGAAATTCCCTCCCCTGACGCTGATGTTTTTGTGCGGTAAATCGGGTACCTTCAACAAAGTTGATCACGGTGGTCGGGTGCTGTCGAAAGTGGCGACAACTGTGCCGGGTGCGTTCTACGTCCATCCCCTTGAGTTTGGGATTTTTGGCGATTTTCGCCTTACTTGCCCGCTTCATAAAGGGCATGCCCAGTGCCCAGGCACCGGTGCCGATCAGTGGCACATATTTGAGTTCGTCTTTAAGAAAAAACTTAGGGGCCGGTAAGCGTTCGAGTGCGCTTAGCACCACAATATCTAACCAGCTGATATGATTGGCCACCAGCATATACCAGGCCTGCTCACTCATTTGCTCAGGTAAATCCAGCGATATCTCAGCACAACCGAGCCAGAGCCCCAGGCGGTTACCCCGGCACCAGCCTTTATACGCCCGGTGCAACAGTTCTGACACGCCACGCAGGGGTAAAATGCACTTAACCAGGCCCAGTGCAAACACCACAACGCCCCACAACAGGGTATTGGCCAGTAGTATCATAGTGGCCAGCATACCGACGAACCAGGCTGGTAAAAACCTTCTTAACATACCACCTCCTTTACCTGAATGATGCTCAGGACTGCTGCGACTTTTGCTGCTGCTCAGCAGACACCTCGGGACTGCTATGGTTGCTCACCAAGGCCTCTAATTGCTGATCTTTTTGCCCCCACAGCCGGTTCAGTTCGCTTTGGAAGCGCACTCTGAACTCATTGTCATTGCTGTAGTCGCCAATCAGATCGGCACTGACCGGCATCAGTTCAATCTGCACCGTTACTTCATCAACACGCCCGGCCACAAAGTCCATAAAGCTGGGAATACCGCCCGGATAATGAATGGTAACATTCACCACCTGATTGATTTGCTCACCCATTGCCTGCATTACAAACGCGATGCCGCCGGCTTTTGGTTTAAGCAAATGCTTAAACGGGCTGCTCTGACGCTGATGCTTTTGCGTGGTAAAGCGTGTCCCTTCTACAAAATTCACGATACTCACCGGCATGGTTTTGAACTTTTCACACGCCTTGCGTGTGGTTTCAACATCTTTGCCACGCAGCTTAGGGTTTTTCTTGAGCTGGCTTTTGCTGGTTCGTTTCATAAACGGGAAATCCAGCGCCCACCAGGCAAGCCCAAGTACCGGCACGTACAGCAGCTCTTTTTTCAGAAAAAAGTTCAGAAAGGGGATTTTACGGTGTAACACCCGCTGCAAGATCAAGATGTCTACCCAGCTTTGGTGATTGGCAATGACCAGATACCAGTCCTGGGCTTTCATCGTGTCTGGCATGGAGACCGTAAGCCGAAACGGCGACACAATCGATTGATTAAGATTGTTGCCTGCCACCCATAAACTGGCACACCCTTTGGCGATACGACTGGCTACCTTTTGTAAGGGCGAAATCGGTAATAGTTTGATCACGCCCAATAAAAAAATGGGTATGAACCAGATCAGTGTATTGATAGCGTATAACAGTAACCCCAGAACCTGACGGATTAACGACATGCAATGTTCCTTTACTACGACTGACAATGGCCTGTCTGACTGAGTACACAGACCACAGGATAAGAATAACGAACTGGCCCTATTACACCATACCGCGCCCTTGGCTGCCAAGACTCCTTAGGCAGCCAGCACTGACGGGTGAATGATTAGGGAATTAGTCTTCAAAATAGGTATAACCGCTGAGCCCGGCATGTAATTGTGCCAGATAGTCGGCTTTGGTCGCCTCATCAACCGCCAGTGCAGAGATGTGCGTGGTAAAGTTCTCAGCCAGCGCGGCTTTATCATAGTGTACAAATCTCAGTACATCTTCCACACTGTCGCCTTTAATGGCGTTGCTCAGCTCGTACCCTGTCTCGGTGAGTTCCACATGCACTGAGTCGGTATCTCCGAACAGATTGTGTAAATCACCAAGAATCTCCTGATATGCCCCGACCATAAACATCGCGATATGATATTGCTCACCGGGCTGATAAGGCGGAATGGGCAGGCTGGATTCAATCCCCGCGCCTTCTACGTATTCTCGGATCTGGCCATCCGAGTCACAGGTAATATCCTGGATCACCGCGCGCTGAGTGAGCGGCTGATCCAACGCCGCAATAGGCATCACCGGGAACAGCTGCTGGATCCCCCAGACATCGGGTAAAGATTGAAACAAAGAGAAGTTCACGAACAACTTATCCGCGAGCTTTTCATTAAGCTCATCAAGCACCTCACGGTGAGAGCGCGAATGAATATTCAGACACTCTCTGACCCTTTGCAGGATAGTAAAGTACAGTTGCTCAATTTGCGCCCATTGCTGCATGCCTATCAGGCCGTGCACATACTGGTCATGACCATCACCGAACAGATGCATGGCATCGTGGTAGGTTTCTATGGCCAGTCTGGGCGTCAGCCTTTGCAATGATGACCACAGCTCCTGCTGGATATGATGGGCAGATTGTGCCGGCATACTCGGAACTGTCTGGTACGGCGCTTTTTCAACGTCTATCACATCGGTGATCAGCACCGCGTGGTGTGCCGTCAATGCCCGGCCGGATTCAGTGATAATATCCGGATGACGCAACCCGTGCTGCTCTGCCACCTCGGCAAAGGCGCCGACCACATTACGAGCATATTCCGCTACCGTGTAGTTCATTGAACAGGCGCTGCGAGAGCCGGACCCTTCATAATCCACGCCCAGGCCACCACCCACATCGACCGTTTTTAATGGCACGCCCAGCTGAGACAACTCGGCATAGTGGCGGGCACACTCGCGCAGGGCACGCTGAATATCACGGATATTGGCGATTTGCGAGCCAATATGAAAGTGCACCAGTTGCATTAAGTGCAGTTTACCTTGCGCTTTGAGCTTATCGACCGCACTGAGCACCTGGCTGGCCGTCAGACCAAATTTGCCTTTTTCTCCGCCTGTGTTTTGCCACTTGCCTTTACCAATGGAGTTAAGACGAATACGAATGCCTATGGCCGGCTCAATGCCCAAAGTCGCGATCTCTTTGAGCAAGGTATCCAGCTCAGAGAGTTTCTCAATCACGATTTGCACCTTGTGGCCCATCGCCTGACCTATCATCGCCAGACGCAAAAACTCGCTGTCTTTATAACCGTTACAGACAATGGTGATGGGATCTTTGGCAATCCCCAAAATGGCCATCAACTCCGGCTTAGAGCCCGCTTCAAGACCAACCAGGCCGCTCGGGTGCGCCAGTAACTTGCTCACTACGGAGCGCTGCTGGTTTACTTTGATAGGGTAAACACAGGTGTACTGCCCCTGATAAGACTTGGCGGCGGTTGCCTGTGAAAAGGCCTGTGTCATGGTCTCAACACGGCTGTTAAGAATGTCAGTAAAACGCACCAGCACCGGCAAGGTCAGGCCCTGCTCTTTAAAGCGCTCGGTTAACTCAACCAGCGAAATCGCCGGTTTTGCGCGATCACCATCGGGATAGGCAACCAGCTCCCCCTGATCGTTGATGTCAAAATATCCTTCACTCCAGTGCGTCACGTTATAAGTGGCACGTGCGGTTTGCAAACCCCAGGTCATGGCAATCTCTATTAACTTGCTTTACAGACTGCACATTTTAATACTTATGGCCCAGATGTGACAATCTTTTGCCACCCAAAGCACAAAACACACCCGCCATTTGATACACGCTGCACCACTTTGTGAGCCGACAAGCTCACTTTGTCCCTAACCGAGTCGGCGTTTATACGCTAAAATAGATTGAGCTGGGGCGAAAGCGCTGGCAAAATCTCTGAAAATTACATCTGCATGAAGGCAACAATGTCAAATTTAGAAGCTAACCGCTGGTTTACCGAGATCAGCGACCGTGATGGCAGCGCGTTCTCACTGCGCGTTAACCGTAAACTGGACGAGATCCAGTCGCCATTTCAGAATGTTGAAATGTATGAGACCACAGACTTTGGCAATCTGATGATCATTGACGGCTGTACTATGGTCAGCACCCGGGAAAACTTTTTCTACCATGAAATGATGAGCCACCCGGCTTTATTTTCTCATCCGGCACCTAAAAATGTGGTGATCATTGGTGGTGGAGACTGCGGCACACTCCGTGAAGTGCTCAAGCACCCTGGTGTAGAAACCGTGACCCAAATCGACATTGACGAAGTCGTCACGCAAATGGCATTAAAATATTTCCCAGAGCTGTGCGCCTCTAACGACGACCCGCGCGCCACTGTGATGTTTGATGATGGCATCAAATATATGCACGACGCTGCACCGGAGTCAGTCGATGTGGTTATCGTCGATGGCACCGATCCGGTTGGACCGGGTGAAGGCCTGTTCAACCACGCGTTTTACACCAGCTGTCTGAAGGCGTTGCGCCCGGGCGGTATTCTGGTGCAACAAAGTGAGTCGCCGCTGATGCACATGACCCTGCTGAAAGAAATGCGCCAGGCCATGCTGGATGTAGGCTTTGTTGATCTGCAAACCCTGCCATTCCCGCAGCCTATCTACCCAAGCGGTTTATGGTCAGCGACGCTGGCGCGTAAAGGCGAGCCGTTTAATGGCTTCCGTGAGCAAGACGCCGAGCAGGCTGGCTTTGACACTGAGTATTACAATACCGGAATACACAAAGGTGCGCTGGCAACTCCAGGGTTTATGCGCCGAGCCTTTGAAAGCAAAGATTAATAGCCACACTCGCAGCGTTTATCCAGATATAAAAAACCCGGCATCAGCCGGGTTTTTTATAGTCTTATACCAATCCGCATAATTAAGTAACCAATCTTGAGGCGAGTAAATCTCGGCGATAACGAGGCAAAAATTTTGCTCTTTAGTTGTTCTAAATGAGAAATTTTTAACACTGTTAACGGCAGATTT
>NZ_PPUZ01000006.1:0-80276 GCF_004212645.1 Pseudoalteromonas rubra | reverse complement strand
GCCTCAAAATGGAACACTTAATTAAGCAAATTGGTATTATCTTATTAAACAAGACTCACATAGCGATTTTATATTTCAATTTTAATATTACGCAGGCAGGGACAGTTCGCAAGTTTTTTGTGACTTTTTAGTAAGTTAATGAGGAAAGCTAGTAAAAAAGCGCGAGAAAAGGTAATTAAATATGACTATATATTGCATAAATAGCTGATGATAGCGTGGTATTGTCATGTCGAGCAGTACATCAGCCGATGTACTGCCCGGTGCCTGTATCAGGCTGTCGCAAGTTTGCGCTTTTTGAAGTACTTGTACAGACCAATCAGAGAAGCCGCTATCCAGAACAGTTCAATGACAAAGCTTGCGAGGTTAAAGTTATAGCAAAGGCTGATAAGTAGTAAAATGGCACCACTGAGGTTCATAATATTGTACTTAATACCGTCAGGACTAACTTTGTCCAGCTGAAGTAAAAAGAACGCACCAACCACCAGGAAGGTACCCGTCATACCAATGATATCAAACACTATGTCTATCATGTTTTTGTCCATATAAAATAGGCTCACCCAAACACGCTGGCCCGGATCCATGGGTAGGGTGATTTTCAGTCTTTGAAACAGCACAAACCTTACTATGGTAGGACTTGAAGCTGGGGATAGACAGGATATTTGTCCGCTTGCTTAGCACAAAGTGACCGCTGAATTTATCATCTGACTACAGCAACACACTGCAACCTCTAGGTTAGCTTAATATGGCAAGTACAAAACCAATTAAGCAAAATTGCACAGTGTGATAGCCCGCATTGATAAGAAACAATTTGAGCGGCCGTTGTTCAAACAAGTAACTGGTCCCCAGGGTGCTGGCAACAAAGCAAACTCCAACAGCCAAACCCAGCAGCACACTATCCACTATGGCCGGGCTTTTTCCCAACAGTGCAGCCATGAGCAGCGCAGCCAGCACAGACAAAAACATGGCACCAGAGAAAATCAGTTTATGATCGGCATTTTGAATATCCAGTTCCGTTAGCCCGGCCTCTTCAAGCCAGGGTTTATGGAACAATAAAGGCGAGTACCATATTCCTCCCAAAGCGAAGGAGGAGATCGCCGCAATAACAACGGCAACCACATCTACATCAAACACAGTCACAGCACTTACCTCAATTATTTCACTAATCTCAATTTAGTTAATAACCTTTGGAAGAGCAAACCGGGCCTTGCATGGATTATTTAAGTACCGGGCGTTTCTGAAGTTTTCTTTGCAAGGTTCGCCGGTGCATGTTCAATTGTCTGGCGGTTTCAGAAATATTACCTGCATTAGATTTCAGGGTTTGCTGGATATGCTCCCACTCCAATCGCTCGGGAGACATGGTGTTATCATCAGCAATATCCAGCGGCGTGTTAGTGCCCAGCAAGGTTTTGGCTATAAGCTGGGTGTCCGCAGGCTTAGTCAGGTATTCATCAGCGCCCAGTTTTATTGCCTCCACAGCCGTTGCAATGCTGGCAAACCCGGTCAGCAGCACAATTTTACTATCCGGGACAATCTGGCGGATCAATGCGATATGCTGCAACCCGGAGCTGGCCGTTAGCTTCATATCCAGTAACACATAATCCGGCAAAAATGCCTGACACCGAGGCCCGATGTTCAGTTCATCATGGACACACAGACAATCAAAGTCCAGCTTACTCATTCTACGCGACAGCGTAGTGGCGAATGGCACATCATCCTCAATAATTAACAACTTCATAATTTATACAACCGGTAACGTTACCACAGATACAGCACCCCGACTCTGATGATTAGATAAGTGTAAGGTCCCTTCGAGTCGCTCGATTGTAGCATGAGAAAGCAACAGCGCCATGCCCAGGCCAGACGAACTATCGACCACCGACTTACCTATCAGTGCCAGCTTGTCCATGTCTATACCAGGCCCAAGATCGCGTATCGACAAGGACCAGGTCTGCCGGTTTCCTGCTGCAATGTCCTCAGACAATGTAACGCTGACTTCCAGGCGCGATGCCGAGCATTTTTCATTGGCCTTAGCGGCATTCACAAACAGGTTGAATAGCGCCGGGATCAACATAGGATCGCCACTGACCGAAAACGGCTGCGCCGGTAACTGGCAGGCAATCGTTTGTTCAGGGAATTGCAAAGTCATAAGCTCATGGAGCTGCTGCCAGAGCGTTTCAAACGCTTGCTTATTGACCTGAGCATGAGGTTTAAGTAACTCAGTCTGCGCCCTGAAACCATCCAGCTGGGTTTTGCACTGAGTAAGCGGTGCGTGCATCTCCTGCACGGCGGGGTGTTCGGGAAAGTCCTCATTTAACTCTTCTAACAGCAGGCTCAGATGCGCGATGGGAGTTGCCAGTTGGTGAGTCACTTGAGCGGCAGCACTCCCCAGCGCCAGTACCTGCTCCTGTTGCAGTTGCTTTTCACGGCTCTTGGCCAACGCCAGTTCACGTTGCTGAATGCGGCTTGCCAGATAGGTGACAATCGTTACCGTCACAATCACCATAAATATAAAGTTCACCAACATGCCAAGCAGGTGCTGCCCCATGTGCATACCATGATGATGCATCGGCACAACCGTATACAAATAGCCATAAGCAGCCAGCGCCGCGACAGAGATAAACACCACAAACCTTAATGGCACAGTGACCGCGGCAATGATGCAAGGCAATAGCAGTAAAGAGACAAATGCGTTGCTGGCGCCACCAAGAAAAGACAATAACACAGTCAAAAACAGAATATCTGCCACCAGCTGCATCACCATTGCACCCGGAGACACATCGCTGACTTTGCGATAGGCATAAATGCTCGCCAGCTGGAACAAGGATTCCAGTGCAATCACCGTAAAGATCGGCTGCTCAGGCAGGTTTTTGTCCAGAAACCACAAAGAAATAAGCACCAGTACTAGTTGCAGCACAATGGCGATGGAGCGGAGCAACAGTAACTGGCCAAGGGCCGAGTTGGGAGAGAAGTTAATCAACATGTTTTTACGTTTTACACTTTAAAATTGTCGGCATGCTAAGCATGCCGACTTGGAGTTCGGCTATCAGCCAGCGCGCCTGGATTGCCTGACAATGGCAAGTTGGCCGTCGATGTGGACATCACGCTGTGGAAATGCCACCACAATGTCATGTTCTGCAAATAGCTCATCAAGGCGAAAGCGCACTTTGCTGCGGGCCTGCCTGAGACCGCCCTCAACCGTCGAGTTAAGCCAAAAATTAACTTCAAATATCAGTGCATTGTCGCCAAAGTCTTCGAACGTGACCTGGGGTTTGGGGTCATTCAAAACTTCTGGTTGTTCCTCGGTTGCCTGCAAAATCAACGCCGCAACCTGTTTGGCCGGCGAACCATATGCTACGCCAACCCGTACCGAAGTGCGCATGAGTTTATCGACCAGCGTCCAGTTGGTCACAGTGTTTTCCAGTAATTTACTGTTGGGGATCAACATATGCACCCCATCCACCCGTCGCAGGCGAGTTGAGCGCGTATTGATTTTTTCCACTATGCCTTTGGTCCCTTCCACTTCGAGAAAATCACCAATGCGAATGGGCTTCTCCCACATCAAAATCCAGCCGCTGATAAAGTTGTTGATGATATTCTGGGCGCCAAAACCAAAGCCAATGGCAATTGCACCGGACAGAAATGCGAAGGCCGTGATGGGCACATTAATCACGTCTAATATGGTGATCACAGTAATGGCGATGGCAAGCACATAGCACAGCCTTTGGACCAGATGTACCATATTGGGATCGGTATTGCCCGCTCTGAGTCGGTTGGTCAGCTTACCAACCAGATACCGCGTCAGCCAAATCCCGACTAACAAAAGCACCGGGACGAGCAATAATTTACCTAAGGTAAAGGTGCGCTCAGCATAGGTAAATAGCGGAAAATTTAATAATTCGATCAGTTTATCCAGGT
The DNA here is from genome assembly GCF_004212645.1 of Pseudoalteromonas rubra. Lineage (GTDB taxonomy): Bacteria > Pseudomonadota > Gammaproteobacteria > Enterobacterales > Alteromonadaceae > Pseudoalteromonas > Pseudoalteromonas rubra_G. The sequence goes on along the minus strand of NZ_PPUZ01000006.1, from coordinate 76,361 downwards.
AAATCAACACACACCTCTTGCGACTCTTGGCCTACGCCATATTTCCGTTCAATGAACACTTTGTTTTGGTTGTTATTCGTACTTGAGCTTAAATTCCGGACAAGGCGTTCCCTGATGAAACAACAGTTGCCAGCCCGACGCTCTGTGACGCCAGATCGACATTCTGACTGAATAATTTAAATTAGAATAGGCATTTCGGCGATAAGCGGCATGATAGGTGATCTGTGCCAGGTTTTCGGTCAACATTTGACCCTGAAAGTCCTGATTATAAAACTGCGGGACTTTTTCACGGGGTAACCTGGCCAGCACATGGGACTTATTAAACATCAGCCCGTTAGCGGAAATCTCATAGAAGTCTTCATCCAACAGCTGAGCCAACCGTTGCGGGCTTTCCCGCACCGCCGGGTCCAGTAGCTCACGCTCCAAATTGATGAGAGTATCCAGCGTATCAAATTTAATTTTTTGCATTATAAACCAAACAATTAACGCCACCTATTCCTTTTAGTCTAGTCAATAAGCCCATTTCAACAAGGGAGAATTGAGTGTATCACAACGCAGTTTGCGATATACTGTGCCTTAGCCTACTGGTCGGATTTGAATAAGAGATAAAATGAAGTACGCAAAAATAACCGGATGGGGAAAAGCCATTCCCCCCGCCTCTATCAGTAATGACGAACTAAGTAACATTGTAGATACCAACGACGAGTGGATCAGCACCCGCACCGGCATTAAGTCTCGCCGCGTGAGTCATGTCAGTACCGCAGATCTGGCTACTCATGCCAGTAAGCAGGCGCTTGCCTGTGCCGGTCTCAAAGGCACCGACATTGATTTGGTCTTGCTGGCCACCTGTACGCCTTCCACTATGGTGGCTAACACTGCATCTCTGGTACAAAAAAACATCGGGGCGATTGGCGCCGCGGCCTGTGATACAAACGCTGCTTGTTCAGGCTTTTTATACGCGCTGCAAAATGCCACAGCCCAGATCCAGGCCGGTATGATCAAGCGCGCCGTGGTCGTTGCGGCCGAACGTATGACCTGGTACGTCAACTGGGCCAAGCGCGACAGCGCGGTGCTTTTTGGTGATGGTGCCGGTGCAGTCATTCTGGAAGCAAGTGACGAGCCTTGTGGCTTGCTAGGCACCAAAACCGGGTGCGACAGTGAAGATCGGGGTATTTTACATATCTCAAATTACGGCACAGATCTGAGTCGTTATGACCCAGCGGGCCCGTCGGATCTCGCATTTGAAGGGCGTGAAATTTTTAAACGCGCCGTCACTGGGATGAGCGTTGCCTGTGATGATGTACTGGCGCAGGCGAACTTATCGCTGTCCGACATCGACGTACTGGTGCCCCACCAGGCAAACCTGCGGATCATTCACGCAATCCAGAAAAAGCTTGATATTGCAGATGACAAAGTCATGGTCAATATCGACAAGTACGGTAATACCTCAGCCGCCACCATTGCGATCGCCCTGTGCGAAGCCGTGGAGCAAGGGTTAATTAAACCTCACGCTAACATTATGTCTGCTGCGTTTGGTGCCGGCCTGACCTGGGCTGCCAGCTACATCAAATGGGGTGAGCGAGTAACGCCTGTGGCCCAGTGCGAAGAGACGCTGCCTGCGTGTGAACAAACCGGTATGGAATTGATTGCCAGTGCCGTCAGGGCATGCCAACAGTAAAAGCCGCATTCCTTTACAGGGCCAGTTTAGCATTCACGCTGAATTGGCCGCATCTACTCGACCCTTGAACCCCGCTGATGGTAAACTCACCACACTTTTTACCCGCTTACCAGCCCTATCTGAACGATAAACATGCAGGCTGGAAGACAATAGCTCAAATAAGGGGAACCCGGTGTTTAAACCACATTCCGACATTGCCAATTTGGCACCACAGATCGTATGGCAATTCTTTGACCAAATCTGTGCCATTCCACACCCGTCAAAACATGAAGAAGCGTTAGCCACCTTCATTGTTGACTGGGCAAAGTCTCAAAATCTGGCCGTACGCCGCGATGAAACGGGCAACGTTTTCATCAAAAAACCGGCCACACCAGGCATGGAAAACCGCAAACCCGTGGTGCTGCAGGCGCACATTGACATGGTGCCGCAGAAGAACGACGACACAGATCATGACTTTACCAAAGATCCTATTCGCCCTTATATCGACGGTGAATGGGTGACGGCACAGGGCACCACATTGGGTGCCGACAATGGTATGGGGATGGCGTCTTGCCTCGCGGTGCTGGCATCATCGGATCTTCCTCATGGCCCGCTGGAAGTGCTGCTGACTGTAGATGAAGAAGCTGGTATGTCTGGTGCATTTGGCCTGCAAGCCGGCTGGCTGGAAGGTGAGATCTTACTTAATACCGACTCTGAGCAGGAGGGTGAGATCTATATGGGCTGCGCCGGTGGCGTAGATGCCAGCATGACACTCAAATTGGAACGCCAGCGCATTGCCGAGGGTCATCAGCTGGTCGAAGTCAGCTTAAAAGGCCTTAAAGGCGGCCATTCGGGTGTTGATATCCACACAGGTCGCGGTAACGCCAATAAATTACTGGCACGCGCGTTGAAATATCACCTCACAGATGTGGATTTCAATCTAGTGGCCTTTAAAGGCGGCTCACTGCGTAACGCCATTCCGCGTGAAGCTTATGCGACGATTGCCATTGCGCCTGCGCAGCGTGCTCTGCTTGAGCAACGTTTGAGTGATTTCCAGGTCGTGTTGAGCAATGAGCTGGGTGCCATTGAAACCAACCTCACCTTTGCCGTCACTGATACCGACAGTGTATTTGATGCTATGTCGGCACAGGCTCAGGCCACTTTACTGGCTCTGCTTAATGCCTGCCCGAATGGCGTTGTGCGTATGAGTGATGATATTCAGGGTGTGGTAGAGACATCTCTGAATCTGGGTGTGATCACCACTGAAGCCGACAAAGTAGAAGTACTTTGCCTGATCCGCTCTTTGATTGATTCGGGTCGGACCGACGTAGAGGGCACGCTGAGTTCACTGGCTGCGCTGGCTGGGGCCGAAATCGAGTTTTCTGGTGCCTACCCTGGCTGGAAACCCGATCCTGACTCGGCTTTGGTGCATATTTTCCGCGATATGTACGAGGGCATTTATGGTAACAAACCAGACATCATGGTGATCCACGCTGGACTGGAATGTGGCCTGTTTAAAGAACCCTACCCTGACATGGACATGATCTCGTTCGGCCCGACAATCAAGTTCCCGCACTCACCGGATGAGAAAGTGCACATTGAGTCAGTCGGTCTTTACTGGCAACAAATGCAAGCCTTACTGCAAAATATTCCTGAGCGCGATTAATATCGTACACAGAGTCAATCAGGCACCTCAGGGTGCCTGATGTTTATTGTCCCTGGATGCGAAAAGCTTACTCCTGACAAGAGATAGAGGCTTTTGTATCACCCGCAGGCTTGATACTTATATCACTGAAAGACAGGCTCATATTACCAGAGGCTGAAAGTTCAAATGGCATCACCATTTGGTCAAACGCCACCCCTTGTCTGGCAAAGCATTGCAAATCAACCGTCAGCGTTTGCCACTGCTGAGCAGTCAGGCCCTGTAATTCAGCCGTGATATCGACATCAGAGCGACAACTTCCCGGCTTATCCCCTTCACTTTCACAGTGCATGCCAACAAACGCTTTGTCTGCAACCGCATTGCCACGCTTTATCGTCATACTGAGCACACCCGCGGATGCCTGATAGCGGGCCAAATCTTCTCTGAAGCCATTGCCACTGACAAACTGCACACCTGCGGCTGGGCCTTGCCAGTCGACTCTGAAAGCGTCTTCCTGGATAACCTTATCAATGGTTCGAAAACTCAAACCGTCCAGTGCCATACTACTGGCGTTGACGGCAAGGCTCTGCTGGCCCGAGAACAGTCGCATCTGCCACGGCTGCTGTGTTTTGCCATTGAATATCTCATACACGTCTGAGGTGCTGAGCGCAGTATCAACGTGCTCCGGCAAAGTGTTGCTCAGCACCGAAGGTTCGCCATAACTCAAACCGAACCCATAGGGCAGTAAAGGCGCATAGTCCTTATCACCACGGTTAACCGGTTTGCTGGGATGTGCAGGCCAGGAAAATGACAGGCGACCGCTAAAGTCATACTGTATTTCACCCTTGCCGCTTCTCAGTAACACATCGGCAACGGCCTCACCCTGAGAACCCGGCAGCCAGGCTGCCACAAAGGCATCACTGGCATTGAGCTCAGGGTTGATCCACATAGGTCTGCCACTGATAAACACCGACACCACAGGAATGCCTTGCGCCCTGAGTGACTTTAACAAGGCCAGGTCGCGTTTGTTGCCATGCTGATAAATCAGAGTTTCACGGTCTCCGTGGCCTTCGGCATAGGGCTCCTCACCAAATACCACAATGGCTACATCCGGTTTGGTGTCAAACTGGCCGTTTTCGCTTAGTACAACCTCTCCTCCCGCCTGTTTTATCTGGCTTGCCAGTCCATCGTAAATCGACTGGCCACCCGGAAAATCGCTGTTCTGATTATTGGTGCCCTGCCAGGTAATGGTCCAGCCACCCGATTGCTTGCCAATATTGTTCGCCGCATCACCGGCAATCAAAATGCGCTGATTGGGGGCCAGCGGCAACAACTGCTGATTATTCTTGAGCAGGACCAGGGACTCCCGCACAGCCTGACGGGCGATGTCGCGATGTGCCTCGTGGCCAATTAACTGCGTATTGTTAGCATGCAGGCGATTTGCCGGGCTGGGTTTATCGAACAACCCAGCGCGGAATTTTACCCGCAGAATACGACTTACCGCATCGTCGATACGAGCCATGGGAATAACTCCCGCTTTGACCTGAGCGATGGTGTTTTCCAGCAAAGGTTTCCAGGCATCGGTCGGGACCATATACACATCCAGGCCAGCATTGACGGCCTGCGGACAATTGTCATTCTGGCAACCGGGGATCTGACCATGGCCATTCCAGTCACCAACCACAAAACCATCGAATCCCATTTTGTTTTTCAGCACGTCGGTCAGCAGGTAGCGATGGCCGTGTATCTTCTCACCCTGCCAGCTGTTGAATGACGCCATCACGGATTGTGCGCCCGCCGTCAGACCGCCCACATAACCCTGAGCATGAATATCAAACAGCGCTTGTTCAGCGTCAATATTATTGCCCTGATCGTCGCCTTTGACCGTGCCGCCATCGCCAAGGAAATGTTTCACGGTGCTTATCACCCGATCATTCCCCAGGAAATCCTCATCAGCATGACCCTGCAAGCCATGTACTATGGCTGCGGCATAGGCTTTTACGATTTCGGGGTCTTCCGAATACCCTTCATAGGTGCGTCCCCAGCGGTCATCCCGTACCGTGGCAACCGTCGGCGCAAAGACCCAGTCAATGCCCGTAGCCATCACTTCTTTCGCCGTTGCCTGGGCAATTTGTTCAATCAGTTCAGGATTATTCGCAGCCCCCAGGCCGATATTATGAGGAAATAACGTGGCACCAATCACATTGTTGTGACCATGCACCGCATCGGTGCCCCACATAGTCGGAATGTTGATGCCATCCAGCGAGTCATCCACAGAGGCCTGATACATGGCCTCGGCGAGGTCAACCCAGTCCTGAACACTGGCATGTTTGTTATTGCCCGGAAATGCTCCGCCGCCATTGAGGTAAGAGCCAAATCCGTAACGGCGCATATCTTCCACTGTGATATCACGAATTTCGGGCTGGATCATCTGAGCCAATTTCTGCTCTAACGTCATCTTACTGAGCAAAGCCGCTACCTGACGCTCAATGACAGGATCTTTGGCTACCTCAGACTGGATTGTGGGCCAGATATCAATCCCTTTTACCGTTGCCCCAGGTTCAGACTGGCTGCTACATGCGCTAAGCACAGCGACGGCCAAGACACTCAGTGACATTTTAATTGTTTTTTTCTTCACTTTACTTCTCCGTGGATAGAAAAACAGGTCGGTGTCCCTTGAGGCCAAAGTAACCGATAAACACGTAACACACTGCCGGAAGCAGGAAAGACAGTTGCACACCAGAGAGATCCGCCACCATCCCCTGAAGTAGCGGCACGATGGCGCCACCCACAATCGCCAGGCACAATACACCTGCACCATGGCTGGCGCTGTCGCCCAGCTTCTCAATCGCAAGGCTAAAAATGGTGGGGAACATAATTGAATTAAACAAACCCACAGCAAGCACAGACCACATTGCCACCGGGCCTTCGGTCACAACGGCCAGGCACAACAAGACAATCACCATGACTGCGTTGAATGCCAGCACTTTGCCCGCCGCAATTTTTTGCATCACCAGTGCACCGACAAAACGACCAACCATGGCTCCGCCCCAGTAATAGGCAATGAGTTGCGCGGCCTGCGCTTCGTTTAATCCGGCAATGCGTGGATCATGTAAAAAGTTCACCAGGAAGCTGCCAATGGCAACCTCAGCACCGACGTATAAGAAAATCGCCACAGCCCCCAGTTTGAGGTGTCTATATTGCAGGGCCTTTTTCAGCGAAGGCGCACCCTGCGGCTCGGCCCCCAATGATGGCAGTCTGATAAAAGCAAAGACGATGGCCAACGCGGCCAGTGCGCCTGCAATCATCAGATAAGGAAATTGCACCGCTGAGGCATCGGCATGTGCCGGTTCGCTACTGCCAGAGAAAATAAGCCAGGCACCAAAAAAAGGCGCAACGGTTGTCCCCAGCGAATTAAATGCCTGCGTCATTGTCAGTCGAGACGAGGCGGTTTTGGCCGGGCCCAGCGCACTGACAAACGGATTAGCAGAAACCTGTAACACGGTAATGCCCGAAGCCAGCACAAATAAGGCGCCCAAAAACACGCCATATACCCCCAGTTCAGCAGCCGGATAAAACAACAGGCAACCTACACTGGCCACGCTCAGACCTGTGATAATGCCCTTTTTAAATCCAATCCTGCCCACCAATATGCCAGCCGGGATGGAGACGATAAAATAAGCGCCAAAGAAGCAAAACTGCACCAGCATGGCCTGGGTATAAGTTAAGGAAAAAGCCCCTTTCAGATAGGGGATTAAAATGTCATTTAAGCAGGTGATAAAGCCCCACATAAAAAACAACGTGGTCAGCGTGAATAAGGCAAACCTATGCCCGTTACCCGGCTGTGCCTCATGCTGGGTATCCAGCATCACAGATGAACTAGCCATAATGAATTTCCAACAAAAAATAGGACAAGCGGGCTCTGGCATCGCGCCAGGCGACGACCAGAGCTTACTCAGAATTAGTTAAACGTGTAGCGAAAGCCCAGCGCATAACGCGGCCCGTATTGGCGGGCGAACAGGAATTGACGTTCATAACGGCCAAAACCCTGCTCGGTTTCATCATTGAGGTTGACCCCTTCGAAGAATACCGTCAGCTGCTCAGTCATGTCGTAGTTAACGCTCATGTCCCACTGGCCAAAGGCCTTGGCAAACTGTGGCGGGTTATCCGAGGACCCCTGATCCTGCCCAACCCCTATCAAATACTCATCGCGCCAGGCGTAAGTCAGTTTTACCGACAGGCCATCGAGTTCATAAAACACCTGGAAGTTGGCAGAATCGCTCAGTCCGGTCAGCGGAGTTTGCTGCTTAAGGCTGGCCACATCAAACTCCACATCGCCATTCACAAAGGTGGCGTTGACACCCACACCGAAGCCGGTCTCGCCAATCAGGTGCTGCAGCGCAACCTCAATACCATCTACCGACTTGGTGTCCGGGGCATTAAACGGTCGGGTAAAGTCCCACACAATCAGCGGGTCTTCGGCGTTTGGTGTGATATACCCCTGCTCATTGAGCGTTGCGCCATTGGCCTGCATTTGTGCGAAAATGGCGTCATTGGTGGCCTGCTCGCCACGGCTTTCGATGTCGGCAACCGCTTGTAACCATCTTGGCCCCTGATAAATATCGTGAAAACCCTCTACGGTGGTCGAATTCACCTGACTACCGATGAAGTTTTTTACCGACTTATCGAAGTATCCAATAGCTGCATAGCTGCCCTCGCTGTAGTAGTACTCCAGGCTGAGGTCAAAATTGGTCGACTCGAACGGTTGCAAGTTGGTATTACCTTCGCTGGCATTGCGTGAACCAATTTTTGGGCTTTTGGTAAGACTTCGGCCACCGACCAGGTCGCCAAGCGGCGCACGGGAAATGGTTTTACCCCAGGACAGCCTGGCAACCAGCTCATCGGTGACATCCACGCGTAAATCCACCATAGGTAACACCACGTCGTGCTCACCTTCAAGGGTAAAGAAGGCATCTCCGTCAGGTACGTATTGGGTATGCCATTCACTGCCGCCTTTCCACCATACGGCCGTTGGCGTTGGCTGGAAAGTACTGCTGGTGACATCCGTTTGTTCGTAGCGGACACCGGCGTTTATCTGTACCGGATAGCTCGCAACCTCGAACTCCCAGAAGCTAGACAGATAAATACTGCTGGTTTCTTCTGTCACGCTGTCACGCGACAGAGTGCCCATGTCGTGATACGCCGTAGTCGCAAAATAATCTTTGCCGCCGAGTAATTCATTGGTCAAAAAGGCTTCAGAGCGAGCGGCAACCTCATCAAAGTCAAAGGTGTAGTAATAATGTGGCTGCAGGGCACTGCCACCGCCGTCAAATGCATTTAAAAAATCACTGGTGTCATGTTGAGTAAACATGCCGTCGGGGAACAACTCCGGCCAGGCAGGATTAAACAAGAAACCACCAATCAAACCACTCCAGGCGTTAGAGCCACTCATTTCTTGCTCTGTACGTGCCACACCAAACTTGATATTCACCAGTCCCCAACGGTCACTGAGGTTTTCCCATACGCCATCAAGCTGTAACTGCTCAACAGTCGCTTTACCGGGTGAATGTACAAACTGGCTAAAATGAGAGTCAATTTCACTGGCTGCCAGCTCGTTGGTGCCGTTTTTCCACAAAATCTCAGCATGGGGGATTTCGCCGCTGCGATAGTCATAGCGTTTGGTTGTTAACTGATCCGACCCAAGCACCAAAGTGCCTTCACTGCCAAGACCAACGTCTGCGCCGTTATCGGTTTCGCTTTGCGAATCGTGATAATCCAAAGTGAGGCTCAGCGCATCGCTGGCCTGCCACTGAACATTAAAGCCAATGGAGCGCTCTTTGACTTCGGTCGTCGAACGTGAGGCACTGAAAGAGCCATCGTTACCGCTGATATCGGCATAAACCACAGTGCCGTTTTCATCCAGCTCATAGCCATTAATGTTGCCGCCGTAGTCGTTCCACATCCCCCATGAAATGGCATTTTTACCGGTTATGGATTTGGTCCCGGTATAATCCAGGGTCATCACGATATCGTCACTGGGCGCATACTGAAAGACTACCTGACCATTGGTTCTTTCGCGCTGCAAATCGCTTATCTGATAATTCATATCCCGTGGGAAGAAGTAATCTCCTGCTGGCACCCCTTGCTCATTCAGCGGGCGATTGTCGATGACGTTACCGGCCTCCAGGTTGGTGGGTAAATCCACGTTCGCCTGCCAGCCCTGAATATTGGCACTTTGCTGCTGAAAGTCCCGCCGATGGTGATTGATGTTAAAACCAAACCCGATGGTTTCATCCAAGAATGCATTGGAGTATAAAGCTGAAACCTCTGGTGTGATGTCGTCGCCTGCCACATTGGAGGAGTCGTGAATGGCCTTGGTAGAAAAGGACATTTTCTCGGCGCCACTGTCGAGCGGGCGCGCTGTGACGATGTTAACCGTGGCGCCCAACCCACCGGTTGGGTTGTCAGCGCGCGCTGTTTTATAGACTTCGAGCGCAGTTACCCCATCGGACGAAAGATTTTCGAAGTTATAAGAGCGGCTGTTACCCGTACCCGGCATTTGTCTGCCATTGAGCGTGACCAGGTTAAAGTCGGGGCCGAAGCCACGCACAGTGATCTGACTGCCTTCACCATTGCTGCGACTCACTGCCACACCGGTAATGCGCTGCAACGACTCCGCCAGGTTGGTGTCGGGAAACTTGCCCATCTCTTCTGCTGAAATCGCATCCACCACGCCCGACATATCCCGTTTGACGTTCATAGAGCGGATCAAACTGCCCTTGATCCCACGTACCTCGATAACCTCCGGTGTTTCTTCTACCTGCGACGCAGCTTCCTCAGCCTGCACCATAGAAGTACCAAGTACCGCACCGATCAGAATCGCGACATGTGAGAGTTTATAATTTACTGTATTCATAATGACCTGCTTGAATAATTTTCGCTGTCTGGGCGTGGCAATGCCACGCCATCGGTTTGGTTTTATTGCGCTGTAACCATCACATTATCGAGCCGATATACAGCGCCTTCACCCTGCCCCCAGGCTGGGTAAATCATGATGATGTCAATACCGCTGATGTTCACCCCACCATCTTGCAGTGTCTGAAGTGGGAAAGTATAGGTCTGCCACTGGCCAACCTGAGGCGCCACCGCCTCCAGACTGTCGGTCAGATTAAGCTCCAGCGCAAAACTGGCATCCAGTGCTTCTATCTTAAACTTCCAGGGCGCACTGCTATCATTGGGCGTTGTCACCACCTTGAGATCAAACTGCACTGCGCCTTTTTCAAGATAAGCAGACGCATCCAGATAGTGGCCATCTTCAGCAAACAAGCCCATTACCGTAGGCTCGCTGCCTACTTTAAATTCAGCCACCATGCCCTGAGTCATATCATCGTTTTCAAGTGTTGGCACAGAGCCACCACAACAGTCCCACAGCGTCCATTTAGCTGCCACATCATCGGCAAATAACACTTCCCCCGCAAACTCATCGGCCTGATTCGGGTCGTAAATTTTCACGTTATCTATGCGGTATACTGCACCTGCGCCCTGGCCCCAGCTGGGAAAAACCATTAAGACGTCAATCGCACTGATGTCCAGACCAGCTGCAACCAAATCGGTTAGCTTAAACGTGTATGTTTGCCACTTGCCAACCTCAGGTACGGCTTGCTGGATACTGGTATCTAAAGTCAGCTCGGCTGCACTTTGCGCGCCCACCGATTCCGCTTTAAAAAACCAGGCTGCACTGGCATCTTGTGGTGCACTGACCACCTTCATGTCAAACTCAATCACGCCGTTAGAGAGGATAGAAGACGCATCGAATGGCGCAGCTGAGACGCCTTCAGCCGCAATAAACTCTTGTCTGGAAATAAAGCCCATCACGGTTGCCGTGTCACCGATTTTAAACTCTGCCACATTGCCATGGGCATCATCGTCTAGCTCAACCGAAGGTAAAGAACCGCCACAGCAATCCCACATTGGCCAGGCTGGGTTTTCGCTCTCCTCAAACACTGTCAATGCGGTGGTTTTGCCTGGTGTCACAATCGCAACATCTGCGACGCGATAAATTGCGCCTTCACCACTGCCCCACGCCGGGAAAATAAGCAATGCATCAATACTGCTGATGTCCAGCCCCTGCTCAGCCAATGTCTGAAGCGGGAACGTAAAAGTTTGCCATTGCCCAACCTCAGGGGTGGCCCCTTCTGAGCTTTCAGACAAGGTCAGTTCAACCGCTTTTTCTCCGTTAGCGCTTTCTATTTTTAACATCCAGGGCGCGTCTGTATTTGCAGGCGCAGAAGTCACTTTCAAATCGAAACGCACAACACCGGATTCAATCAACGAAGAGGCATCGAACGGACTGGGGCTGCCTCCCGCGTCCAACGCCATCGGATCACGAGAGATAAACCCATTGACTGTGGGCTCACTGCCCACGCTGAACTCGATAACCGTACCAGCTGCGTCGTCTTCCACCAGCGCAGGTACGCTGCCACCACAGCAGTCCCACGCTGGCCAGTCTTTATTAAGCTCACCGTCAAAGATTTGCAGGCTATCACCTGAGGTTGCAGGAGGGGCTGGGCTGGGTGCTTTGCCTTCAACCAGCGCATCCTCTAAAGAATCCCACCCGCTGCGAATAGTGTCGCAGCCTTTGCCGGTTTGCGGGTTTTGCTGACACTGGTAGACCCGGACATAATCCACCTCAAAGGTCTGCCCGTTGGCAAAAGCCTCTGCATTTACACCCGTCTCATTGACGGCTTCCGGCCAGTTTCCACCTACCGCCAGATTCAGGATCAGATAGAAGCTTTGATCAAACGGTGCGCTGTCCCAGTGCGTTACCAGCTCACCGCTGCCCTGGTCGTGATACTCGGCAAACCAGCCCCGATGTTTAAGACTGAAGACATTGCCTTCACTGTCGTAAAGAGGGTCGGACTGACGTTGTGTCGCGTACAGGTAATCATCCACGTACCAGCGTATTTCACCTTCCTGCCACTCAAGGGCATAGGTATGGAAATCATCGGCCGGATTAGCCCCGCCCGGCAGGCTATATGCTTTACCAGAATGCACATTGTCCGGCCAATCTTTACCATAATGTAAAGTACCGTAGACCTGGGCCTCAGGGGCGCCATCCGCCCCTTGTGCTTTTAAATTGACCGCCTCAACAATGTCTATTTCACCGGAGTTGGGCCAGCCGCCATAGACTTCGTCCGTTGGCAGCATCCAAAATGCCGGCCAGCTACCCTGCCCGCTTGGCAGTTTTGCCCGCATCTCAAATCGGCCATATTTGAAATCCGCTTTGTGTTTAGTGATCAAACGCGCCGATGTGTAGGGTTTTTCGGCGCCGTCCTGCGCGCTCAGTGCGACAATTTTTAATGTCCCGTCACTAACATATGAGTTAGCCGGGTCATCGGTATAGCATTGGCGCTCTTCATTGCCACCACCCTGGCAGTTCACTTCGTGCGTCCAGTTTTGGGGATTAATTTGTGACTCATCAAACTCGTCCTGCCAGACAAGCTGCCAGTCACTGACCGGCGCCGCGGGATCTGTTTTGCTCAGATCGGTGCGCGTTTTAGCATCGCCGCCACAGCCGGTTAAACCAGCCAATGTAAGCAGGACACTCACTGCGGTGAGGGATTTTGCAACTTTTATCATAATGTGTGTTCCAACTAATCGTTCCGATTGTTGCGCAGCACAGACGTATTCTTTTCACAGTCTGGCACAAGGCCGCTGTTGTTGTTATGTGCGCGCTGCTATTAGGAGTGCTGGCAACTCGCACTGTCCGTACTACCGGGAATGAGCAGCGAACCAGATGACCGGTTCGGACTGCGCCTGAGGGTATCCTGTAAAATTAACTGAAATGTTACAATGGAAACGCGCCATCACGGGCAACTGCTGCGACACAAGAATGTGGGCCACAATAGTGCACGACAAGACGATACAAAAATAAGATGAAAGGTTAGCCTTTTGTTTTCCTTGGCTTTTGGAGGGTATCGGGTACAAATATATTGCACCAAAACTCGCAGTCGTTGCACCAGAAGAGGTAATACTTGTGGCTGCTGACTGATATTTCTTGTTTATAGTAACGCGAACCAGCTAGCTCAATGTTTTCTTTTTGGCGACAAATTGCTGTAATGCCTGACTATAATTGCGACTGACTTTGAGCTCCACCTGTCCTTTAAGCGTCACCAGGCTCTCGTTATTTCGCATAGGTTTAATCGCAGTGACATAACTTAAGTTCACTATAGTCGACTTATGGATCCGGGCAAATTGCGCCTCATCCAGCAAAGTCTGTAGTTTTTTCATGGTAATGCGCAGGACATGGGTTTCTGACTCAGTGTGCACACACATGTAATCACCAGCAGCATCAATCCAGCGAATGATATCCATGGGCACCAATACCTGTTCATTATCGCTGTTTTTAATGATCAACTCTCTGTCCTGCTTAGCAGGTAATGGGCGGTCTGTTTCCAGCCAGGACTCTAGCTCAGTTACCGCAAGGCCAGACGTTTGGGTGAGTGCCTGAAGTAACCGGTATTTTTCCTGCTCGGCCTGATGAGGCTGGCGGCGCTCCAGGATCCGAGTCACGGTCTTTTGTAACCGGCCTAGGTTTGCGGGTTTCAGGACATAATCAATGGCATTAAGCTCAAAGGCGTCTAATGCATAATCGCTGTAAGCGCTGACAAATACCACCATGGGCAGTACATCCGCCTGTATAGCCTGCACCACTTCAATGCCATTAAGCCCGGGCAGTTGCAGGTCCAAAAATAACACATCGGGGCACAACTCATGACATAAGCGGATCGCGTCATCGCCATTTTCGGCCTGACCAATAACCTCGACTTCCGGGATCTTAGCTAGTCTCAGACTCAACCCCTCGAGCGCGAGGGGCTCATCATCAACAATGAGAGCTGTCAGTGGCTTTGTCATAATTAGTCAACCTCGTACGGCAGCACTAAGGTCACCGTGTTTCCCCCGGCTGCGTTTTTATTCAAAGATATATTGAAATTCCCGCTGTACATAACGTCCAGCCTGGATTTGGTATTGTTCAGCCCGATACCAAATCCTTTTACTGCCATGCCATTATCACCAGTCCCGCTGTCTGAAATTTCGATAACCAGTTGCTGCCCCTGCCTCTTTGCCGATATGCTTACTTCTCCCCCCTGTTTACTGGGCTCAATGGCATACTTGATGGCATTTTCAACCACAGGCTGACATAGCATATTCGGCACCAATGCCTTCAATGCATCGGGGTCGAGTGAATAGCACACTGATAAGCGTGCTCCAAAGCGCACTTTTTCGATAGCCAGATATAACTCAATCAGCCGAACTTCTTCTTGCAAAGAGATCCGGCTGCCCTCGGTGGCCTCGAGCGAGTGGCGAAAAAAGTCACAGAGCTTGTCGAGCATTTCTGACGCCGCGTCGTTATCTTCTTTGAGGATCAAAGTTGAAATGGCATTCATAGTGTTAAACATAAAATGCGGGTTAAGCTGATAACGCAGCATTTGTAGCTGCGCGTCCTTTGCCTGTGTTTGGGCCCTTAACAAGCGCTCGTGCTCTTTTTGCAATCGGCTGTTGTAAAGCATGATAAAAAATATCGACGTCCAGACAAACATAGTGGTCAGTGAAAACAGCAACCAGCCGCCAAACTCCAGCATGTTCCAGGCCTGATCCCAGCGCTGGTCATGTACTATGACCTTGTAGCTGGCGAGCTTGATGATGTTATAAATCAGGCCCAGTAAAGCCGCAGAAAGAAAGCTGATAAAGAGTGTGCGCTGCAATGGCTGATGAATGATCCTGCGGATAAACAACCACTGTATGAGTGACAATGCAAAGCCACTGAGGCTTTCGACGCCCAGATTGATCACCTGCCCGGTGAGATTAAAACCGGGTGAATCAAACTGAGGCTGAATGATTGCCAGAAACACCACTGCCGCATAACCAAGCCAGCCGGCAATTTGTAAGCTCCAGAATTGCTTAGACAAATGAGGAAGTGCAGAAGACTCTGGCTCAAGCGGCGCCAGTTCACTTTGTTGCGGTGTAAATACAGACAAAACAGTACTCAGAATAAGGCTCTATCCTGCGACACTCTAAAACTTTTTAAAAATTTAGCAAGCTAGCCTGTACGCTTTTCCCCGTTTAGAGACATAAAAAAGGGCCATTACGGCCCTTTTATCAACATAACAGCTTATGACGCATAGCGCTGTTCAAGATACGCAAAGGTGGCTCTCAAGCCAAGTCCTTCGCCACCAACCGGTCTGCCAGGTAAGGCACGTATGTTCCACGCCATCACATCGAAATGCACCCAGGGCGTCTGCTCTGGCTCAACGAACTCTTTAAGATACAAAGCGGCGGTGATTGAGCCACCAAACGGGGTTGAACCACAGTTCGCCATATCAGCTACATCGCTCTTAAACAGGGCCTTATACTGATCGAACAAAGGCAATTGCCAGATGGGATCCTGAAGCGCATTACCTTTGGCAATCATCGCATTGGCGACTTCCTGATCGGTACTGTAGAAACCTGGCAATTCTGTGCCCAGCGCGATACGACACGCACCGGTCAATGTGGCGAAGTCGATCAGCAGATCAGGCTGCTCTGATTGTGCCTCTGCCAGCGCATCACACAGTACCAGTCGACCCTCAGCGTCGGTGTTGTCGATTTCAACCGTTAAACCTTTACGCGTTTGGATCACATCGCCTGGACGAAAAGCGTTACGCGAAACCGCATTCTCTACCGCAGGGATCAGAACACGCAAGCGCACAGGTAACTGAGCGGCCATGATCATCTGTGCCAGACCCAGAACATGCGCAGCTCCGCCCATGTCTTTTTTCATGTTACGCATGCCGGAAGCCGGCTTAAGATCCAAGCCACCTGAGTCGAAACACACGCCTTTACCAACCAGAGTCAGTTTAGGTGCATTTTCATCTCCCCAGCTGATATCCAGCAGGCGTGGCTTGTTTTCACTGGCTCTGCCCACCATATGAATGGTTGGATAGTTGTGCTCCAGCAATTCGTCACCAACTATCTGAGTGAACTGAGCACCAAATTTGTCTGCCATTTCAATACAAATCTCTGCCATGTGTTGCGGCATCATGTCGGCGGCAGGCGTGTTAACTAAATCTCTGACCAGGTAAATGGCATCCGCCTGATCCTGCAATTTTTTCAACATGGTTTCGGACTCTATCGCCAGTTTTGCACTGGGCGCAGAGGCCTTTTTGTAAGCATCGAATGTATACGCACCGAGTAAGTAACCAAGCGCGGCTTGTTCTACAAACGCTTCATCACCTTGAAAAGAGTAAGTGCCTTGCGGCAGCTGGGCGGGCAGATCACCTGCCAGCCACATATCGTCCAGTGACTCAGCCAGACATAGCACTGCGCTGAGTTCGCCGCTCTGGATATCTGGGATCAACAGGGTTTTTTGTGCTTTATGCCTGGTAGCCAGCGTGATGTTTTTAGCTTGTGGCGCATTTTCCTCTAACCATTCGCTTAGCTGGCTTTCCTTTAAAAAATGTACCGGTATTCCTTGTGATGAGTGAACAAGTAAATGACTCATACGTGCCTCTTGAATTACATAAACCTGACAAGAGAATACCAAGGTGGGAAGAATATTTCACTCACTGGATGAACAAAGCGAATTAATAAACTAAAAATGGCCCTAAAGGGCATTTTAATCATTTGATTTTTCGTTGCTTTTTGGCTTTTTGCCTATCGAAAACGAACTGGGTAACACATCGACCCCTAACCACTGACCCAGCTTAACAATGAGTGGAATGGTAATGGGCGCAAAAGGCAGTAAGGCAAAAACCCCCAGACCAAGCCCCTTAAGGATATCAACAAACTGCTGGTTCGCCGTCGCCAATTCTTGCTTAGACACGCCACCTTGCGGATAACGTTTGTAAATATCTAACATTGCGCGGGTTTCTTGCTTTTCCTGAGCCAGTGCAATTTTTAAACCAACTAGAGCACGCCTTAATCTTAATTGTTGACGTTTTTTGCTGATCCTTGCGACTCGAATGGGCGCTTTATGTACTACTTTAATTAATCGCATTCGCATACTTGGGGAATAACAGTACTTCCAATACTAGCAGAAATAAAAAATGGACGTTAGCTTAGCGTGTTCGCATCAATCAGCTCTCATTAATTTGTCTAATACCAAGCTGCTTTGCCTATCTCAGTTGCCGAGTTGAGGATTACAACAGTTCACATTTTAAACACCTTAGCAAAAAAGCAGGCTAAAGCACGCAATAATGATATTTTAGTGAACAATTTTCACGCCACGCCGTACCCAATAAAGCCCCATAAATGACCATTTTTTGTACCGCAAACAAAAAGTTATTGAAAAATTTGACCTTGTTAAATTCACTGCTACCTTTAATGATGCAGTGAACATATTTGCAATTATCATCAATAAAGGGTACACAGATAGTTAACCAAAGATGTGCAATTTATGTAAATTGTGAAATAAGACAACATATAATAACTGGGGAAACAGGATGAAACTACAAACAAACGCGCTAAGCCGTGCGATTAAATTTGCTTTAGCGTCAACGGCAACAATGGGGTTAACGGTCGCCAGCGTACAGGCAGAAGAAGCTGATGCAGGTGCCGAAAACAAGAAAATTGAAAAAATTGCGGTGGTTGGTTCTCGTGCCGCACCACGCTCTGTCGGCGACTCTCCCGTACCAATCGATATCATTGGCGGAGACGATCTGAGTAAAGCTGGTGGTGACGACATGCTGGAGCTACTGAAAGGTTCGGTGCCCTCTCTGAACGTTCACGCTAACCCTATCAGTGACGCTGCCTCTTTGGTACGCCCCGCTAACCTGCGTGGCCTGCCAGCAGACTCAACCTTAATCTTACTGAACGGTAAACGCCGTCATCGCTCCTCCGTAATCGCCTTCTTAGGCGGCGGTATTAACGACGGTGCTCAGGGCCCCGACATTTCTGTGATCCCCAGTATTGCACTAAAACAAGTAGAGGTACTGCGTGATGGTGCGGCGGCACAATATGGCTCCGATGCCATCGCCGGGGTACTGAACTTTGTACTGAAAGATGCATCCGAAGGCGGCAGTGTTTCAGTCAAGCAGGGCCAATATTATGAAGGCGACGGCGACACAACCACAGTAGAAGGCAACATCGGCCTGCCATTTACCGACCAGGGTTTTGCCAACCTGAGCTTCCAGTATAAAGAAGCCGACCCAACCAGCCGCAGTGTTCAGCGTCCAGATGCACAAGCGTTTATGGATGCGGGTTTGGAAGGGGTACGCGATCCGGCTCAGGTCTGGGGTGCACCAGAAATCAACGACGACATCACGCTGTTTGGTAACGTTGGCCTGGAGCTGACAAACGATTCTCAGTTCTACATGTTTGGTAACTATTCCGAGCGTGATGTAAAAGGCGGCTTTTATTATCGCAACCCAACTACACGTCCTCAGGTCTATGGCGGTGTGATCCGTAACGTCAATGGTGAACCAACCAGACGTCATCCAACTGATGAAGCACAGCAAGCAGCGTGGGATGCGGCAACGCCAACGGTACTGGTGGGCTCATTAGACGGCTACGACCAACAAATCAACTGTCCCGTTGTTGAGCTTCAGTCAAATGGTCTGCCAGATCAAGCTGCTCTGGACTCACTTGCAGCAGCAAACTGCTTTGCTTTCAACAATATTTTACCAGCCGGTTTCACGCCTTTCTTTGGTGGTAACATCACAGATACGTCACTCACCATAGGCACTAAAGGCGAGTTTACGGATGGCTTTATGAAAGGCGCGTATTATGATTTCAGTGGCTCAGTGGGCCGCAACGAATCACGCTACTTCATTACCAACACGGTTAATGCTTCTATGGGTCCTGATACTCCAATGGAGTTCAGCCCGGGTAAATACATCCAGCTTGAAAAGAACTTTAATGCCGACTTCTCGAAGGGCTATGACTTTGACCTGGCCTACGATGTCAACGTAGCGGGTGGTCTTGAGTGGAAAGAAGAAACATTCGAAGTTATTCCAGGCGACGAAGCGTCCTTTATCGCAGGCCCGCTTACACAGCAGGGCTTTGGTATCGGCTCAAACGGTTTCCCTGGTTTTAAACCATCACAAGGGGGCGAGTTCTCACGTCGCAGCTACGCAGCTTATATTGATATTGAAACGCCATTTACCGAAGAGTTCCTGATGGGTTGGGCGCTGCGTTACGAAGACTATGACACCTTCGGCTCAACAACCAACTACAAAGTAACCTGGCAATATCATGCGACAGAAGATCTGGCGCTACGTGGTTCACTCAGTACTGGTTTCCGCGCCCCGACGGTTGGTCAGGCAAATGTGAGTAACGTTCAGACTAACCTGAGCAGCGGTGTGCTGGTTGACTCGGCACTGTTACCGCCTACTAACCCAGTTTCACAGCTACTGGGTGGTAGCGAGCTGCAGCCGGAAGAATCACAAAGTTATACCTTGGGTGCGGTCTATCAGTCGGGTGACTTGTTCCTGACTATCGACTACTACAACATTGAGGTGGAAGACCGCCTGAGCCAGTCAAACAAAATTGATTTAACACTGGAACAAAAGGCGGCACTGAAAGCCGATGGCGTGCCAAATGTAGACAGCCTGGCGCAGGTATCTTTCTTCACCAACGACTTTGATACGACAACTCAGGGTGTCGACATCGTTGCTAACTACTCGATGGACCTGTTAGGCGGTTTTGCTACCTTTAGTGCAGCCTATAACTGGAATGAAACAGAGGTTGATAAGTTCTCTGCTATTACCGGTGACTTTAAAGTAGCGCGTCTGGAAAAAGACTTACCACAGCACCGCGCAACTTACACCTGGACGCAGCAGTGGGAAGACTTCTCAGGCTTCCTGCGTTACAACTACTACGGAGAATATCAGGGCGTGCACGTAGATTATGACGCAACAGCGATTATGGCCGATCCGTCATTCACGTTTGACGCTGAGCTGACTTACTTTGCCACTGAAAACATCAGCCTGACTGTTGGTGCGAATAACATCTTCGACCAGGATGCAGAGAAAGTTGTCGACTTCCTGGAAGACGGCGCCACAGAGCTTACTCCCTCAAATACCTGGGGTGGTATCTACTACGAGACGTCTCCATATGGGATCAACGGCGGCTTCTACTATGTAAAAGCAACCTATACATTCTAACGATTTACTGTAACCCAGAAACAAAGGGGGAAGTAGCTATAGCTATTTCCCCTTTTTATTTCTATCATGTATAAAAACTGCTTTAAAACCATATGCTACTGCTAGAAAGAGCCTCAGAATTACTCGAAGAAAATCGGCTACGTGAAGCCGAGTTTATGTTCAAGCAAGTCCTTAAACAGAACCCCAAAAACGGCAAAGCCCTGTTTGGCCTTGGCAGGATCTGTATGCGCCTTGAACAGTATGACAACGCTATTTATTATCTCAAACGCGCCTGTGAGCATCTTCCTAAAATGCTCGATCCCCTCTATGCGCTGGCGGATGCGTTTGTCGCCGTTGGCTCTCCTGTTGATGCCAAAACCGTACTTGAATACACGCTCAGTGTTGCCCGGCATAATGCTCAGGCCCACTATCATTTAGGTCAGTTTTACCTCGACTACGGCTTTATTGATAACGCGCGCAATGTGTTTGAAGCTGGCCTTGCCTGCCCACATTCGGGTATTACTGTGTTTATGATCCATGAATTGATCAAGCTTACCGAAGGCGACAAACTCAATGAGTATCTGGCGTTACTCGATACACTTGATGCCGACCTGGAAAATCCAAGGCTGCACATTGTTACTCATTATGCCAAAGCAAACGCCCACGAGAAGCTGGCAAATATAGACGCCGCTTTTAGTCATTATCAGCAGGCAAATACTGCTCAGCATGCGCTCTGTGATTTCCACACCTCAGCCATGCAACCCTTTTTCGACTATTTAAAAAGTAGCTTTAACGCAGCGTATTTTGCTAAGCCCGCAGACAAGGTCAAAGCCACCTTTACACCCGTGTTTATCGTTGGTTTGCCCCGCACAGGCTCTACCTTGCTGGAGCAAATGCTGATCCAACATTCTCAGGTGGGCTCTATGGGCGAAAGCACCGTGATCAGCGACGATATTGTGCCCTACCTGAGCATGCGCAACGAAGCACCATTCCCGGATTGTACCAAAACACTCAGTACCTCTATGCTGGATCATTGCCGTAACTTATACGTCGATGAAATAAAACGGCATCGCGTTGCTGAAGAAGCAGTGATCAACAAGCTGCCAGCTAATTTCCAAAATATTGGCCTTATCTACAAAATGTTCCCCGATGCGCGCTTTATCCATATGACCCGGGAATTTTTGCCTAACGCCTGGTCAGTATATAGCAACCATTTTGCCGAAGATGAGCCCTATTTTTGCTCTTTGCAGGAATACCAGCTCTACAGCGACATGACAGACGATGTAATGGCACACTTTAAAGCCATGTTGCCACGTAATATCCATACAATGAGCTACGAAAAGCTACTAGAAGAACCCGAGCGGGAGATCCGCAAGGCACTCAACTTTATGTACCAAAAATACGAGCCGGAGTGTATGGAATTTTATAAGAGCCATAAAGTGGTCTCTACCTTAAGCAAAGCACAGGTGCGTAAACCACTGAATACTGCCCCGCTGGTGAACTGGAAAAAATTTGAGGCGCAGATCACCAAAGAGCTGGCTTTGCCCAACTCACACTGACGGGGCTTGTCCGAACCGCTCGAACCAGGCCAGCAAGTCAGAAAACTGGTCTTGCCTTGCCGCACTGTGCGTTAACATATTGATGTGGTCATAATCATGCTGATGTCCATAGCGTCTGCCATAGACGACAATTTCCTGGATGCCGGTACCCGACTCAGCCATAAACTTTTTGATATCAATCGGCTGTGCCAGTGCTTTGTCTTTGACTCCGGCGATATGTAAGGTGGGTGGCAAGGCTCGGTCTTTCAGCGCCGCGGCGTAATCGAAGCCATCATCGCTGTCTACCCACGGCAGGCGCTTTGCCCATTGAACACTCTGCGCATGAGACTTACGCGTTTCATTGTCTGAGCCCCACTTTAGCCGCCGGGCAGGCAGGTAACCATGCTTTTTAACCTGCCAGAACGCAAGTGTATACCAGATGAGGTTGGCTTTTAGCAGCTTCTCAGGATGGCGATTATAAAGGCTGCGTTTTGTACCAAAGTATACACAGGCACTGACGTGCTCTATTTCTTGGGGAAACCTGGCAAAAACACTGTTTAACAACACGCCACCCCATGAATGCGCCACCCAAAACTGAGGCCGTTTACCCGTTTTAGCCGTTATGTACTGCAAAATAGCGGGAATATCTTCAACAATCGATTCCGTTTGGCCATGTGTATCTCCTTTACTGATAGCTGGTTTACTGTCCCCTCTGCCACGTAAATCGGCCACAAAGCATTGATACCCCTGACTGGCTAAAAAAGGCGCTAACCCTTTGTTGCTCTGGGTGTAAAAGATTTTGCCATTTTCAACCGCCCCATGTATGAACAGCACAGCCGGACCTGATTGTTGCTCATGGTAAATATGACGCAGGTGAAGCTGGTGGCCTTCACCAACCGGCACATAGAGAGAGTTTTGCTTGATCATGTCAAAGTATAGAGTCATTTTTTAAACTCATCGTACCAGCCAGTCATAGCCATCGCAAGTTTGCCCACCCCGTCAATAATGATAAAGGCACAGCGCAAAGCGAATAATTTAGATATAATGGCGTATCAATGAAGTAAGTAAATAGTCATCCGATGCATCCCAGAAACAAACACCTACAGGGCTATGACTTTGCCCAACTTTGTCAGGCAAACCCGGCCTTAAAGCAGCACTTACATAAAAACCCTCATGGTCATGACACCATAGACTTTAGCGACCGAAATGCGGTCGTGGCTCTGAATCAGGCACTTCTTGCCAGCGACTACGGCGTGCAGTTCTGGCAACTGCCGGAGCCATTTTTATGCCCGCCAGTACCCGGGCGCGCCGACTATATTCACGCCCTGGCGGACTTGCTTGCCGAGGACAATCAGGGCGAAATCCCCACCGGCAAGCAGATCCGCTGCCTCGACATAGGAACCGGTGCCAACCTGATCTACCCGCTGATAGGTCAGGCTGAATATGGCTGGCAGTTTACCGGCTCAGATATTAATCCCATGGCTGTGTCCGTGGCGCAAACGCTGGCTAAAGCCAATGGGCTGGGGATCAAAATCAGGCAACAAAAGGATCAGCACGCCATTTTCAGTGGCATCATAGGGGCAAAAGACAGTTATCACCTGACTATGTGTAACCCGCCGTTCCACGAAAGTGCAGAGGCTGCACAAGCCGGCACAGCACGAAAGTGGCGCAACCTGGGCAAGTCACAACGACCCGAGAAGTTGAATTTTGGTGGTCATGCCCCGGAGCTCTGGTGCCCGGGTGGTGAGCTAGCCTTCATCAAATCTATGATTGACGAAAGCCAGGACTTTGCTGAACAAGTTGGCTGGTTTACCTCACTGGTCTCTAAAAAAGATAACCTGCCCGCGTTGCAACAAGCCCTGCAAAAGGTCAAAGCGCGTGATATCAAAGTGATTGATATGCAACAGGGCCAAAAGACCAGCCGTTTTATCGCCTGGCGCTTTTAGCTAATTTAAAGGGTGCACACAGGCAGAGTTCAGAGTTTATTGAGCTCTGCTTTATAGTGTTTTCTGCATACCGAAACATAGCGGTCGTTACCCCCAATTTCGACCTGCGCACCGTCTGCAATCGCGCGCCCTGTTACATCCAGTCTTAATACATGGTTGGCCTTGCGACCACAGTGACAAACCGTTTTCAGCTCAATCAGCTTGTCTGCCCAGGCCAGCAGATACTGTGCGCCTTCGAACAGTTCGCCGCGAAAATCGGTTCTGAGCCCGTAACACAGTACCGGGATCCCCAACAAATCGACTACATCGGTTAACTGCGAAACCTGCTGCTTGCTTAGAAACTGACTCTCATCGACCAGAATACAATCCAGAGATTGCTTGTCATGACACTGATTAATCAGACTTAACAAGTCAGTTGTGCTCTCATACGTATGCGCATCGGCTTCAAGCCCGATCCGCGATGCTACTTTGCCAACCCCGGCACGATCATCCAGCGCAGCGGTGAGAATAAACGGGTTCATGCCCCGTTCGCGATAATTAAATGCAGATTGCAACAAAGTGGTAGATTTACCCGCGTTCATTGCTGAATAATAAAAATATAATTGCGCCATGTGCTGATCAGCCGCTAAAAAAATTCGCGATAGTCTACCCAAACTAAGTCGAATAAGCCAGCCTAGTCAAATACCTGCCAGGGTGCCTGCACGGGAAGCCTGCTACTGTCCTGAGCATCTCCCGGATAGCTTTGCCGGTTAATGTAAGCAATATAAATATGGTGCAGCTCAGTGGTACTTAAAGAAGACCACAAGGCCTGTGCGGTGGGGGCATGCAAAGCTCTGAACTGTTTAGAAAATGTCAGATAACCAAAACTGATATCCAGCGGCGGATATACCGCTTTGAGCTGCTTGCGATAGGGAAATGCAGCGACCGCTTTACCGTCTACCTGACATAACCCAAAGGTGCCATGGACTTTGCCCTTAAGGACCAGCTCAAAGGCATCGCTCTGAGAGTCGGTGTTCAGGATAGTGTATTTGTCGTGGCCTACCGAGTCGGCCACCGAATAGCCTCTTGGCACCGCCAGATTGATAGGGTAAACCTGCTCGGCAATGGCGTTTTGTAACTGCTCCATACCCACCAGGCACGTACCCAGTCGACTGATAGAGCTCAGCGTATCGGGTGAGCCATCCTCATTCAGCGGGTAAGCAAGAAAATCCTGGCGCGACGGTCGGTAGCTGGCTATCACGGCATCCACACGATTGCGTTTGATTTCATAAAGGCAACGCTGCCAGGGTTTACGTACAAACTGAAACTGCACGTCGTCGACCTGAGTTTCGAGCTGCCTTAAAATTTCGATGGTTGCCCCGGGATTTTCCTGTGGCACATCCAGTCCGTTACCCAGGAAAAAAGGGGGAATATGCTTGTCTTCGTAACACAGTCTGACAGACACTTTTGCGGCCGCCTGGCAGCAGACCAGCAAAAACATCAAAGAGATAAGAGTAAATCGCATTAAAACAGACTTTTAGTCGGGCTTTACCTTATTATATAACCCACCCGCAGGCTTGGCTATGACGAGCCGACATTAGTGGGTAATTTTTATCCCTTCATGGGCTAACAGCCAGGACTTTCTTGCCAACCCACCTGCGTAGCCTGTCAGCTTGCCGTTTGCACCAATTATGCGATGACAAGGGACGATAATGCTGATTGGATTTCGACCATTGGCAGAGCCAACCGCCCGCACAGCCTTCGGGTTATTGAGCATATTTGCCATCCAGCCGTAGGTGTTCGTCTCACCAAACGGAATTTGACACAATAACTGCCACACCGCTTGCTGAAAAGGTGTCCCCTGCGTGTCCAGTGCCAGATCAAAACTCGTCCGTTGTCCGTCAAAGTACTCCGTCAATTGCGCGCAGGCACTTTGCAGATGTGCATTGCTCCCCTCTGGATGCTGAGATTTCGGCGCAACACCCACATAACTTAGCCCTTTATCGCTTGCCTGTATGGTTATATCGCCAACAGGGCTTGCCAAAACAGTTTGAATTTTCATAATTTACTCCTTTGCGTGGGTGCTTGTCTATGTCAATTGTTGCCATAAGTGAAAGGTCAGATAGCTTCTGAATGGGGCGCAGCCTGCTTCATCTATCTGCCCCACCTTATCAACCGCCTTTTGTACGCCCAAATCACCACCCAGATAAATATCCGGTGCACTCAGGCCGCGCATTTTTGCGTAATCGACAGTCCAGGGGCCTATGCCTTTGATTGCCAGCCAGGATTCTGGGGCGCAATCCGGCGCATCCACATAATGTTGTGCCAGTGCGATGATAGCCTGTTTGCGACGCTCCGGCATTTTAAAAAACGCCAGCTCGGATGCCGCTATCGCTGCGGGACCGGGCAACTGATAGGTGCCATCTTGCAGTGGCTCACCCAGTGCTTCAACCAGCTGGATCATCAGGTTCTTAGCCGCCACCACACTGATTTGCTGCCCCAGTATGGCACGTATGCCGGCCTCAAACGGCGTCCAGATCCCAGGCAATCTGAGCCCCTCTTGCAGCACTATCCCATCGCAATGCTGCTGTAAATGCGCGTTGATAAACACAGCGTCGGCATCCAGGTCTAAAATGCGGCGAATATTGCTCACCACCAGAGGCAGACCTTTTAGATCATTCATTTCAATCAATACTCTGAAGCGGTTCTGCTCGCCCTCAAAGTACGCGCTAAAGCGCCCATGATACGCGCCCAGCGTAAAATTACGACCGTAACTGCTGTCGTCTAACCATTCCAGTCCCCTGACCAGGCGGTGTGCTAGAAATTCCCTAAGCAATTGCCAGTTGTAGGGCGGGCGAAACGCCATCATCAACTCAATCTGGCGATTGGCCTCAGCCCCGCGCCGTAAACTGGATGGCGTTATCTGATATAGTCGGCTGAATGCGTCGTTAAAACGGCGCTGGGAGTTAAATCCACAGGCATAGGCAACCTCAGTTACCGGCAAGGCCGTTTGCTGCAACAATTGCTTGGCCAGATCGCACTGTTTAAACAAAGCATATTGTTTAGGCGCTATGCCATAATACTGCTGAAATAATTTTCCCAGATAACGAGCAGTGATCCCCAGTTTTTCGGCCAGCTGCTCAACACTTGCACCGCTTAGGAAGCCATTGTCTATCATGCGCTTTGCCCGAACCGCTGTGGTTTGCGTGCCCATCCAGGCATAGCTGCCCGGAGCGCTATCTGGCCGACAACGAATACAGGGCCTGAACCCAGCCTGAGCGGCCGAATGCCCGTGCTGATAATAAACTACGTTGTGTTCTTTTGCCGCCGGTGCAGGGCAAATTGGACGACAGTAAATACCGGTGCTTTTCACCGCCACATAAAATAACCCATCAAACCGCGCATCTCTGCTTTTTCGTGCCTTTTCGCAAACTTCTGAGGAAAACATACTTTACTCTTGTGTGTGACCCGAACCCAGTATAAACCAAACAGGCCCGGATACTGGCCATATTCGGAACCCAATACACAGAGTTCAGCTGATGTCACAGCCATTATGCGTGTATTAGCGCTCAATTTATAGTGATGACCCGGTTCAATATAATATCTTGGTCTCACTTGCCCGTAAGATCAGAACCGCAACTCCCCTATTGCATCTGATTGCTATTTAAAGTCCAAAAACTGAACTGAAATGAGAATAATAATCACTTGTTAATGTATTGATTTATATAGATTTTTTATTGACACATAAAATTAAATACGTACACTGGCGTCAATTTAGAAAGAATTGAGGTGACACTTATGCAAGGCAAGCAACAGGTAATTGATGCATTTAACGCACTACTGGCCAATGAGCTGGCAGCGATTGATCAGTACTTTATTCACTCCCGCATGTATGACGATTGGGGACTGAACAAACTTTATGAGCGTCTTAACCACGAGATGGAAGAAGAAACCACACACGCAGACTGGCTCATCAAGCGTATCTTGTTCCTTGAAGGTGTCCCTAACATGACTAAACGCCGCGACCTGCTTATCGGCAGCGATGTTAAGTCGATGATGGAAAACGACCTTAAGCTAGAGCTGGAAGTGGTTGAAAGCGTTAAGCACGCAATCAAAATCTGCGAACAAGAACAAGACTACCAGTCACGCGCGGTACTCGAAAAACTACTGTTTGATACCGAAGAAGATCATGTTTACTGGTTGGAACAGCAAATCGGCTTGATCGATAAAATCGGCATCCAAAACTATCTGCAATCTCAGTTGGCATAAGGGATCATTATGAAAGGCGATAAAGCTGTTATAAGTGCACTGAACACCGTTCTGGCAAACGAGTTGGTGGGTATTAACCAATACTTTCTGCACGCCCGTATGTTTAAGGATTTTGGTTTTACAATGCTTGACAAAGCAGACTATAAAACGTCTATCCAGAAAATGAAAAATGCTGACCGCCTGATTGAGCGCATTTTGTTTCTGGAAGGCCTGCCTAACTTGCAGGATCTGGGCAGACTCAAAATTGGTGAAAACTGCGAGGAAATGATTGCTGCCAATATGGCATTCGAACAGGCATCTTTAGGAGACCTGGTTGACGCCATCGCTTTGTGCGAAGAAAAGCAGGACTATATCAGTCGCGAAGCGCTGGACAATATCCTCAACGAGCAGGAAGAACAAATTGACTGGCTGGAAACCCAGCAACACCTTATCAAGGTGACTGGCATCGAAAACTATTTGCAGACTCAGATGTGATACTAAAAAAGGGCTGAAAAGCCCTTTTTTTTGAGAATGTGTATTTAATGAAGTAAGGGCTTAAGCAACCTGCTCTGTGACATCAACAATGTCGATAAGCTTTTCATTCAGTATTTTCTTCGCACAGTTACAGCACTTGCCGCACTGCGAACCTACACCCAGCTCTTTGCTCAAATCACGCATAGACCTTGCGCCATCATCAATAGACTCGGCGATTTTTTTATCCGTAACACCGTGGCAAATGCAGATATACATAACTGAAAACCATTCTCAATAACCTTAACTGCAGATAAGTTTAATCTAAACAAAAATGGTTATCAACAACAAAAACAGAAATAATGAGAATAATTCGTAGTTGCATTGCTTGGGCTTTTCTAACACCTTCCAGTTCAATGGCTTAGGTTTTTGCCCCGGTTAGCTATTTTTTACCTAAAAATTAGTCATTGGGTACATTTTTTCCAAATCTAGTTCAGAGCGGCTTATAAATTGATATAATTAGCGTAATCTGAGCAATGCATGCCTCAGCAGCTATGACTGCACAAAGCGTCAAAGGACTGTTCTCTGTTGTGCACCCGGGAACGTGAGAATGAACTACTGGCTACAAGCAGCGTTATTGTCTTTATTATTAATGTGCCATCACCTGGTGGTTGCAGATCCCTATTATGCAAATCAGATCAGTCGTCTCTCAACGCAGGAAGGACTTTCTCAGTCAAGCGTGACAGGCCTGGTGCAGGATAACCAAGGGTATATCTGGATTGCCACTCATCAGGGACTCAACCGGTATGACGGCAATCAGTTCAGCCCCTTTGTGGGCCAGACGCAGTTTTTAGGCAGCGACATCGTGCTGATCAAGCTACTGGAGGACAACCAACTCTTTATCTCAACCGCGCAGTCAGGTGCCTTTTTACTCAACACCTACACTTTTGTACTCGAGAAATTGTTTGATCAGGGGAGGCGCCAGGGCATAGCCCCCGACGCCGCAGTCAATGCTGTCGCCCAGTTCAAGCATAATTACGTGATTGCGATTGAGAACGTGTTATACACCGTCAACGCACAGACGCTCGCCTCAAAACGCCTTGCCACCCTCCCCCAAACGGCTTATATCCGCACCTTACTGGTGTGGCATAATACTTTGCTCATAGGTACTGAGTCAGGGCTGTTCCAACTTGAAAACGATCAGCTGTTGCCCATTGACCATTTAGGGGCAACCAGTCGTTCTGCGCTCAATAACAATGTAAAAATGCTAAAGCAAGACTCAGCGCTTGGGCTACTTGTCGGGACAGTTGAAGGGTTGTTTGTTATCCCAAGTGACGGCAGTCAGCTACAAAGCGAGCAGGCTTATCAACTTGTTCCACAGCTCAACATATGGGCACATGAACATGGCACTTATGGAGAATACCTGGCCACAGATACGGGTTTATACCTGCTTGAGCGCCGTAATCACAGCACCACTCAACTAATCTCGTTCACCGAAAGCCGTTACTTAACGCCGCAAAATACCATTCCCGTGATGTTGTTAGACAAACACGAGAACCTGTGGCTCGGGTCCAATAATAATGGCGTATTTGTCTGGCCAACATCTGCGTATCGGTTCAAGCTACTCGCTTCTCACGATGATAACTTCAACAATAATATCTGGGCAGTGCATCAAAGCAATGATGGCACACTCTGGCTTGGCAGCGATGACGGACTACACCGCTTTTCTGCAGACCAACAACCAACACTGCAACAGAGTTATTTTCGCGACCCAAACCACAAACCGGCTTACGGCAGTCACGCAGTTTATCGCATCTATAGCTCGCCTTATCTGGCCGACAATATCCTCCTGCTCGACACCAGAGCCGGGTTGCAGCAGTTTGATACATCGACAGGGCAAGCCTCACCAATCATGATATCCAACACAAGCGTTGCGATGACGGACGACGACCATCTGGTCGGGTCGTTAATGCTAGACCAGCGCACTTTGTTGTTTCACACCCATCATAATATTTTCCTGTATGACCTGGCTTTGCAAACCGTAACCACACTGAGCGAGCTGGAAGCGCAGCTAGATGACCTGCAAAGCCTGTTGTTTTTACCTCCCAGACCAGAAAAGCCAGAAGAGCTGCTACTGAGCACAACCACAGCCTTGCTCAGCTACGATCGGCGCAGTCACCAGCTAACACCCGTGTGGCAAGCCGAACAAGCGCCCGACAGTGTCTACCCACTCGTTAATGACTGGATGCAGGACTCACAGGGAAGGCTCTGGCTGGCAACCAACACCATGGGATTGATAGCGCTTGAAACGAGTAACCTGCAAAGCAGTATACACATCAGCGAAAATCAGGGGCTGGCGACTAACACTTTGTACCAACTTGAACGCGATCTGCACAATAAGCTTTGGATCAGCAGCCAAAATGGGCTCTATGCACTGGATTTGGACACATTACACCTCGACCATTTTGACCATCGCAACGGACTGGTCACTAATGAGTTTAACCTGGGGGCAAGCCAGGTCTTGCATTCGGGCGATATACTGTTTGGCACGCCCAATGGCGCGGTGAAGTTTAACCCCAGTGCCTTTACGCTGCCACCTGAGCGCAACCCCCTCGCGTTTTCTAATCTACAACTGATGTCACGACCTATGCTGGCGTCCCCAGCGCAATTGCAGTATGGGACTCTGCAGTTTGAATATGACGATATGGGATTTCGCTTTGAGTTCAGTCAGTTCAATATTTTCAATGAACGGCGTAACTTTGTGCATGCACACCTGTCCGGACCGAGTTCCGTTGAAATCGAGCATGTCCGCAACAACTATCTGTTTTTCAATACATTAAAACCCGGGAACTATACCCTGACATTGTCAGAGCTCATACCCGGCAGTCATGAAAAACGCGCCCAGAGCCAGCTGCATTTTGAAGTCAAACATGCCTGGTGGAATACGCAACTTGCCATGGTCAGCTATGTGTTGTTCGCCAGTGGGTTACTACTGTTTATCTACCGCAAACACCAGAGTAAACAACTCGCGCTACGCCGGACCTACGAGCAGTTGGCACATGCCAAAGCCCAGACCGACTTGGCACTGAAAAAAACACAAAGTGGGTTGTGGAGTATGGAGATCCCAACTCAGCAAATCACCCTGCTAGGCAATGCCCAGGATGCCAGTCATAGTAAACAACTCAGTCTTGCCGCCTTTTTTGATAAAGTGCATCCACAGGATCAGGAGATGGTACGGCGTCAGTGGGCGCGCTTTTTAGCCGCCCCCGACAGCCAGCTTTCTATTACTTATCGTATTCATTCGAAACAACGCGGCTGGCTCTGGTATCACGATATTGCCAAAGTCAGCGAGTGGGACGCTCAAGGTAGACCACTCAAAGCATCCGGTATCTACAGCAATGTAACTGAGCAAAAAGCCAATCAGCTGAATGCCGCTATGTT
Source organism: Pseudoalteromonas rubra (assembly GCF_004212645.1). Classification (GTDB taxonomy): domain Bacteria; phylum Pseudomonadota; class Gammaproteobacteria; order Enterobacterales; family Alteromonadaceae; genus Pseudoalteromonas; species Pseudoalteromonas rubra_G. The sequence continues at coordinate 44,319 of NZ_PPUZ01000006.1, read as the reverse complement.
CGCTCAGGCCTTATCTCAAATTCAGGACTGGTTACTGATTTTAGACAAAAACCTGCAACTATTGTCGGTCAATCAGAGTCTGGCTGGGGCTTTAGGGCTGAGCAGTAAAGCCCCTCAACAGCAGCTGACTCTGACTAAACTGAAAAAGCTCTTAGGACGACAACAGCTGACTCAGTTGCTTAGTGCGCTAAGACAGATCCAGCCCAAAGAGAATATTAAACAGGAAATTGATATCACATTTGATGCACAGCGACAGAGCACGGTTCAGCTGAGCATCAATGCCGTTGCGGATGATGGGGGTGACATCGAGTTTCTGGTAATTGTTGGCTCAGATCTGTCGCAACAAAAGCAGGCCCAAAGTGAGTTGCGTTACCTCGCCAACTTCGACGCACTGACCGACTTACCCAACCGCAACCTGATGCTTCAGCATATTGAGTTCGCAATTTATAACGCTTCGAAGCATAACGCAGGGTGCGCGTTGTTATTCATCGATCTCGATAAATTTAAGCCAATCAATGATGCTTATGGTCACTATGCGGGCGACCAGCTCCTGATAGCAGTAACGCAACGGATCAGCAGTGTACTCAGTGAACACTGCATATTGGGCCGACAGAGTGGCGATGAATTTATTGTGCTGGTAAAAACCTTTGCAGACATCGCACAGATCACCGAGCTGGCTCAGCACCTGATCAACTCCTTGTGCGCGAAATACGAGGTGTATGGTATCTCTATGAGTATTTCAGCGAGTGTCGGGGTGGCTATTTACCCTTTTGACGCACAAACAGCCGAAGCCTTATTACGTAACGCCGATATCGCCATGCTAAGCGCCAAGCAAAGCGGCAGAAACAGCTTCAAGTTCTTCACCAGTGAGATGAACGCACACCTAAGCAGAAAACTCAGTCTCGAAGCGGCACTCAAAGAAGCCGTTGCAGATAATCAGCTCTACAACCACTATCAACCGATTGTAAACACCACCAATCATACGCTCACTGGCGTGGAACTGCTCATGCGCTGGCAACTGGAATCAACCCCGGTTTCACCTGCCGAGTTTATTCCTATTGCAGAAGAAGTGGGCTTAATTGAGCAAATGACAACTCAAGCATTGCGTCGTGCACTCAAAGAGCTGGCGCCATTTTTCCGCCAGCAGGCGTCGTTCTATTTATCGTTGAACCTGTCTCCGCAACATATTATGCGTGACAACCTTGCCACTTCACTGAACGATATTGTCGCGGAGTTTGGGCTCTGTAATCACCAGCTAAAGCTGGAAATCACCGAAAACAGCTTTCTGGCAGACAGGCACAAAGCCGGGAAAACACTGGCCGAGCTCAAAAAGTGTGGTTTTACCCTGCTATTAGATGATTTTGGCACCGGATACTCATCACTCACTTACCTGAGCCAGTTTCCCATCGACATTATCAAAATCGATCAGAGCTTTATTCGCACTTTGGAAACCCATCCGCATAACCGCTCAATTGTAAAGACCATCTATATGCTGGCACAGAATCTTCATATGGCGTGTATCGCCGAAGGGGTAGAAACCGCGCAGCAGGTGAGCTTCCTTCGGGATTTGGGCTGCGAATATATGCAGGGATATTATTTTTCTAAGCCTTTAAGCGCAAGCGGGCTGCTTGAACAATACCCGCCGGATGTCGCCGAAGTCGGCTAACGATCTTGCCACCGGTTCAGGCACTGGTAGAGCGCATCCGGCTCAATGGGTTTGGAAACAAAGTCATCCATCCCCACTTGCAGACACTTCACTTTGTCCTCGTTAAAGGCGTTCGCCGTAATGGCAACAATATAGGGTGAGCCATATAAATTGGGGTTTTGCCTGATCCGGCGCGTACAGTCAAAGCCATCCATATTTGGCATCTGACAATCCATCAGGATAAGCGGAAATCCGGCGCCTTCCAAAATCGCCAGAGCATCCAGGCCGTCATTGGCTTTGGTCAGGCTACATCCGGTATGCTCCATTAATTTGGCTGCAACAATTTGGTTAATTGGGTTGTCTTCAACCAGCAGTACGTTCACACCACTCAAGTCCGGTGCACTGATATGCTGTTTCTCCTCAACCTGAGCCTCACCCACCGGCGCTGGAATGACCACAGTGAAGGTGCTGCCTTTGCCCCAGGCACTGTCAAGATGAATAGAGCCGCCCATGGCTTCTGCCAGGCGCTTACAGATAGTCAAACCAAGCCCGGTGCCACCGTATTTACGGGTTGTCGATACATCTGCCTGAATAAACTCACCAAACAACAGCTTTTGCTTCTCCTGCGCAATACCCACGCCTGTGTCTGCTATGGCAATATGCAATGCTTCATCAACATAACTGGCAGTCAGCTTAATGCTGCCCTGCTCGGTAAACTTGCCGGCGTTGCTCAGCAGGTTGTTGATGATTTGCGTCACTCTCAGCTCATCCAGTTTAAGATAGTTCGGCACCGCGTCACTCACCTCATAACTGAATGCCACCCCCGCTTTGACACCGGTTTTACAAAACGAGGTAGTCAACAAACGCAACATTTTACGGCACTCAACATCGTGCCGGTCAAGCTCCAGTGCACCCGCTTCAATTTTCGAGTAATCGAGAATGTCATTGAGGATCAACAACAAATTATGCGCCGACTGGTAGATGATCTGCAACGACTCAGCTACTGACGAGTCATGGGTTTGACGCTGCATATCTGCGGTCATGCCAATAATGCCATTCAGCGGGGTGCGAATTTCATGACTCATATTGGCCAAAAACAAGCTCTTTGCCGAGCTGGCTTTATTGGCCCTGTCCAGCGCGTCGATCAGCTCTTCCGTTTTCTCCTGCACTTGCGTTTCCAACTGAGCATTAAAATTCTTAAGCTGGGCGTTAAGGGACTGATTTTCCTGATTCGCCTTTTGCAACTTTTTAAAGCTCATGGACAGCTTAAATGCCAGCTGAGTGAACTGCTGTTGCAGCGTGATCACTTCAAGAAATGTGGCTTCCTCGCGGGGTGACAAGTCGTCATTACGGCTGGCGGGGTCAAAGCCATTCAAACGGCTGCTCAAATCATGCATGGGATTGATCAGCATGCGGGTCAGCTTGCTAACCAGCACACTGCTCAGGGCGATTATGAACAAGGCGAGGAAAAAAGACTGCCCCCAGGCAGACGCAACCGCCAAATTGACGTACTTTCGCTCAATCAGGCTGATAACCTGCCAGCTAAACTCCTCTGAGCGCACGCTACGGCGGTAAAACACCTCTTCTGTTTTGCCGATATACAAATTCTGGTTGTCGTTTGTCAGCGCATTCAATGTTACATCATCCAATGCATCCAGGGTATTAAAGTCAGACTTCAGTGAGCTAAAGACCACTTTATTGTCGCTATCGAGGATCATCAGGTGCCCCATATGCGATAAAACACGGGGAATAAACTGCTCAAATGTATTAAAAAATACCGAACCTTCGACAATGCCGGCAAAGTCCCCTGCGTTGTAAATCGGTGCTGAAATGGCCACAATCGAGTCATCACCAAACCCTCTGCCTCTGAAAATACCCGACACAAAGCCATTGGGATAATAAGGCGCCTGGATAAAATACTGACGATCGGATACAGCCGGCACTTCGCCCGCTAAACTGGTCCTGAGTGTATCGGGATAAAAGTGGCTAACCAGACCGCTTGCATCGGCAGTAATCGCGGTACGAATATTCGGGTATGACTCAACCAGGCGGGTGATCGTCTGCTCTGGGTCCAGCCCGGCTTCGATATTGTGCGCTGCATCCGCCAGCGCCCGGCGATGATTACCTAAAAAGCCATCTATGCGCTGTGCGGTGGTGTTGGCCACATCACTCAGTTGTGCCCGCACCTCAAATTCAATTCGTTCGTAGTGGCTGTTGGTCAGCATAATGGTTGTGACCAGCACCACAAGAATAATAAGGTGACTGATCATGTAATTGAGGATGCGATAGAGCGGTTTGGCCTGCCACAGCTGTTTAAACAAGAACAACGACAGCAGGTCAACAATGACCAGACAAATGGCGGCATTGATGAAGTATTTGGCCAGTGCCGTCACTATTACCAACAGATTGAGATCAAGCGCAAACTTACCAAACAGGAAGAGCAGCGGGATCCCGAACAGTATCCAAAACGCCAGCCCCCGCATAAACAAGGGCTTATTGGGCCTGACACAAAATATCTGCAGCCAGGCTATTTCTAACAAAAACACCATCGAGGGCCAGCAATGGCCCCAGCGGTAAAATATGAAGGCTGCGCCTATCGCAACGCACAGCAAGGCATAGCGCCACCCCAGCGACATCAGCGCCAGAATAACAAACAGCTGCCCCAGCAGAAACTCGGAACTGTCCAGGAACCATAATGGCAGCAGGTTAGCAAAACCACCTAATAACCCCAGCAAAACCGCAATTGCTACTTTAGGTAATGCTATTATTTTCCCAAACAATACTCAGGCTCCTCTTGTTTCCAACACCCACCGAAACCGAACGCAGCAGGCATACGATGACGTTCCAGTGCGCCAGCCAGCGATGCGGGCGTTTACCCGCACCACACAAACCTATGCTGCCTGAGTCTCGCTGGCTGGTGATTTTTATTTTATTAATACTGTTAAAAAGTAAAGGAAAAACTGAGTTTTGCCAAGTTTAGTGATCAGGACAATCGTGGCTTTCTATTTGTAATACACATTGCTTGACGGCATAGGTCTTCATCAAGGCGCGCTCAACTTCCAAACGACATGCCTCATCATGCATTTCAATTGTGCAATGGTGTTTAAGTACAATGTGCGCCCCCACCGTTAACTGATTGTCCAGATTAGTCACCGTGACATTATGCACACTCTCAACATGCTCCGTCGAGAGGATCAACTGCTCCAGCTTATCGACCGCTGGCAACAACTGCGACTTTTCTGTCAGGCCCTTAATACAGGTATAAATAACCTTAATACCCGTGAACAAAACAAACACGGAAATCAGCATGCTCGAAATAATATCGATAACTTCCCAGTTGGTAAGGTGGATCAGTACGCCTGCCACAAAGGTAGAAATGGTAGAAAGTAAGTCAAAAAAGGAATGCAGAAAAACAGCGTACACATTAATGCTGTCTTTACGCCCTTTATACAACACCCAGGCCGACGCACCGTGAAACAAAAACCCAACGGCCGCGATGCTGGACATGGCAAAGGCGTTTACATTAAGGTCATGACCATCGCCGTGATGCCCAAGCCGCTCGCCACCTTCAAGCAAAATGATAGCGGCGATAGATAAATACAGTAACCCGTTGAACAGCCCGCCGGTATACTCGGCTTTCTTGTATCCGTCGTTGTAGGTTTTCGCTAACTTGATTGCAACAGCCGAAGCGATCAACGCAATGAGCAAAGAGCTGTTGTGTACAAATAAATGTCCGGCATCGGCCAGAACCGCCAGCGAGTTCGCGTAATACGCACCAACTACCTGAATAATCATAAAGGTACAGGTGAGTGCAAGTGCGATTAGAAGTCGATTTCGAGACGCTTGGTGTGTTGTCAGATCGGTCATTCGAGCAGTTTAATGCCTTATAAAATACAGCAAGGGAAATGATATACAGTCGCAATTGTACCCTGATTTCAACGACTGCGCATCAAAAATGTCAGCTGTAAACAATAAATCAGGCGCTTAGTCGCTTATTGTGCTCCCCATAACTTAAAACCGCCTGCTCAAATATCCGCACCTGCTCATGGCTAAACTGACACCGGGTATACCTGAGAATATCCAAAGACACTTCGCTGACTTTACAGCAATCCGGTGGCCGGGTTGGGCTAAACTCTGCATCATCGGGGAACACCACAATCCAGCGCACGCCAAACGGCGTATTTAACACACCAGCCAGTGTAGAAGCGCGTTGCGCCGCGGCTGTCAGAGGGTTTGCCAGATAGTGGGTTTTATTTTTATGCCGACTGGGCCAGACCTGGCTATCCATTTCAACAGCTATCAAGCCGCTTTGTTCAGCTACCACGACAACAAACACCCCGAACGGCGACAACACCACACAATCCACTGACAGCGCGTCGAGCTGGTTGGGGTATAAATGCCGGCTAATAATGGTGTAGTTTTTAGCATCCAGCGATGTAGCCAGGCTTTGATAGACCTGCCACTTTAGCCTGTCTGCTTGGGCTTTATCGGCGTCGCGTTTGCGTAATAACAGATAACGGCCAAGTGCCCACATCAGGTAAGCCACAAAGCACAGGGCAACCAGGTTGAGCGCACCAAACCCTGGATCGATATGCGTTACAACCTCATCCTCGGCCAACTCACTTGTTTGTTGCTCGGGCGCTGCACTGAGCAAATGCCTCTGCGAGTCTTTACCGGCTGCGTTGTCTGGGGTCGCCGCCGCGCCAGCCATGCCACTGCCGACAATCAATAAGCAAACCAAAATCCATCTAATCATGCCCTCACCTTCTTTAGCGTTGAGCCAGTGCGTTAAGTGTCCACGCCTCCAAAATACCATCACTACTTAATGTCACAAGCGTATGTCTGTCTGCTGCATACATGTCCACTATGGTTGCACCATCGTGAACAAAACTGATTTGCCAGGTGCCCAACTCTTCACCACTTTGCGTATTCCAGATACTTAAATGTGACTTAGATGAAGACGTTGCAAGCAGCTCGCTGCCTTTTATAAACAAAGCTTTGCGAAACACTTTAAAGCGCGACATATATTGTAACTCGCTGATACTTTGTCCGTCGGTCAGTGATGCTACCACCTGCTCGTTCAACGCATCCGAGGCAAATAAGGCTGAAAAATCGTCGCGCACAGCCACACTGGTTACCCGATGATCAAACTCTTTCATAAAAATAGGCTCAGCTGAGCCAAATTTCCACAATGCCAGTTTTCCGTCTTGTGCGCCGGTGACAAATAGCTCGCCTTTGTCATCCCAAAATACATGCTGAACAGGCCGCGAATGCGGGGCAAAACGGTTATTTATCTGAGTATGTAAATCGGCCATGTTAATTGTGCCGTCCGCCATGGCGACAATGGCTTTGTCATTTTTCGGGGAAATAGCCATGGCCGTGATCACCGCACCCGGTGTCACGCCGCCAAATGCCACTTTAGTCACCAGCTTACCTTTACTCAGTGACCAAAACGCCAGCTCTGTCTCGCTGGCAATCACCAGCATCTGCAAATCTTCAGACAGCGCGATATCTCGCACAAACTCGGGGGTCTTGTCCTGGGGCACAGTGAATTCTACTTGCTGATCAGCAACATTCCAGACCTGAATTTGTTTTTGATTATCAAAGGTGACAAGCTTAGTACCATCTTTTGAAAAGTGGCCAATCGCAATACCACTGTCATTCAGCCTGCCAATGTTGCCCTTACTAAGCTGGATCTCTTCATTACATGCACTCAACACCAGTACACACAGCAGGATCAGCCATCCCCTTAACCGCATAATTCTACTCACGACACCACTCAAACCGCCATTATACGTGTATTCTCTGAGAGTAAAAAGTACGCCTGTGCTTTCACCCTCTACGAGGTCAGACAGCCTACCCAAACCTGGCGTAAGCTTCTATTACATCTCAATAACACGTAACCTGACTAGTCGCAGCAAAAACTACACCAGCCTCAATCAGTGCTTAAGTAAGGTGCTGATCTGCCAGAACTCTATAAACCCGTCACTGCTGAGAGTCAGTAGCTGGCCTTGCGGATCGGTATGCATATCCACAATGGTGGCATCGCGACTGAGGGCCTTGATATAGTATGCGCCAATTTCCTGACCACTTTGTGCATCCCATAATGTCCACCAGGCTTTGGAAGAGCCCGTAGCCAGATAGCGTTGATCAGCACTAAAGGCTGCGGCTCTGAACCACCTGAAACGCTCCGGGTAACGTAGGGTCACATCATAGTCAGCGTCTGAATATATAGAGAAAATACGCTGCTCATTCAGAGCATCGGATGCAAACATGCTGGCTTCATCGGGACTTTGAACCACGCTGGTAATGCGCCTGTCAAATGTAAACCGTCGCTTGGTTGCCAGGGTGTGCGCATCGTACAACACGATTTGACCGTCGTGCCCGGCACTGATCACATTCTGACCTTGGGCGCTCATCGCGATATGCATGACTTTGCTGTCGTGCGCTTTCGCTCTTTTAACCAACTGATTATCCACGTCCAGCAAGTTAATCGTGCCATCGTTTAAGCCAACCAATAATAAATATGGCCGCTTGTATAAACGCAATGCCGATATTTTGGCAAGCTCTGAGGTGGGATGTACGGACACAGCCCCCAATTGCTTACCCAGCTCGATATCCCACAATTCAACCGATGAGCGATAGCCTATCGCCAATTGCTTGTTGTCTTCGCTGAGACTGAACGCCAGGATTTTGCCTTTTGCATTACGCGGTTGTGTGATTGGGTCGGCCTTGGTAAATACGCGGGCCGCAGTGGCAACATCGAAAACGGCGAGCTTATCGCCGGGGTTGTGCAGCACAACATAGCGGCCATCAGCCGAAAACTGCCCCGTTACTGCGCTATGCCCGAGGTTAATCAGTTGAGTGTCATGGTCCTCATACGCAGCATCACAGCCACTCAAACTAAGCACGGTCAGCACACCCAGGCTCACAAACAGATGTGTTGCAAATTGCGCCATCTGACACACCTCCCGTCTCTCTTGTAATCGGCTGTAATGTACAAATATCGCCCAATTGTATACCTTTTGACCTGCCTGCCGTGAACTGGTTCATCTGGCAGCGTCTCTTATTTCCCCTGGCAGCGCAGTCAGCTGCCAGTCTTTTGATCAGGCGCTATACTTGGTTTAAGGTGTCTGTTTAGGAGGTTCCTATGCCCAGCCCACCAAAACGTGCAGCCAAAGGTCATGTATCTGATCATGGCTCAGCATTAAATAAGGCGCTCAGCCCGGACAAGCGCAGGCAATTTGCCCAAAAAGCCAATCAGGCCTATGAAAAAAAACCCCCTGAAGGAACCAATATAAAGAAGGAGATAGCCAAAAACAAGGCAGAGCGGGAAGCCAAATCGGTTGTTTATAAACTCGAACTGGTGCTGTTTTTTATCGTACTGGGCGCCATTATCTTTCGGGTTGTATTTATGGATTGATAAGTCGGTCATGCCACCTGCGTGACATGACCGCCACCCTTAACTTTCCAGCAGCTGATAGAAGCGACTGGTTACCCCGTTGGTCCAGCCAAAGCCTTGCTGCACCAGGTACTCACCGCCGCCAGCGCGCACACCGGGCGCAACCACATTGTACTTTTCAAGCAAACAACCGTGCTGTGCAAAATCGCGCTCCAGCATCGCCAACCAGCGCCTGGCAACAGTGGTTGCCAGCTTCTGATAACCGTAATTAAGCAGGCCATTGACCGCAAACCATTGCAGCGGTGCCCAGCCATTTGGACTGTCCCACTGCTGATCCGTCTCGGTCAGCGTGGTAACAAGCCCGCCCGCTTTTAGAAAGTCTTGCTCCAGTCGCTGCACCATGGCGTCAGCTTGCAGTTGACTGGCCAGACCCAAAAACATAGGCACAACCCCGGCCAATGACATCACCTGGCTACGCGTTTGCAAAGCGGTATGATAGTCCATAAACCAGCCCTGCTCTTTATCCCACAAATAAGCCTGGATAAGACGCTTTCGCTGCTGAGCCAGTTGCAGAAAATGGGCGCTTTGCTGCGCCTGACCGAGCGCGGCATAACATTCACTGAGCTGCCACTCCAGTTGATGCAACAACGCATTGAGGTCGATTGGGATACGTTGCACCGTATTGATACTGCACAGTTGCTCAGGGTCATCCAGCCAGCGGCTGCTGAAATCCCAGCCCGACTCACAGGCCGCGCGAATATTCCGATAAAACGCAGCACGGTGCTCCCGCTCCAGCAAAGCCGCAGCTTCAATGTCCTCTTTATAAGATTCAGGTCTTGGCTGCGCGCTGTCGTCCCAAAAGCGGTTCATCACACCGCCGCAGGGCATACGCACTACCCGCCGACTTTCGCTCAGCGTGTCGTTGAGTTTGTCACTGTCTGCCATCCAAAACGCATGCTCGGTTTGCAACGCCTCGGTCACTTTTTGCAGCCAGGCCAGGTCCTGATGGTGCGTTTGCCACAGCAAAGATACCATTAACGCTGTCACCGGCGGCTGCGAGCGACTGGTATAATAACTGCGATTGCCGTTAGGTACATGACCAATGCGCGCTATCAGGCTGACAAAATTATCGAGCATATTCGACACTTGCTCGGTACGACCGGCATCCAACAGTCCCAGTGCGGTAAAATAACTGTCCCAGTAGTAAATCTCATTAAAGCGACCGCCGGGGACGGTATAGCTCGCTGGTAAATCCAGCAGTGACGAGGCATTGCCCGCCTGTGGCGCGCGCTCAAGACGCGTCCATAACTGGCTGATATAATCTTTCACTGACGTCGCATTCAGCGCCGCCAGTTCAGGTTGCGGCGCAAACTCAAAATGCTGTGCAACAAAAGCCGCCAGATCTTCGGGCATCTCGCGTTCGTACTGCGCACAGGCCAGCTCCCAGCTGACTTTTGGAATAGCATCAGCAAAGTGTTTGCTGTCGGAAAAAATGCCCTGCATTTGCACCGCTTTAAACAAGTTTGACTGTTCAAACTGCATCGAAAACTCCTAAAGTGCGCAAGCGCTGGCCTGTGCCTGAGCGCGTCGCTTAAACAAAAATAACGTAATGGCAATGCCGAACATGGGGATCAGAGACAGATAAAACGCCTGCTGTCCGCCAATGTATTCGAATACAAACCCGGTGATCAGCGAGCCTGTAGTACCGCCCAGGGCTGAAAAAACAACAATCAGGCCGGTCATTGGGGCGTGTAGACGCTCAGCCAGGCTGCTGAGCATCACTGAGTTAATCACCGGGTAAATGGGTGCCATCAGCAGGCCAATCAAAGGCATCACGTAGGCCGCAAGCGGCGCATCAAACAGGCTATTCACCGCACGTGGTTCAAGGTTTTCGGTCATGGGTAAGGTCAGCAGTACCAGGGCCGCCATACCAACCAGACACACATTCAGTAGGCTATACCAGTGAACACGCTTCAGTAACTGACCAGCCAGCAGTCGACCCACCGCCAGACTGGCAGCAAAAATACTGGTTAGCTGAACCGCAATATCCACTGGCAAATTTAAAACCTGGTTGTTAAATGTGGGCAGCCAGGTCCCGACACCCTGTTCAATCAGTACATACAAAAAGGCCGACAAGATAAACACCAGTACCAGCGGCTGATAAACCAGCTTCAGCATACCGAAAAACTCGTCTTTCAGCGGCAGCTCGTTACTGTGTTGTGGCTTTTTCATCGGTGCACTGATCACCAATAGGGCCGTCACCAGCGTCAGCGCCCCAAGCAGGTAGTAAACATTCAGCCAGGACAAAGAGTCGGCCTGCTCACCGATAAACGCTGCAAAGATCCAGTAGCCGCTGAGCACCCCAACCATAAACAAGCCTTCAATGGTGTTGAGTAAACTGGAATGCCCCTTTGCATCTTCTGTGACCTGACCTATCAACGCATATACTGTCACCTTGACGATAGCGAAGGCACAGCCCACACTGGCAAATAAGGCCTTCAATGCCCAGAAGGCGCCCAGCACAGGTGTGAGCAAACACATGAGTGCAACCACAAACAGCGCGCCAAGCAGCGCTAGCCGATAACCGATACGCGGAATAAACGAGGCAACAAGGAAAGACACAATGGCAATCGGTATGTCTTTAAAGCCTTCCAGGCTGGCAGCCTGAGCTTTTGACACGTCAAAGGAGTTGATCGCCTGCAATATCACAGTGCCGACACTGTTGAGCAAAATCGCAAACAAAAAGTAGCAGGCCGCCATGGCCAGCACGACTCTGGTGTGCTTCATAAGGGTACTCTGTAACCATTCAATAACAGTCAGTCTAGCCGCGACAATTTACTTTTGCAATCGTTTGCAATTCTAAAATTAAAAATTTGTACGGATTGTTTACAGACTCAGACGCAACAAAAAGAAGGCGCATATTATCTTTGTGGTGTTGATCACTCTGTGCAGCTTAGCTCGACTGGCGCTTGATCAGTTCCACATCCAGCTGCGTAGGCTGTGGCTTATCGCCATGCAACTGCGCCAATAGCTTGTCGACCAGTACTTGCCCGGCCAGGCGGGTATTCTGTTTGATGGTAGTCAGCGACGGCGAACTGATATCCGCCATTGCAATATCATCAAAACCGACGATGCGCACATCATTGGGAATGCTGACATAGCGCTCTTTGAGTGCTTTCATTGCACCCAGAGCAACCATATCACTACAGGCAAAAATACCGTCAAAACTCAGGCCTTCACTCAGCAACGTCTGATTAATAACCTCGTATGCGGCCTGGCTGGTTATGTCGATTTTCAGTAGCGAGGCTGTTGCATCGGGCGTTTTATCTACCTGTTCGCAAAAACCACGATAACGCTCCGCCAGCTCCGCGTGAGCCGGGTCGCCCATAAACAACACTCTGCGTGCCCCCTGATCCAGTAAATGCTGGGTGGCCATACAGCCAGCCCGGTAGTTATCGCTGCCAACAATGGGATAATCCCCTTCGGTTTTAGGGTCGCCCCACACCACCAAAGGCGTGCCTGCACTGGCCGAGCGCTCGATACGGGCCTGCTGTTTACCCTGACCGACCACAATCACCCCATCGGCACGGCGGCCATCGATAAAGTATCCGTGCCAGTCATCCCCGGCCATATAAGAGTTTGACAGCAGCAGCTCATAGCCCTGACGATTCACCGCCAGGTTAATGTCGCTCACCACTTTAAGTAAAAAAGGATCATCAATTGATTGCTCCGTCTCGGCGTCGAAGTTGATCAGCACCGCAATAACATTGGTTTTTTGTAACCTGAGACGGCTGGCCGCAGCATTAAGACTGAAGTTGTGTTTCTTCGCTAATGCCTGCAACTTATTGCGGGTTTCTTCTTTGATCAGCGGATTGTTATTCAGTGCCCTTGATGCAGTAGACGTCGACACGCCAGCCAATTTTGCCAAGTCCGCGAGTTTCATTTTTTTTGACTGCATCTTTACCGCACCACCAAAGAATTATTGTAACAAGTTGAATATATTAATTTTAAAGACAGTATTAATGCCTGTACACAGCATTATAGCGCAGCGTTTACTCACCTGTCTTACCTTTTCTGAACGCATTTAAGCACTCATCGGTCCAGTGTCTAGTTTGCCAAAGCATGTCAAAAAAGTTGCAAACACCCTATTGCAAACGTTTGCATAACGTTCTATTTTAAAATGACGCCGCGTGCAACCTTTGCTCTTTTGTGTTTTAAACACACCCAACTGAGCCTAACCGGCGGCGCATAACAATAGCAATGAGCACAGCCAAAGCTGTGTAGACACTGACAACACATATGACAACCAAGGGGGCAGTTCCTGTGAACCTAGGCAACAAATACTCTTTAATCGCATCCGCGGTGGCCGCAGCCATAACCGTATCGGGCGCTGCACAGGCGGAGCAACAAGCCGCAAAGCAAGACAAAAAAGTCGAAACCATCATTGTATCGGGTACTCCCGGTGGTGCCGGTATTCGTAAGCTGGACGCCAGTTTCGCAGTCACGAATGTCGATGCCGTACAAATTGAGCGCCTGGCGCCAAAAAGCACGGCGGATCTGCTTAAATCAGTTCCTGGGATCTGGGTTGAGAGCTCAGGTGGTGAGTCTGGCGCCAACGTATTTGTGCGCGGCTTTCCCGGCGGTGGCGATGCCCCATTTTTGACTGTCAGCCTGCAAGGTTCACCTATCTACCCGGCCCCGACTTTGTCGTTCCTGGAAAACTCGTCTATCTTCCGACTTGATGAAACGATAGCCCGCATGGAAGGTCTGCGTGGCGGACCAAACCCGGTTGTTTCAAACGGCCAGCCAGGTCTGACAACCAACTTCCACCTCAAACGTGGCTCAGAAGCCACCGAAGGCACAGTAAAATACACCACCTCTGATTACGGTTTACAGCGTATTGATGGTGTGCTCAGCGGTGAACTCAGCGACGATCTCTACTACATGATAGGTGGCTATGCAAAACGCTCTTCGGGGATCCGTGATGCAGGCTTTACCTCTGAAAAAGGCCATCAGTTCACCATTAACCTGACCAAAGAATTCGATAACGGCGAGTTCAATGTCTACACCCGTCAAACCGACGACACCGGCGCCTGGTACTTACCAACTCCGCTCAATGTTGAGGGCGTCGATGCTGGCTTTACCCAACTGGGCACCCTGAACCGTCAGGCCGTGATTCATGTTGCTGGTCAGGACAAAGAGATTGATCTCGGCGAAGGCCGCGGCTGGAAGGGTCATGTTTCCGGTGGTAGTCTGAAACTTGAGCTGGCCAATGGCTGGCAACTGATTGATCGTTTTAGCCTGACAAACGGCGACGCAAACACCTACGGTCTGGTGCCTGACGGTGCAGCAACAAAGTTAGCCAGCGTGGCTGATGACGGTAGCAGCGCAACAGGTGCAGTGACTGGCACTGTGTACGACGGCGATACCTGGGTACAAAACTATGGCCGTTGGGTTGTCCTCAAAGAAATTGAGGCATTCACCAATGACTTAGCCATCAGTAAAGAGTTCTCATCAGTGAACAGCGCCTTTGGTATTTACACGGCAACCACTTCAGCGAAAGACTGGTGGAGCCTTGGTAACTCTGCTTATCACGTACTTACCGCAGGCGGCGAAGCGCTCACTGGCATTGAATGTAACAGCAGCGCAGACGGTTGTGGTTTTAATTACGACATCAACAGTACTGGCGACGCAACCACTGTGGCGTTTTACATCACCCACAGCTACCGTGCCACCGACGCCCTCACGCTGGACTTAGGCCTGCGCAGCGAAAAGCACGAAGTAGACTACTCGGTTGATGAGGGACTGGACGGCACCATAGATAAGTTTGTTACCTATGATGAGCGCAAAACCTCCTGGACTCTGGGTGCCGACTTCAAACTGGATGACCAAAGCGGTGTGTTCGCGCGTATGAACAAAGGCTACAAAATGCCTTACTTCGACGATTTTCGCGACAACTACGGTGCCTATCAGGGTGGCGAGCGTCTGATCAAAGAAGTCACTCAAGCTGAGATTGGCTATAAATACATGGGCGAGAGCAGCGATGTATTCGCGACATTATTCGCCAATGAAGTTCAGGGCGACACTTTTGTGCGCAAACCAGGTGATCCCGCTGAGATCCTGACCAACGAAGCCATGGGTATTGAGGTCGACTATAACTTCAACCACAGCTCTGGTTTTAGTGTCAATATGAATGCCACCTGGCAGACAACCGAAATCACTGAAAGTCCGAACAATGCTGGCAACGAAGCCCAGCGTCAGCCAGGCTGGCAGGTACGCGTAACACCAAGCTACGAATTTGAACTGGGTGATATGTTTGCCACCGTTTACGGGACCATTTCAGCCGTTGATGACCGCTTTGGTAACAACGAAAACACTGTGGTACTGGATGGCTACGAGAAGTTCGATCTGGGCTTTACGCTGGAACCAACGGAGCAGGTAAAACTCATGGTATCGGTGGATAACCTGACCGATGAACAGGGGATCACCGAGGGCGACCCGCGTAATGCCGACGCACCAAACGGCCGTTACATTATGCCGCGCAGTGTTAAACTCAGCGTAAGCTACAGTTTTTAAAAATCACGCAGCCCAGGCACTATGCTTGGGCTTTTTCGTTTTTATCACTAAACTCATTAATACAATAATATGATGACTCTTTGCACTGTTTTACTGACAAATGGGGGAACTATCATGAATATTGAAGACGTCCGTCACGGCGAATGGGTTGAGTATCATAAACATCCGGTCGAGGTGCTCAGTATAGATAAACAACACAACATGGTGACGATTTACGATGCGCGTTCGCAAAGTAAGGTCGATGTGCACATTGACGAGCTAAAAGATGATCCTCAGTGTCACTGCGACTCATATTTGTATTTTTGAGGTATTTGGCCAGTGTTGTTAAAGCGCGTTCAGTAAAAGGCCGTCTGACAGCCGCCTTTTACTGGATCTTGTTAGCGCAGCGCGGCTTTTTAACTTAAAATTGTTTATTCTCAAAATGCATAAACAGCAAGTGCGATACACTCGACAGCATAATCAGTGCAATACCGACAAGCCCTAAAACGGACTGAGTCTGATTAAGAAAGAGATACCCTAAAATACTGGAAAACAGGATCTGTGCGTATTCAAGTGGCATTAACTTTGATAAGTCGCTTTTGTTAAACGCAAAAAACCTGGCTGCCAGTTTGATGATCAACAATGCACCATAAACCATAATCAATAACCAGCTACGCGTATCTAGTGGAATCCAGACAAAATACATAACGGGAAGTAAGAGCAATGCTGAGTACAAGGGTCCAAATACCATTTGAGGTATCACTTTTTCCGCATTGCCGATTCGTTTCAAATTCACATTGTAAATCACTAAAACGGTCACTGCGCACAAAGAGAATGCTAACCCGATTAAAGGGCTTTCACTATTACCAACCTCATTGAGCAGCTTAGGTGAAAGCATCAAAAGCACCCCAGCCAGATTCAAAACAATCGCCCCATAAACATAGTGTTTGGGCTTTTCTTTGAAAATATAGACAGATAACACCGATGTGATCAGGGGAACAAAAAAATTGATTGCCGTTACTTCGGCCAGGCTCAGATACTGCAAGGCATAAAAAAGGCACACGGTTGAACTGACCCCAAGCACGCCTCGATACACATGCAAAGACATGTTAGTCGGCCTGATATTCTCCCAACGCCCTTTTGAAAACAAGGTAATCGCAGCAACGGCCGCCATGGCATTGACCAAAAAGACGACCTGAAATGGACTCACTGACTTCCCCAGGATCCCACCAAGCAGCAACATAAGGCTAAGAATAAATGAGTCAGACAAAATCCAACAGACTGCCGATTTTTGATTTTTATCCATAAAACTGCTCTTGGTAAATCCCTTCAATTGAGTCCATAAAATGATCGCCTATGTACTCTGATTACAATCAAAAATACTGAGGGATTACTGTCTAGCCCCCTTTTATTTGTAATAGTTAAGCACGATAAAAAAGGCAGTTTCAAGTTAAATAAAAAAAGCAAAAGCCATCAGTACCAATAATTAGAACAAACTAAATTGCAAAGCAACCCCCTGTTAAGAAGATTTATATAAAAACCTTTATAAACAGAACCTTACAAGACTTTGAATTAGTCAAAAACCCTCTCGTGTATTGGAAAAAAATCAATAAGGTCATTTAAGAAATTGTGGCCCTCTGCCGCAACAATTTAAATTTTGCTGTACACAGGTTTGACGACAGAAATGGAACACCGACTTTGTCTCGACAGCAATAGTAACAGAGCGTTTCAGAGGAAAAGTGGCGCACCTGAGCACCATTTACAGCATAGTAAATAAAGCGTCTTTTTATACGCCTCATCGTGTGCTAACTTTTGGGAAGATATAGAGAAAACAGGGACCGTGTGCCCAAATATCGGGCACACCAGGCTGAGAAAACGCCAATACACTATCGGTATTCAATCATCCATTTTGCGTTATCGTTACTTGCCTTGCCATGGCGGTTTAGGTGCAGCTGCTGTGTGCTGGTATCCAGCCACACATACTGATCCCAATGAGTATTTTTGAGATTCCAAACGCCACCTTGGTCTATCAAATCAAACCCAGACTCTTTTGCAGAATCCCAGAGTTTGACGTAACCACTCGATGACGCGCTGTAGCTCAGAAACAATTCAGCATTGTAACGACTGCGAAAATACACTTGCTGATCTTTGCCCGTTACTCCCAAAAACTCCACCGGCTGTCCGCCGCTGGCTTTTAGTCTTGCGTTGTTTGCAAGCCCGGACTCGCTCGATACGGCAAGGCCTGTTTCAGCACTTTTCAGGATCATGGCCTGAGACGCATCGGCGGGCAACTCGGGTGCCGTCCAGCCATCAGGTGCGGTTTTCCAAAATGGCGATTTCCATTTCCAGTTATATGGCATGTCCATCAGCGGGTCGTTGACGTCTTCATAGCCCTCCACGGCCTCTACATTATAAAGGCACTGACGACGCTCTTCGTCTAACTGCGCAACGCGCTCAAGTTGACTCACTGTGCCCACATTCAGCTCAGCCATACACTGTTCAAGGGATTTACCTTTGCCCGATTCACCCGGTGCCAGCACATAGGTGTGATCGCGACGACTTTCATCGTCATACCACTGACGCATCGCCGTTTCGTCGAATGATAGCCAGGCGTCGACCAGCATCTGAGCTTGCACACGTGCATAGCTTTCTCGCTGCTCAACTGGCATTGCCATCGTGCGGATAAACGCCGCCCAAAGGTCTTTACTGGCTTCCAGCGCCACCAGTGCCACGGGTTTCATATTGCTTGGACGATAGCCATCCCAGCTGCCATCCGTACGTGTACCTGGGTGCCAGATCACATCACCACTTTCATAACTGATTGCATCGCCGGTTGCATGCGTGTGCTGCTCTGCACCTTCAGAGCATAAGTAGGCTTTTACCTGCCACACTTTTTCGTAGTTGTCTTCGGGCAGGCGCACGGTATGCTCCGGGCTGAATGAATCCTGGAACAGGTGTACAGCACGGCCAAACAGGAAGTAGTTATGGTCGACCTCTACGGCACTGGCATAACCGCCACCATCCCAGACCTTGATCTGTTTGCTTTGTGCCATAGCGGCATTAACAAAGTGGTCAATAAAACGCGCCTGTCCGCGCTTGGCCGCGTCGACGCCACCAGCGCCGCCCACGTCGTCATAGCGGCGCATAAAGTGGTCTTGTTGCAGCTCGGCTGGCTCCTGAGCCACTGCGTTAAAACAATTCGGACCAGTCGGGTCGATACTGGCATTGGTGACGTTAAACCCGGCAATATCGACCCAACGCTCACCCACTATGGCGGCAAAAATCGCATCGTATTCTGAGTAATAGGTGTTGTCATTACGACGATTGGCAAGAATTTTTGCGACTTCCGTTTGTGCGATGTTCAGCTCTGTTGACTTCGCAAGGCCCTGCTCCCAGCTCATACGAGGATCATTCGCGTCTTCCACCTTAGTGTCCTGGGCCAGCAACTCAAGTGCAGAGGTTCTGGTGAGCCATTCATGGCCTATGGGCATAACGCCGCCGCCACCGAGCTGGGTAAATGCGCCGACTTGAGCACTTGCTGCAACCGCAACAATACAGGCGAGATGTTTTAACTTCATAATTACTCCTTAACTAATTTTGCCCACACATTGTCACACACTTGAAATATGAAATCTTTAATAAAACATAAAAAATTCATAAAAATCACATTAATTAGAATGCTAAGTGAGCAAAAAAGCAGTTTAAGTATATAAATTCATCAACAACGCATTTTTAAGATAGGTTAGGTGGAGGGCTCAGATCCTGGCGACCTGATAATGTAAATGCGGTTTTTCTAAGGGAATTGTTAACAAATGTCGTGGATTGAAAAGGGTCAGTCCGCCCTTTCAACCCATACTGTTTACCCGGCTGACACAATACCCACTCAGCGTAAGTCAGCTGGTGTTGGGTAATCCGGGTGATCAACGTCCCTGTGAGACCAGACGGCCGGGATTGCTGGCTCCCACTTTTCTTCGATGAGGTTCACCAAAGTAGCCAGCTCGTATTGCGGCTCGCCATAAAACGCCAGCCAATCTGCAGGCACGTCTTTAGGATCGGCCCTTTTTATTACATGCGCCATCCATTGCTTTCTCAGCTCGGCCCATTGCGCGCTTTGTTTACCACTTTCGGCTATCCCTTCAATAGGACGCAGTTCAATATAAATCGTTCGCCGCACACCTTCGCTTCTTTTTGGCTCTGAGCTGTGCAGTATCATCATATCCTGCACCAAAATATCACCCGCTTTGGCTGGCTGCTGAACAACACCGGGAATATGCCAGCCATGCTCACTGGATAGCGTATAGATATCTAAAATTTCGTGCTGTGAGTCGGGAATATACCTTAAGCAGCCATCATCTAGGTCGGCATCATCCAGATACACGCCCACATTCAGGTACGGGTAGTTCCTTGGGTGTGGCGCGCCGTGATGCCAGGCAATGTGCGGATGAGGGTGCGGATATTTGTACACCAGATCAAGCTGCATAGGCACACAACCAAGGCCGACCATACTTTCGCATATTGCCAGCATAGTGGGACTGGCCAGCAGATCTAACACCAATTCGGGGTCATCAAAAAAGAGGTCATTGTAACGAAACAGCCTGGGCTCTCCCGATTCATTCGACAAATGGTACTGATTTCGCACCGCTCCATCTGCCAGCTCTTGTTTTGCCGAAGCTTCTAACCTGACCGACAATGCTCTGAGGCGCTGTAACAAATCTTGCGACAACGCCTGTTCAAAGCGCACAAAACCATTTTGCTCATAAAAGCTCAATTTTTGTTTATCAATAGATGCCATAACCAAACCCTTTGTCCTTATATATCCAATCACTTAGCTTTGCTCATTCTCTTTAAAATAGCAATTACGCGCGGTTACGCCAAAGCCTTGTTTGTCCTATGCGAGTGATGCATTGAGTGCGCTTTGCACATGAATAGCGGTGGTGTCATAAAGGGGAATATCAACATCGGCATCACCAATAAGCAAGGCGATTTCAGTACAACCCAGAATAACCGCCTCCGCCCCCGACTCCTGCAGCGCTTTGATGATACGTATATAATCCTGCCGCGCGCTGTCAGTCACCTTGCCAAGGCAAAGCTCCTGATAGATCACATCATGGACACGTTGCTGGCAAGACTCCGCTGGTACACACACTTCCAAGCCGAACTGGTCCGCCAGACGAGTGCGATAGAAAGCCTCTTGCATGGTGAAGCGCGTGCCCAGTAGCCCCACTTTCCTTATCCCATCTCGCAGCAGGGCCTGCCCGGTTGCATCCGCAATGTGCAAAAGTGGGATCCCTATCGCCTGGCGTACTTCCTCTGCAACCTTGTGCATCGTGTTGGTACAGATCAGAACAAAGTCTGCCCCAGCCGCTTCAACAGACTGAGCGGCGCGTGCCAAAAGCGTGGCGGCCCCTTGCCAGTCTCCCAGGCGTTGTTGCGCTTCAACCTCGGCAAAGTCAACGCTAACTAATACGATTTTTGCCGAGTGCAGCCCGCCCAGTGCGGCTTTAACCCCTTCATTCAGCAAGCTATAGTAGCTTAAGGTTGACTCCCAGCTCATGCCGCCAATCAATCCGATGGTCTTCATTGTGTTCACCTTGTTGTATTCGTGCTTGTCTCACCAGACTCTCACAGCTGGTGGTTAAAGTGCAGCTTTTTGTTGCCCAAAATAGTCTATCCATCGATAAGCCGGCAAGTATCTCCCTGTCATCATTTCGTTATTGTACCCGTTTAGATTGATCTCCATTGCTTTCATACTCAAGCAGAAGTATCTGGATGCCGGAAAAACACAAGTGGACGGGAATCGTTTGTATTTCGTTGAGAACCTTTCGCTGGAAAAATAAGACGGAGCTCAGGACACTTTTACAACAAAGCCAGATTTTATCTGGCTTTGTTAATTGGCTTCTTTAATCGCTTATATTGTTTTTCCGGCTGCTGAAGTTATGCCGGGATCCGACAATACTGATCTCCATAGGCAGTGTAACACCCACCATTGGTCGGGCATCCCGTTTGTATATTGGTATTACATGCGGGCTCAATTGTCGGGAAGCATAAAAGAGGATGATTGGTAAAGTTCCCACCTGCCACCTTGGGAGTCATTGCGCCGGGTATAGCCTTGCTATCAACGGTCAGGCCCTTGAGTTTTTTCTTGTTTAATTTCAATTTCATTGGTTATCCTCCTTATACTTGCAACTTGAGTTAGAAGCTCGTCCGTGTTCAGGCTTGTTGTCGATTAGAAGTCGTAAGTTGGACAACCTTTGCGCTCATCAGTGAGCTCAGGTAAGCATAGAATTGGATGGTTTGTGTATCTACCTCCGGCAACCTCAGGTGTCATGGCTCCGGGTAAAGCCTTGCTGTCTGCCGTCAGACCTAGCAGTTTTTTTTTGTTGAGTCTCAGTTTCATTATAATGTTCCTTATATGGATAAAACCCAATTATGAACACAAAAAAAACAGCAACTCAACAAAAAAACAACAACATTACAAATTTATGAACTGATTTAACGCTTACAGTGCTTTAAGCGCCTGGATCAGCCTGTCGATATCTGCACGACTCACACCCAGATGCGTTACCAGACGCATTCCCTGGTAGCCCGGCGTGATCTGGATCCCCTGCTCAACCAGATCTTTAGCAACCTTATGAATATCAATTTGATTTGCAACATCCACATAAACCAGGTTGGTCTGCACTGGATAAGCCGACGTATCGAATCCTGGCAGTTCATTCAATTGCTCGGCCAGATAACGCGCATTATCGTGGTCTTCTCGTAAGCGCTCAACGTTATTTTCCAGCGCATACATGCCTGCCGCAGCCAATATGCCAGCCTGGCGCATACCACCACCTAACATTTTTCTTAATCTCCGGGCCTTGCTGATAAGCGCCTTGCTACCCAGCAACAAAGATCCAATCGGTGCGCCCAGCCCTTTAGACAAGCAAATGGTCATAGAGTCGAAATGCTGTGCAATGGCCCGGATGTCGACCTCCTGTGCCACTGCTGCGTTATATACTCGGGCGCCGTCAAGATGCAACAGCAGGCTGTGTTGGCAGCAAAACGCACGCGCCTGAGCCAGATAATCCAGACTCAACACTTTCCCGCCAATGGTGTTTTCCAGGCTGAGTAGTTTAGTGCGGGCAAAGTGGAAGTCATTGGGTTTGATATAGGTTGCCAGTTTTTGCAAGTCCAGGCTGCCATCGGGCTCGTTTTCTACTGGCTGCGGTTGAACCGAACCCAGTACTGCCGCACCACCGGCTTCATAGCGATAGTTATGGGCGTTTTGTCCACATAAATACTCATCGCCACGCTCACAGTGGGCTAGTATCGCCAATAAATTAGCTTGTGTGCCTGAGCTGACAAACACCGCCGCTTCAAACCCATGGCGCTGCGCCGTAAACTGTTCTAACTGATTGACCGTTGGGTCATCACCATAGACATCATCGCCAACCTCAGCCTCAACCATAGCTTTAAGCATGGGTTTGCACGGTTTAGTTACGGTATCGGATCTGAAATCTATCATGGTTGTTTTTCCTGTTACGGCAATAAATTAAAGCGTCAGTAGAAAACATTTTTAACTTTTATACAAGTCTCATACAGTGGCCGGATTTACTCTCCGGCATAGCGCTTTTCAACTCGCCAAGGTGGATTAAGGCGATTTTCACCCGCCCAGTATAGCTTGATCTTATTCCCGGATGGGTCGGCCACTATGGCTTCACGCCACAAATAAGGCTCGTCGGTTGGGGCCTGTAACAAAGTGATGCCACGAGACTCTATCATTGCAATCCACTGCTCCAGCGCTTCATGTTCAAAATAAATGGTGGTGTTATGCAGGATCTCATCCTCACACAATGACAGCGAGAAGGTTGCATCGCCATGCGGGCACACAAAGCGCGCATAATGGGGCGTTTCTACGATTTGCGTAAAGCCCAGCTTAAGATAAAACTCAACCGCCTCGTCCATATCATTCACGCTCAAAGTTACCTGGTTTAAGTTCATATTCCTCTCCTTTGTGGTTGTCGCAGCACTATGTTGCGCTGAAAGAAAGGCAAAGATAAAACCTCAATATAACTTTAGGTCAATATTTTTTAGAAATTATATTTATGAAGATATTCCCCGTCTGGCACTTTGCAGCCAGTGAGCCTCTTGTCACCTCTGCCTCTTGTCATCCCAAGCTCCGAGCCCCTTGTCATCCCGGCCTCCGAGCCCCCTGTCATCCCGGCCTCCGAGCCCCTCGTCATCCCGGCCTCCGAGCCCCTTGTCATCCCGGCCTCCGAGCCGGTAAGCAGATCCCGTGTCGAGCACGGGATGACGGAAGTGGGGCCTGGCACGTCAGTGTCTGGAACACACTGCTTACTAAAAAAGATAGACGACAGAGCCCCCAAAACCATTGGTTTGGGGGCGCTCAAGCGGACTAGGCTTTGACCTGTGATTCACTCAGGTGGTGTTGTGCTGCGAGGCCTCTGTCTTCGAGGATCACATACAGGCAGGGCAGGATAAACAGCACCAGGAAAGAGGACGCAGCAATGCCAAACAACAGGCTTACCACCAGGGGTTGTAAGATCTGTGCCTGCAAGCTGGTTTCCAATAGCAGTGGTAACATGCCCGCCACTGTGGTCGCGGTGGTGATGAAGACTGCCCTGAAGCGCTCCCGCGCCGCCTGCACTGCCGCCTGATGCGCATCCAGTCCTTGTTTTTGATGCTCCTTGATATAAGTCACCAGTAAAATGGAGTCATTCACAACGATCCCGGCTAAGGAGACAAACCCCATCATGCTGGGAATGGTAAAGTCGTAGCCGAGCAACACATGGCCCCACAGCGCCCCGATCAGCGCCAGCGGGATGGCCAGCATGACCATCACAGGCTCCATATAGCTTCTGAACTGAAAGCTCAAAATAATGAAGACACCCACCAGTCCCATCAGGAACTTTTTGCCAATCGACGAGCCGGTGCTGCCGCCTTCTTTTACTTCCCCTTCATAGCTCACAGACAGCGACGGATATTTAGCCAGTAGCGGCGCCACTACGGTTTTTTCAACCGCAGCGATGATCTCACCGGTATTGGCAATGGCCGCGTCAACGTCGCCAATTATGGTTACCGAGCGCTGACCATCAACCCGGTTAATCCGCGCATAGCCCCGTGCGGGGATCAGCTCTGCCACTGCAGACAGCGGGATCTGCCTGCCGTCGGCCAGCGTGATCGGGTAATTCTGTAATTGCCACCAGGAGGACTTATCTGCTTTTCTCAGCCGGACGTCCAGCTCAATGGTTTCATCACCACGCTGAAACTCATCGGCCTTTTGACCAAAGAAAGCGGTTCTCAGCTGATTGGCGATAGTTGCGCCATCCACGCCCAGCGACATTGCCCCGGGCAGCAGACGCACCAGCCATTCTTCTTTACCCGGACGCAGATCGTCCATCAGGTTTTGCACCCCATCATATTCAGCCAGCGCCTGCTGAATTTCGAATGATGCACTCGACAACATGGCCAGATCGTCGCCATACAGGCGGATCTCAATTGCGCGCCCGGCAGGCCCCACTGCCGGCTGCTTAAACGCCAGTGCCAGAGCACCGGGAATTTCACCAACCGCTTCGCGCCAGCGGTCCTGTAACAACAGCAAACTGGTATTGCGTGTTTCAGCCGTCAGCAAATCGGCACGCACCGTCGCCACATGGGTGCCCTCCTCACCGGCATCCTGATTGCTGTTGTATTCCACAATCACGTTTTGCACCAGCGCCTGTTGTTCTGGCTGCTCCGGCGTAAACGCCTCATCCAATTTGTTTAGTTCATTCACGGCACGCTTAACAAGCAGCTCTGTTTCATACAAAGGCGTGCCCTGTGGCATCAGCAGACGCATTTCAAGAATGTCGCCCTCCAGCTCAGGAAAGGCTTTAAACTTTAAAAAGCCCCCTGCCATCAGAGAAATACTCAGGAAGAACAGCGCAAGTACCCCGCCCACGGCCGCATAACGGTATGTCACTGCGCGTTCCACCCAGTCGACCAACACCTCAGTGCGAAAACGTTCAAAGCGCTGATTAAACCGGGCCTTAAAGCCAGATGCCGGCGCATCCTGTTTTTTATGCAGTGAATGCAACAAATGATTAGGCAGAATAAGGAAGGCCTCAACCAGGCTCACAACCAGCACGGCCAGCAACATTTGCGGAAATACTTTCATGATCTGGCCGATATCGCCCGCGATAAATGCCAGCCCGACAAACACAGAGGCGGTGGTCAAAAACGACGACAACACACCGGGTGCAACCTGCTTAACGCCTTTGATCACCCCTTCTTCGATGCCTTCGCCACGTTCAACATGACTGGCAATGCTTTCGGCAATCACAATGGCATCGTCCATCAAAATGCCGATAGCCATTAACATGCCCACCATAGAGATCATATTGATGCTGACGCCCAGCACCGTCATCAGCCAGAATGCGCCAAGAAACGAAATAGGCAAACCCATAGATACCCAGAACGAGTAACGCCAGGTAAAAAACAGCCACATGACGGCAAATACCAGTAAAAAGCCCTGCCAGGAGTTAGTCGTGAGCATAGCCAAACGGTCGGAGACAATTTTGGCCTGATCGGAGGTCAGTGCCATCTCAATCCCTGCGGGGATCAGCTTGCGTTCCAGTTCAACAAATTCATATACCTGCTCAACCAGGTCAAGTGCATCCTGCGCTTTGGTTTTCTTGATTTTCAGCAAAGCGGCCGGTTTGCCATTAAACTCAACTTTTGCCTCGTCCAGTTCAAACCGCTCGGTGACCTGACCTAGGTCTTTAAGCTTAAGCTGCCCGCCCGCCTGAGTGCTGGCTATTACCAGCTCGCCCAGCTCCTTGGCCGTTACGCCCTGCTGGTCGAAACGAATTTGCAGCGTTTTACCCTTGGTTTCTAAATTACCGGCCGGCAGCTTGATATTTTGTCGCTCAATGTGACTGACCACATCGTTAATCGACAAACCGTACTGGCGCAGCAAAGCCAGAGACAACTCAACTCTGAGCTGACGGTCAGAAAAGCCATGGATCTCTACCAAAGAGATATCCGGCAGCCGCTGCAATTTGCGCTTAACCGACTCGGCATAGTCTTTTAGCTCAGCCGCAGGTAAATCGGCACTGATCGCCAGCGTGATCAGCGACTCAGTGCGACCAAGCTCTTTAATGACCGGGCTTTCGGCCTTGTCCGGAAAGGTGTCGATGGCGTCGACCTCAGTTTTTACATCCGACATCAGCCGGGTAATATCGCCACCTTCTTGTATTTCAACAATCATTTTGGCCATGCTTTCGCGCGCTTCGCAGGTGATCTGCTCAATATCACTGAGTCCGTCCATGGCTTCTTCGAGCGGTACACATAACGCAAGCTCAGATTCTTCCGGGTTGGCACCTGGGTATGGCACACTCACCTGAATTTGACTTGGTGCGATTTCAGGAAAAGTTTCTCGTTTCAGCTGAGGGAGTGCACTCAGCCCAAGCACAATAATGGCCAGCATCAGCAGGTTGGCCGCCGTTGGATGACGAGCAAAATAAGCAATCATAACACCGGCTCCCCGGCAGCAGTCGTGCGCAGCGCTCGACCCGGTACAGCCGGGATCACATCACTGAGCACCACCACGTCACCTTCGCTAACGCCCTGTCTGATCACGGTGCGACCCTTGGATTCAAATGCCACTTCTACAGTACGAATAGCCAGCTTGCCGTCTTCCAGCAGGTACAGCCTGTCGCCATGCAGCGCTTGCGATGGCACCGACAATAAAGGCCGGGGCGCACCTTTTACCTTTACTTCAACGTACATATCGCTGATCAGTGGTGGCCGCTTACCCGGCTCAAATGCTTTGTAATCAAAGGCCACATCCACAATCAAAGTGACGGTATTGCCTTCGGGGTCAATGCTTTCACCCACGCTGGTCAGTTTGCCCTGCCAGCTAAACTGCTTGTTACCAATATACAAACTGGCCTCGGCATCCAGATCCCAGGTTTGGACATCCGGGAATTCGCCTTCGATAAGTTGCGGCGACAAGTACTGACCAAAGTGGCGCATGTCGCTCAAAGCCACCTGAACGGGGATCTCCATCAGATCGGTACGGTGCGCCGTCACCAGGCTTTCACGCTCGGCCACCACTTGCTGCATTTCAACGCTTACATCAGCAATGCGGGCGTCAAATGGCAAGGTCAGGGTGGTTTTAGCCAGTTTACGCTCGGCCTCACTGAGACGGGCCTGGGCCAGTTTTACTTTGGCCTCGGCCACTGCCATGTTGTCGGGATGCTGGTTTACGGCATTACGCACATCCAGCACTTTTTGCTCCTGTGCCCAGACATTGGCTTGCTCGGCATCCACCATAGAAGCCGATACAGAGCCCGACTTAAGCAGCCCCTGCTTTCGTTTTAACTCTTTTTGCAACACGCTCAGGCGCTGCTCTTCCAGGCGCAAAGACAAAGACAGTTTTTCGTCGTTGAGTCTGGTGCGCGACAATTCGGCCTCAGCAGAGTTAAGATCGGAGCGTGCCTGAGCCAGTTTAAGCTCATAATCTATCGGGTCGATTTTCAGTAGCACGGTGCCCGCTTTCAGTGCTTTGCCTTTTTCCAGATTGGGATGCCGATAGATAACCCGGCCGCTAACCTCAGACAGCGCCTGCCAGCGCTCCTTGGGACGCACCCGACCAAACCCGGTCACATAGGGCGCTATCCGAGTGGTTTTGACTTGTGCTGTTTCCACCAGCAAGGCCTCTACGCCATTATTGTGTTTTTGTGGCGGCTTTTTGCCCGACGCCAGAGCGATTAAAATCACAATGCCCAGCACAGGTAATACCAACAGCCAGCGTCTTTGTTGCCAGTTAATCTTCATGTTTTTCTCGCTCTTTAAAACAACCATACTTGAACATGTTGGCGTTATGGGTTGCCATTTTTGCCAGCTGTTCATCGTTAAATTCGATTCCCATGGCTTTGGCCATGCCTTCGCGCATATACCAGGGGAAAATCAGCAAGCCCATCAGGTTTAAAATCAGTAATCGGTCATCCAGCTCTTCTTTGATAAGCCCCTGCTGTTTGAACTTGGCCAGCATTCCAAAGAAAAAAGGTTTGCGGGTGTTTTGTAGCTTGTCTATCAGATAATCCCGGCAGATCCCCTGCTCCAGCACGATTTCTTTAAACATCAGAATAGGAAATGACGGCGACTGTTTGATCACGTCATAGAAAATATGAAAGATATCTTCCAAATCAAACGCCCTGTCCTCACTCAGGGCTTTTTCAATACCGGCCACCACCTCTCCGGTGACCTCCATAAACATGGCTTTGTACAGGCCTTCTTTATTTTCAAAGTAATAGCGGATCAGTGCCGCATCGACACCAGCCTCTTGCGCCAGCATACGCGTAGTCACCTGAGAATAAGGGGCGGTGGTAAAACAGCGCCTGGCAGCCAGCACCAACCGTGCTCTGCCATCTTCATCGTTTTTATCGGGACGACCTCGGGTTTTCATAATGCTCCTGTTTACGCCTGCGCTGACCCGATGGTTTGCGCACCGAGCCAAGCGCAGGCGATTAATTCAACACCTGGTGAATAAGCTCATTCTAGGGCACTGATAATTTTTGACCACAGAAACAATTCTCCAATTCGCGGTGGTTTGATGAATAGCAAAGTTTGGGGTAACAAAGTAAAGCTGCCAGAGAGTTTGTTGGCGAGCAAGACCCGTGTTGTATGCAGAAACTACCCAATACTTAACCAGGCGGTCACTCAGCAAACCGGATTACCCGTTCAAAAAAGAAACATTTTGATAACTTAAACCACGCTCATACCGTTCAATTTAGGCTGGGTAGTAAGTTTCCCGTTAAAAAAGTTACAAATGATGAACACATTAATATTCAGCTAGGCTATTATTTAACACCATAACAACAGTTGCACACACTTACTTCAATGACAGTGAGATGAAAGTGAGAGTAGAGTAAGTCGCAACCTAAACAGCTAACTTATTGAATAACAAGACTTGAAGGAGCCAAGACATGTTTGAACAGTTTAAATCATGGGCAACGTCAGCACATAAGACGGGCACAGACATGTTTACGTCAAACCTGGTGCCATTGAGCGATGTACAGATCAAAACTGTGTTTAACCAGGGCGTGCACGACATTGCTAAGTACTCGCGCAATGGCCGCTCAGTGTATATAAAACATGTGTATCTTAATCGTCTTAACGAGACGGTAAAACCCAATATCAGCGCCAGCGACATCGACTTCTTCCGTTCATTAGACCAGATTTTTCAATATTGCTATGTGCTGGTTTATGTCAAATGCAGTCGTTCTAATAAATACGATACCGCATTCTTTCTTGATGATTACGAAGCAATACAGGGGATCAGCAAAGGCGAAGCCATGCAGCGCCAGACCGATCTCACCTCCATCGCCAGGATCATAAGAAGCGAACTACTCTGACGCCCTGCCGCCTGGCGTCGGGGTTACAGCCTGAGGCAGGTCAGACCATCAACAAGCTTGAGAGCGCAATGTAGTGGGTTGTAAATAAGTAGCTATGCCAGACAACACGCAGACGCCCCTTCCTGAAGAATTCATTTCGCTAGATTGCGCATAGCCTTGCCCCACAAGCAGATTATTGAAGCTCACTAGATACCAAAGCCAGTAAACAAATCACTAAACGAGCCTATAAACAATGAAATTAAACATGAGCCCGCTACGCGGTACAGTGTTGCGATGAAAATTTTCATCAAATGATGGAAACATGATAGTAAACATTGCAGATAGGTTACATAGATGTAAAATACAGCTATTGAACCTCTTACAGGAAAAAATATGAAAAACAGTCCAGGGAAGAGAAAACGTCAAATAGAAAAGTTCAAAGTGCAAATGCAACGCTGTATTCGCCAAATGCGCATTGAAATGGGCTTGAGCCAACGGGAATTGGCAGCCAAAATGTCCTCAAAAGTCGACCAATCTACCGTGAGCAACTGGGAGAGTGGAAAAACAGAAATGACCAGTGCTCAACTGCTGGACATATTTCTGATCTTTGGTAAAGATATGGTGACAATGTACTTAGGCTTTTTAATGAACGAAGAAGAAGAGTCTGGCACCAAAGAAGAACAAGAAGAAAAGGAGTCTTAGGATGGATTTTTATTCCATAATCTCATACGCAACATTGCCGACAATTTTGATTGCACTGCTCCTGACATGGAGATTTGAATGCTCTAGGTACTTTCTTTCAATCTTAATGATCATTGAATTGATAGATGAGGCCTTCTATGAAATGAGCTTTAGCTGGACAACCCATGTATATCTTTTTAGTATGTTTATGAATGTGCTATTTGTTCTTCCTATCGTCTTGCGTAAGCAAATTGCAGATGTAATCTACAAAAATACGAAACTTGAGTACTTTTCTAGAGTGAGTGAAAACCATCATTTCGCACTACAAGAAATTGGTATAATAACATTATGTTTAGCTAGCTTTGCTATCAACTTATTAGTCTACATTGAAGTTTGGTTATACAAGTTCTATGTGATAGATGTGCTGTTCATTAAAAATAACGTAAGAAACCCGGTTTTAGTCGTCTTACATGCATTGATGCTACTTTCTTTGCTGACTTATGTCTTTAAAACTCCAAATAGGGAAAAATTTTATGAAGAAAATATCTAAAAGATTGTCCGCTATCGTTTGTGGTGGCGTAGGTGGAAATCCAGGTGATTACGAAAACCCACACCGCCCCCACATTGCGCCCCCGCCACCACCGATTGACACGACAAATAAGGCCTAAGCTTTTTAGTCTATACGATGATTAATATTTTCATCACGAACTGTGAATAAATTTTCTAATACTTACACAGGCAACACACCAAAACGAGAAGGTTTTTACAATGTTCAAAATCAAGAAAAGTGATTTAATAAAAGTATATGGAGGCGTTGCTGGGGGAGGAAACACCCCAGAAAACCCTCAGTGAGTTCAATCTACAGAACTTCCTGATTTTAAGTATAAAAAATCAGCAGGCTAAGTAAATAGCTCTTATGCATGCTAGAGACGTGGGTGTTTTTTACTCAACTCATCTTGTAAAGTTCTGGGGAAGGAAATTTATGAAGGAAAAAATCCCAACTAAATTATTAGGAAAAATTCATGCTGGTACAGGTGGCGGTGGTGGTGGAGGTGCTCCAGGCCTTCCAAAACGCGAAGCTGTTTACATACCACCTAATCTAAATAAGAAATCAGGTTAAGTTTTTTTGATAAAACTGATTAATATATTCATCAAATATTGTGAATATGTATTGCCAAATCAGACAATAGGCATACTAAAATGAGAAGGATTCTATAATGCAGAAACTAAAAACAGAGCTTTTAAAAAGCGTTAAGGGCAGCGGTGGTGGCGGCGGCTGCAACAACCCTAAAGATCCAGAAGTCGCCTATTTGACTTTCGCTACGGCTCCGCTGAAGAAAACAGTTGAAGATAAAAAGCGTTCAATGCCTTTTGTGGCCACTCATTAATATATTCATAGCCGGACGCACTGTTCGGCTAGTTAAAACGCAGAGAATTGTCCAACAGATATTTTTCTTCACACGCACAACAAGCAGCCAGTAACAGGTTTGATTTCCAGTCTCTCATGCTCCGCCTCCTTGGCGACTGAAGTATCTTAGGTGATGCCTGATATCATACCAGCAGTTTGTACAAAATCCGTATTACTCCTTTTGCTGTGCGCTTTGCCAGTATTCTCTTATTTGCTGGTAACGGCCCGTCTGGATCAGTTTGGTCAGGCTGGTGTTAAACGCGTCCCTGAGTTGCGCATCTTTGAATGCAACATAAAACCACAGCGGGTTATTTTCGAATGGCAGTAGTACCTTGCCCCATTGATTATTGATGTACACAGAAGATGAGCGGTTGAGTTCAGACAGGTGCCAGCGCAGCAGCGTGTCGTCAATCAGGATCACATCACACTTACCATTGAGCCATTCAATTACCTGGTTTCGTTGCTGGGGAAATTCCAGGTAATCTTCTTTACCCGCCACGATCTCGCTAAGCTCCAGGTGTTCAGACGCGTTCTGCCACGCGCAGATACTGTGCCTAGCAAGCTCCTGCATAGATTTCAGTACAAATCCGGGGTTACGCCTGTGGACGGCATAATTGCTGTAAGAAATAAAAGGAATGGAATAATGTAAACCGGGCTGTGCGCGCGACATTTCAACCGCAACATCTATCTCGCCCCGTTCGAGTAACCGCTCCATGCGCTTGATGGAGACAAAGAGTGTTTTATATTGCCAGCCCAGCTCACCGGCGGCTTGCTTAAATAGTTCAACACTGATCCCGGAGCCACTGCGCTCATCCACATAAGGCGGGCGGCTCAGGCCAAACGCGACCACTAACTCTTTTGCCCATACCGCATGACTAACCAGCACCATATATGATGTGATAACCACAGTAATCAATGGCTTAAAACGTTTACTCATGCAACAGCCATACCTTGTTACAGCCCGACCCAAATTTGAGTCTAGCATATAATTTACTGGCGCTCGGTTATCCGGCAGCCGCACGGGATCTGCTTACCGGCAACTCAGTGGCTAAGATAAAGCACAACCTCCAAAAGCCACACCGTCATCCCGTGCACCGACACGGGATCTGCTTACCGACAGCTCTGTGGCTATATAAAGGTTTTAAAAAAGAAAACTAAGGCGGGTTATTAGGGTCTTCGCGCCAGTCGTAGTTGCGGGCATCATACAAGCCCTCATAAGGGTCTTTGCGCACATGCCCCATGGTCAATGACCCTTCCTCAAGCATTTTGAGTATAGGGTTCCCTTGTTCAAGTGGACCTTTTACACAAGGGCACCACAGCATTTTTTTATCCTCAACATACTCAAAAGGCTGGTCGGCCCAGCGCTTTGGCTTCGACCTTCTGGTAAAAAATCTAACAAGCCGAGCTATCATGCTTGATGGGGCCGTTACTTCTGGCGTAACCAGAACAAGCTGCCTTCAACACTCAGCCAGGCTTTTTTGCCACCCGCTTCAAGGTAAAAGTCTACCTCCTCTTCGCTGCCTGGTGAGTACGAATCATGACAAGGCTTAGTTCGTTTCTGGCCGGTCGCGACTTTCAGAAAATGGCTGTTGTACTCTTTAAGGGCTCTTTTGGCTTCGCGACTGTGGGCTGTGTCACCTTCGGTAGCATACGCCATAAGTGCATGTGCAGCCTGCGTAAAGGTAGAGCATTCGCTGAGCTGCCCCAAACAATCTCTGAGCTGTGCCCAATCCTGCATCACAATAAAGCAGTTCAGCAATAAATACCGGTTACCCTGATTGTCGTTGGGGTTTAACCGCAACAAATCCTGAAGCTCTTCAACGGCTTTTTCTGGCTTGCCGTAACACAGGTTAAGTTGCGCCCGCTTGGCGCGAAGCATCATGTATGGCCGAGTCTCGTGCATTTTCCAGAAAACCCCCATGTTCTCTGTTACATAATCGGGGGTGATCATATTTTCTTCAAACCGCATAACCAGGCGGTCGTAATCTGCAATCGCCTCTTCATCATCACGGTCTAAGACTTCTTCGAGCATCTCATTGAACGCTTCGTGCGCCAGCTCCAGCATTTCCGGATCGGTGATACCATACTCGCCCAGCACTTCAACCATGTCATCGGCAAAACGCATTGCGTAGGCGGTATTGGCCACATAAGTTGGGATCATACGACGCTGCTTAAGCAGCACTTTACCAAAGTCCTCGTCCTCATCGGCAAACTCCCGCCTGGCCTGCTCACAGCTGGTAAAACCACGTAAAATCTCTTTAAGCCACTGTAGCTGCTGGCGCTGCTCCGCATTGATATGCTCTGTATTGATCCAGGTAAGCGCGCGCAACATGCCCATGCAATACAAAGACAATGGCTTATCGGCGCCCAGGCTTTCTTCAGGGGCAGTTTTAGATAGCGCGCATTGCTTAGGTAAGGCATTTTCGTCGCGGATCATTTTGCGAAAGCAGATGGTATGAAAATCCATCACGGCTTCTAATTGCTTAGCGTGTTCAAGCTTATAGTGACCAAATAAGTGCTCAAGCCATTCGCTTGGCAAAGGGGGCTGCAACGCAACACCCAGCCCCATTAAATATCCTTCAATGTAAAGAATATCTGGCTGGAGCTCACTATTTGCCGACAAGGCTTTTACAGCTTTTTTAATCAACTGAATAGACATAGAAATTTGTTTTTGCATGAGTTTAGAGTGTTATACCGTCCAGCAGCGCGAAGGTAAAGGCATTAACCATTAAATAACAGCTGTTATACAAAAAAAACGGTTGTTCGCTCACTAAATACGCACTTATGCAGCGTTACAGATGGCTAGCCTTGTATAATCACAAAAAAGTAAAACATAAAAAAACAATGCCAGACAGGAAGCCTGACATTGCTAAAAGGGCCATCTGACTATCCAGATGGTTCACATGAGACAGGAATTAACAGACACCTGTTTTCAGCATGGTGTACATTGAGCTGGCAAGGCCACCCGCGACAAGCTTAGTCGCAGTATCGCCCAGCTCAGAGTCATCCAGTTTTTTGATCACTTTTTTATTCAATTTAATCTTCATCAGGTCCCATCCTAACTTTTATTCTTCCAATAACGCTACCCATAAATTACAGCAGCCTGTTCAGCCAAACTGGTTGCTTCGAAACACAACTCTGGTGCCTGGCATAATCTTAACCGGTCACTTTACAGACAACCAAAAACAACGCTGTCATTTATGGCTATGCACGTGCAGTCATAACCTATTGTATTAGCAGTAGCGCTGCGATGTAGCCGGTGTATAACAAGGTCCATTATAGCTGTTAGAGCCACCACCTGTGCCACCAGCCACTTGATTGGTCAGCAACTTATTTAATGCGGCGTTATCCAGATTTTTAATGATTTTTTTATTCAGACTCAGTGTCATTTTTTTAGTTTGCATTGTTTTTCCTTACCAATGTAATGAATATGTTCATGCGCAAAATACATGCGCTTGCTCATTGTTTGTAACCTACCAGCTACGGCCTGTTTAAAACACCAGGCTTTCACAACCCAGTGCCAAAGCAATTACAAACGGTTACAATATAACCACATAAAGGGGACGCAACAAAGCCTGACGATATTAGATTATAGTCTTATAGCCTTCGCATTAAGGCTCGTAATACGCGATGGGCAAGATGCGCCAGAGTAGGCAATACACGTGAATAGGGAGTTTAGGCATGGGCAACCCAAAACAGGCAGAAACGGCGCCCGGTAAAAAACAAAAAAGGCCGCGAATGCGGCCAATGCTCACTTAAAATGCGTCTATTAAAATTAGATGGTAAAAACCCCCATCTAAAACGCAGATATTAGTAGTTTACGCA
Source organism: Pseudoalteromonas rubra (assembly GCF_004212645.1). Lineage (GTDB taxonomy): Bacteria > Pseudomonadota > Gammaproteobacteria > Enterobacterales > Alteromonadaceae > Pseudoalteromonas > Pseudoalteromonas rubra_G. The sequence continues at coordinate 8,422 of NZ_PPUZ01000006.1, read as the reverse complement.
AGTCACTGATTCAAGCAGTGCATAACACTGATTTTTTGAGCCGCTGTCTTTTTGCACCCACTTAGTGCCACCGGCGTAACGGGCAAACGTGGACTCGTCTTCACCACATTTAGTGGTAAAACGCACCGCATCGTCAAAACCATTTACGTGGCAGTAGCCATAGGCATTGTAGGCACTTGCCCATACATCCAGCTTTACTGTGCTGTTTGCATACACGCTTACATTGTGCAGCACCACTTCGCCAGCCACAGAAGAAAACGCACATGTACTCAATGCCGCAGCAATAATCAGCTTTTTCATTTCTTAATCCTTTTACTTATTTTTAGCGTTTAGTTAGCGGGTAATTTGCTACCCACATTGATGGTAAAACGAACTGATTTAAATTTTGCTGCATAAATATGAATAAAGAGTTACTGGAATTGCGTTCAAAACAAGCCCAAGCTCTTTATCGAATTACATAAAGCCTTTAAACTAACTGGGTTTCAAGCACATAAAAACAATAAGGATAACCCGTGCAGCAGTTTGGCATTTACGAACAATTGATCACTCAGGTGGTAGAGCAGCAACTTGACCGAGAACGCTTTTATGTCGGCGAACGTCAGTTAGAAAGCGGCGAAGCGGCCATCTGGTTATCACGTTTCATGTCAAAGCTGATGCAGCTTGCTATCGACAGCATCCCCACAGGGGACAAAAACCGCCTGGAGCAACAGATCCAACTTGCTAATAAGTTTGTTTTTTGGCTTAAAGATCAACTAAGTGAAGCGCACTGTATTGAGGAGAGCCTAGTTGATACAAAGGGGAAAATACTCACGGCACTGTTCGATAAACGCAACCCCTTAGCGGCAGACTTGGAGCAATATAGCGATGCCATCTTTCCTCAAACAGGACTGACACAAAGTGAGCTATTCTCTGGTGCTAATGCGGGTTTATCTTTAGAAAGCGAGCTAAAGCGAGAAATACAATCAGCAGACACAATATACTGGCTGGTCTCTTTTATACGCTGGACAGGGATCCGCATATTCAAAGATGTGTTACATGACTTCACCCGTAGCGGAAAGCAGTTAAAGATCATTACCACCTCATATATGGGCGCAACAGATCAGCGCGCAATCGACTTTTTGGCAGCTTTACCAAACACCGAAGTTAAAATCAGCTATAACACGCGCCAGGAAAGGCTTCACGCAAAGTCCTATTTATTTTTGCGTAACAACGGTTTTCATACTGGGTATATTGGTTCTTCCAACCTCTCATACTCTGCGCTGTCAAACGGGCTTGAGTGGAACCTGAAGATCACCAATCAGGAAATTCCGCATATAATTAAAAAGTCACTCAGCACGTTTGAAACCTACTGGGAATCAGACGAATTTGAGTTGTATACAGGTCAGGAAACCTGCAAGCAAAAGCTCAAAACCGCCCTGTCAGGCAACAAGGATCAGATCAGTGATACCAGCGGTCACTATTATTTTGACTTGGCACCTAAGCCTCACCAGCGCACCATACTTGATAAACTCGGTGCAGAGCGTACGCTGCACAAGCGTACTCAAAACCTGGTGGTGGCAGCAACCGGCACAGGTAAAACACTCATTTCCGCGTTCGACTTCCAGCGATTTATTAAAGACAAACCGAATGCAAACATACTCTTTGTGGCGCATCGCGAAGAAATATTAAAACAAGCCCGAGGCGCCTTCAGAGCCGTTTTAAAAGACAACCAGTTTGGCGAGCTTTGGGTGGGCAATCACAAGCCAGGTAGCTATCGACAGCTGTTTGCGTCGGTACAAACACTCAACAACCAGCTAGATTCCCTAAACCTGACGGTCGATTACTTTGACTACATCGTTATCGACGAAGTGCATCATATTACAGCACGTAGCTACCGCGATATTTTAGCGCACTTTAAACCACATATATTGCTCGGACTCACAGCCACACCAGAGCGACAAGATGGTGGCAATATACTTAATGATTTTGGTGGGGTAATTGCAGCAGAACTACGATTGCCAGAGGCCATAAACCAACGACATTTATGCCCTTTTCATTACTTTGCGGTGGATGATGACACTGACTTGCGCACCATTCCCTGGAAACAAGGCCGTTATGAAATAGCCGCACTGACACAGCTTTATACGTATAACGACCAAAGAGCGCGTAAGATTATCGCAAATATGCAGGATATTCTCGTCGATGTACACAAAATCAAGGCGCTGGCGTTTTGTGTGAGTAAAGTTCACGCTGATTTTATGGCAAAGCAATTCAATTTAAACAGCATAAGCGCAGGCATTTTAACCAGTGATAACACCCAAGAAAGACACAAAATGCAAACCGCTTTAAGAAACGGCGACATCAATATTTTGTGTGTGGTCGATATTTTTAATGAGGGTGTCGATATTCCAGAAGTTGATACCTTGTTGTTCCTGCGTCCAACAGAAAGTCTCACGCTGTTTTTACAACAACTGGGACGGGGTTTACGCCTTAGTAATAACGAAAAAGAATGCTGCACCGTGCTCGATTTTGTCGGCAATGCCAGGCCAGAATACGATTTTGCAGCCAAATTTAGAGCCCTGGTTGGCAAAACAAACACGGCTATTGGGCATGAGATTAAAGACGGATTTCCGCATTTACCGCTCGGTTGTCGCATAGAGCTACAAAAACAAAGCAAAGAAGTTATCCTCGATAATATTCGTAAGGCAACGAATGACTTAAACAGGCTCAGAGCCTTAGTTAATCGCTTTGCACAAGACACCAATCTGCCATTGACCCTGGCCAATTTCCTAAAAGTGAACCCTAGCGTCACGCTTGAAGATCTCTATAAGCCTACACAATCTGGAGTCAGCCGGTGGCATAGCCTTACTCAACCTGAACTGGTCGAGCGTGAGTTACCACTCATTAAGGCTTATAACCGGGCAATCAATACACAACTGCTGGCATGTAACTCACTTACCTACCTGAGCTTTTTGCTTGCTTTGTGCGACAATCACTTTGATATGTCGCAAATCACTCAGTTTGATAGCAAAACAAAAGATGCGATGGCTTTGATGGCATTTTACAACTTTTGGGAAACGCCACAGAATCAGACAAACTCAAAGTCTGTGGCCGAAAGTCTCAAAGCATTGGCTCATCCCGTTCTAACAACTGAGTTAAGAGACGTATTGACCATCTTGCTCAATCGTGTTGAACATATAGAACAGCCGCTGGCGTCTTTACCAAACAAGGCATTGCAGCTGCACAGCCGGTATACCCGCGAGCAGATCTTTGCGGCCATGGGCGAACACACGTTTAAAAAACGTTCATCAGCAAGGGAAGGTGTGAAAGAGTTCAAGTCTCTAAATATTGAAATTTTGTTTGTCACTTTAAATAAGTGCGAGAAAGTTTACTCACCAACGACTCTGTATAACGATTACGCCATCAGCCCTACCCTTTTCCACTGGCAAAGCCAGAACACAGCCCGACCGGAACGCGGTAAGGGGCTGAGTTATATCCAGCATAAAGATACAGGAAAACGGATACTTTTGTTTGTCCGCGAGCAGAACACCGACGAAAACGGCAGGACCATGGGGTTTGTCAATTTCGGCGAGGTTAGCTATGTTCAGCACCAAGGTAGCCAACCTATGGATATCACCTGGAAATTACACCACCCCATGCCGAATGATATCTGGCATGAGGCGGGGAAATTGGCGATGGGGTGAATTCAGAGCTCATCTTTTATACCCATAATATGTTCCATATCAAAGAGCTTTGCTTAATTTTTGACATATGACACGAAATTGGAGTACAAAAAGCACACAGAATATGAATTTTCTAATAAGGATATAATTATGGGATCTCAAATGTCACTTTTTGCAGAGGCCTCGCCTACAGTTAAAGACTCTGCTACTCCCCAAGAGTCTAACCGACGATTTTGCAAAGAGCTGGAGACGGCATTAATTGACTCTGGTTTTTCAATTAGCCTAGATGAAAACCTTGAACCTAACTCATTTTGTACAAGACAAACTTACAAAGACATGTATGGTAATGACCGCCAAAGCTCATTTTTAATAAACTCAGCTCAATACGGGCTAATTCGAGTAGAGGCACATAGGCAAGAAAGCTCAGGCTCGGTAGATCAAAAGTTTCCTTTTTTCTTTGAGTCAATGCTTGGAACGTCAGAAAAGTATCTCGCAATCGTTTTTGACGGAGACGGTTATAAAAAAGAAGCATACACATGGCTTATAAACAAAGCAGAATCGGTCGAAGACAAGGTCTTCAAAGTTTTTAGAAGTTTAGATAACTTTCTAGAATGGATAACAGGTGCCGAATGAGATTAGATTGCTGAAGCAGGCCCTCAACGCAAAATCGTTAGGCGGCTGGACTACTTCAACCGCGCAAACGTCACTAAACTCTCGTCCGCGATAATGGTTTCGTAATCCGGGTTGCGGGCGACCAGCAGGTATCTGGCTTCGCCCTGTTCGTTATATTCTTTTTGCACATCGCGCAGTAAAAACTGGGCGTCGCCCGATCCGTCAAATCGTTCAATGGCGATGGTGGTGCCTGTGATTGAACCGGCGTTGTCGCTGCTGATGCGTTCCAGTAGCAGTAAATCACCATCCAGAATGGGGTTTTTGCCGCCGTTCATTGAGTTGCCGCTGGCGCGGGCCAGAAAGTGCTTGTCCGGGTCTACCCTGCCAGCACGGTCAGGTGCCGGGCGCCATGTCATGTCGCTGTCGTCACCGGTTTTAAAGTGGCCGCAGGCAATTTTCAGATTGGGGAAATACGGCAGCTGAACCACATTGGTGCTGTCGGGCTCGCATTGCTGCTCTGATATATCGGGCTCTTTTTTATCAGAGGCTTTTTCCGGCTCTGGGGTTGCTGCTTGCACCTCTGAAATACGCTTGTTTTCAATGCGCTGGGTATATTCAGCTAACCTGAGTTCAATAAGCTCTGCAACACAGTCGGCCAGCATGTCGATATCCTGTTTCGGCAGCTGGTCAGTATGTACGTTCGCAACCAGCCGGGCTGTTTGCAGATCTTCGCCGTTTTTTTCGACCTTGAACCAGGTTGTGCCTTGTTTGGTTTTTTTGAGCCCGGTAAAGGCTTCTATGGGATTGCCCAGCCAGTAGCTGAACCAGGCCTGGCTATCTGGTTCCAGCGTTCTTTTGGATTCTGGCAGGTCATGTGCTTTAAGGTGCGGGTAGCGCGCTAAAATTGCTGCGCTGACTTTGGCCAGTTCGCTCAGGGTTGGGGCAGTCCTGAAGCCGTCGAGTTGTATAAACGCTTGAAGCAAAATGGCCTTAAAACATTTGGTCATACTGGTTTGCTGTACAGCATTAACCAGAAAGTCTGCGTATGGCGCTAACCAGTCTGAGTTAATTTCGTCACCGATATCGGCCAGCATCGCAAACCAGCTGCCATGTTGTTTATTGACTTTTTTCAGGTCGCCGTAGTGGCGATAGAACTCGCTTGCACTTGGGTTATGCCCAAGCAGCTGCGCCAGATGCTCATAGTCTTCCAGTGCTGTGGTGCGCTGTATTTTGGCCAGTTGCTGCCAAAAATCGGTGATCTCTAGGTCAAAGTTGATGAAGCACCCTTCGGGCAGTTTGGGAGCTTTCAGCGCTTGTGTCACGCCCTTTGCGCCTTGCGCGTTAAGCAGCGCCGCCGGCTTATTTAAAAAGCTATGATGGTTGCCGATAAAATCCAGCACGGTAAGGTGGGTTTTGCCTTCACAAGTGCGTAATCCCCGGCCAAGCTGCTGTAAAAATAGAATCTTGGAATCGCTGGGCCGCAGCATCAGTACGGTATCAATGCTGGGTAGGTCGGTGCCTTCGTTAAATAAGTCCACTGAGAATAAAATCTCAACCTGCCCTTGCTCGAGCTGTTCGAGCGCATCATTACGGCGTATCTGGGAGTCGCTGTGTACGGCCAGCGCCTTAACACCGGCTTGATTAAAGTAACCCGCCATGTGCTCGGCATGGCGTTTAGAAATACAAAAGGCCAGCGTGCGTTGTTGCTTGCGCGCTTGCCACTCTTTTAATGCATGTGCTGCCCGCTTGCTGGTCGCAAACTGGTTTTCCAGCGCGTCCGGGTCGAACCGGCCGTTGCGCCAGGGAATTGCGCTGTAGTCAACGTCCTGATCCCAAATGCCATAATACTGAAATGGCACCAGCGTGCCGTTATCTATTCCCTGAGTGAGGTTGCGTTCAAACACCAGGTTGTTGTCGCACAGCCCGAGTATATCGGCCTGATCGGTACGCTCCGGCGTGGCGGTTAAACCCAACAAGAACTGAGGGGTAAAGTAGTTGAGTAATGCGCGGTAAACCCGGGCACTGGCGTGGTGAAATTCATCCACCACAATATAGTCAAAATGATCCGGCGCAAAGCGCTGCAAATGACGGGCTTGCCCTAACGTCTGGACTGAAGCAAAAAGACACTCAGCGTCCGTGTCTTTCTTTTTGCCCGTGTATAGTCCGGTTTTGCATTGCAATAATCGCGCAAAGGTACGCTGGGCCTGCGTCAGGATCTCTTCGCGGTGGGCTACAAACAAAATACGCTTTGCATGCATTTGTTGCGCATCAAATACCGAAAGCCAGGTTTTACCCATACCCGTTGCGAGCACCACCAGGCCCCGTTTAAAGCCCTGGCGGCGCGTTTCTGCCAGCGCGTCCAGCGCCAGCTGTTGGTCGGCGCGCGGTGTTACGGGCTCTGCATCGCTGGCATCTTCCGCTTCACCGGCGACAATAAACTGCGGCGCTTTTCGTCTTTGTATATAGGTATCAATCCAGCTATGGCTGAGTGTTTTAACCTTGTTATGAGCAAACAGCTCGGCAAATACCCGGCGAATATAATTGAATTCGCAGGCTCCCTTGCTGCCCGGCGGATGGGTGTAGTCATGGCGAAAACACCACTCCAGCCCTGTGGTCAGTGCACTTTTACTAATATTGTTTGAACCGATAAAGGCGCAGCCTGCTGCAATTTCAGTGCTATTTTGCTGCGTTTTAACAAAAATGTACGACTTCATATGAAAGCTTTGATGTGTGTCACTTTCATAAATGCGAATATCAGCGCCTCGCTCAACCAGAGTCATTAATTCGCGTAATGCCACCGGGCTGGTGATGTCGAGATAATCAGAAGTAAGCAGTTTGAGCTGCGCGCCACTGCGCAGAGCCTCCAATAACGGGTCAAACAACAGCGCCAGCCCGCTAGGCTGGATAAAAGAGACTGTGATTTCAATTTCGTCGGCATGGTTAATGGCATGCACAAGTTTTGGTAATAAGGGATCGGTGCCGCCCGCCGTCAGTTGACGTGCGCTATTTTGTAATACGGTGTTCTGACTAAAACTATTCACCACTCACCCTTTCTAACAACGCATTGAGCCAGCGTTCGTGTTCGCGGCCGGGGCGTTGGTCGCCGGTTTGCCAGGTATTGCTGGCTTTAAGGCCGGTGTTTTGGGCCAGTAAGGTGTTCAGGCTTTGCTCTGTGAGGTCGGTGAATGCGCGGCCGTCTGCAGTGCGTTCGCCCTCGCCGTATTTGAATGAGATATAAATGATGCCATTTGGTTTGAGTGCATTTTGCAGGCGCTGGAATACGCCTGGCAGCTGTGCCTTTGGCACATGCAGCAGGCTGGCGCAGCACCAGATGGCGTCAAAGGTGTTGGTTGCTCTGAGTTCATCAAAGCTGAAGCAGCCGACGGGTTGTTCCAGATGGAAGCTGGCGATATTGGCAAGCTCTGCGCAGGCGTCGAAGGCATCGACCCGGTAGCCGAGGTTTTTAAACGCCAGTGCATCGCGGCCTGAGCCGCAGCCGGCATCGAGGATTTTGCCGCCTTCGGGTATGGCGGGTAAAAACTCGTCATACAGTGGCTGCATGTTCACTGCAAAAGTTGCCTCGGCAAAGCTGACGGCATTGCGACTGTAGTATTCTAATGTGGAGTCTGACATCACTCACCCGTTTACTCTGTGGTGCAGCTGGTAAGGAGGTGATGCATGGGACAGGTTTGGTGCCAAGGTATTCTCTGGCTCCTTTTCTGCTGATCGGCGGTTACAACTTCCTTTGCGCGACACTTTAAAACTGTTCTTGTTGTGTGCCTGCCTTTTTTTGGCGGTTATCACTTAGACCGTAATCAAGTGAACCATCATTTGGTGCAGACGTATGAATAATCTACAACACTTTTTTCTGGTTGAGTAGCTTTTTATCCGCAGTGATTAGCGATTTTAAAACAATTGCTCAACTTTTGATTACAAATTGGATTGTGGGCCCGAGATGCTTGGAGATTGGGAGATTGAGCGGGTTTTTGGTTAACTTTTTATCGTAACTCAGTGCGATTTTTGTGGCTATTACAGCGGGTTACACTGGCAAGAAGACGATGCAGGGTTTTGAGTAGTGCGGGTAACTCAGGCTTTGGGTGTTGTAGTTAGGTGGTTCCCGGCTCGGAGGCCTGTCTCTTGATCACATT
>NZ_PPUZ01000059.1:0-8285 GCF_004212645.1 Pseudoalteromonas rubra | reverse complement strand
CTTCTCCGCCATTACTTTTAAGAGAACCGTCCCTATGTGGACGGTTTTTTTATGCCCGAAAGCGAATCCCTCACTCTTGTGCACACACCATTAATAATAAAAAAACCGCCTTTTTTGGCGGTTTTTTTATGCCCAAACTTTACCTCTTCACGAATGAGAAGGTGGGTGAGAACCCTCGACCAGGGTTCGACAATTTTGTCTGGAACAAAATTGAACGCACTTTAGTGCGGCCCGCAGGGCAAAATACAGGACGTATTTTGTCATCCCTCCTTCTCCGCCATTACTTTTAAGAGAACCGCCCCTATGTGGACGGTTTTTTTATGCCCGAAATCGAATCCCTCACTCTTGTGCACATCACTCAGGTGTTTGTTATTTCAAAAATAAGCGCTCGATAAGCACCTGTTTTAAACAGATATCAGTGATTTTGTTTTTCATTAGAAACTTCTGGGTCAATACTCAATAAAAAGTACACGTACCATACGCCTGCAATCCCGTATATAAACAAGCTTTCTAGGCCCCCACCCAGCGCAGCAACAGCAATGCAATAGGGCGTTTTTTTAAAAAGCCCTTTGTCATGCTCAGTAAATTCTTTCGACCCAACAACCTTTCGATAGAATATGAAGTAGTAAATAGCAAAGAGAGGCACACCTAGAAAGTAACCACCTTTTGTACTAAGAACGATCGCAACACTTATTGGAAGCTTTAAAAGCATCAGTTTCTTATTCATTGGAGCTACCTTCTACTTACATACTGGTAGCTGATGGAACAGCAACCAATTAAACAACTAGCCCGTGCTTGAGGGGGTTATCCGCTTTCCTAAAGAACGATTTATCAGGATATCCAACTTTAGCACGTCATTTTTCAGTGCTCATCTTGGCGCAAACTTCTTAGTTTGTGAAGTCACAAGGATTTTTCCCCGGACACCCACCACAAAAAGTAGGTATCCGACCTCTGGTCTCTCTCGTCACACAGCCTCACCACCCCACTATTCAAACTTATTTGAGCACCCATTACCTACTCCACACTCGTTGCACATTTCAGTGCTGGAATATCTGTATTCGAAAAAGGGGGGGATTCGGAGCCCATCTCTCTATACCTGTGTTGCTGGTCAGTTACTTTTACCTGTAGCAAAAAACACGAGCAGAGCGGGCGACCCGGGCACCTTGAGGACAGACATTGAGTAACAGCATGACGACACCCACAACACAGTCGGTTTACCCATTGGGCCAGCATATTATTGTCGACCTGTTTGATGCCTCTAACCTGATAGGTGAGGCGCACATTGAGAAGATGATGATTGAATGTGCCAACGCCGCAAACGCCACCATTTTGAAAACCCATTTACACCCATTTGAAACCAATGGCGGGGTGTCGGGCATGATCATTCTGGCCGAAAGCCATATTTCTATTCACACCTGGCCGGAGTACAACTTTGCTGCCATGGACATTTTTATGTGCGGTGACGCGCAGCCTGAACTGTGCCTGCCGGTGATAAAGGCGTGTTTTCAGCCCGGCCGAATGGTCATTAACACCCTCACCCGGGGCGGCTCTGTCAGTCGCACCGGGGAATTTCAGCCCCTGTTAGATAAGCAGTTACACGCCCCCCTTAAAAACGCACAACAACGGAGTATTCACGCACATGACTAAGATTAATTGGCATTACGAGCAAATGACAAGTGGCGTTCACATTGCACTTCGTTCAGAAAAAGAGTTGGTCGACGTAGAAACCGAGTTCCAGGATGTCAGCATCTTCGAAACCCGTCACCTGGGCAAAGTAATGCGCATAGACGATGGTATTCAGGTCACCACCAAGGGTGAGCACATTTACCATGAAATGATGGCGCATGTCCCAATCCTTTTTCACGGCAACATTAAAAATGTGCTGATCGTGGGAGGCGGAGACGGTGGCAGTGCCCGTGAAGTCTTAAAGCATAAAAGCGTCGAAAACGTCGTGATGGTGGATATTGATGAGCAAATCATTCAGTTAAGCCGCGAGTTTTTACCCGAAATCAACAATGGCGCATTTGATGACCCCAGATTTGTCTTGCGCATTGGGGATGGTGCAGAGATCATCTCTCAGTACAGTGATTGCTTTGATCTCATCATTCTGGATGCGGCAGATCCGGATGGCGGCGCATCAGAAACCCTGTTTACCCAATCTTTCTTTGGCAATTGCTTAACCGCACTGAAAAAAAACGGGATTTTGGTCGCACAAGGTGGCACACCGTACTTTGAACCCTACATGATGCAATCTATGGTGTCGCGTTTGACTCAGGCGTTTAACAACTCTGCAGGCATTTATATGGGCGGCTGTTACGACTACTTTGGCGGCTCCCATGCGTTTATCTGGGCAACACGCAGTGGCACCATAGACACGCTATCGCTTGATGAGCTGGGGTCACGCTTTGCTCAGGCCGACATTCACACCAAATACTACTCACCTGAAGCCCACTTTGGTGCCTTCTTCCTGTCAAAAGACATGCGAGATTACGTCACCCAGGCCGTGAAGTGTGAAAATGTGGATGAGCTGTCGATGCCAGAAGCCGGTGACTGGGATGACTACACCCCGGCCACCTCCAATCAGCGTGATGATGACGAATAAGCCTTTCTCCTGCATGACATAAAGGTAAATTACCATCACACTCAGAGCCACTGTCACGACACTCTGTCATCGTGCCAGTGGCTTATTTGGTCCAGGTTCCGGCAACACAGCCAGAGCAAAACCCGATCCGCCCAGGTGCCACACAACACAATGAAATCATTATTTAAGCTATTTGAGAAATTAGGCCACAAAGACACCTTTGACAGCCAGTTAACACCAGCAGAGCATAACCTGCCGTTTATTCGCCAGTGCGCCAAAGAGTTCTCTGGCTGGATAGCCATCGCCTTTGTTATTTCTTTGCTGGGTGGTCTGTTACAGATAGTGACGTTCGACTTTTTAGGTGACTTAGTCGACTGGCTGGATAGCGCAAGCGGCAGCGTAGAGCTCAATGACAAAGGCCACACGCTGGCCCTCGTTGCAGTTGCCATCGCCGTGGTGATCCCCACCATCACCCTGATTAAAAACCTGGTGTTTCATCAGTTGCTCGGACCCAACCTGCAAAAAAATACCATTATAAAATTGTATCGTACCCTGATTGCCTCTCCTGCCAGTTACCACGAAGAAGATGATCCTGGCTCAACCGCCATTGTTATTGTCGATACCTCAGAGGCTATCATCGATGTGGTATTGCAGTTTTGTGGGTTTGCCGGGTTTTTGCTCGCGTTTCTGGGCGCTCTGCTGTTTTACGTGGGCAACATTGACGGCTGGCTGGCACTGCCTTTCCTTATCTGGACCGGCCTGTTTTTGGCTATGTTGCTGGGGCAATGGATCCCCAAAGCCAAAACCACCAACCGACTCGAAGCAGAAAGTTGCGCGCAGATCACCGGGAAGTTTACCGAGCGCTTTGCGCGTATCCGCACCGTAAAAATGCTCTCCAACGCCGACTATGAACAGCAGTTTGCCGAGAAATGGGCCACCCGACACCGCAGAGTAGTGGCGAAGGAATTCCGCGTGTTCTCTAACTTTGCCTCTGTGGTTGGCTTACTCAATGGTTTGTTAGTGGTCGGTACGGGCGCATTGTGTTTGCAGCTGTGGATGCAAGGCAGTATCTCCATTGGTGAGTTTTCTATGGTGCTTGCCCTGGTGTACCGGGTGATCTCGCTGTCGGAGTGGTGCCAGGACGAGTTCGACGCCTTCTTTGTCTCCTGGGGCCAGGTTACCGTGGGCAGAGAGGTCGTCAACGAATTTCTGGAAGAGGTAGAACCTATTGAAGACGAAGGCAACTTTAATGTCGCGAACGGCAAAATCACCTTTAAACAGGTTGAATTTGGCTATGAGAACAAAGCGCCACTGTTCACCGATCTGTCTTTAAAAATCAAAGCCGGTGAAAAAGTCGGGATCATCGGCCCTTCCGGTGCGGGTAAGTCCTCGCTGCTGAATATGCTTACCGGCATTGACGAAATTGAAGCGGGCGCGATTTATATTGATGGTAAAAACATCGAAGACTACTCAACAGACAAAGTATGCGGTGAGATTAGTTTTTTAAACCAGGATATCGGCCTGTTTAATCAAAGCATTTATGAGAATGTGGCGTTTGGTTTGAATAGCGTCAGCCGGGAGGCTGTGAAACAAGCCCTGGCACGGGCCAATGCCCTGACGTTTGTAGAAAACTACACTGACGCCCGGGGTCGCACAGGCTTATCGGCCTTTATTGGTGAAAATGGCGGACAACTGTCGGGTGGCCAGCGACAGCGCCTGGCACTGGCCAGAGCGATACTCAGAGATAAAAAAATCCTCCTGTTGGACGAAGCAACCAGCGCCCTGGACCCGGTGCTTAAGGCTGAGTTTATCGCGTCTCTCAAAACACTGATGAAGGGCAAAACCGTGATTTCGGTTGCGCACTCTTATGACGTGCTCGCTATGATGGACCGCATTATTGAAATTAAAGACGGTAAAATCGTGCGCGAAGGGAAACCTGAAGACATAATTGCCCCTGTGGCTTCGTAAGATTAAAAAGTGTCGCTAATGCCTGATGCAAAGTATGAGGCATTAGCGCAGCAGCACAGGTAAAAGCCGCCAACTCGCTTCCCATTCTTTTGCCCTCCCCCTCCAGCAAAGTTAAATACTTGTGAATTTAATGTTTATATTGCTATGATGGCATTGTGGCTAACGGCTGCAATTAAGCCTGAAAATCACAAGCTGTAAGGCGAATGTCCTGGGCTACTGGGCTTACCTGAGTTCAGACATTGTATTGTGTCTGGCGGATTAACAACCAACGAGCCATGCGATCGCGCGCAATCAGGCAAGTTTAACGTTAACACCGGGCAGGTGAACTAAACACGAGTCAGTATTCAGTGCGTCATGCCCAGTGCCAAATCGGATTTTTACGCTTACTGCTTTACGTCAGTAATATAAGGAGGATGTATGACTAACAAAGCGTCTCGCAGAGACTTTATGAAAAAAATAGGCATAGGTAGCCTGATTGTTGGATTTAACCTGCAAAGCCAAAGCTGGGCAACCGAAGCTGATTTACTCAATGCGCCTCCTGAGGTGTTTGCCGATAACTTTCCGGTGTTTGAAGGCGAGCTGATCACCGATGAAACCAGCCTGAGCGAAGCCGCCGATGACTTTGGCCATATTCATCGCTATGTGTCCCGGGCAATCTTAAAGCCTGCTGTTTATCAAGACATTATAAAAATGGTGAAGTTTGCGAATCAGCATAACTTAACCATTGCGGTCAAAGGACAAGGCTATTCAACCAATGGGGAAACGCAAACCCAGGGCGGCGTGGTCATTGATATGGTGTCATTAGCAGATATCTCTGAGGTGAATGATCAGCAGGTAGTCGCCCAGGCTGGCGCACGCTGGATTGATTTGCTGACCAAAACGGTGCCGCACAATCTGGGTTTGCCAATCGTGACTGACTTTATTGACTTAAGCGTCGGCGGCACCCTGGCCGTTGGCGGCCTCGGCGCGCAATCATACAAACATGGCTGCATGGCCGATAATATCTGCCACCTCAAAGTCATTACCGGTGACGGGCGTTTACTCACCTGTTCGCCATACCAAAACAGCATGCTGTTCCATTCAATGAAAGGCGGATTAGGCCAGCTGGGTATTATTGTGGAAGCAGGCTTTGAGTTGGAGCCAACCCCCAGCCAGGTCAGAGCCTATCAGCTGGTTTATGATGACTTAACACACTACTTAAATGACAATCAGCGCCTGCTGGATGAAGGACTTTTTGATGGCGTACAGGGTGGCGCAGAACCCGACCCCGCCGGCGGCTGGCGCTACGTTATGCAACTGGCGAAGTACTTTGAACCGGACACTCCTCCCGTAGATGCCGAACTACTAGATGGCCTAAACTTTGTATATGGAGAAGAGGTGATCCAGGACCTCCCTTACTTTACTTTCCTGAACCGTTTAGCACCTGTGGTTGAGCAATTAAAAGCGGCCGGACTTTGGACATTGCCCCACCCCTGGTGCCCGCTGCTGATCCCTGCATCAAAAGCCCAGGCATTTATCGAGGACACCCTAGCAAACACGCCACCCAATGATGTCGCGGGCCCGGTATTAATGTCGATGCAACAAAGAGAAGCATTTGGCAGCCTGTTTTTCAGCGTGCCTGAAGAAGATAAGTTCGTGTATTTCTCATTGATGCGCACCGCTATTCCACCCACACCAGAACGAGTTGAACAACTCACCCTGGCCAACAGAAATATTTATGAAGCAGCACGTGCGTTGGGCGGTTGCCAATACCCCGTGGGTGCCATCCCCATGAGTGCGAGAGACTGGAAGAAGCACTACCACAGGAAATGGTTTTTACTAAAGTTACTGAAAAACTGGTTTGATCCAAATAACCTGTTAGGCCCGATGAGGGGGATTTTCAAACGATAGCTTATCCTCTCTCCCCTTCTGTCAGCGGCAGGTTCACATTGAACCTGCCGCTGACACGCTATACGCCGGATGTCCTTGCTAAATTTCTCAATCTGATAAATGCAAAATCTGCTCTGTAAAGGGATGTTGCTCCGATTCACTATCCCAGGTAACCGATAACACACACCAACGCCGGCCATCATTCAGAAGCTGAAAAGAGTTCACCCCTCTTGCATAAGGCGCTAACTCTGGAGAACGCCTCGATTCATAAACACTCAATACATTGGCCATATGACCAAATTTGAATACTTTCTGAGAGACCTCACGCTCAAAAAAGCCTTTATCTTTAAACAGGCGCTTATTTAAAGCGATAAACTGCTCAACACTGCCTGGTTGGGCAATCACATCTTTCCCGTTATGAAAAACCGGTGTGATCATCGCCTTTGGAGAAAAAAGCTGTTTGAGAAGGTGCCAGTCCTTGGCTTCTTCGGGACGTCCTGAAACTATGTCATATAAAGTGGGTATCAGTGTTTCAATTTGTGCTGCCTGTTTCGGGTTATCGGCACCACAAAAATAGCTTGTTTCTGCATAAGCACTTGTCGCAAACGTACACACCAGTGCTGCAATGAATTTATTTTTTAATGTCCTTTTAGCCACGCTCTTCATTTGCTTCTCCTCTGTATCATTGCGCCTCTTAGCGCGTTACTAAAAACAGAGGTCAAACTAGCAATTACATTCTGGCCACACAATTGATATTCTTTACCCACCTATGAATAAAACTCACAGTTAACTATGGCCACACCTGTAATGCCTCCGCTCAAATCACTTTATATTTTTTCTGTTGCAGCCAGGCACTTGAATTTTTCCAGGGCGGCTGAAGAACTATGCATTACACCAAGCGCTGTAAGCCATCAAATAAGAAGACTTGAAGACTGGCTTGGCTGTAAGCTTTTCGAAAAGAGCGGAAAGCAACTGGTCATGACTCAAAAAGCGCAAAATTATGCACTGCAAATTCGTCAGTCTTTTGAGCATATTCATAACGTCACTTGTGAAATTACGTCATATCAATCCGGGCCTATTCAACTGGGAGTAAGCAGCGCATTTGCCATGAAACGACTGATGCCAGCTCTGGAAAAATGGCAGCAGGCCAACCCTGAGATAGACCTCAGGGTTCGTATGCTTAACTGCGAAGAAAAACCCGAAGCGCTCGAGCTTGACGCTGTCGTTGCTAACCAAATTCATCACGTTTCTTACCAAAGCAAGTTTATCTGTCATGAAAGTTACCACCCTATGTGCAGCCCCTCTCTTGCCGGGCAAGTTTCCGGCTTTCCTAACTTGGATGCTGCCAGCGATATTCCACTTATTGATATTGAGGGCGTTAATATCTGGTCATTGTGGCAACAAGATAAAAACATCTCTTTCCCTGACGGCCAAGCGCATATTCTGTTCGGCCACACGCTATTGCTGGTACAGGCTGCACTCTATGGTCAGGGCATTGCCATGTTAGAAAAGGCATTAGTTAAAAACGAACTTGAGTCTGGGGCACTCATATGCCTTGACGATGATGGCTTTATTCCACCACAAACAGCCTATTATTTTTCATGGCGTAAGAGCCGTCGAAACGACCCAGCACTCAAGAAACTTCAGTCATGGCTGGAGGAGTTGTTATTCTAATAACTCGATTGCCAGTGATGTGCTTCGACTCGCCTCACTGAGCTGCATCAGCAGCATAAGCAGGAACATCCACTTTAAAACATAGCGTAGCTCCTGTACGCCAGTGTGGCGTGGGTGTCTTTCAAAACTTTGAAAGATTACGGAAGGGATCATCAAGGACATCCACTTTAAAAGCGATCATCAAGGACATCCA
>NZ_PPUZ01000058.1:0-38037 GCF_004212645.1 Pseudoalteromonas rubra | reverse complement strand
AAAAATTTTGCTATTTAGTTGCTCTAAATAAGAAATTTTTAACACAGTTAGCGTCATATTTGCTCCGTCAAATTGAACAGGTATTAAGTGAAATTGGTATTAAACTGAGAGCAAACAAAAAATGCGCCGTAAGGCGCATTTTTTATTTGGCTCAAGCCATATGGCCCAGCAAATTATTTACTGCGACGGCGCAGTAGCCCCAGAGGTGCTGCAAACAACGCTAGCCAGCCAAAGCTGCCCGAGTCATCGTCACCGTCATTGTCATCGCCTTGTTTGACATCTTTTACATTGACGACAACCTGCACTTGTTCGGACAGATTACCGGCACTGTCTTGTGCCTGGACCATAAACTCGATACGGTTGTCGAATTCATAATCGAGCTCACCTGCAACAACAATCTGGCCTGCTTCATTGACTGCAATCATATTTGTACCAGTTACGATAAAGCGCTCTACTGGCGTCACATCTGAATCGGCATCTGAGAATGCGAGCATGCCAATGGCGGTGTTGATTGGCGTGTTCTCTGCTACTTCGAAGTGTTGACCGGCTTCAATCACGGGACGCGGATCAACTGGCGGCTCACCTGCAACCGTTTTGATTTCAACTATCACGGGGTCGTGGTCGGAAGCACGATATGCATGGGTCGCATACAGCTCAGCAATTTGTGCATCCGTGCGGTATTCCGTGTTGTAATCCAGCATACGCGGCTCATCGGCATTGATATGCCAGTCTGTTGCATCGGTTACTTTAGCTAGCAGTGAAGCCGAGGCCACAGCGTGATCCAGGCTGCCCAGACGGCCTGAGAAGTTGTAAGAGTAGCTCTGTGTATCGCCATCCACGTGTGTCATGACATTGCTCAGACCTTTATCCGCGAAGGCACGCATTGGGTCTTCCATTGCATACGCATTCATGTCACCAACCAGAATAACGTCTGCATCGTCGTTACCTGTTGGGTTGGTCGCCAGCCAGTCTGCGAACGCATTGGCACCTTGGGTACGAATGGCATTCCAACAAGCCTGGCCATCGCCCTGATCGGCATTATCACCTTCTGCTGATTTGCCACAGCCTTTGGATTTCAGGTGGGCGACTGCAACGGTAAACTCTTCGTTGTTATCCAGTTTACGGAAGCTTTGCGCCGTGGGTGGGCGGTTGCTGTAATCAAACGGCACAGCGGTTGTGAAGCTGGCCGTACCGGCTTCTTCAACTGTGTCGGTGCGATAGATAATACCCGTTGTGATATCGTCGGTGCCGATCATGTCAGTGTTGAAATTGACATATGCATAGGTGTATTCAGATTCTGCATTGATCGCTTTTACTAAGTCAGCAATAGCGCTGTGCTCACCAAACCCGTCGTTTTCTATCTCCATCAGGCCAATAACATCGGCATCCAGTGCGGTGATAGCTGATACAAGCTTGGCTTCCTGACGGACCAATTCCTCGGCTGTGTCTGCACCTCGTGGTGTTGGGAAGCCGGCACCCTGGCCATCGCCATTGAAGTAGTTCAGCACGTTGAAGCTGGCAATACGCAGATCGCCTTCACCTTTCAGTTCAGGTGCCTCAGTACGCTCATTGGTATTGTTGAAAGTTGGCGCCTTCGTCGGGTTCAGACGATACTTGCCAAAGCTGTATGCAATCACACCTTCCAGGTTAGTGACCGTATCACCCAGGCGGATGGTTTTATAGGCATCCAGACCTGTGCTTGGGTAAGGAATAACTTCTGGATTCTGAGCGGTTGAGCCATCATCCATCAACAGGTACTTTTTGGCGTTTTCAGCTTCTAATGCGTTGGCTGCATCCCCTGGCATTGCCACTTGGGTGCCCTGGTACAGGCGCTCTGTTGCCAGGCCAACCTCGCCATAGCGACCCAAATTATAGGTGTCTGCAACGACCATTTGGTGTGACAGGCTGACCAGCATGCCTTCCACCGCCTCCAGATCGCTGACCTCACTGACTGGCAGAGTCAGCATCTGTGCCTGAACATCTGCGCTGCCGCATACCTCAAGCTGGGTCACATTGCCAAGCTGAGTTGCGTTATAGAATTCCTGGACTGTGCCCTGAACACGGACCTGATCGCCAACCTTTACGTCGACATCTTTGTAATATACAAACAGACCTTCTGAGGTCATGTTGTCTTCGTCCATATCGGCTGCCAGCGACTGTACAAAGAAGCCTTTAAGCTGATCATCGCCTTGCAGGTCGGCCGTGACAACGGCTTCAATCGTGACGATTTGATCTTTCAGCGGGCTTTCATCGGTGCTGCCCTGAATGGCATTGATGGCTGTGGCGGCTTCACCACACACGAGAGGTTCTGGCTTGTCGCCATCATCACCACCATTGTCACCACCACCAGTGTCACTGCCATGGCTGCCCAGACCTGAGAAATCGTCTTTGTCGAATTGGGTCCATTCGGCGCTCGGATCAAAGGCGGCATCAAATGCAGTACGGCCTGTCGTTACTTCGATATTGCGGCGCAGTGTTTTGTCTTTGGTTGCAATGCCATTGTTTTCCCAGTTGCTGCCCGGGTCAAAGCCAACCTGGCCAAAGCTGTCCAGAACGGTATCGCCATTGCGTAGTACAATCGCATCGTCGCCATTGTACCAGCTGCCTCCGGTTGTCAGTTGTGCGGCATTCAGCACAGTATCAACTGCGCTGCTGTTTGCGATGACATAGGTACCACCGGCTGCGATTTCACCGCTTAGCTCTATAGTATTAGACGCATCTGTACTGCCATTTGAGTAATAGCTGAGCGTGTAACCGGTCAGTGATATTGCGTTTTCTGAAGTATTGAAAAGCTCGACTGCTTTGTTGTTGGAGCTGCCCTCAATGTACTCTGACATGATGACCTGCGCCTGTACTGGCGCGGTTGCGGCGGCCACAAGGAGCGCCAGTGGAGTGAATTTTGTTTTTATCATGGTTTTTCCCGTGTGTAGTTTAAACCCAAATGGGTACATAAGCTTACGGGGGGTATGTTACACAAAAATGACGGAATGTTAATCAGAAAAATGCAAAAAAGGAGCAATTTATTGCTCCTTTTTTAATAATTACCTATTAATTATTTATCATTCAACCAGATAGCGGCTTGCTTAGCGAAATAGGTCAAAATACCATCGGCGCCGGCACGTTTAAAAGCGAGTAATGACTCCATTATGGTCGGCTGTTCCGCCAGCCAGCCGTTGTCAATCGCGGCTTTGTGCATGGCGTACTCACCACTGACCTGGTAAGCAAAGGTTGGCACACCGAATTCATCTTTAACGCGACGTACCACATCCAGGTAGGGCAATCCAGGCTTGACCATCACCATGTCGGCACCTTCTTGCAAGTCCAGTGCGACTTCGCGCAATGCTTCATCTGAATTGGCCGGATCCATTTGATAGGTCTTTTTATCTGCGCCCTTGAGGTTCCCTGCTGAGCCAACGGCATCACGGAAAGGGCCGTAATAGCTGGAGGCATATTTGGCAGAATAAGCCATGATACGGGTATGAATGTGTCCAGCTTCTTCCAGTGCATCACGAATAGCACCAATGCGTCCATCCATCATGTCTGAAGGGGCAACGATATCAGCACCCGCGTCGGCGTGAGAAAGCGCCTGCTTAACCAGTATCTCTGTTGTGATGTCATTGATCACATAGCCTTCATCATCAATGATGCCGTCCTGACCATGAGTTGTGAACGGGTCCAGTGCCACATCGGTGATCACGCCCAGCTCCGGGCATTCGCTCTTAAGCGCACGTACAGTGCGTTGTGCTAGCCCTTCCGGGTTATAGGCTTCTTCAGCATGCAAGGATTTCTTGTCACTAGGGGTTACCGGAAAAATGGCAATGGCAGGCACGCCCAGTGCCACCAGTTCTTTGGCTTCTTCCACCAACAGGTCGATCGACAGGCGCTCGATCCCCGGCATAGAAGGGATGGCCTCTTTGCGGTTCTTGCCTTCCAGTACGAACACCGGATAGATCAGATCGTTTACCGTCAGTGTGTTCTCACACATCATGCGGCGGGAAAAGTCGTCTTTGCGCATACGGCGCATACGCGTATAGGGAAAAAGATCCAGTCCTGACTGAGCCACGTTAAGTCTCCTGCTTAGGTTGGTAAATACAGATCCGATTACGACCTTGTTGTTTGGCCATATACAAGCCCTTGTCAGCCATATCGGTGAATAGTGTGGGGTTACTCGTATCTTGTGCGATGGCGCTGTACACCCCCGCACTGGTAGTAAACTTTATCTGGTGACCGGCTACTTTCAGTTCGTGCGCTTCGGTCTCCTGGCGGATCTGCTCGGCCAGCTCCAGCGCGCCATCCTCTGAGGTATTGGGCAGCAGGATCACAAACTCTTCACCACCATAACGAAATACCTCGTCGAGCGGTCGTTTCAGGTGCTGCTCTATCAGTCGCGCAAAGGCACAAATGGTATGGTCGCCAGCCAGGTGTCCGTAGTTATCGTTGACCTTTTTGAAGAAGTCGATGTCCAGCATGATCAGGCTCAGCGTGGTTTGTTCCCTGCGTGAGCGGCGTACTTCCATCATCAGACGCTTATCAAAATAACGACGATTCTTCACTTTGGTCATCGGGTCTTCCATGTTGAGCTTTTCCAGCTCATGGTTTTTCTCTTCCAGCTCCCGAAGAGTGACCTGTAGCTCAAAGGTGCGCTCGTCAATGCTGTTTTCCAGCTCCTGTTGTGCCTGCTCCTGGAGTTTGAGTTTTTCTTTCAGCAGGGCATCCTCTGCCTGCGTACGGGCGAGTTTATGCTGTTGTGTTTTAACGTGCTTTTCGCGTTCCAGGATAAACTGGCGGGTCAGCACAAAGCTGATGTAAAGGCTCAGGATCAGGTAGCAGACGTAAGTCACCGGGCGGTCCAGTTGCGCGCCGCCAAACACACCCAGTTCAAAGCCAAACTGATAGCTGAGCGTTACTAGCATGATGACATAGATAAGCAAGGCGGTTGCCTTAGTTGTACGGCGATAGCGGCTGCGCAGGGTGCAGATGATGTAGCCCAGCACCAGGGTCAATGCCATGCTGTAGGCGGCAAAGGTAGCCTGCGTGACCGGCAGCAACAGGCTGAGCAAGGTCAGGATCAGGCCTACAATCAATAACTGGGTGAGCTTACGGTTGTGTTTTGCCGCAACCAGATTGGGCAATGCTTTACTGCGCTGAATGGGGATCAGGGCCAGCGTAGAGCACATCACCAGCAGGCTTTGCCCATATTGCTGTAACCACACACTGGAGCCATACAGATAACGATAACCAAAGCCATATAAATGCACAATAAGCAGCCAGAACAGGCCGATAATGAGCGTGCCATGCAAAAAGTAACGCCGGCGGGTAAAGCTGTAGAGGGCTAAGTTAATGGCGATCATGGCCAGAATAAACCCGGCCAGAATACCGTAGACCAGATTAAACTTACTTTTGTACTTAAGGTATTCAATCGGGTGCCAAAGGCTCAGCGGTGCATTCAGTACACCATGGTGGCTGACTTGCAAATAGACCTGGCTGTCACTGTGTGCAGGTAGCTCCAGTGGAATGAGTTGCGCTTCATGCTTAATGGGACGTTGCAGCAGCGGCAAGGCATCGCCAAGTGCGAGAGTCAAAAAAGACGCGTCATCATGGCGAATGTAGGCGGTGATCTTATCCAGTAAGTTGTTATCAATGCTCAGTAGCAGCGGCACTTCAATGGGACCCGGGTTATGCAAGGATACGCGGAGCCAGGCCTGGGTATTTGCGGGCGGTTTTAACGCCTGGCGCTGACCTGATTGCCACTGCGGGTCGCTGGCCAGTAGCGCCTGGATGGTGTCGGCCTCGCTGAAGGTATACTGATAAGTCAGCGACTGGTGCTGCTTAAACTCAGCGGATACCTCCAGTGCCTGAGCGACACCAGATAAGCACAGCATGAGCAGCAGCCAGCGCCACAGCATTAGCCGGTTTGCTCCGAAGTTAAGAACAAGGCATTAAAGTTCTCGGTGGTTTGCCGGGCCAGTTGTGTCAGCGGGATATTTTTAAGCTCGGCTACATGGTGTGCTATCTCAGGGAGATAAGCGGGCTCATTGCGACGAGACTTAGGTTTGGGCTTGAGTGTTCTGGGCAGTAAAAAAGGGGCATCGGTTTCCAGCAAGATCCGATCTTCGGGAATGTAACGTACCAGCTCCCGTAAGGCTTCACCCCGACGCTCATCGCAGAGCCAGCCAGTCAGGCCAATCATCAGGCCATAATCCAGATAGTAGCGTAAAGCGCGCTTATCCCCGGTAAAACAATGCAACACGCCCCGCAGTGAAAACTCATCCAGCATGGCGCTGAGCGTATCAAAGGCTTCGCGTTCATGCAGGTACACTGGCATATCCAGTTCCTGCGCCAGTTCCAGCTGAACGCCACAGATCAGTTGCTGGATCGGACGGGGCGAGTAGTCGCGATTAAAGTCGAGCCCACACTCGCCAATGGCAACCACTTCATCCTGCGCGGCCAGGTAGCGCATCTGTGTGATAAAGTCCTCGGGTACATCTTTGGCATCATGTGGGTGTACGCCCGCGGTGGCGTATTGTTGGTGCTGTTTTGCCAGTGCCAGGCTTTGCTCACTGGTCAGCAAATCGCAGCCAATCAGTAACATAGACTCAACCCCCTGGTCGGCGGCGCGAGTCAGTATGGCTTCGCGTTCGGTATCGAACTGGGTGCTGGTCAGGTTAACGCCTGCATCAATAAAAGTCGCCATCTAGTCGACCCTTCTCACTTTAATCGAGCGATTTGAACCCGCTTTTTGCATGATGAAAGAGTTGAACGAGCCACGGCGGATCACCACGACGTCACCTTCTTTGGCAAAAAAAGCCTGGGTGCCAATCTGCTGCCAGCGCTGCTGATTGTCCAGAGTAAAACGGCGCTGGCCATTGGCGGACTTGCTAACTTCAGACACCGTGGCGCTGATTTCCTGCTCAGGCGCCTTTTTGTGCTCCAGACCAAACTTCTCCGCAGGCGCCGCGTGTGTTTGAGCGCGCACCGGGTGTGGCTTGTTGTCGTGCTCTGCGGCCAGCGCGTCGTAACAGTTCAGGCGTTTTTGATCGTCTTTAAGCGCACTACAGGCCAGTAGCTTGTGTGGCAGTTTGCCTTTGGCCTGGGCAGGCAAAGCGACAACGACCGCAGTCAAAGCTAGCGTGCTTACCAGTACGTGTAGGGGATTATTCATGGGGCTCTTCCTCTGCGACCGGCTTTTTGCTGTACAGTCTGGCTAACAGTAAACCCAGCTCAAACAGCAATGCCATTGGGACCGCCAGCAGCGTTTGCGATAAGACATCCGGTGGAGTTAAAAACATGGCGACCACAAACACACCGACTATGATGTAGGGGCGCTTTTGTGCCAGGCTCTCGGTGGTTGTGACGCCACTCCAGCACAGCAGCATAATGGCGACCGGAATTTCAAACGCGACGCCAAAGGCAAAAAACAGCTTTAAAATGAACCCAAGGTAACTGCTGATGTCCGGCGAGAGGGTCATCATATCGGGGCCTACGGCGGTAAAAAAACCGAGTATGATGGGCATCACGACAAAATAACAAAAGGCAATGCCGGCGTAAAACAGCAGGATACTGGATAACAAAATGGGCATCAGCATGCGCTTTTCGTGCTGATACAAGCCCGGTGCCAGGAATCCCCAGATCTGGTGCAGGATCATAGGCACTGCCAGAAACAGCGACACAAAAAGGGTCAATTTAAAGGGCGCAAAGAACGGGGCCGTGACATCTGTGGCTATCATAGTGCTGTTTGCAGGCAGACTCTCTACCAGCGGGGCCGCTACAAACGCATAGATATCATTGGCAAAATAGACCAAAGACACGAAGATGATTAAGATACTGAGCAGCGCCTTGATCAGACGGTTTCTGAGCTCAATAAGATGGCCAATAAAGCCACTGTTTGTCATATCTGACATGCAAAAACTCGTAAGCGGTTAGTTTTGAGAGGATGGATCTTTATCGTTTTTCGACGCATCTGGAGACTTGCTGTAGCTATGGCGCACAGACTCCGCCGCGCGCTGCAACTCTTCTACCGACTGCTTGAGACCCGGAGAAATATTATCCAGGCCTTGCTCTTCGGCTTTTTTCAGGTTGCTGTGCAACTCGTGTACTCTTAGCTCTTCGCTGACCTCCGCCTTGACGGAGTTCGCAACCGATTTAACCGTGTTGATCCAACGGCTGACTGTTCTGATTGCAACTGGCAGGCGCTCAGGGCCAAGTACTATCAGGCCAACTATCAATACTACGACGAGTTCCCACATCCCCATGTCAGATCACACCTTGTCTTTTTCTTTTTCGCTGGTCGTTTTAGCTTGTGCAGCCTGATCGGTCAGCTGTTCTTTGCTATCCGTTTTATCCGACTTTTTTTCTTCTTCGTCTTCAGAAACCGCGTTTTTAAAGCCCTTAACTGCATTGCCTAAATCACTGCCAATACCACGCAGTTTTTTCGTCCCGAATAACAGCACGATAATGGCCAGAATGATAAGCAACTGCCAAATACTGATACCACCAAAACCCATGTCTACTCCATTTAATGTGTTATTGAATTAAGAAAGATTATACGCCGAGTGTGTAAAATATCACCCTGTTTTGCGCCATGCTTTAATAAATATTGCAATTGCCAGCGTTGCGCAGACGCTGCTGGCGAGCAGGCGTTCGTCAATAAAGCATAAACCGGCCACAATTGTGAGTGCTGCTGCACCAATGCCAAGTAGCAAAGCACGTGTGTCTGCGGGGCGTTGCTGTGCAACAGGAGGCCCCAGGCGTTGGCTGCGTTTTAAATTCTGATAAATAAGATCGGGCAGTTCGGGCATTTTCTCGGCCCAAAAAGGCAAGTTGGTATAGAGCTTTTTCGCCACTGCCAGCGGCCCGACCTGATCCTGCACCCATTTTTCTAAAAAAGGCTTCGCGGTTTTCCACAGATCCAGTTGCGGATAAAGCTGTCTGCCCAGGCCTTCAACATATAACAGGGTTTTTTGTAACAGCACCAGCTGGGGCTGCACTTCCATGTTAAAGCGTCGTGCGGTATTAAACAGATTGACCAGCACATGGCCGAACGAAATTTCGGCCAGCGGCTTGTTAAAGATGGGCTCACACACCGTACGAATGGCAAATTCGAATTCCTCGACGCAGGTATCCGCTGGCACCCAGCCAGAGTCAACATGCAGTTGGGCAACCTGGCGATAATCCCGGTTGAAAAAGGCAATGAAGTTTTCTGCCAGATAGCGTTTGTCTTCCCTATTCAGCGTCCCCACAATGCCGCAGTCAATACCAATGTACTGGGGGTTGTGAGGGTTTTCGCGCGACACGAAGATATTGCCCGGATGCATGTCAGCATGAAAAAAGCTGTCGCGAAACACTTGGGTAAAGAACACTTCAACACCGCGTTCAGCCAGCACTTTCATGTTGGTGCCCTGCGCCAGTAGCGCTTCGGTATCCGACACCGGAATACCGTAAATGCGTTCCATTACCAGCACATTGCGTCTTGAATAATCGCTGTATACTTCTGGAATATACAAAGAAGCCGAGCCTTCAAAATTGCGTCTCAGCTGAATGGCATTGGCCGCTTCACGCATTAAATCGAGCTCATCGAGCAGTGTTTTGCGGTATTCCCGCACTACTTCAACCGGGCGCAGGCGGCGTCCGGCGCTGATGAGGCTTGCCAGCAGACGGGCAAAGCGTTCCATCAAAGACAGGTCTGCCAGGATCTGTTTCTCGATATTGGGTCGAATCACTTTAACGACCACTTCTCTAAGCTGATCGTCGACCAGCAGTTTGGCGCAGTGCACCTGGGCGATGGAGGCTGAAGCCAGCGGGGTTTGCTCAAACTCGACAAAACAGTCGTCAATACTGTCCAGTCCCAGTGCTTTTTCTATCAGCGCTTGCGCCTGCTCGCCGGGAAACGGTGCCACTTTATCCTGCAGCAGGGCGAGTTCTTCAGCAATATCCGGCGGCAGCAGATCGCGGCGTGTGGACAACATCTGGCCAAACTTGATCCACACTGGCCCTAAGGTTTGCAGGGCCAGTCTGAGCCGCGCACCAACGGGTTTGTCGCGATGCTGGTTGGGCAGCCAGAACAGGCTGCGCCTGATCGCCCGGGCATACCAGGGCTGTTTTTGCCTGGGGAGCAGATCATCCAGGCCATAATTAAGAAACGTTTTACCAATTTGATACAGACGAGCGATGGACAAATCCAGCTCCTTATAATTCGCTGAGTGCGTTGATACGTTGTTCCAGAGCGGCAAGTTGTTGTGCCAGCTGTCGCGTATGGGTTTTAAACTGACGAACTTCCAGCGGATGAACGGCGACGTTGAGTTCGTCCTGACACAGTTGCGTGACCGTGCGCTTGAGTATACTGAGGTGGCTGGCACCACGTTGTTTGGCCTGCTTGCATTGCGCGACCAGCAGCTGAGCAGGGGCATCGCCAAGATGAGTGGAGAGGTGCTCGGCCCAGTCGATATCCAGGCCCGCAAAGGCTTTACTGTAACTTTGTGCCAGTTGTAAATCCCCTTCCAGATCCAGCTTTTCTTCTCGGATCAGGCGCGTAAGCTGACTGGGATCGGAGAGTTCCTGGAGCGTCGATAAGGTCGTGGTAATGTGGCAATCGGCCTGATCTTGGTAGTTGCCGTAGACGAAACAGCGCGCTTTGCCCTGCTGTTCGCCGACATAATGCAGCGCACAGCACAGCTCAAGATCGGTCAGGGTGACCGCCAGCGTTTTATGCTGTGTGGCAGCCAGCTGAACAGCCAGAGCCGGTTCTTTGTTCAGCAGCTGTTCCAGTGCACTTTCAGCAACGGCCGTGAGCAGCGTGATCCACATACGGTTTCCCTTGTTTTTGCAATTAGAATTTAAAGCCCCGGTGCAGTGCCACGATGCCGCCGGTCAGATTCTGATAGCTTGCCTGCTCAAAACCAGCTTCCTCCATCATCGACTTCAACGTTTCCTGATCCGGGTGCATGCGGATTGACTCCGCCAGGTAACGATAGGATTCACTGTCGTTGGCAACCAGCTTGCCCATAGTGGGCAAAATGTTGAACGAGTAAAAGTCGTAGAGTTTAGACAGTGCTTCGTTGTCTGTTTTTGAAAACTCCAGCACCAGTAACCGGCCACCGGGTTTCAGCACTCGGTACATAGAGCGCAGCGCTTTGTCTTTGTCGGTGACGTTGCGCAGGCCAAAAGCGATGGTGATCACATCCAGGCTGTTGTCCGGGAAGGGCAGTGCTTCGGCATTCATCTGTACATATTCAATATTGCCAACTCGCCCCAGATCGCGCAGTTTATCGCGGCCAACCCGCAACATAGAGTCGTTGATATCGCCCAGGATCACCTGACCTGATTCACCGACGAGTTCACTGAACTTCGCGGTCAAGTCGCCCGTACCGCCGGCCAGATCCAGAACTTTATGGCCCTGTCGGACACCTGAACAGGCAATGGTCTGGCGCTTCCAAAGGCGATGGATCCCGAATGACATCAGGTCATTCATCACATCATATTTTGCAGCCACGGAGTGGAAAACGTCGGCCACCATGGAGGCCTTTTCCTGAGTTGCTACTGTTTTATAGCCAAAATGAGTGGTGTCGCGATTTGCTTCTTTCATGTGTGTTATTTGTGCCGGATCTGGGTGTCAATAGTGTACTTGATAGCACTCAGTGAGTGCAATCGGTGTCAGCAATTTAAGCTGATTAATCAACAGGGCATGATATGGCAAGCCATCGCTTGATAGCGTGCCGTCGAGGCTTTAATTCGGTGCAGAAATATAAAAATTCTGACCCAGTGAGTGGGCTTTTTTAGCGGCAAACGCGGCGCGCTGCGCCAGGGTATTAAAGTCGTGCTCCGGTTGATGTTGGGCAATGCCAATGGCCAGGTTGATATCGGGAAACGATACATCGCCTTTGGCACTGACAAATTTCAGGCGGCTCACGCCAGTGCGGATCTTTTCTGCTACAACCTGGGCGGTGTCGGCTTCACAGTCGGCCAGCACAATCGTGAATTCCTGTCTGCCGGTACGTCCCGGCAGGCCACTGTGTAGCACGTATTTTTTAATCCTTTTTGCCACCCGTTGCAGCACGGTTTCACCGACCACCTCGCCAAAGTCCTGGCTAAAGGCGTCGAGGTTTTCGACTAAAACCGAAATGGCGCAGATGGACTTGTCCTGAGTCAGCCATAGCTGGGTTTTGTGACCCAGATAGTGGCGTTTATAGAGTCCGGTTTGCGGGTCTAAAATGCGTTGTTTGCGAAGCAAGAGTAATTGCTTTTGTTGCTTTTCGTGTAGCTCGCGGGCCTTGCGCAGGGCGTTTTTAAACTGCTGGTGCTGCTTCAGTAATTGATCCGTATGGGCACTTAAGTCGTTCAGCGCTGCCCGGGTTTTGACCACATTGTGTTCATCCAGATTATGTATACAGTGGCTTACCTGTTTGGCAAAGCCGATCAGGCTTTGCTGGGATTGCTGCGCCGAGTCATTGAGGTGGTCTATCATGCCGCCCACTTGCTGAACTAGGGCCGCTTCGGTCTGATGTTCTTTTTGCAGAAATTCGTAATACAGCTGCTCGATATAGATGCTGTCGATACTAACGCGATTGCGCAGATCACGATCCAGGCGTTCATTCAGCTCGCGATGGGTCTGGCTGATATAGACATAGCCAATATGGTAATTTAGTGGGGTAGGGGGCAGCTGATTCTGTTCCAGAAACTGACAAACTTTAGTCATTTTTTCTTGTGCTATTGCCATGGGATCATGGAACATCATTTTATTTACCACAATAATCAGTTGCTGTTGTACATCTCTTAGCGGGCCCGTTACGACGCTTATCGCGCTGCCGGTTTCGCTGCGGCTACATTAATCGCTCTCCTGAGTTTTGCAAAGCAAAAATCAGCGTAATGAGACAAATTTATTGCTTTTTCCACGCGGCTGTTGAATAAGTAAGCACTTTTTCACTGTGCCCGGCTTGGTGCCGTGCTGCGGCGTGACAGGTGCTCATCGACCACTGGTCGTATTAAGTTGCAAGCCCTTCAATGGCATGATTAGGTGTTGCGTAAATTTCACAAGATTGTTAGAAGGAACACCTTCGTGAGCACCTCACTTAAAACGACTTTATCCCGCTCTTTGTGCGCAGTGACGCTGGCACTGGGTCTGGCAGGATGTGAACTGACGCAAGTCAGTGCCGATCAACAATTCACCACGGTGGCCCAGCAGGTGATGGCCTTTCGCGGCGACAATGAGACCCGCAGACAGGCCCAGTTACCCGATCTGAGTGCAGACAATCTGGCCGCGAAAAACGCAGAGCGCGTGGCGTTCTTACAACGTTTAGACGCGCTGGATGAAGCAAAATTGAGTGAAGAAAATCGTATTAACCTGACTATTCTGCGTGCCCAAGTCCAGGATCAGGTCGACCGCTACCGCTTCAAAGCCCACTATATGCCGCTCAAGTCGGAAAGCGGTTTTCACAGCAGCCTGCCCTGGCTGTTTAATGATGTGGACCTGAGCACGCCTGCGGGCTATGACCTGTATTTGCAAAAACTCGCTCAGGTGCCGCGTTATTTTGCGCAAAACATCGCCTGGATGCGTGAAGGCCTGGCCATCGGACTAACCCAGCCAAAGGCGGTGCTGGCGGGCTATGAAGAGTCTATCACGGCATTTATTGTTGATGATGTGACGCAGTCGCAGTTTTTCAGGCCTTTTGCAAAGAATCAGCATAAGTTGCCAGCGTCTGAGTTTGCTGCGATCCAGGCTCGAGCCAAAGCGGTTTTGGCAGAGCAGGTGATCCCCGCGTATCGTGATTACCTGACGTTTTTTGTCGAGCAGTATCGCCCCGGTGCCCGGGACGACATTGGTATTTCCAGCACACCTAATGGGGTTGAGTTTTACCGCAACCGCACGGCGCATTTCACCACCACCGAGATGACCCCGGAAGAGATCCATGAACTCGGCCTGAAAGAGGTTGCCAGGATCAAGGGTGAGATGATGGAGATCATCAAACAAACCGAATTTGAAGGCAGTTTTGCTGAGTTTGTACAATTTTTGAGAACCGATCCGCAATTTTATGCCAGCAGTGCACAAGAGTTACTCAAAGAAGCCGCTTATATTGCGAAGAAAATGGATGCGCAGCTGCCGAAACTGTTCCACACTTTGCCGCGCCGCCCTTATGGTGTTGCGCCGGTGCCCGACGCAATTGCGCCTAAATACACCACAGGACGCTATCTGGGTGCAGACAAGGATACCGATGCGGGCTATTACTGGGTCAATACCTATGCTTTAGATAAGCGCCCTTTGTATGTGCTTGAAGCCCTGACCCTGCACGAAGCGGTACCGGGCCACCACCTGCAAATTTCACTGAATCAGGAATTAGACTACTTGCCTGATTATCGTCGTGATTCTTATATCTCGGCATTCGGTGAGGGCTGGGGGCTGTATGCTGAATACCTGGGTCTGGAAGCTGGGTTTTATCAGGACCCGTACAGCAATTTTGGTCGTCTGACCTATGAAATGTGGCGTGCTGCACGTCTGGTTGTGGATACCGGTATGCACATGTTTGGCTGGAGCCGTGAACGGGCGATGAACTTTATGCGCGATAATACCGCTTTGTCACTGCACAATGTGAAAACAGAAACAGACCGTTATATTTCCTGGCCGGGTCAGGCGCTGTCTTACAAAGTGGGAGAACTGACGATTAAACGCTTGCGCGCTAAGGCCGAAGCGGCGCTGGGGGCTGACTTTGATATCCGTGAGTTCCATCACCAGATCCTGCGTCATGGTTCTGTGCCATTAAGTGTGCTGGAAACGCAGATCGATAAATATATTGCCTCGGTGCAACGCGCCAGTCAGACGCATTAACCGCAGTCGGATCCAACCCTGAGCCGCAGGCCTGGGTTGGATCTTATACGTGTTACTGCAATACGCTGATGATCAGCTGGTAGCAGGCGTTTTTACTTTGACAGCTGCGGGCATGCAGGATCAGCTGCTGCCCGACTTCCAGCGCCAGTCGCTGAGCGCGCAGCCGCGCCTCGGTATCTTCAATCTCATCCAGATCGCTGACATGGGCCAGACCTATGGTGCGGCGGATCATTTCGCTGCCACAATAGCCAATGGCATCTTGTAAAACGTCACGCACAAAGTGTTCTGCGTAGCCTGCGACTTGCAGTGTACCGTCGGTGCTATGTTGTGCACATAAATCGAGCCACTGCTGCTCAAACTCACTCAAACAGATATCTATGGTGCGCAGCAGGTAGGTATGCATATCGCGACGCTTTGACGCTTCACTGATGCGACCGTGCTGGGCACAGAAATTAAGCAGCAGATTACCAATAAAAGATCCTAAGTCGAAGCCAATAGGTCCGAAAAAGGCAAACTCCGGGTCGATAAACTTAGTTGTTGTGTCATCAACAAACAGACTGCCGCTGTGCGCATCGCCATGTAACAGTGCCTGTGGTGACGACAGAAAGCCTTGCTTGAGCCGGGCAATGGCCAGCTTAAGTGCCGCGTTTTGGCGTAGTTTGTCGACCTCACCGTGTAGTTCCTCCGGGTAGTGGTTACGCTCTGAGCCCAGATACGGATCATCAAAAAACAGCTCTTCGGTGATAGCACATAGCTGTGGATTGGTAAAAGACTGGACCAGCGCTTTTTTGTCTCCCGGGGTGAGATAAAAATCGCTGTGATAAAAACTGGTGGTGGCCAGGTAGCGGGCGACATCCCGGCCCAGGTTGGTAAAAGTGCGCCCGGCGTTGAGCTCAGTGCGCAAGATGCTCAGATGACCCAGATCCTCCAGTATGGTGACGGCCTGTTCACTGTCATGGTGCAGCACCTGAACGGTATGGTCCGGACACACCTCGCCGTGGCGGCGTAAGGCACTGGCTTCAATACGTGCCCGATCCAGTGTCAATGGCCAGCTTTCTCCTACGCAGCGGGCATATGGCAGGGCCTGTTTGAGGATCACACTGCGCTGATGCTGATCGGTGATGCGAAAAACCAGATTCAGGTTGCCATCGCCAAATTCGTAGCAGCTCAGTTTTGCGTCGGGTGGGAACATCCCCCCCAGCGTATTGATGTATTCAATGGCCTTTTCATTGTCAAACGCCTGATAAGCACTCATCCGGATCATCCACATAGAATAAAATTAGATCAGCATTCTATACCTGCAAACGTTTAGAAGTCTATACATCTTTAGATCTTGATGTAGAATGGTCGGGTCTGATCCAGTAACCGGGCAAGTCACACTGTGCGTTGGTCGGCAGCGGATGGGCATGGGCAATAACCAGGATCACAGCGGAGTAAGCAACATTGAAAGAGTTAGTCGCACGGAGTCTGAAGTATCAAGCGGGCAAGGTTCAGGTTTTGGACCAGTATTTACTGCCACATGAAGAAACATGGCATCACTGCGAGAGCGTCGCACAGATGAAATCGCTGATCCTGACACTGAAAGTGCGCGGGGCCCCTTTGATTGGGCTGGCTGCCAGCCTGCTGGTTGCGTATCTGGCGCAGCAGGGCCACAGTAAAGCACAGCTTAGCGAGGCGATTGATGAGCTGGAAGCCACTCGCCCGACGGCGGTAAATTTGATGCACTGCATGCGTTGTCTGCGCACGGCATTACAGCAACACGAGTATGTTAGCGCGGTGATTGCCGAAGCTGAGCGCTTGTTTGAGGAGGATTGTACCTTATGCGACCGGATGGCCACATTGGGAGCAACACTGGTCGAGCCTGGCGATAACATCCTGACGCACTGTAATACCGGGGCGCTGGCCACTGCCGGCGTGGGTACCGCACTGGGCGTGATCCATCACGCAGCTCGCCAGCATGGCGATATTCACATCTGGGTGGATGAAACCCGGCCACTGCTGCAAGGCGGTCGGCTGACTGCCTATGAGCTGGCACAGTGGCAGATCCCCTATACGCTGCTCTGCGATAATATGGCGGCCAGCCTGATGGCGGCGGGTAAAGTAGACAAAATCTTTGTTGGTGCCGATCGCATTGCGGCAAACGGCGACTTTGCCAATAAAGTCGGCACTTACAACCTGGCTGTACTGGCGCATTACCATAGCATCCCTTTTTATGTGGTCGCGCCGGTCACGACTCTGGATTTGAGCTGTGTCTCGGGGGGGGATATTCCGATTGAGCAACGCGCAGAGGGCGAAGTAACCGGGGTAAGTGGTAGCTTTGGCAGCTGCCAGTGGGCACCAAAGGAGGCTAAAGTATACAACCCGGCTTTTGATGTCACTCCGGCTGCACTGATCACGGCCTGGGTGCTGGACACGGGCATTTTTTATCCGCAGGACGTTGCGGCAGGGAGATTAGGCACGGCTTAAATACACCGTGCCGTACGAACGCTTTAACCCAGTAACGGGAAGCGCTCAGCGATGGGGTTGTCGGTGCTTTGAGCCACCCAGCCCTGCTCATTATTGAACAGCCGGATCGCCGTAAACTCGGGATCGCTGCCCATATCAAACCAGTGTGGCGTGTTGGCGGGTACTGAGATCAAGTCGCCCTGCTGGCACAACACCTGATAAACCCGCTCACCGATATGCAGGCAAAATAATCCCTGACCCTGGACAAAGAAACGTACTTCATCTTCACTGTGGGTGTGCTCAAAGAGAAACTTCTGGCGCATAACGGGCGCGTCGGGATGACCTTTAGGCAAGGAGATCACATCCACGGTCTGATAGCCATCCTGGACTTTCAGGCGTGTAATATCCTGTCCATAGGCAGCAAGAATATCTTCGTGTGAGGTCGCCTGGCTTATCTCATAAGCGGCCTGCCACTGCTCAAAGCGGACACCGACTTGTGCCAGCGTAGCGGCTATCTGGTCATGTGTTTTAGTGTGGAACTCAAGGTTATCCGGGTGATCTTCATGAAAAACGCTCAACTGGCTCATTGTGACTCCTGTGCATGATATTGGCTGAAATCTTCTATAAAGGGATGCGCCTGGGCGCGTGGCTGTCCGTCACGCCACAATTGCAGGGTTTGCATACCGGCAGCTTTAGCTGCATCCAGCTCGGCCACGACGTCGCTCAGAAAGAGTATTTCATGCGCTGCAAAGGAGAGCTGGCTGACAATGGTCTGATAGGCTTCGGGTTGCTGTTTGGCACCCACCCGGGTATCAAAATAACCGCTGAACATGGGTCGCATATCGCCATAGTCTGAATGGGCAAACAGCAGTTGCTGCGCCTGAACCGAGCCGGAAGAGTAAACATAGAGTGCTTTTCCCGCATCATGCTCGGCACACAAAAACTGGTATGCATCCGGATAGATATGGCCGGTAAAATCGCCGTTCTGATAGCCATGTTGCCAGATCATGCCTTGCAGTTGCTTCAGCGGAGTAATTTTCTTATCTTCGGCTATCCAGTTGAGCAGTGACGTTATCACGCGTTCCAGCGAGGCCTGCGGCTCGCCCAGTTCAGTGCGCACGGCATCCAGTTGCGTACGAACTTCTGGGGTGTCGGCATGTTGCGTCACGAATTCGGGCAGCTTGTCAGCAGCATAGGGAAACAGGATCTCTTTAACAAAAGAGATGCGCGTAATAGTGCCTTCTATGTCGGTCAGAATGGCTTTGATCATGCGTTTTTTTCCAGTTGTCGGCGCGTCAGTTCGCAGTTAAACAAAAACTCCAGTGCTTCGATATGACGACGAGTTTCGCTCATATCTGCACCCATGGCATACAGCCCATGGCCGCGGATCAATACCCCATGGCGGATCGGGGTGTGAGAATGGTACTCCGTCACCCGGCGTGCCAGGGCGGGAATATCCTGATCGTTATCGAACACGGGGATCGCCAGCGTTTCAAGATGACTGGTGAAGCCATTGAGTGCTTTTTGCATTTCGTAGCCACTGATCTCCAGGCTGTGTTGCTCGGTCAGGCGTGATAACACGGTCGTGGCTACGGAGTGGGTATGTAAGATGCAGTGGGTGTCAGGGCTGAGCGCATACAGAGCCAGGTGCAGGTCGGTCTCAGCTGAGGGTTTACCGGCGCCATTGATGTGTGAGCCCTGGGCATCAAACTCCAGAAAGTGCTCGGGTTGCAGTGCGCCTTTGTCATGACCACTGGCCGTGACAACAAAGCCTTGCTCTGTTCTAATGGAAAAATTGCCTCCGGTTGCCGGTACCCAGCCTTGTGCGCTGAGCCAACGTCCGGCGTCTATGAGAGCATGTTTCGCTTGTGCTGATTGCATACGCTTACCTCTCACGAATAACATCGTGGATAATTTTAGACGGCTATACTTCTATTTGCAGCAATGATAGCATCGCTTTGGCCGTTACACCACATACAAACGAGGACTTGGTCGTGGAAAGCAAATTACCTCATGTAGGCACCAGTATTTTTTCTAAGATGACCGCGCTGGCCAACCAGCATGGCGCACTGAATTTGTCGCAGGGTTTCCCTGAATTTGATGCCCCGGAGCGCCTGAAACTGCGCCTGACTCAGCATGTTCAGGCGGGTATGAATCAGTATGCGCCGTCGCCAGGTGTACCGGCTTTACAGCAGCAGATAGCGCTGCTGGCAGAGCGTAAATACGGTGCTCAGGTTGATGCTGCGGCCCAGGTTACTGTCACCGCCGGCGCCACGGAGGCTCTGTTTGTGGCTATTCAGACGCTGGTGCGTCCGGGAGATGAAGTTATCGTGTTCGACCCGGCGTACGATTCATATGCGCCCGCCATTGAACTGGCCGGTGGTCGCAGTGTACATATCGCGCTGCGCTCCCCCGATTATCGGATTGACTGGCAACAGGTTGGCGCGGCCATCACGGCGAAAACCCGGGCCATTATTATCAATACACCTCATAACCCCAGTGCCAAGACATTAAAGGCTGCCGATATGACGGCGCTGAAAGCTCTGGTGGTCGAGCACGACCTGTATGTGGTCAGTGACGAAGTGTATGAACACATCACCTTTGATGCGCAGCCACACTTAAGCGCACTGCGTGACCCTGTGCTGGCAGCGCGCGCCATGGTGGTGGCCAGCTTTGGTAAAACCTTCCATTGCACTGGCTGGAAGCTGGGGTATTGTATTGCGCCTGAGGCACTCACCAGTGAGTTCCGTAAAATTCATCAGTATGTGACTTTCTCTTGCTTTACACCGGCGCAGCTGGCGCTGGCTGATATGCTCAATGAAGAGCCGGAGCACGTGGATGCACTGGCTGATTTCTACCAGCATAAGCGCGATCTGCTGATTGAGGCACTACAAGGCAGTCGATTTACTATTCTACCCAGCGAGGGCAGCTACTTCCTGTTGCTGGATTACAGCGCCATTTCGTCACTGGATGATGTCGGCTTTTGTGATTATCTGGTCGAGGCCATCGGCGTTGCCGCTATTCCGCTCAGTGTGTTTTATGCACACGGTAGCTCAGACAACGTGATCCGCTTGTGTTTTGCCAAAGAAGACAACACCTTACTGGAGGCGGCGAAGCGATTATGTCAACTTTAACCGTCGCTTTGGTGCAGCAGGCCATTGAGTGGCTGGCACCTGAGCACAATTTTGCTCAACTGGATGCGCAGTTGAGTGCCCAACAGGCGCAGCTCAGCGGCTGCGATTTGATTGTTTTACCGGAAACCTTTGCAACCGGTTTTGCGCTGGCGGAGCCTTGTGCAGAATCGCCACATCACGGCGAGGCACTGGCTTTTTTACAGCGTCAGGCTCAGCGCTGGCAGGCGGTTGTGGCAGGCAGTGTGTTAGTCGCACAGGGTGAGAAAAAAGCCAATCGTTTCTACTGGTGCTGGCCGGATGGCACAGTGCGCCATTACGATAAGCGCCATTTGTTTTGTCTGGGCAAAGAAGGGGAGCATGTGATTGCCGGACAGGAGCGGGTGGTGTTCGAGGTCAATGGCTTTCGGATCTTACCTCAGGTGTGTTACGACCTGCGTTTTCCAGTATTCCAGCGTAACCGCAATGACTATGACCTCATGATCAATGTGGCCAACTGGCCTGCTGCACGCCGTCGCATCTGGGATACGCTATTGCAGGCTAGGGCGATTGAAAATCAGTGTTATGTAGTGGGCTGTAACCGGGTTGGGGATGACGGTTATGGCACGGCGCACAATGGTGGCACGGCGGCCTATGATTTTACCGGTGCCTTACTGACAAGTGCCCCGGATAATCAAGCTGATGTGCTGGTGGTGAACCTGGAAAAGGCGCCGCTGGAGGCCTTTAAGCAGGACTTTCCCGCCCATCTGGATGCCGATGCATTTGCCTTGCAATAAGCGATTGTACACAGCGCGCTGAAGACTTCTGCGCGCTGTTAACCCTGATGCGGGTCTATGAGGCGTTGTAACTGTGGATCAGTAATTCCTGCTCGGGCTGTGCTGAGGCGCTTTGCGGATGTGACGTAATTTCAAAATAGCCCAGCAGTTCACGCATTGCATTGGCTTGCTCCGCCATTTGTCTCGCCGCAGCCATGGTTTCTTCGGTGATGGCCGAGTTTTCCTGAATTAGGTCGGTGAGGCGTTGCACCACGATATCCACCTCTTTGATCGACTGCTGCTGTGTGGTGGTCGACATATTGATTTTCACTATGTTCTGACTGACATCGGCAACGGCTTCGACTATCTGATTGAGCTTATCTCCCGAATCATTTGCCAGCTGGGTGCCTTGTTCCACTTTCTCGTTGCTGTTGGCAATGATCTCTTTAATTTGCTTAGCAGAGGCGGCACTGCGACCGGCGAGCTCGCGCACTTCGTTGGCAACCACCGCAAAGCCACGACCATTTTCGCCGGCCCGGGCGGCCTCGACGGCGGCGTTCAGGGCCAGCAAATTGGTCTGGAACGCCAGCGCATCAATCACTGACACTATTTCGTTGATGTCTTTGCTGGCCCGGTTGACTTCACCAATGGCGGCGACCGTGTCCTGCGACAGCGAGCCACCTTCTTTGGCGATGGTCTCGGCATTGCTGGCCAGCTCCTCCAGCATGTGACCGGTGCTGGCACTGGCTTCTTCCAGGTTAGCTGCCTGCTCTTCGGTGCGCTGGCTGATCTCGGTGTTGCTGGCGGCAATTTCTCCGGCACTTTGCGTAACCTGGCCCGCCGCATACTGGATCCCTTCAATCACTTCGGTCAGTTTAGCGATGGTGGCATTCACATCGCGCTGCAGGGTTTCAAAAACGCCTTCATAATGGCCATTGATCTGCTCGTTAAGCTGTCCTTTGGCCAGTGCTCCCAGCACCCGGGTAACTTCATTGATGGCGTCGGAAACTGTGGTGGTCGACGTGTTCACATCTTGTTTGAGTTGTAACAGCTGCCCCTGCAGGTCGGATTCTATTTGAATGGTAAAATCCCCCTGACTCATGGCTGACATCACACTGGCCAGCTCTTCAATCACGCGACTAAGGTTATTCACCGAATGATTGATATCGGCTTTGAGGGTGTCCAGCTGGCCCAGCATGGGCGAATTAATGGTTCTATCGAAGCGGCCATGGCTGATGGTCATCATCACGGAGGAAATTTCGCTGATGGCTTCGTCGACACTGCGTACCGACACATTAATGTGTTCTTTTAATTCACCCAGCTGGCCCTGTGCGGGCGTCGAGACGACTTGTTTAAAGTCGCCCTCACTGACCGCCGCCATGGTATGGCCGATGTCTTCAATAATGGCTGCCAGGTTTTGTACGCTGGAGTTGGTGTCTTCTTTGAGTTCCTCCAGCTGGCCGCGCAGTGGTAGTTCCAGGCGCTGGCTAAAGTCGCCCTGGCGCAACGCACTCATCATGGCTGCCAGTCCATCAATGGCCCCGGCAACGCTGCTCACTGAGTTGTTCACGCTCACTTTGAGCTGTTGCAGGCTGCCCTGCGCTTCAACCTGAACTTGTCCCTGAAAGTGGCCTTGCTCCATATCCGACATTACGCTGACAATTTCCGTCATGGTGGTATTGATAGAGTGCATTGAGCTGTTGATATGGGATTTCAGGGTGGCCAGATCGCCACACATCTCGGATTCCAGCTGTTTATCAAACTGGCCCTGTGACATGGCATGGATCACCTGACCTATGTCACTCAGAGCACTTTGCAGGCTCTGCGCGCAATCATTGGTGGCGCGTTTGAGGCTATCCAACTCGCCTTTGCAAGGCACGCTGATCCTGTCATCAAAGCGCCCGGCGGCCATGCGGTCCATTACCCGATTGGTTTCTGAAATAGACAGCTGAAGGGCGTCCAGCAAGGAGTTAAACGCCTGGCCACAGCGACCAATTTCGTCCAGAGTATTGATCTCAGTGCGCAGCGCGAAGTCGCCTTCTTGCTCCACTTTGCGAATGGTGTTCACCAGCGCGTGCACCGGACGGGTCAGGGTACGTGCAAACCAGAAAGCAGCCAGCACTATCATCAGCACACAGGCACCCAGCACCATTAGCAACTGAGTCCGTAAGGTATTGATCGGGGCAAAGGCCTCAGCTACGTCAATTTCTGCCAGTAATGCCCATCGCACGTTGAAAATGTCCACCGAAGTATAGGCCGACAGCACCGGGTTACCGTTGTAGTCCAATACTACCTTTTGTCCTTGCTGCCCCTGCATGGCCAGCTGGAAGGCTTCCGTGTTCACTGTGCCTTTGTCCGGGTGGCGAAACGAGGCCGTCACTGAGTGATGAACCGGGTCCAGATAAGAGTCTGAGCGCATCAGACCTTCCGGGCCAACCAGGTAAGTCTCGCCGCTTTCTCCCAATCCCTGACGCTCTGTCATGATGGCATTCAGGGCGTCTATCGAAAGTTGAACAATGAGGGTGGCTGGTGCCTGACCATTGATGATAAGTGGCGCAGCAACAAAGCTGGCAGGGGCGTTATAAGAAGGCAGGTATTGCTGGTAATCCACAAAGGCAATTTCTCCTTCGCGGGTTAATTCACGTCCAGCCTTGAAAGCCTCGGCAATGTTACTTTGTGCGTAGGGGCCGTAGAGCAAAGAGGTGGCAAAGTCGCTCTCTTTATATACCGAATAGATGATATTGCCACTCAGATTATCCACGATAAAGACATCGTAAAACTCGTAGACTTCGGCAATTTTACTGAAGAAGGCATGGTGCTGCTGGTGGACTCGATCATAGGCATCGTCTGCCCCGCTGCTAAATAGATTGAGTTTTTCACCCAGCGGGTGCGGGTTGTCGGCCAGATAGCGGGTTTGCAGCGTGATCCCCTGAGGGGACAATTCCGATAACAATATCGCCGGTGGCGCGGCCTGCTCATTCAGTGATTTAAAGCGAGGGGCAAATTGGTCGCGATAAAAGCCTTCTAGGCTGGCAGGGACGGCAACGGCATCATCGACTTCGCCATAGGCCTGGATAAACTCTGTGGCGGCTTGTTTCACATAAGGGTTTACCGCCAGTGAAACCAGCTCGTCCTGCACGCCGCTGAAATGACGCTCTATGGCACTCTCTTTAATTTCGCCAACCGCACCCAGTTGGGCATACACCTGGCGGGTCATGGCATCGGATGATTGCATCAGAGCCATGGCGATAATGATGGCGGTTGGGATCAGGGCAACCAGTAAAAAGGCCGAGATCAATTTTTGTGTCAGGTTAAGTGACTTAAAGAAGTGGCTGAGATCAGACATGCTCCCTGCTCCTTGTATTTGCTGATATACCCGTGAGGCTGGACTGGTCACATCTGCACAAGTGGCCTCGCTGCGCCGTCATCATAGCATGTGCCTGACGACAGAGTATCCTATTCAGTGACACAGTTTAGAACAGTTCGCGATATTATCCAGAACGTGGATCGGGACAAAGTTGGGGGTGTAAGACAGTGTTGCCAGAGAATAAATGCACAGAAGGGGCATTTGGCGAAAAAAAAGCAGCCTTTCGGCTGCTTTATGAATGAAATGACCGGATATTAGTGTTTCCAGTGATATTTGTGTGCTTTTTCTTCCATATAAGCTTCGGTCGCCGGATGCATCGGCGTTTTGCTACCACTTTCGAAAAACAGCGGCTGGCGCTTCACATTGTAGTTGCCGGTTTCGTTCATGGTTGCGGCATCATAGATGCGGCCATTCAGAACGGTGTAGGCGACTTTTTCTGATTCGCGGATGTCATTCAGGACATCACCATCGATGATCACTAAGTCAGCCAGCTTACCTTTTTCGATGGTGCCGATATCGTGATCCATCGCCAGGTATTTTGCACCGTCGATGGTGCCGCTTCGCAGTGCTTCCCAAGGCGTAAAGCCACCTTGTGCCATTGACCACAACTCCCAGTGGGCGCCCAGGCCTTCACGCTGACCGTGTGCACCAATGTGTACGGTAACGCCTTTGTCGCGTAGCTGCTTGGCAGATTTCGCCGCATTGATATGGTTGTAGTGGTGCTCAGGTGCTTTCTCACGACGTACAGAGCGCGGGTTCAGAATGTAGTCCGGAACAAAGCTGGCCAGACGCTCATTCTTCCATACATCTGTGGTGTCATAGAAGTAGTCTTCCCCTTTAATACCGCCATAGGCCACGTTAAAGGTTGGCGTAAAGCCGGCCTTGGTCTGGCTCCACATTTGCGTAACGTCCGAATAAATGTTCGGGATTGGCAGGGCGTGCTCAAGACCTGTGTGGCCGTCGATGATCATGTTCATGTTCTGCTGGAACTTAGAACCGCCTTCCGGCACTACCATGATCTCCATCTGTTTTGCCGCTTCCAGCACTTGCTGACGGGTATCACGACGGGGGTGGTTGTAGCTCTTAACCGTGATAGCACCGGCGTCTTTCAGACGCTTAACGTGGAATTGCGCATCTTCCAGGTTGCTGATCGGCGTTTTGTAGCCAGGTGCATTACCGGCGTAGAGGATCCGGCCTACGGAGTAAATACGCGGTGCGACGGTCAGGCCGGCACGTTGTAATTCCGCCATAGAGAATACTTCATTGGAGTCATTCGACGGATCGTGAATGGTGGTCACACCAAAGCTCACGTTCGACAGCTGGTTCCAGTTTTGCTCAGGTTGCAGGTTGTGGCTGCCATAGCTGCCGTGGGCGTGGGCATCGACCAGACCTGGGATCACGGTTTTACCTGTGATGTCCATGACCTTGGCTTTGTTCGGGATCTCGACTTCGCTGCGGGTGCCCACTGCGATAATGCGGTTTTCTTCAATCAATACGACACCATCTTCGATGATCTCTTGCTGCTCATCGGCATTGCGCATGGTCACGACTTTACCGCCAACCAGGGCCAGAATGCCCTCTGGCTTGTCGGCCTTTTTCTCAAAGCTCAG
The DNA here is from genome assembly GCF_004212645.1 of Pseudoalteromonas rubra. GTDB lineage: Bacteria > Pseudomonadota > Gammaproteobacteria > Enterobacterales > Alteromonadaceae > Pseudoalteromonas > Pseudoalteromonas rubra_G. Next base: position 11,914 of record NZ_PPUZ01000058.1, on the reverse strand, counting down.
GTCGATGCCTTCGGCAGTTAATGGTGCGGCTTCGGCTGCGGCACCTTGTAAAAAGGCAAAGGTGTCGGTCAGCTTACGCTGATATAAAGTTGGACCAAAGGCCCAGGTTAACGCACTGCTGTCTGCTTTCCAGTTCAGGAAATCACCTGAGTATTTAGAGACTTGTTGCACTGGGAAAGATTTAGAACCTTTGTTGATAGACAGGGTTTTGCCTGTGCTGGCGAACGGGGCAACAAAGGTATTGAAGTTCTCGATGAAGGCCACGTAGTTACCATCTGGCGAGACGCGGTAATCAAAAATGTAGTCGCCTTTAAAGTGTGAACGCTCTTTTTCACCATTGAGGTCAACGGATTTCAGTTCGCGGTGTGTCTCATCGCTCATCACGCTGAAATAGATGCGATCTTTTTCTGCTCCAAAGTGCGGGTTGTCACCTCGTTTGATGATGCGTTTGGCTTCGCCACCTTTGGCACTGGTCAGGTAGATGCCTGGTTCCATTGACCAGTCACCGCTGAGCAGGTAGCCACCGGTCACTTTGCGATACAGCACGTGCTTACCATCTGGTGAGAAGCTTGGGTTGATGTAGTGGCCCGGATCCTGAGTGATCACTCGACCTTTACCGCCACTGGCCGAAACAACGCGCACGGCGCCTAAGTCTTGATCGTCCCAGCTGGTGTATACGATGTACTTACCATCGCGTGAGAAGCTTGGGTAGAATTCAAAGTGGTCGTTTTGTGTTGTTACGCGGCGCACTTTGCCTGAGGCAATGTCTTTGGTGTACAAATGGCCCAGCGCCTGGAACAGGGCGGTTTTACCGTCCGGAGAAATTTGTGACCAACGCGCCAGTTTGACCTTGAAGGTATCCGGTGCCACATCAACAGCAAACTTCAGTGCCGGGGTAATTTCTTTTTCAGCCACCACGCGGGTTGGGATCACCTTCGCCTGCTTGCTGGCGATGTCCACTTTGTGGAAGACACCACCGGCCCAGAAAACCAGTGCTTTGCCATCCGGCGTGTAAGCGAATGCCGGGGTGTTACCCTGTGCACCATTGGCTTCTTGCAAATCCCGGTCCAGGCCAGCAAAGATCTCGGTTTCGATACCTGACTTCAGATCTTTGATGTACAAGGCACTTTGCATGACCTTGCCATTTTCAATACGCTTTACGAATGCCAGTGATTTACCGTCCGGGCTTGGCGTTGGGCGAATTGCACCGCCTGAGCCACGGATCACGGTTTCTTCTTCACCGGTGGCCAGATCCCAGGAGCGGATCTCAAATACCGAACCCAGTGCATTTTTGTTGTATTCCCAGCGTACGCCAGGGGTCGCATCCACTGAGTAGTAGAGCTTCTTACCATCGTTAGAAAAGGCTGGCTCGGCAATATTCTTCTGCGATTTTGCACCGTGCAAACGATCGCGTACCACCACACCTTTACCACCTGAAATGTGGTACATGCGGATTGAACCACCTGGAATAGTACGACCGGTTACCTGACCTTGTTTGACCGCGATGTACTGACCATCCGGTGACCAGGCCGGGTTATGCAGCAGGTTGTGAGACTCATCAGACACCTGGCGCATGTTGCTGCCGTCGACGTCCATTACCCACAGGTTTTCAGCGCCTTCACGGTCTGAAATGAACGCAATTTTAGTGCCGTCCGGCGAGAACTTAGGCTGGAAGTTCCAGGCTCTGTCGCTGGTGATCGCCGTTGCTTTACCACCGTTAATAGGCATGACGTAAATGTCGCCCAGCATATCGAAGATAATCGATTTGCCATCCGGGCTGACATCCAGGTTACTCCAGGTGGTTTCATTGGTGTCTATGGTAATGGTTTGCTTGTCACCTGGTGGGTTCAGCACGTTCCACTCTTTAGTGCTGGCAGCTTCTGCTTTATCTGCGGTGGCTGCCACGCTGGGCGTGCTCAGGCCAATCATGGCGGCACCGATGGCAATGGCCAGCGGTGATTTAAGTAGTGTCATAATGAAATTTCCTTCAGATTTCTTGTTATCTGGGTAGTCAGGTACCCTGTGTCAGCTAGGATGAACAAATTTTCCCATAAAGTCGACTTTGTGGCGATAAAAGTGCCGCTTTGTGCGTTTGCTTTTCAGCGTCTTGTTTCAGCCGACAGTCTGGTGGCGCACATACTGCAAATACGCTTCCAGGCTCTGTTGCCATAAGACCATGGCATCTGCCAGTTCCTCGTCACAGCGTTTCTTATCCAGCAGTCGGCGTTCGATTTTCTTAAGCGTCAGGCCATAGCGATTAAAGCCAAGCTGTAACGCGGTGCTGGCCTGGCGGTGCAGGAGTTTGATGCACTGCTGATCATCTTCATCCAGTAGTTGCTGAATATGGCGCAGCTTAGTGCGTGCCGATAAAACAAACTCATTGTAAATTGACGACACTTCATCTTCGCTAAAGCCACTCAGGGATGTGACCGCACTCTCATCATACAAGGTGTCACTGAGCTCAACACTGATGTCCGGTGTTTGCGCTTTTTGTGAGTTGCTGATGGCCTGACGCAGTTTGTCTTGTTTGATTGGTTTACCCACAACGTCGCGGATCCCCAGTGCCAGATACTCCTTGATTTCTTCCGGGCTGAGGCTGGCGGTAAAGGCCAAAAACGGCGTACGTCGGTTCTTATGTTCTATATTTTTGAGGCGCTTGAGTACCTCCTGACCCGTTAAGTCTGGCAGGTTCATATCCAGCAGTACCACATCAAAGGCATGCTCAGTGAGTTGCTCAATGGCACTTTGACCATCGTTGGCCAGTTTTATTCTGTGTTCATCAATGGCCATAAACTCGATGGCAATCTTGCGATTGAGGTCTAAGTCTTCAACCAACAGAACGTCCAGACCGGTGGCATAGTCGACATTGTGATGGCGCTTTTCAACCAGACTGAGTTCTCCGACGGTTAAGGTTAAGTCAAAGCTGAAGGAGCTGCCTTTATCCAGCTCGCTGATGATTTCCAGTTGACTGCCCATTTTGTCGAGCAGGCGTGCCGTGATAGCCAGGCCCAGACCGGTGCCGCCTTTGGTTTTACCAGCGCTGCTTTGAACATAAGGCTCGGTGAGTTTTTCTATGTCTTCTTCTTCAATACCGGGGCCGGTGTCTATCACGCTAAAACGCACCCGGTGCTCCATATTCCCTTCTTTGATCAGCTCGACGCAGATCTTGACCTCGCCTTGATCGGTAAACTTGATGGCGTTACCGACCAGGTTGAGCAGGATCTGGCGCAGTTTTTGTTGGTCACAGTAATAGCAAACCTGCTCGGGCATATCGTATACGAGGGTAAAAGTGAGCCCGCGCTGCTCGGCCATTGGGGTCATCAGCAGACATAGGTTGTTCAGCCAGCTCTTAAATTCAATGTCTTCGGCGGCCAGTACCTCGTCGCTTTGTTCCAGGCTGGCGTAGTCGAGTACCTTGTCGATAAGCAAATTGAGGGACTCGGCGGAATTAATAATGGCTTCGCAATAGGCTTTGCTGGCCTGATCTCCAATACGGTTGAGCACCAGTTGCGCACTGCCCAGTATCCCGTTAAGTGGCGTGCGGATCTCATGACTGACGGTAGACAGAAACAAACCGCGGATCTCCAGGTCCTGCTGGGCTTTTTCAGTCAGGCGATTGAGGTTATGTTCGCGTCGCTCGTTACACAGGATAGCCATCCCGGTGGCGTAAAAAATGGGGGCCAGCACGCCATTGAAAAACAGCGTGATGGTAAACCATGGGCTGTCGAGGAGGTTAGCATGGTTGATCTCACCCATTAATAAGGTACGGCCGGTAAACACGCACAGAATAAAGCTCAGCACAATGAGATAGACGATGCTGCCATTGGGATACAGGGGATGGGCATAGCGAATAAAATAGTACAGCAGCAGCAATGCTTCGGCGATATGCTGGAGATCGGAGATCAGGATGCGTTGTCTGAGACCGGGCGCCACGGCGCTAAAATAGACCAGGGCGCAAAACAATATCCCGGTGACAATCAGATAAAACTGAAAGGCTTTGTCCCGAACACCAAGAAACTGGCTGATCGCCCAGCAATGGAGCATGGATGCCGCAAATAACAGGCCGTTAGCGACTCCAATGCTTTGCCACTGCTGGAAATGGCTGTGCAGAGCAAAGCCAATAATACCGGCAAACAGCACCATAGGATAAAAAATGTATAACACCGTACCGGGGGTGTCTTTGTTGGCCCGCCATGTCAGATAATTAAGAAGTGTCATCATGGCCGTCATGACGACGCTGGTGACATACAGAGTTTTGGGATCCAGCATGGCGTGCCCTAGCAATAAATCGACTTTGCTAGCATAAAAGGAAGTAGGAAATCAGTAAAGTGGTGTAAAGCGTGCAACAGCGCCGTTGTTAATTTGGCACTGTTGCAGTGGCGCACGCAGTGGCGCAATCCGTTAGCGGATCTCGTCCGGGATATTTTGTTGCGCCCAGGACAATAATTCAATCCGGTTACGGCATTTCGTTTTTCTGAATGCACTGTAAAGGTGCGTTTTCACCGTATGCGGGCTGATGTTCAAGTCTTCAGCAATTTCCTTGTTTTTGGAGCCTTTACTCATCAGGGTAATAATGGCTTTTTCACGCTTGGTGAGTTTCACCGGCTCAATATCACCTTCGGTCAGCTTGTGTAGTGCATCTTTGTTAAACTGCAACATGCGGTTTAGCGCATTACACATAATCTCGCGACGATACCAGAGCTGATCTTCCATCAGCAGACGGATCCCTTTCATCAGCACATCCGCATTATCCGTGGTGTAAAAGACACCTCGGATACCGCTGAGCAAGGCGCGATTGGCCAGCTCCGGGTTTTCATCCAGGTTGAACAGAACAATGTCACAGCTGACTTTGAGGTTGACGAGCTGCTCTTTTAACTGACCCCAGGCGTCGTTAGCGGCTGTTTCAATGAAGAGCAAACGAGTGTTCTCTGGTACTTCTGAAATATCTGTTCCAGTGATTACGTCCAACCCCTGAGTTTTCAGTAAAGGTTGTAATACATTGACGCCTATGGTGTTAATAGGTTCTTTGTCTAGCAATAAAAATGCAGTACTGCTCATGTGGAAAACACTCTCATTCTGTCTGATTACGCAATGCTATCACGTGACTCAGGCCTTTTGTATTAGAAATCACATCAATAAATAGATTGTTCTGCTATATATTGTGGCATTTCTGATCTTGTTGTCGAATTAAAGCCTTAGTTAAAACACTAAGGCTTTGACTTTTATAATTTTAATTATATTTTTGCCAATATGTTAGTAAATTACATTCTTTAACAAAGAATAATTTAGCTTAGCACTTTTTTCTTATCTTGGTATGGTGGCCAGCCCATTTCTTTACCGGCAAGTACATGTAAATGAATGTGGTAGACGGTCTGACCGCCATCGTTATTACAGTTCATGACTGCGCGATAGCCGTTGTCTGCAAAACCATGCTCTTTAGCCAGTTTAGCTGCTACCAGATACAAATGCCCAACCAGGTGTGCATTTTCTTCATTAATGTCATTCATGGTGGCAATCGGGGTTTTTGGGATCACCAGAACATGAAAGGGGGCTTGCGGATTGATGTCCTTAAATGCCAGGGCCAGATCATCTTCATACAGGATATCGGCGGGAATTTCCCGATTAATTATCTTGGTAAAAATTGTTTCTTGGCTCATTATTTTTCCTTGTAGACGATAGTTTAGCTGATCAGCATAGCGTGCAGAGAGTAAGATACAAGCGAAAATGGTTGTTCAGAGTTTAATCATATGACAACCGCATTGAGTGCAGGTGTATGGCCTGAACGAAACGCTTGAATGCTCTGTTGCAGTTTTAGGTTCAAAGCTAAGTGTCAGCCACATTAACAACAAAATAAAGAGGAATTATGAAGAAAACACGCATTTTTTACTTTCTGCTGGTCAGTTTGCTCAGTGGGCAAGCGTTGGCGGCACAGTTATATTTTCCCGAGGAGCTGCTGCCGTTACAGGTTGGGCAAAAGGAAATAGAGCACTCGTTTTTTAATAAAGTACGGGAACTGTCGCTGGCAGCAGGCAGGCACCAGCTGCGCGTTAAATATACAGATCTGTACGAGGTTGGGTACGACGATCACGAAGTGATTGAGTCAAAACCTTTCTGGGTGACCGTTGAGGTGGCTGAGCAGGGAGATTATTACGTGGAGTTTGAACGGGCCGATACACTCAAAGCCGCGAAGCAGTTTGCAAAGCAGCCACAGTTGTGGCTGAAGGCGCCAGATGGGACGCGTACGCCAGTCAAAACGCTGACTGAACAACTGCGGATCCGCTCTGTAGCGCAGGCGGCAGAAAGGCTTAAAACCCCGGTGACTAAGCCAGACTATGCCGACTCTTTACCTGTCGAGCCGCCTGTGGCGCCTCAGGCTGATAAGCCTGCTTTGTCTGACGCTGTACCCGCAGCGCCTCAGGCTGGCAAGCCCGACGCAGCGGCGATGCTGGAGTTCTGGTGGCAACAGGCGAGCCCGGCTCAGCGCGCGGCGTTTTTAGAAAAAGTACAGCCTCAATAAGGCTGTACTATTGCTGCTATCAATTAGTTAGCAAAGATGGCATCTATGGTGCCTTGTGCTAACGGGTGATAGCCCGGGCGGGCTTTTTGATACACTTCATAAGCCCAGTCGCGTTTGCCGTTGGCAACCAGTGACTTGTACAAGCGCACGATGAGCTTACGGCGGCCAATCCCGGTCAGATGCTTATCAAGTGCTGGGTAAATGGCGTCATAGCCATTACCGACGGCCAGCATAAACCAGGCAAAGGCCAGTTCGGCATTGGTTGAGTTGGTCAGTCCAAATGCCTGATCCAGTGCTGCCATTTTATCCTGTGCCAGGTCGCGCGGCAGGTTATTAATAAAGTGCAGCCACTCATGTACCGTCCAGCTGGTGGTGGGAATGGCATCAAGCGTGCTGTTACCAGCTAACCAGGCCTTTGTTGCGGCATCGACTTTATCAAATGCATCTGAGGTCGGATTTGGTGCATCGGCCGGTAATCCCGGCTGGTGGATCCACTCATTGACCTTATCCATGCTGACAATGCCAGGATGTTTGTTGATGAGGTGTTTTTCTATATATTGAACAAACTCGGCGGTGGTCAGCGATTTAAACGCGTAGGCGTCAAAGTAGTCTTTCACAAAGGCGTCAAACACTTTACGGCCAAACTTTTCTTCCAGATAGATCAGGAACAGCTGACCTTTAGTGTAAGGAACCGTGCTGAATGCATCGTCCGGATCGCGACCATTGAGGCGCAGGTTCAGGCGCGTATCCGGAGCCGGCAACTCCTCAACGACGGTGCGGAGTCTGGCGGAATCCAGTGCTTGCTCCATGACCGCGCGCTCACGACCAAACACTTCTTCCATAATGCGGTTTTCGACATAAGAGGTAAAACCTTCGTTCAGCCACAGGTCTTCCCAGGTGGCATTGGTGACCAGGTTGCCCGACCAGGAGTGCGCCAGCTCGTGAGCGATCAGGTTAACCAGGCTTTTGTCACCTGCAACGACGGTAGGCGTAATAAAGGATAAACGTGGGTTTTCCATGCCACCAAACGGGAAGCTCGGCGGAAGCATTAGCAAGTCGTAGCGTCCCCAGGCATATTCGCCGTACATGGCGTTGGTTTTATCTATCATCGCCTGAGTGTCGTTAAACTCAGCAACAGAGGCATCTAAGATCTGTGGCTCGGCAAAGATGGCGGTTTGGTGCGACATCTCTTTATAGTCGAGGTTACCGGCACCGATGGCGATAAGATAAGGCGGGATAGCCTGCGGCATATCAAACCAATAGTCGCCATCTTTGATTAACGCACCACTGTTGTCGGCACTCATGACTGCACGTACATCTTTGGGTGTATTAACACGAGCGGAATAAGTAACGCGCATCGCCGGAGTGTCCTGGACGGGGATCCAGCTGCGGGCATGGATAGCCTGAGACTGGCTGTACATAAATGGATGTGACTTACTGGCGGTTTGCTCTGGCGTCAGCCATTGCAGACCGGATGCCTGTGGCAAGCTGTTATAGTAGATGCGTGCTTTTTTCGCTTGTTGCTTAAAGCGGATAGTCAGTTTGGCGCCTTTCACGTCATCGCGTTTAGCAAGGGTAAAAGAGGCTGGGTACCATTTACCGTTACTGCCCTGGTACATCACCTTGTCTATTTCAAGGTCTCGGGTATCCAGCACCAGGGTTCTGGCTTGTTTGTTTTGCCATGCCAGTGTGTGTTCCACAAAACCCTCCAGCTGTTTGTCTTCAAAGTCGACATCCAGATCCAGGTGAAGGTGTGTACTGATCACGTCGTTGAGGTTGGCATAGGTGTGTTCGTCTACCGCCTGAGCACTCAGCGCGGTATGTGACAGGCCTGCTAAGGCAAGACCAAAGGTTAGGGCAGAAAGTTTCATTATTATCCTTGCTCATGATGTGAGTAGAGCCGTTGTTATACCACTTAAGTGCCAAAATGACACCTTGATGCGCCAAAGCCAAGGATAGGCTACACTAGCGGCAATTTTGCATTAGTTACAGGGTTCGGGTGTGCATTCTTTGCAGTCATTACACACATTCTCGCTACCGGCATCGTGCCGCACATTATTGCGTATTACCGATCCGGCGCAGCTTTACGACCACGACTTTAGTACGCCGTTTTATATTTTAGGTGAGGGCAGTAACAGTGTGTTCCTGAGCGATTATGCGGGCACAGTGATCCAGCTGGCCAATCGTGGCGTGGCTATCGAAGAACAAGCCAATCATTATGTTGTACGCGCTGCAGCCGGTGAATCCTGGCATGCACTGGTGATGCATTTGCTGGCACAAGGGATTGGCGGACTGGAGAATTTAGTCTTGATCCCAGGCACCTTGGGTGCAGCCCCGATCCAGAATATCGGCGCTTATGGTGTGGAGCTGGCCGATGTGCTGTATCAGGTACGAGGCTTTGATATTGCCAGCAGAACCATGCAAACCTTAGATAAAGCAGCCTGTGAGCTTGGCTATCGCGATTCTGTGTTTAAACATGCGCTGAAAGATCGTTTTATCATTACTGAAGTGACACTACAATTACCCAAGCAGTGGCAACCTGTGCTGAGCTATGGCCCGCTAAAAACACTTTGCCACGAGACGGTGACCCCACAGGCGGTCGCTGAACAAGTGATGGCAACCCGGCGCAGTAAACTGCCCGACCCTCAGGTGCTGGCAAACGCCGGGAGCTTTTTTAAAAATCCGGTGGTCGACAAAGCGCAAGCCGATGCCTTAGCCAGTCGTTATCCCGATATGCCCAGTTATCCGGTCGATGCGCAGCATTGCAAGCTGGCCGCGGGCTGGCTCATTGAACGCGCCGGGCTTAAAGGCTATCAGCAGGGTGGGATCAGAGTGTATGAGCGCCAGGCCCTGGTGCTGGTCAATGAAGGCCACAGCAATGGTGAGGACCTAAAGGCAGTGATCTGCCATATTCAGCACACCATACTTACCCAGTTTGACATTGTGCTGGAGCATGAGGTCAGGCTGATAGGCCCGCAGGGTGAAATTACAATACAGGAAGCGCACCATGGTTAAAGCACCCGATGGCAACAAGCTGGCCATTTTACATGCCCTGAAGTGCGGTGAATTTGTTTCCGGACAGGCACTGGGCGAACAGCTGGGGATCAGCCGGGCGGCGGTGTCTAAGCACATTAAGTCATTACAGCAAATGGGCATCGACATTTTTAAGGTGACAGGTAAAGGCTATCGGCTCAATAACAGCCTGCCTTTATTAGAGGAAGCGGAGATCCGTCAGAGCTGGGCGCAGCTCAGTGACACGCCGTGTCAGATAGAAGTGCATTCTATTATTGATTCCACGAACAGTGAACTGATGCGTCGCATTCAGGCCCACCAGTCTATTCCCAAAGGGCAAGTGCTGGTTGCAGAAATGCAGCAGGCCGGGCGAGGCCGACGTGGTCGTCAGTGGCAGTCGCCATTTGGTGCCAACTTATATTACAGCTGTTACTGGCAGCTCGATGAAGGTATGCAGGCCGCCATGGGGTTGTCGATAGCCGTCGGGCTGGCGGTACACGATGCGCTTAAAGCCTTGTTTGATTTGGATGTGCAGTTGAAGTGGCCAAACGATGTGTATCTGAATGAACAAAAGCTGGCGGGCATCTTGGTTGAGCTGGACGGCCAGGTTGAAGGCCCTTGTCATCTGGTGATTGGTATAGGGCTGAATGTAGCGATGCCAGAGAGCGCCGCCGGACAAATCGATCAGGCCTGGACCGATTTAAGCCAGCACGTCAGCGCGGTTAACAAGAATCAGCTGGTGGCTGTGCTGACTTTATGTCTGCAAAAGCGCTTGGAGATCTATCAGCGCCACGGACTGAGTGTGATGACTGAGCAGTGGAATGCACTGAATGTGCATCGTCAGCAGGGCGTGACGCTGACCACAGGACAAAAACAGTGGCGAGGCATTTGTGAAGGCATAGACTCACAAGGTGGTTTGGTGCTGCGTCAGGATGGCGAGCTTAAAACCTATTACGGCGGCGAAATCTCAGTACGTAAGGAAGCATCATGAAACTGCTGGTAGATGTGGGCAACACGGCACTGAAAACGGCAACGCTGGCAGGGGACGTCATCACCTTGGTGGCTGAGACAGACATTCCCTGGTCAGAGATAGAAGAAGTGCTGATCGCGCAGGTGGGCAAGGGGGAGCTGGTGGCGCCGCTAATTGCGCGTGCGCAGCAACTGGCTATTCCACATTATCAGGCTAAGACCAGTGCAACATTGGGTGGGCTAACTTGCGCTTATCCGCAATTTGAGAACCTAGGAGTCGATCGCTGGCTGACGGTGGTGGCCTGCTATCATCTTTATCCGCAACAAAGTTGCGTGATACTCGATTGTGGTACCGCCAGCAAAATTGATGTGCTAAATAAAGCCGGACAACATCTGGGCGGCTGGATCTTGCCCGGTCTGGATATGATGATCAGCAGCCTGGTTAGTAATACCCAGAAAGTTTTCAGTGATGACACCAGCTTATTTTTGCCTGAGCTGGGCACCAATACGCCCAATGCGGTCAAAAATGGTGCTCTGGTCGCTACCCTGGGTGCGCTGGAATACTATTTGGGCCAGTCTGACGACACGCCTGTGATTGTTTGTGCAGGTGGATATGGCGAATTAATGCAACAACACTTAGCCCGGCCAAGTACATATAATGATATTTTGGTGCTGCAGGGCCTGATGTACTGGCGTAAATATCAGCAGTTTGCATAATAATTTGCCTGCAATACAGGTTTTTGCTGTAAATGTGACCATTTAAACAATTATCTGTGATTTTTTTTACTTTGGGTGTTGCATAGTCCCGGTCATTCCTCTAATATCTCGCCCCGTACTAAAGCAGTGCCGACTTAGCTCAGTTGGTAGAGCAACTGACTTGTAATCAGTAGGTCATCCGTTCGACTCGGATAGTCGGCACCAGTTTTTAAACAGCAACGCTTTAGACAAGAATTTTTGACGTGGAGGGGTTCCCGAGCGGCCAAAGGGATCAGACTGTAAATCTGACGGCACTGCCTTCGCTGGTTCGAATCCAGCCCCCTCCACCACTTTATTCTTGACGGTTAGAGGTAGTTAAGAACAGGTTCCTAAAGCGGGCATCGTATAATGGCTATTACCTCAGCCTTCCAAGCTGATGATGCGGGTTCGATTCCCGCTGCCCGCTCCAGTTTTCTGGTGTGCTGATATAGCTCAGTTGGTAGAGCGCACCCTTGGTAAGGGTGAGGTCGGCAGTTCAAATCTGCCTATCAGCACCAGTCTTCGGATCTTCCTAAATACTTCCTTTGATTTGTCATAAAAACATTTATAATTGTACTTAATAATTCTAGTCTGCCGCCGTTGTGGCGTGTGGATTATTTTTATATGTAATCTAGATACACAAAACTTATAGGTTCCGTCATGGCAAAAGAAAAGTTTGAA
>NZ_PPUZ01000056.1:0-539 GCF_004212645.1 Pseudoalteromonas rubra | reverse complement strand
TTTTGGGTTGTATGGTTAAGTGACTAAGCGTACACGGTGGATGCCTTGGCAGTTGGAGGCGATGAAGGACGTACTAACTTGCGATAAGCCTAGTCAAGCCAGTAAGAGGCGCTTGAGACTAGGATTTCCGAATGGGGAAACCCGGCCCTTTGGGTCATCATGCAGTGAATACATAGCTGTATGAGGCGAACGCGGAGAACTGAAACATCTAAGTACCCGTAGGAAAAGAAATCAACCGAGATTCCGAAAGTAGCGGCGAGCGAAATCGGATTAGCCCTTAAGCTTTAATGTAGTTAGTGGAACATTCTGGAAAGTATGACGATACAGGGTGACAGTCCCGTACACGACAACTTATTTAAAGTGAAATCGAGTAGGTCGGAGCACGTGAAACTTTGACTGAATATGGGGGGACCATCCTCCAAGGCTAAATACTCCCAACTGACCGATAGTGAACCAGTACCGTGAGGGAAAGGCGAAAAGAACCCCTGTGAGGGGAGTGAAATAGAACCTGAAACCGTGTACGTACAAGCAGTAGGAGC
>NZ_PPUZ01000055.1:0-33119 GCF_004212645.1 Pseudoalteromonas rubra | reverse complement strand
TGCTCCGTCAAATTGAACAGGTATTAAGTTAAATGGGTATTAGTCTGAAGCCAGATACCAAGGCCAATACCTACACTTAAGCGGGCGCACTTAAGTCAGTACAGAAGGCCAGTCGTAGCAATACGAGTGGCCAGCTCTGCTGCCGTCCGTATTTGAGGCGGTATGAGTTCACCACAAATCTCCGTGCACAACCTGAGCCTGAACCTCGGCAACAAGCCTGTGCTGAGCGGATTAAATTTTGCTATTTCGCGCGGTCAGTTTATTGGTCTGATTGGGCCAAACGGGGCGGGAAAATCCAGCTTATTACGCTGCTTGTATCGCTACTGGGATCAGACTGAAGGCGAAATTCACTATGCGGGTAAACCTGTGTCTGACTATCCGCGCCGGGCTTATGCGCGTCAGGTTGCGGTTGTTTTACAGGAGATCCCCAGTCAGTTTAACCTGGCGCTGTTTGAGGTGGTGGCGATGGGTGTCACACCACATAAAACCCTCTTTAGCACAGTCAATGCCGTCGATAAGCAGCGTATTTTAGAAGCCATTGAGCGTGTGGGCTTGAGCCACAAGGCACAACAGCAGTTTGATTCTCTTTCCGGTGGCGAAAAACAACGAGCAATGATAGCCCGGGCCATGGTTCAGCAACCTGAGTTGTTAATAATGGACGAGCCAACCAGCCATCTCGATGTGAAATACCAGATCCAGATCATGGAGCTGGCTAAAGCCATGGGGGTGACTGTGATTGCTTCTTTCCACGACCTAAACCTGGCGGCGGCGCTCAGCGACGAATTACTGGTGCTGGCACAAGGTAAGCTGATGGCTCAGGGCACACCTCTGGAAATCATAACCTCCGACTTACTCAGCGACATTTTTGGGGTGTGTGCCGAAGTAGAAACGGTACCCGGACTCCACAGCAACGCACCGGGCGTGCCCCATATTCGTTATCATTATGGGTATCAGTTATGAAGGCTTTGCTGATACCGGGTCTCATTTTGGCCTGCATGTTCAGCCTGCTCAGTGCGCTGTCTGTCGGCGCTGTTTCTCTGAGCTGGGGTGAAGTCTGGCAGGCTCTGAGTAACTATGATAGCAGCATACTGAGCCAAAAAATTGTGGTAGAGCTGCGATTACCCCGCACCTTGCTGGCATTCTTCGCCGGTGCCGGGCTGGCCATTTCCGGGCTCATTCTGCAAACGGTCACCCGAAACCCATTGGCCGATCCATACTTGTTTGGTATTTCCTCTGGTGCCTCATTTGGTGTGGTGTTGTTGGTAGCGCTGTTTGGTGTGCAGAGTGCGCTGGCATTGTCTGGTGCGGCCTTTGCTGGCAGCGCCGTGGCAATGAGTCTGTTACTGCTGATTGCCTTTCACAAAGGCACTGCACAGGTTGAAAACATGCTGTTGTCCGGTGTCGCTTTGACCTTTTTATTCTCGGCCTTTACCAGTTTGCTGTTGTACTGGAGCGATCCGCAGGCCATCAGCGCGATTATATTCTGGAGCCTGGGTAGTTTCAGCCGCGCAGACTGGCAATGGTTGTGGCTGCCTGCTTTGGTTGTTTCGCTGGGGTGTACCCTCATGTTGTTAATGCGCCGCAGCCTGAATGCCCTGCTGGTTGGGGACGAAAGCGCGGTGACGCTGGGGGTGAACGTCCACCGGCTCAGGCTGGGCATGCTGATCTTGGCGTCGATGTTAACGGCCGTGATCGTCGCGGCCTGCGGTGGCGTCGGCTTTGTGGGCCTGATGATCCCACATATCGTGCGCTTTTTTATCTCTCAGGTTCGCACTGCGGGTATGTTAGCGACGGCCTTATCAGGTGGACTCATGATGTTGTGGGTCGATGTACTCGCCCGTACCCTGATAGACAATCAGGAGCTGCCGATTGGGGTGATCACCTCAGCGATTGGCAGCGTGTTTTTCTTATCGCTGTTAATCGCCAAAAAGCGCGCCGCCAGCATCTGATCTAACCGGAGACTTTATGATCCCACAACTCAACCGCCAGCATGATGCGCATATTCAGCACACCATAGATATGAAGACTAAGCCTCAGGGCGCTTTAGGCAAGCTCGAAACGCTGGCACATCAGCTGGTCACGATTTTAAGTCAGGGCATGGAGCGCAGTCAGCTTGAAAGCGAAAGGCCAGATATCGTAAGGCCTCAGATGCTGATCTTCGCCGGCGATCACGGCATTGCAGGCGAAGGCGTTTCCATTGCACCCAGCGAGGTGACCGCCCAGATGGTGGCTAACTTTGCCACTGGTGGCGCGGCCATTAATGTCTTGTGCGCTCAGCTTGGCTGGCAATTGAGTGTGATTGACTGCGGTATTTTGACGCCACCGGCGCCTGAGCTGAATGTGGTGTCGCAGCGTCTTGGTAATATCACCCGGCCTTTGCACCTTGAACCCGCACTGAGTGAAGCGCAGCTCGAGCAAGGGCTGGCACTGGGTCAAGAAGCGGTAAAGCCTGCACTGAGCTCAGGCACTAACTTATTTGCATTGGGTGAAATGGGGATCGGCAATACCACCGCCGCGGCGGCCATTTTTTCTGCCCTGAGCGGACTAACAAGTGCCGAAACGGTCGGGCGAGGCACCGGCGTCAGCGACGAGGTGGTAGCGAAAAAGCAACAACTTATCGAGCAGGCTTTACTATTACATCGCGAGGCATTACATGAGCCACGTGAAGTATTACGTCGTCTCGGTGGGTTTGAAATCTGTCAGATGGTCGGCGCCATGCTGGAGGTTGCCTGTGCTCAGAAGGTCATCCTGGTGGATGGCTTTATTGCGACAGCCGCGGCCATGCTGGCGTATCGGATTGACCCTGCGTGTAAAGATTATATGGTTTTTGCCCATTGCTCAGGTGAGCAGGGGCATCAGGCGATGCTTAGCTGGCTAAATGTTGAGCCGCTGTTGAACCTGAACATGCGACTTGGTGAGGGCACCGGTGCCGCACTGGCCTTACCCCTGTGTCAAAGTGCGCTGGCGTTTTATTATCAGATGGCCAGCTTCGAAGCCGCGACCGTCACTCAGGTGGTCGAAACCTCATGAGTGCGCTGAGACAATTTAAACTGGCGGTGATTTTTCTGACCCGCATTCCCGTTAAAGTGGCCGGGGAGGTCAGCAGTCAGGATATTAATCAGGCCAGTGGCTACTTTGCCTGGGTTGGCGTGTTACTGGGTGCTCTGCTGGCCCTTATCTGCTTAGTGTTGAGCAGCTTCTTGCCCGCAGGCATTGCGGTATTGCTCACGCTTGGCGGCGGACTGCTGATCACCGGCGCATTCCATGAAGACGGCTTTGCCGATGTCTGGGATGGCTTTGGGGGCGGCTGGCGCGTAGCCGACAAGCTGGCCATTATGAAAGACAGCCGCCTTGGCACTTATGGTGCTGCCGCATTGGTCATCTTATTGCTTAGCAAATATCAGGCTTTGCTGGCACTGAGTGAGCGCGCCCTGTATGTCTGCAGTGCGCTCATTCTTGCCCATGGCCTGAGCCGGGCTATGGCGACCAGCCTGATCGGTAAACTGGACTATGTGCAGGCGGATGCGCAGAGTAAAGTGAAGCCGGTTGCCCAGTCTCTTGCCCATGAAAGTAAGCAGTTACTCTACGTTTGCGGACTGAGCTTGCTGATAGTGAGCTGGATAGCCGGGCTGTTTACGTTATGGCAAAGCATTGCGCTGCTTGGTGTACTTTGGCTATGCCGCACGATGTGTATTTACTGGTTTAAGCGTCAGCTCGGAGGGTATACCGGAGACTGTTTGGGCGCGGCGCAGCAACTGGGTGAGGTCGCTGTGTATCTATTTTGTCTGGGCGTCTGGTTATGACAGGACGGGTAGAATTGATCCTCGGCGGGGCTCGCTCAGGAAAAAGCAGATTAGGTGAGCAAAGAGCCGAGCGCTGGCTGAGTGATGGCAAAGTGGCCCGGCTAATTTATGTGGCCACGGCGCGCCCCGGGGATGAGGAAATGGCCGCGCGGATCGCCCACCATCAGGCAACGCGCACCAAGCACTGGCAGCTAGTTGAGGAGCCCTGGGCACTGGATCAGGTTCTGAGCACACTTGGGCCCGATGATGGCGTCTTGATTGACTGCCTGACTTTATGGCTAACCACAGCGCTGTGCGACTACAGCGACTCGGCATTTCAACACAAGCGAGGGGCGCTGCTGAGTGCCCTGAAATCCAGCCACGCACAGATTATTCTGATCAGCAATGAAGTGGGCCACGGTATTGTACCACTTGGTGAGTTAAGTCGCCGTTTTGTTGATGAAGCTGGCTGGTTACATCAAGACATCGCCGCGCTGGCGGATAAAGTCGATTTTGTGATAGCGGGTTTGCCGCTTGCACTTAAAGAAGGCGAGATATGAATACGTTAATGGTACAGGGGACCACTTCCGATGCGGGTAAAAGCACGCTGGTAGCGGGCTTGTGTCGGGCATTACAGCGCCGTGGCATTGAGGTCGTTCCGTTTAAACCACAAAATATGGCACTTAACAGTGCGGTCACGCCAGATGGTGGCGAAATTGGCCGGGCCCAGGCGCTACAGGCCATGGCCGCCAAGGTACCGCTCAGCACCGACCTCAACCCGATCTTACTCAAACCGAATTCAGATACCGGCGCGCAGGTAATCGTACATGGCCGAGCGCTGAGTAACATGGAAGCGGCGGGCTATCACGACTACAAAAAAGTTGCGATGCAGGCGGTACTGACCTCACATCAAAGGCTCAGCGAACAGTATGCGCTGTGTGTGGTAGAAGGGGCCGGTAGCCCGGCAGAAATCAACCTGCGGGAAAATGACATCGCCAATATGGGGTTCGCCTGTGAGGTGGATTGCCCGGTGATCATCATTGCGGATATCGATAAGGGCGGGGTGTTTGCTCATCTGGTTGGCACCCTGGCGCTGCTAAGTGAATATGAGCAATCCCTGGTGAAAGGGTTTGTGATCAATCGCTTTCGCGGTGATATTGCCTTACTGCAAAGTGGCCTGGACTGGCTGGAGCAGTATACTGGTAAACCCGTATTGGGCGTGCTGCCTTATCTGCATGACCTGGCGCTGGATGCCGAAGACGCCGTGACTATGGCCAATCGCATCGATAGTCCTGAGGTCAAAGTGGCGGTATTGCTACTGCCACATATTAGTAATCACACCGACTTTGATACCCTGCGATTAGACCCCAAAGTGGACCTGCGTTATGTGCGCCACACCGAAACCATAGGCGCAGCCGACTTGGTGATCATTCCCGGCAGTAAAAATGTCCTTAATGACCTGGCCTTTTTACGTGCACAAGGCTGGGACCATGAGCTGCAACGCAATGTGCGTTACGGTGGTAAGGTGCTTGGGATCTGTGGCGGATTTCAAATGCTGGGCAATAGCATTTGCGATCCGGAGCAGGTTGAGTCGACGCTCGGCACTATTGAAGGCCTGGGGCTGGCGGATTTTGACACCAAACTGACGCGTAGTAAAACCCTGACTCAGGTGCAGGCGAACTGCCTCTTAAACGCACAGCAAACGCCATTGAATGGCTATGAGATCCACTGCGGGATAAGTCAGGGACCGGCACTGACGAAGCCATTTTTACAGTTTGTTGCACATCCATCGGGATGGCAAATGGATGGCTTTATCAGTGAAGACAACCAGCTGGCAGGCACCTATCTGCACGGGTTATTTGATAGTCCCGAGGGGTTAACCTGTGTACTGCACTGGGCAAGCGAAGGTCGCTACAGTGGCGGCGGATTCAATCTGGCTGAGCACCGGGAGCAGCAACTTGAGCGGCTGGCAGATGTGTGCGAAACCCATTTAGACATAGATAAAATTCTGGCAATTAGTGAGCAGAGGACAACATGAGCGAACACAATCAGGACAAACACAAGGCAAGACAGCAAAAGGTGAAAGAGCAGGTCGATGCCAAAATCGAGCAGGCACAGGAAGAAAAAGGCATATTGCAGGTCATCACCGGCAATGGCAAAGGTAAGTCCACTTCAGGGTTCGGTACCGTAGCCCGGTGCGTGGGCCATGGCATGAATGCTGCGGTTGTACAGTTTATTAAAGGCATGTGGGAGTGCGGCGAGCGTAACTTGCTGGAGCGTGCTGGCGTGCCGTTTGCCGTCATGAAGACAGGCTTTACCTGGGAGACGCAAAATCGCGAGACGGATACCCAGGCGGCGCAGGCTACCTGGCAGCAGGCAAAGCTGTGGTTGCAAGACGAAAGTATTGACCTGGTGCTGCTGGATGAGCTCACTTATATGGTCAGCTATGACTATCTTGATTTGGATGAAGTGATTGAGGCGCTGGAAAATCGCCCTGCTATGCAGTCGGTGATCATCACAGGTCGTGGCGCACATCGTCGCCTGACTGAACTGGCCGATACCGTCAGTGAAGTGCGCAATGTGAAACACGCGTTCGAAGCGGGGATCAAAGCACAAAAAGGATTCGACTTTTGATGAACAAGGTCCTTATCACCTGGCTGAGCCTGGTGTTCTTGTTGACTGCGATATCAGCGAGCGCAGATGATAGCTCCGCGCCGCCAGCCAAACGGATTGTGGCTTTGGCACCACATATAGTCGAGAACTTATATGCCATTGGCGCAGGGAATCGCATCGTCGGCACCGTGGAGTACGCGGATTATCCGGCTGAGGCCAATCAGATCCCACGTATTGGCGGTTATCATGGCATTGCACTGGAGAAGCTGCTGGCTTTGTCGCCCGATCTGGTGATTGCCTGGCAGGGCGGTAATCAACAAGCCGACCTGGATAAGCTTGAGCAGCTTGGCATCAAAGTGCTGTACAGTGAAACTAAAGACTTAAAACAGATCCCGCACTCGCTGCGCTGGCTAGGCCAGTTAACCGGTTTGGAAGAAAACGCTGAGCAGGTGGCCCAAAGTTTTGAGCAAGGCCTGGCAAAACTGCAGGAACGCTATCGCTCAGCCGCGCCTGTGTCTGTTTTTTACCAGCTGTGGCCTGCGCCTATGATGACAGTCAATGGCACCACCTGGATCCATCAAACCCTGGAGGTGTGCGGCGCCAGTAATGTGTTTGCCGATGCCACCACAGCATATCCGCAGATCAGTATCGAGAACGTGCTACATACTAAGCCACAGGTGATAGTGATCCCGCAGGAAAAATCCAAAAAAGCACAGCCAAAAATTGACTGGCACAACTGGCCAGAAATCCCGGCGGCCAAGCATCAGCAATACATTGAAGTGAATGCCGATCTATTACACCGATATACCAGCCGGGTGCTTGAAGGGCTGAGCGGATTATGTGATAAACTGGATGCTTCGCGAACTTACTATCAGAAATTCACAACCACTGGGAACTAAATATGACAACCTGGAGTGACGTGCTTGGGCACGAAAAACAACAAGCGTATTTTCAGGACACCCTAAACTATGTTGCCGAGCGTCGGGCGCAGGGCGTGACCGTTTACCCACCTCAGGAGCAGGTATTTGAGGCGTTCAAGGCGACCCCTTTTGATCAGGTCAAAGTCGTTATCCTGGGTCAGGATCCCTACCACGGACCTGATCAGGCTCACGGACTGTGTTTCTCTGTGTTGCCAGGCGTCAAGGCACCGCCATCACTGGCCAATATGTATAAAGAACTGGCACAAGACATCGCGGGCTTTCAGATCCCTGACCACGGCTATTTGCTGCCCTGGGCAGAGCAGGGCGTACTGCTGCTCAACACCGTGCTGACGGTAGAGCAGGGACAGGCACACTCGCACAAGCATCTCGGCTGGGAGCGCTTTACTGACGCCGTGATTGCACAGCTTAACCAACACAGCGAAGGGGTTATCTTCTTGCTGTGGGGCGCGCATGCGCAAAAGAAAGGTAAGGCGATTGACCAGCAACGTCATCACGTGTTGCACGCACCTCACCCGTCTCCGCTGTCAGCGCACCGCGGTTTTTTTGGCTGTCAGCACTTCTCGCAAACCAATACGCTATTGCAAAGCATGGGCAAAACGCCCATCAACTGGCAAGTCTGAGCTTAAACTTAAGCAACAAAAAAGGCGCAAAATGCGCCTTTTTTGTTAAATAAAGTCAAGTTCGTCCAGGTCAATGCTGTCTGCGAAGATATCCAGTTCTTCCAATTCCTTACGCAGGCGTTGTTTGTCTTTCAGCGCTTCAATTTCACGCCACTTTCTTTTTTTGCCTTTAGATGAGGTTCTTCTCTTTGGTGCAGGACTTTCTAGTGTTGAAATAAAATCGTCTAGGCTATCCATGAATTTCTCCTATTGATGTACTAACCTCAAAGATTTGTGTTTACGCATTACCCAATTTGAATGAAAAACACACTTCAAGTAATGCTGGTATACCACAGACAAGAGAAAAGTAAAATAAAAATGTGTCTGGCAGGTTAAAAGCAGGTGACAGTTTGATGAAGCTCAAATTTGCTTCAAGTTATGCGCAAGTCAGGAAAATAAAGCGCTGGCGGGCAGGGAGGTACAGAGCGAAGTGATAAGTCGTCGGGAATAAAAAAACGCCACACAAGGTGGCGTTTTTCGCATTATATGCTTTTTGCTTATAGCGCTTTGAAGCGTGCTTCCAGGGTTTCCTGAGCTGCCGCAAAGGCACGAATACCTTCAGCCAGCTTTTCAGTGGCCATGGCGTCCTGGTTATGCAACCAGCGGAACTCGCTTTCACTCAGAGGGGCCGGTTTCGCAACAACCTCGTACTCGCTATCCAGCAGGTAATCTTCTGCAGCAGGTAGCTCTCCCAGCTCTTCTAGCAGTGCCGGGCTGATAGTCAGCTTGTCACAGCCAGTAAGTGCAACAATCTCGCCGGTGTTACGGAAGCTGGCACCCATCACAACTGTGTTGTAGCCGTGACGTTTGTAGAATTCAAAAATACTGCGTACAGACTGTACACCTGGATCTTGTAGTGGATCAGTCGGCTTTTCCAGGCCATTGGCCACGTGCCAGTCCAGAATTCGGCCAACAAATGGCGAGATCAGGAACACGTTTGCGTCGGCACATGCACGGGCCTGCGCCTGGCTGAATAGCAGGGTCAGGTTACATTTAACGCCTTGCTTTTCCAGAGTTTCTGCGGCTTTGATGCCTTCCCAGGTAGAAGCAATTTTAATTAAAATCTTGTCTTTGCTGACACCCAGCTGCTCATAGAGCGCCAGTAGCTGCTGTGCTTTGGCAATGGTCGCTTCGGTATCAAACGATAAGCGTGCATCGACTTCGGTTGAGATATAGCCAGGTACAATATTGGCAATCTCTTTACCAATCAGTACGGCAAAGTAATCACAAGCCAGTTCCAGTTGTTGTGCCGCGTCGCCATGCTGGCTTTTGGCGTAATCCCAGGCCGCTTTCAGGTATTCCTGATAAGCTGACATCTCGGCTGCTTTTAAAAGCAGAGACGGGTTAGTGGTGGCATCTTCCGGTTGGTGTTTACGGATTGCCTCGATATCTCCGGTGTCGGCGACGATAGATGAATGCTGTTTTAGCCTATCTAATGCTGAAGTCATGCTGTCCTCATTCCAATTCATAGCAGCGTGTCAAAAAGTCTACTTTTCCTATGTTGCATTACCGTGACCTGTGTGAATAGGTCATATGTCCGTATTTGCGAGGTCGCTTCACGAGAAAATCCGAATGCTGGATGCAAGAGCGCACTTCGTCAGTCGGGGTTTGCGTGACGAACTGCAAACAGGCTGGTCTGCCAGCAACTGGGCAAGCAGTGTCGAACCCCCGAAGAATATTGCGCTTGCGCTCACCGGGGGATAGTGTTGAAATTGACATTTATCAATAGTTAAGTCAATAGGCAGGCCATGATCACTCTCGTTTCTCCGGCAAAAAATCTCGATTATGATACTCCGGCGCACACCGCGCGTTTTACCCAGCCCGAACTGCTCACACACAGTGAAGAATTGATCCACGTGTGTCGTGACTTATCACCGCAACAGATAGGCACGCTGATGAAGATCAGCGACAAGCTGGCGGGTCTGAATGCGGCGCGCTTTGCCGACTGGTCGCAGCCTTTTACCCCCGACAATGCCAAACAGGCTGTACTGGCGTTTAATGGCGATGTGTACACCGGCCTGGATGCGGCCAGTATGGATGACGCAACACTGGACTATGCACAGCAGCATTTGCGTATTTTGTCTGGCCTCTATGGCGTGCTTAAGCCACTTGATCTGATGCAGGCATATCGCCTAGAAATGGGTACGAAGCTGGACAACCCACGCGGTAAAAACCTCTATGAATTCTGGGGCCGTATCATTGCCGACAAGCTCAACGAAGCGCTGGAAGCGACTAATAGTCAGGTGTTGATTAATCTGGCGTCGAATGAGTACTTTAAAGCAGTAGATAAAAAGGCATTGAAGGCCGAGATCATCTCACCGGTATTCAAAGACTGCAAAAATGGCCAGTTCAAGGTTATTAGCTTCTATGCCAAAAAAGCCCGCGGTATGATGGCGCGCTACATTCTGGACAATCAGGTCGAGTCACCCGAGGCATTAAAAGCGTTTGATGTGGCTGGTTACTACTACAGCGAAGAAGCCACCCAAAAAGCCAGTGAGCCGGTGTTTTTGCGCGCTGAGCAAAACTAACCGGGATGAATAAAAATGTCTTACTGCTGGCCTGCTGCCAGGGTCTGATCACCACAGGCAATATTCTGCTGGTGACCATCTCTGCGCTGGTAGGGCAGTTGCTCAGCCCGTCGGCGGCGCTGACCACTTTGCCTGTGGCTATGCAGATGGCAGGGTTGTTGATGGCGACCATTCCTGCCTCGCTGATCATGGCTAAAACCGGTCGCAGACTGGGCTTCTCACTGGGTAATCTGGTCGGGATCAGCGGCACCTTGCTGGGTGTCTGGGCGCTCAGAGAAAGTCATTTTGCCCTGTTTTGTGTGGCGACCACTTTGATTGGTATCGGTATTGGTTTTGCCACCTTGTATCGATTTGCGGCCATAGAGGCCAGTGACAAGCCCGCTACGGCCATTTCGACCATTATGGCCAGTGGTGTGGTGGCAGCGATTTTAGGGCCGAACCTGGCCGTCTGGGTCAATGAGGTGTATCCGGCGCTCAATTATGCCAACTCTTTTGTTGCGCTCAGCGGCTTGTATGTGCTCGCTTTGCTGCTGCTACAGGGCGTACGCTTTACGGAAGTGGATCCACATACCACTGAAGCACCCGCCCGGACCCTGAGAGAGATCGTAGCACAGAAGCAGTTTCAGCTGGCGGTGCTGGTGGCCATGATCAGCTATTCTGTGATGAATTTCCTGATGACAGCAACGCCGCTGGCCATGCATCGTCATGGATTTGATCTGGCGGACTCTGCGCTGGTGATTGAGTGGCATGTGCTGGGCATGTTCCTGCCATCGTTTTTCACCGGTAAGCTGATTGAACGCTTCGGGGCACGCGTCATGATCCTGTTGGGCTGTGTGTTGTATCTGGCGAGTGCCGGTATTAACTTGCTGGGCGTGAGCCACTGGCATTTTTTATTGGCCTTATTTGCCCTGGGCGTAGGCTGGAACTTTATGTTCATCAGCGCCACGCAATTGGTCAGTCAGACGTATGCGCCGCAGGAGCGTGCCAAGGCACAAGCCTGTAATGAATTTCTGGTCTTCAGCATGGTAGTGGCATCCTCACTGAGTGCAGGTTTTCTGGAAGCCACGGTGGGCTGGCAGACGCTTAACCTGTGGAGTATGCCTGTGGTGCTGGCGGCTTTAATAGCCACCCTTGTGCTGTCCAGAGGCAGTGTCACACCTGCACGTTTACAGGCAAGCTGAGGTAGGCAAGCACCACTTCATCGCGAAACAGGATGTCCTGGTGTTTGCCCTCGCTGCGGTAGTGCTGACACATGGCCTGGGCACTGCGTGTTTGCGCTTTTAACAGCTGGCTGGGCATATCAACACTGGCCGCGGCGCTGTGCCATTTATCGGTGAGTGCCGGTGGTGGTGCAGGCAAAGTGGGCAGCACCCGCTCGACCAGCTCAAAGGCACTGTCGCGTGCCAGCAGCAGCATGTCGTCATTGGCGGCGGCAAACCAGCTGACACCGGTATGGCTCACACACACCAAAGGCAAAAATGGCGCCAGTGCCGGGAAAATCTCATTACGATAGACGTCGACCTCCCAGTAGCTGCGAGCGATTTTAACGAACTGCTCAAAGCTGGTAATGGCACCAAACCCCGATTCTGCGAGTAAGCGGATCTCAACCCGGGGTTTATTGGGGTTGACGGTGTCGTTGGCTGCATCTATGTACCAGGGGCCGGCCACCAGCGCATTCTGAAAATACTCATCACGCAGCGAGCCCCATACCGGTTCGAGCGTCAGGCCGCTGTCCAGCAGGGCTTTGAGCGGTTGCAGAGGTGCTGCAACGGGCTCTTTTGCTAGCTCAGCTTTGAGTAGATCCTGGATAGCATTGCGGACTTCCTTACAGCGCCCGAGCGGATAAGGTTTGCCTGCAAATATGGGATACTTTTGTGCCAGTGCGGGGTCAATCTTCAGGCGTAAATGGGCCAGATACACTTCCTGAGCGGTGACTTGTTGTGCTGTGAGCATCGGGGTTCCTGCATCAGTGAGTACTGTATGCAGTGTAACCCCGTGTCTGACAAGATAAAAGCCGTTGGCTTATTTTATACAGCTGATCAGATAGCTGAGAATAGCATCCGGTTGAGCCGGGTCACGGCTATAGTCCGGCAGGTAGGCCGGTTTATCCAGTAACTGACGTTCAACCAGCATGTCTATGGCATCCAATTGTGCCAGCCCGGTTTTGCCCAGATAGAGGTTATCGAGCGAGCGCTGCTGCGACAACTTCACCACGTCTCTGAAGCCTTTCAGATAGAGATGGTCTTTGGTAAATCCGCCACCGCGAAACACGCGAGTCGTCAGGCCAAACGCTTCGGCGCTGCCCAGATAGCTGGTATCACGCAAAAACTCATACACCTGATAAAACTGTTCACCTTTGACCATTTTATCTACCGCCAGCACCCGCAGCGCTAGGGTTTTCAGACGCATCAAATTGATATTCCCCGACTGGAACTCACGAAAAATCGCCAGCCCTTCCTGGGTATAAGTGTTGCCCGGCAGGCCCAGACGCAGCAGATGCAGCGGCTGTTGCTCGGCATTGAGCGTCGTGAGCAGGTGCACACCAATTTCATGCTCTATCAGTGCTCTTACATCCAGCTCAGAGAACATCGCCGTGCTGTTAACCAGCAGGGTTTTCTTGCCATTATCCACCATGGCCTTAGCCACCAGCTTAGTCGACAGGCTCACCTTACAGGGCAGCTGCATTTGTGCAATGGCCTGCTCAAAGCGGCCCAGCGCCTGCTCGGCAGTGATGGTTTTTGGGGCCGCCGGCTGTGGCTCAGTGGCATGGATGATAAAGCGCGCGTTGGCGATGTCATCGACACTCGGTTCACCATAGTAACGCAGCGAGTTATACAAGAACTGCTCTTTGCCGACCTGAGTGATCACATCAATTTTGGTGGCAAAGTTATCAATCAGCTTGCGATAAATGTCTTTGATCAGCGGATCGCCGATGTCCGCCACGGGCAAGCGATAGAGCTGCTCTTTAAATTCATAGGGATCCATGCGCAGCGGACGATACTTAAACTGGGGCCGGTAATGGCTTTTGTTAAAGAAGCGGCGCTTTTCCTGGGCAATATTCGTCGGATTCACATAATGCAGGGTGTCCAGGTTACGGGCCAGTTTATACAGCGCCAGATCGACCGCCTTGATGGCCGGATCTATATGTTGCTGAACATGGTTAAACTGCACCATGGCTTTGGAGCAATAGCGTTTAATAAAAAACCGCGCGGTCTGGGTCAGGGCAATATGCAGATTGCGCTTGAGCTTTTCGAACACCAGCGGGTAGAGCTCCCCGGTCAGCTCATCCATAAAGAATTTACGCACTTCCAGCGGCAGGATCAGGGTGTTTTTGTATGTTTTAGTGACAAACGTAGCCTGGTAACCGTCACCCTGAAACACGCTGTTTTCGGCAAAGCTCAGCGGCGCGCCCTGGAACTTTTTGCGGCACAGCTGTTGCCTGAGGGTATTAAATACCGGACGCCAGCGCAGTGCATCGAGCTGGGCAGTGCCGAGGTTAAAGTCGGGCGCAAAGTCGTACTGGCGAACCTGCCAGTTGTAGCTGTGAATGTCGAACACCAGACAGGCACCGAATTTTTTCTCCAGTGTATCCAGTACCAGCTTAAGCACCTGATAGTAGGCCGCATGTTTAGACAGACTGAGATCGCGCTCGCTGCCATCGGGCTGCTGTTGCCAGACTTCTTTGCCCCACGCCTGGGTATAAATGGCCTGCTGCGGGGCACGGTTAAGGTCGTACTCGTAACGGGAGTCACGGGCTATCAACACAATCGGCATGGCATCAATCAGCTCGCCGGTGTGGGGATCTTCCTCTTCAAAACGGGCCTGCTCGCTCAGCGCCATATTGCCGTGCAAGGAGGTCCGCAAGCGGCTTCCGGCATGGACGGCTGTCGCCACATAAGGCACATATTCGCGAATGTGCAAATACACGGCACCGCCGGCTACTTCCCCTTCAAAGGGTTGCTGGGCGGCAAGGGCCGCGACCAGCGCTTGTTCAGACTGCATGGGCATCTTCAATTACCTGACGAAATGCATTTTTACGATGGTTTACCAGCTCTTTGGCATGCACCACACTTTCAACAAAGTCGATCACCTGTACCTGCAAACGGGTGCGGTTCAGACGATTGATGCGAGAGATCCCGCCCGGACTGAGTACATTCACCTCAATCAGCTTGCCGCCAATCACATCAATGCCCACAAAGTACAGACCATCGCGCACCAGTTTAGGGCCTATGTGTTTACACAGTGCTTGTTCCTGCGCGGTCAGTTTATGCTTGACCACTTTGCCACCGGCATGCACATTGGCACGCACTTCATTGCTGGCCGGAATCCGTTTCATCGCCCCGATGGGCTCGCCATTGAGCATCAGGATCCGCACATCACCTTCCGCGGCACCGGGCACATATTCCTGCAAAATCACATAGTTGCTGCCTTTGCCAGACTCATCGCCACCAATATAAAACTCCAGCAGGGAGCTGAAACTTTGCTTGGCGCTTTTTTCCAGCACAATGACCCCGCGACCACCGTAGCCATCGAGCGGCTTGAGGATCATTTTGTCGCAGCTGGATTCGGCGAAGATCCGCTCCAGGTATTCTTTGTTTTTGGACACATGGGTGGCCGGGATAAACTCACTGGCGGTGCCCTGAAAGGACGCGGTGTACAGCTTATTGTTAGCAATACGCAACCCGTCTATGTCGTTTACGATAAAGGTATCGTCGCGCACAGAATCAAGAAAGTTCATGGCCAGGGTATCGAGCGGCGGATTGGCGCGCATAAAAATCACATCAAAACCGGCCAGCGGCAACTGAGTACGCTTAAACTGGGCTTTGTTGTAAAAACTGACGAAGTTGTCGGAGACCTTGTCCTGCTTGACGAACACATCGCAAAATGCGCTGGCAACGCTGTCGCGAATAGTCAGGGCATTGACTGTGGTAATGGCCACAATGTGATTGCGCGATACCGCTTCGTGGATCAGGCGCAGGGTACTGTCGTTCTCGGCGTCAACCCGCTCCCACGGGTACATAATAAAACAAATTTTCACTGTCGGAATAGATCACTTAATCAGGCTTATTTTTGGCGACTATAACGACAAAAGCTTTGCTTAGCTCGCGAGTTATTTTTATCGTCAGGATAAAAAATAAAGGGGGATATTGGAGAGGTGAACAGGAAAACTCAGGACGCCGGGCAGCGTCCTGATATGGCTCTGGTCAGGCTACTTTTTCTTTTTCGCTTTGACTTTGGCGGCCTTTTTCTTGGCTTTGATTTTTGCCGGATCTTTTTTCTTTTTCGGCAGCTTAGCTTCTTTGTGTTTTGGCTCCAGCCCTTCTATCACGCGGCGTTTTAGTTTCTGCTCAGTATAGCGCTCAACCTTGCCTAGGATCTCGGCATCGTGGGCCTCAACCAGAGAAATAGCAGTGCCTTTTTTGCCGGCACGACCGGTACGACCAATGCGGTGAACATAAATGTCGGCAGTGCGCGGCATATCAAAGTTAATGACATGGCTGATATCCGCAACGTCGATACCACGCGCCGCGACATCGGTGGCGATCAGAATGCGGGTGCGACCACTGTGGAAGCTGGCCATGGCGGCCATACGCTTGTCCTGCGGCATTTCACCACGCAGCCAGGTGGTTTTGATGTCCTGGGTGTATAGCTCGCCAACCAGTTTTTCGAGACGCTCGCGGGTTTTGACAAACACAATGGCCTTAGTGACGTCTTCACTTTGCAGCAGGTTGGCCAGCATCGCCAGTTTATGCTCGTAATCATCGGCCAGATGGATCCACTGATGAATTTTACCTTTTTCTTTGCGCGATGATTCGGCTTCAAGCAGCGCCGGATCTTTTAAGATACGCTCGGCAAACAGCTCAACACTGTCGCCTTCCAGGGTCGCTGAAAACAGGAAACACTGACGGCGGTTTTTGGCTTCGTTGCAGATCTTGAGCATTTCTTTTTTAAAGCCCAGGTCGAGCATGCGGTCGGCTTCATCGAGGATCAACAGCTCAACGTTATCGGCGTGGAAGTTCTCGGTTTCGAGGTATTCCATCAAACGCCCCGGTGTGGCGATCAGAATATCGTTGTTCTTTTCGAAGATCTCTTTGTGACTGCCGTAGTTAATTCCCCCGGTCACTACGCCGATTTTCAGGTGCGTGCCTGCTGCCAGCGCTTCGCATTGCTCAAACACTTGGTAGGCAAGCTCGCGGGTCGGTGTCATGATCAGCACACGAGCAAACCCAGGGTCGCGACGCGGGAAATCCATCAAATACTGAATTGCCGGGATCAGGAACGCGGCTGTTTTACCTGTACCCGTTGGCGCGGAAGCAAGGATATCGCGGCCCATCAGGGCCTCCGGAATGGCCAGCTGTTGAATGCTGGTGGCTTGCTCAAAGCCCATTTTTTTTATGGCAGTCAGTAGCGTGCCGTCGAGATCGAATTCAGTAAATTGCATAGTGCATCACAAATAAAGGACAATAGCGGAATTATACTTGGCAATCCGGGTTTCTCAAAGGAGCAAAATGGCAGGCTTTGCATTTAAGCAATTTACGGTGGCGCAATCGCGCAGTGCAATGAAGGTGTCGACCGATGGGGTGTTATTCGGCGCCTGGGTTTCTGTGGCCGGTGCCCAGCGCATGCTCGACATTGGCGCAGGTACGGGGTTACTGAGTTTGATGTGCAAACAGCGCGCCCCAAAGCTTGCTATAGATGCGGTTGAAATTGATGCGCAGGCCTGTCTGGATGCAAAGGACAATATTTACGCCAGTCCCTGGGAGGACATTTGTGTACACCATACACCCATTCAGACATTCGTCTCGGACCAGTCTTATGATTTGGTGATCAGCAATCCGCCATACTTTAATCACAGCTTAAAAGGGCCGGATGCCGCCCGTAACACCGCACGGCACACCGACAGTTTGAGTTTTGTGCAACTTATAGAGGCATTTATGCGCCACAGTCACGCACAAGGTCGATTGGCGGTGATTTTACCAGCTCAGGAAGGACTCGCGTTTATCACGCTGGCTGTTCAGCGCGGTCTATATCTGGCACGCCGTTGTAATGTGTCCATGACGCCCGACAAACCTATGAGCAGGCTGATGCTGGAATTCCACCGTAACCAAACCACGCAGGAGCTGCATAGCCTGTGTGTGAGAAACAAAATGGGGGAGTATAGCGAGGCGTTTATTGCTCTGTGTCGTGATTTCTATCTAAAAATGTGACCCAGAGGGGCGGCGTAATGGGCACTCATGCAGTAATCTTATGTAATATCTAAGATGTTTTAAAAGCGCTACACTCGCAAATAGCCAAATAAGACTAAACTGGGTTAATGCATGCCCAGTGCAAGGAGCCGATAATGGACCAAGATACCCAAATCATCTGTGACTTTCTGAGCGACATAAATTTGCCTCATGCGCTTTGCCCCGTTGAGGGAGAGATGTTTTTACCGGGGCTACAAATCGTACATGGCGTACTACATATAGACGTTGATAAGCTGGTTTGCCCGGGAGACATACTCCATGAAGCGGGCCACATTGCAGTGTGTGAGCCGATATTCAGGCCACAGCTGCACAAAGATGTGTACAAAAACGGGCTTAAAAATGGGCGTGAAAAACAAGCCATGGACGGTGAAGAAATGGCGGCAACCGCCTGGTCTGTGGCTGCCATTTGGCACCTTGGTTTACCGATTGATCTGGTTTTCCCGGAAAACAGTTATCAGGGCATGAATCAGGCGCTGAAGGAGAGTTTCCAAAATGGAGGAGTCTTTGGCGATCCGCTGCTGACAGCTTGGGATATGACCTGCCCGGAAAAGGGCTTCCCTACAATGACAAGCTGGATGAGGGAAGTGCGTTGGGTACATGAACTGCCAGAGACACAGGCTGAAGCTTGAAGAAATTTTCAGGGTTATACTAAACCCTCAGAGCAGATTGAACTCGAACGCTCTGAGGGAGGAGAGTCATGCCTGACCGTGCTGACGTATCTTAGTCAGAAAGTCAGAGATATCTACGGAGCAAAAGGTCACCATTGCAAAGAATTGGTTGAGTTTAGGTTGGCCAACATCGCGTTCCCAGTTTTCATAGGTTTTACGACACACGCCAAGTTGCGTGGCCATCGCCTGCGTTGTCACGCCTTTGTTCTTTCTTAACTTCCTGAGATCATCACCGGTAATGTATCGGGAAAAAAAGTCCATAGTGGTAATTCCTTTGTTTGTTGTTGTAAAGGTAAAGCCGGGTTCGCTCGATACACTTTGACGCATTATCTTAAAATCACTTTCCCGGACGCCTATTGCTATTTCCTGCAATGGGTAATTTGTAACTCAGATTGCAATGAAAAAAATAATAATGTGCGACTTTTTTGTAGGTTATGAATTGATTCATCAGGGACTGTGGCCAGTCAAAAATTTGCGGGCGTCAAAATGAAGAATTTAACAGAGAAGTCCTCCATAAACATTTAAGAAAAATGTCATATTAAAGAGATCTTGGTTTTGATCTCGCCTCTGGTCAATAGATAAACATTTTTCTTGTTGACCTGAATACAAAGTGAACAATACAATATTGCTCTCCCAATCATATCTATATTTAATTTACCTTTTGTTAATGTTGGGCGTCTGATACAAATGGATAAATGAGATAAATAACGTAGCTCATTGATAATAAATAATAGAAGCAGGATATAGTTTAAGCGATCAAAGGATATATATGATGATAAGCGCTTTTCCGAGCAGAGCCACACTTACCTTACTATTCGCTCTGATTAACTTGTGTGTCACGCATATAGTGGATGCAAGCAGTCAAACTGAGTTTGAGCAAGCATATGCACCGATTCAGGTGGGGAAAATAACGACATTTATTCCGATAGAATTGCGCCCAGACGCGATAGTCAAACTCTCAAGCCAGGAACTTGATGGGTATACAAATCTTGCCTGGACACCCTCACCACAGGCCGACTACTACCAGATATTCAAGTTTGATGGTCAAACTTGGCAGCTGGTGGCATCTCGTGTAACTACCAGCTTTTATCGATATAACGGTAGCGGCAGCTTTAAAGTTGTAGCCTGTCATCGTTTTGGTTGCTCATCAAGTAATCCAGAGGACACAAATGTGAGCGAAGCGTTGGCGATCAACGCCTTTTATGCTCAGGATGATAACGCATTGACAGCTGGCAGTGCTGTTATAGTTGGTTGGCAGCTTTCTGGCGCGACAAGTGCAGTGGTTACGCATACTCAAAACGGTGGTAGTCATACTACGCGGATCTCATCTACGAGCTTGGGTAGACAATCTTTTACAGTATTTGGCGACTCGCAATTCACTTTAACGGCTTATGGATTTAATGGACAAAGCACCTCAACGTCTATTCAGGTGCCGATCGCTGAGGAAAATCCGTTCTTAGCAATCGGCACTAAAAGTGACTACAAACAACCTTTGTTCGGTTTAAATTTGGATATTATTGAGCGCACTGTCTTTCAAAATGAGCACCATCTGATTTTCTCTACGCATGATGGCAAATTATATTTTTTTAGAGCACAAAAAGAGCAGGAACAACCCGTTTCCTGGCAGCAGGGGTGGGCTATCGAGTTAGAAGGCGTGGTGAATAGCGCCCCTCGCCTGACAGAAAACCATCTCTACTACAATGAAACGAACTCGGATAATCAGGGGCGAACCTGTAAAGTTCGTTTAGCAGATATTGACTCTCTGATATGCACAACTTATGAAGACGATGCCTTACTTACCAGCCCAGTCATAATTAATAATGATGGAGATTATTCTGCGAAATTTATGGACTCACTGGCGGGTGTAAATCAAAAAGCCACGGGGGTCTATGCGTTTTATCACAGCGGTAAAGTAAAGATTTTTGATCAGCAAGATTTAACCCCAGAACCACAGAGTTTTACGCTGACAGAGCATATCGAACAGCCTGTCATTAACACCCCAACTTTATTTCTGAATAAAAAGAACATTCAAGGTTTAACCGAGTTAATACTCGTCAAAGACCAAGATCAGGTACTCGGCGTAGCTGTTCCGACAGCAAGTTCTGTGCAACAACAGTCGCGTAGTTTTGGCGTGCTGTCGGTAAACGCACTAAGTGAGCCTAAGCCGATGACCGTACTATGGAAGGGAGCGCTATAACATGAAAAAAACAATAGTAACCAAAGCGGCTACCCTATTAGCGTTTGCATTAATGAGCGGCATGTCAGCATCCGCTATGGCGGGTAAATGTACCGATGCAACCGACCTGTCATTTCTATCTGATAGTGGAGAATACAAAATCGACCTCACTAAGATGGAGGGAGCTGAGTATTCCTCCTCTGAGGTTGACAGGGAATTTGACAGCATTGGCTTTATCAAAATTGGTGGCACAGAATACTCAAGCTCTAACTGGACAGGCGGCGCAACTTATACATCCTACGAAACCCATATTCCCTATGTGAAATTGAAAAAGCTCCCTGGATTTGGTAAGCACACACTTACTGTGGAAGTTATCACAATGTCTGAATCTGGTTGTCGGGAGGAGTGCCATAAATCGTATCATGAGAAAACTTGCACCATGGACGTCACCTATAAGAAAAAGACCACCCCATCTTTTTCAAATATAGACCACGGTAACATCGACAGAAATCAGCCCGTGACGGTGCGCTTTACCGCCAACGATGATGGCGGAGATTTGAAGCAAATTGTTATTAAAAAAGACGATACTCCCGTTAAAACCTGTACCAATGCAGGTGCATCAAAGCTCAGCTGCAACATAGAGTATAATGCGAATACGTTTTCTCTTGGTTATCACTCCTGGACAGCAACCGCCACAGACAGTGATGATATCAGCAACAGTAAAACCGTAAGCTTTTACGTCTTAGAGCCCAATATCGCGCCGACTATTTCCAATATCACCATAAAAAACAATAATGTGCTGATGCCAGGTGACGATGCATTGGTGTCGTTTACTATCAAAGATGCAAATACACAGTCTTATAATAAATTGGATCTGGACACCTTTACAATCAACGCAGTCCAATATAAAGACAGTAGCCACTGTACCTCTTCCACGAGCGAGATTACCTGTACCGACGTACCAATCGCTGCCACGCCAGGCCAGGGGAGTAATGAGTTTCCAATTGTTGTCAGTGTGAGCGATCAACAGGGCGCTTCGGCATCTAAGCAAGCCGCTGTGAGCTTTAATTATGCGCCCAGTGCCAGCTTGAATGCTTTGCCAGATTCAGTGACTAAAGATGAAACCATTGAGGTTACGGCAACCGCAAGGGATGCCAGCGGTGTGAAGCAGGTGAAAATCTGCTTAAACTCAAAAGGCCAGAGTGAGCCATCGGTCACGGCCTGTGCAAAATTGTTAAAGCAATGCGATTTTGCAAATAAACCGGGTAGTGCTGAGTGTAAAACGAACTTTTCTTATTATAATGCCGGCGGTCATGTTCTGACCAACTCAAATGAATGGTATGTGTCTGTCCATGCCAAAGACGCCCACGATGTTGGGCTAAGCACGCCAACCAATCATTTACTTGTATTTAAAGACCGTTTTTCTTTTGCGGTAGCTAAGGCGCCCAGTGCCAGTTCAAACCCGGTCCGCGTTGGCGACACCGTCACGGCTAAAGTGAAAGTTGCCGCTTTTTCACCTGACTCTAACGAATTAACCGGTCTTAGGCTAACCAGCAATAATGTAACTCAATCTGTGACAGCAAATCCTGCATTGCGAATTACACTGCCGCAGGCAACTATTCCAAGCGAGGCGCAGGAAGTCACGCTTTCCTGGCAAGCAAACACAGTTGGTGAACAAGAAATTCAGCTGACTCTGACAGATAACACCGGTGAGTCAGTTACCAAAAAACTGGGCAATATTGCTGTTGAGCATGAGATACCAGCAAGGCCGACAGGGCTGAAACTCAGCTCAACGAGAGTTGAAGGGGGTGAGCAGCTCACCATGGAGGGCTTTGACGCAACCAAACAGCTGATTGTAAAAGTGTACCTTGATGAGGAGGAAACCCCAGAAGGCGAGGACCCCAAAAAAATTCTTAAGGACGAGACTACCCTGAATGTCAGTGGTAACTTTGAGTTAAGCTATACCTTTTTAACAACCCCGGCATTACATGGCAAGCAACTGACATTTAAAGTAACGCCAGTCAATTTTTCTCCTAACAATCCTAATAGGGTGTATGGTGATGAGGTGACAGAGGAACGCCCAATTTTTCATCCAACTCCTGTACCTGTGGCACCGCGTTTTAATGATCACACACGGCAAGTTGATGGTCGCTACACACTAAGCTGGCCTGATAATGCGGATGGTGTTACAGATTATTATCAGCTGAACAGCTGGCCTGGGTTACCGAGCGACAAACACCATACGCCGAATCAGCTATCTGCCAAGATAACGTCAAATCAGTATACGGTGGTGTACTTAAATCAAGGTCATTTTACCCACGAACTGATCGCATGCAACAACATGGATCGCTGTACAGCGGGTCAACAGATCACCATTGCTCATATGCCACCAATACTGCAATCTGCAACTGTATCTGCGTGCTCCGAAACGCAATGTGATTTCACTGTAACAGGGTTGTTTTTAGGGGGGGCCGAGAGTCGGATAAAGGTTCGTAACCGCGCAACGGGTGAAGTTTTTTCAGCCTATAGTTATCGTGTTATTGATGACAACACCATCACAGCCAAGATTGATAAAAAAGTCGAGGAAGGGTTCCTAAAGGGTGGCTTGCACGTCACTGCGACCAACGGGGTATGGAAAGACGGCAAGTTAGTGCAAAGCACGCTGATGGTAGATTCTACAGGTAGCAGCGGCCAGCCTGATCTGCTTGAAGGTCAGATGGCTATGAGTGATAACGGATACCTCTATATTGGTGAGGACACCGGTCTGGCAGGTTACAGTGCTTTTCATAATGAGTTTAAAAAGTTGTGGGTATATGAACCCCAAACTAAAAACAGTGGGCGCGATGATATTCCAGCTAAGGTGACCGCACGGCCCTTAGTTGAAAGTGTGGCAGATGATGATCACATTTATTTTGGCTCAGAAAATCATCAGTTCTACAAGTTGCGTCACAGGCCAAAACAAAGCAGTGGTTCTTTGAGAAAAGTTCAGGATTGGCTGTTTACCTCCAAAGGGCCGATTATTGCTCCTGCGCAACTGGACCAGGATGGCAACCTGTACGTTGGTTCCATGGACAGCAACCTGTACTCACTGGATAAGCAAACAGGTCAGGTACAGTGGCAGTACGAGTTTCCGGCCGGCATTAATCACCAGGTGGATGTGGCTGCATCCGGGCAACTCTACGTAAAAACGGCTGACGGCGAGCTGCATGTTATCGACAGAACCATGATTTCTGCCAACGCCATAAAATGGCGAGACTTAGGTGTATTATATGACGCCTTCAAAGAGCAGATTGCACAATGGGAAAGTAGCCGCTGGCAGCCTAATCAGGAGCATACCCAGCTAGTTGCACTGACCAAAGCCATGCTAGTGCTGCTGCAGCGCGCACCGAGCAAAGATCAATTAAGCCTGTTGGCATATCTGTATGATAACGGATATTCGTTTAATGAAATTATCAGTGCTTTAATCAACGCCAATCCTGAGCTGGCGAATGCCGATGATGCCGTGTTTATCAACACTCTGTTCAAGTATTTTCTGGGTACAGTGACTGGCGACGAAATTTTGGGAGGAGGCGATCAGGCCTACTGGGTTGCGCAGCTCAGATCAGGTGTTACCCGTGCTGACGTGTTTATTGCATTGCTGGAAGCCGGCGCCGCCAGAAGCCAGTATGACAATGCCACATTCAACTTGCTCGACTACTTCTATAACTACTGCCGGGTGGTGAATGATTGTAACTATGACTATGACTCAGACAAAGATGGGTTAAGCGATGAGGTTGAGATTGAGTTGGGTACTAACCCGGTTGATGCTGCTGATGGACTCAGTGCACCGTCGCTTACCTTGAGCAACAAGGGGGGCGGTACGGTTGAACTGACCATGTCTTCAGATTCGCTTGTTGAGGAATATGAGCTCTATGTGTCACAGCACAATCAGGACTATTACCGGGCAGAGGTTATCGCAGCACAAACTGCGACGGATGGACCGGTAACAGGAGATAGTACCTCTTGGGTGAATGCCTATGACAATGGCGAATATCGCTTTAAAGTTAAAGCCTGCGTCCGTGTCGCCCTGGAAGGGAACCCAAGAGTATTGCACTGCAGTAATAACTTTTCTAATGAAGAGCGAGTACTGATCAATGACAGTACCCAGACTGCACCACCTAGTATTTCATTGCCATTTGTACAGGCGCAGAATAATGCGCCGTCAATGGATGTATTGCTAACGCACGCTCGCTTCACCCCAACTATGGGTAGCTTCCGCGTAACTGAATCAGGGTCGGCGGCCTACAATGTTCCGATAGAGTTACCAGTCGGTATTACAGGGGTTCAACCATCAGTCAGTCTTGACTACAACTCTCAAACGTCCCGTACCAGTATTGCACTGGGCTGGAGTTTAAGTGCCACGTCCAGTGTTACACGCTGTCGCCAGACTTTGGCTCAGGATGGTCAGTTCAAAGGGTTAACCCTGAGTGATGACGATCGTTACTGCTTAGATGGGCAGCGCCTGATTAAACTGGATGTGGATGAGTCTATTGACGGCCTTTCGACGATCGCTACCTATGAAACTGAGATTGAGAGTCACCAGACAATCGTGCTTGCGAATAACCCAGAGACCGGGTTGGATATGTTTGTCGTCATGGGTAAAGATGGCTCTTACAAGTACTACGGAGGTACTGAAAACAGTGAAGTACGCATTGTTGATAGCGAAGAGCAAGAGCATGTACTGACCTGGATGATCCGAAAGGTCACAGATAACCTGCAAAACGATGAAACCTCCATCTATTACACCTATACAAAGGAGGCTTCAGATGGTCAGCCGCTTGGTAGTAACGAAAAAGTACTGAGTACGATTGAGTATAGCGGCAATACCGTGCAGTTTACTTACTCTGTCACAGAGACTTATCGCTCAAGCCATATTGATGGTGCCAAGCTTACCCAGGTAGCGCATCTGGAGGGGATCAGAGTAACTAATCACCACGGCTTTGAGTTAAGTGATTATTCACTGGCATTTGCTACTGAGAATAATGGTGTGCGCACCCTGAAAAGTATTAAGCAGTGTCGCAACCAAATATGCAAACGTCCGATAGAGTTCGACTACACACCGTTTGCCAGTGACATAAAGTACAAGTCGTATGCTGAGGTCTTCGCGCCATCAGAGGACAATAAACTGGCAGCCATGACGATGATCGACGCTCAGGGCGATGGTACTGCAGAAGTAGCTACTCTGGAAAAAATCGGAGATAAACAATACGAACTATGTCTCTGGGAAGGCAACACCTTTGAACCAGCAAGCCAAGTTGCGTGTAGTAAAATATCCCGTTATGACAATTCAGACACGGTGGATATGCAGGCGGTTGATGCCAATGGTGATGGCAAGCAGTCGTTGTGGATCAGCTTGCAAGATAACCACAATGGCAATCACAAAACCAATACTTACTACTGGACACGCGCGTCTTTAAACTTAGGGTCGATTGAGTGGTCGCCTTTACCTCTATCTGACAGCTATGGGCCATTTATCAAGAGCAGCAGGTTTGCTGATTTTAATGGCGATGGTTATGCCGATCTAGTATTCCAGCAAAAAGAAGCGCGTTTGCCTGGTGATAGTAAGTGGCATCCTAAGTTCAATGATAAAAATGAGATTTTTGTCGCGTTTTACGACCCTGTGACAAACGAATTCTTAGAGCCTCGCGTTGCCAATTCAAATAGACCGGGTGACTACTCGCAGATGACCCAGAAGAATACGCCCTGGTATGCAATGGACGTAAACTTTGATGGATTGGCGGATATTGTGTCGCTTAGGTGCCCAGACAATAATTGTGGTGATGACAAAGCGAGCTATGTTTATGTCAATATTAACCAGGGCCTGACCAGTAGCGGGTATCTGAGGTACTTTGATTCGAACTCGATTACCAAGTATCCGGCAAAAAATATTGAGCTCCTCACGCCTGCTGATGTGAATGGGGACGGTCTGATTGATTTTATCTACCTTAAAACAGCGAATTACAATGATGCTGTAAAGGATTGGCGTGTTGTGCTGAATCAGTCAAGTGAGCGCATTTTATTTGAAGATATGCACCTTGACTGGTCTAAAACGGTTCCACATCGTGAGGGTCTAATAAGCGATAAAATTGCGCCAATGGTGATGGATGTCAATAAAGACGGCCAAACAGAGCTGTACTTCCCGGTTGAGCATAGCCAGTCAAGTTCCCATAGTTGGGTGCAATTTGTGTGGCAAGTTGCACAAGAAGAGTTCGTTAAAACACCAAATTACACGCCATTTTTGACGCCTTATATGCAATTGGACAAAGGGGATATCGCGTTTTTCAGCGACTACGATCGCAATGGCGTACCTGATCTGATGTTTAGAACTGGTGACAAAGTGTTGGTGAAATTCAACCTGGATCAATCACCTTATGAAGGGTATTTGTCAGGTATCACCCAAGGTTACGGTAACAAGACTCAAATACACTATGCACTAATGTCTGACGAGGCTGTCTATAAACCTTCCTCATCCGCACATGGAGTGCCTCGTTTCGCTGAGGATCAGAAAGATAGCAGCACATTTAAAGCTCAGGGCTTGAAAGTAACGCCTATCAATGGTGGGCCAATGGTACTGGTATCGCGGGTTGAGACAGATAGCCCAAGTTCTTCTGATGATACTTTGATAAGCGCTGTTGAATACAGTTATGAAGGAGCACAAGTACAGTTTGGTGGTCGAGGCATGCTTGGCTTTAAAGCCCTGACTACAGTCAATATCAAAGACGGTCAGCAGTTTAGTACAACCACGCGTTATCATCAGGCATTTCCGCTAACAGGTATGCCAGCCAGAACCATTAAAGCGTTCAATGGCACGGTGATCAGTAGTGCGGTGAACGACTATTACTTAAAGCCTAACCAGCATAATTCAGGGCGAACGTATCAGGTTTATAATCGACTGTCGAAAGAATGTACCAGTCGGATCAATATGAATGCTGACTCGACAATTGGTTCAAGTCAGTGTTCGAGTACCGAAACAGTGCAGGATGTGTATGGCAATGTGACTCAGACCATTGCTAAACAACTAGCCGACAATCGCTCTACGCCTATTGTAGATTTCTCAAATGATCAGGCCTGGCGCAGCATTGACAGCTTAAGCGTGGCCAACCCGCTCTCAAGTGTGACGACCAGCAATAATTATGGTGCAACGGATAGCTATAAAAAGCTTGGTCGTTTGGTTTCATCAACGGTTACGCATTCAGCCATTGATAAGGCGGCTCATACGCTGACGTCAGACTTTACTTATTATGATGCCAGCCATGCTAATGCGTATATGCTTGAAAGTGAGACGATTGCAAAGGGCAAAGGGTGTCAGTATGAACTGACAACCAGCTATCAATATGATGCCTTGGGCAATCTAAAACAAAAAAGTACCTCTAACTCTGCATGTGGTAGTGATGACAAGCAAACCCGTATCACAGAAACTATTTACGACTCAGAGAAACGGTATCCGCTTTATTCCAGACAAAAAGCCAACAAACAGGAGCCGTCAACAGCTGGCAACGTATTATGGGCAAAAAGTTCACAAGTAGAGGCACGCAACGCGTTTGGGCTGCCAACTGAAGTGCGGACGGTAAATGGCACAAGAGTGACCACTCTGTATGACGTGTTTGGCTCAAAAATTGGTACTTATAGTGCGTCTGGCGCACAAAGTTATCAGTATCTGACTGCCTGTCAGGACAGTGACAAGTGTGTTGCTCAGGTCAATAAACTTGTCAATGGTGAATTGGTTGAGAAACAATTCATGGACAGAATGGGCAGAGTGTATAAAACCAGCACTATCACTGTTCTGGGGACTTGGCTTAATGCGAAAGTAGAGCATGATCAGTATGGCCGTGCTCTGATGCAGCAGGCGCCGGGGAGTTCTGAAGTTACATACAGCTATGATGCTTTTGACCGTGTAACATCGACTACAGATAACAATAGTCAGGTGATAACAACCTACATTCAGAATGATCTGGTCAGCACGGTTGAGCTGACTGGTGCAGGTGTCTCCACAGGTAAGCAAACAACCACAACCACCAAGAATGCACTTGGGCAGATTGAATCAGTCACCGATGCCAACGGTAAGGTTCTCGAATACACCTATGACAGTCGCGGCAACCAGCTGACGGTAGATTCGTCCGCTGACAATATGATTCTGATAGACAACAGCTACGACTTGCTGGGCCGTAAGGAAACCACGAAAGATGTTGATCGTGGTGATTGGAGCTATGAGTACAATGCGTTTGGAGAGCTAATCAAGCAAACCGATGCGCGAGGTGTTGCAACGCATATAAAGTATGATCTGTTAGGGCGCAAAGTTCGCCAGTGGCATACGCAGCCGGACAGCACCAGTGCCAACTCAACCCACATTGAACAGACCAACATTGTGTATGAAGGCGAGAGCCAATGGCACTTTGGTACCCTGGCTGAGAATGTGCACCAGTTACAGTCTGCAACTCAGGGCGATAACTGGGCTCAATACTACTACTACGACACCTTTGGGCGTGCAGCCGCAACATTGACGGCGCTGGAAACACAGCAATGTACTGAAGGGGTTGTATTCAACACGCGCCTGAACGATTTGCGGATCAAGCAAGGCTACAATGATCCGGACACGCCGAGCCGAGACCTGTCTGATCCGCTTTCTTCCAAATGTGTGATCCAGCAAATGGCGTATGATGAGTTTGGCCGGGTCAGCTATCAGTTTGATGATTATCGCAGGATGGAAAACGGCGAATACATTGATGCCCGAGGAGTGATAAATACCTACCAGCACGGCCTGATTGCACAGAAACATGAAGCGCGAGAAGGGCAGTACGCTCAGCAATACTATGAGGTACAGTCGCTGAATGATCGTGGGCAAGTTACCCAGTATAAGAAAGGTAACGCAATCATGGCGGTGTCGTATGACGATGCGGGTATGGTGAAGACCATTGCAAGTACAAACTATAGCCATATTCAGGCGGATTCTTACAGCTTTGATGGTCTGGGCAATTTACTGAGTCGTGCTCAGATTGCGTTACCTGAGCAAAATTATAAATATGATTTGCTGAACAGGGTAACGCATGTCGAGAATAAGGAGTTGTTTAGATACGATGCCAGTGGCAACTTAAGGTTTAAAGCAAGTTTCAGTAAGAGCGAGGATTTTAGCGGTAAATGTACTTCGGTCAGTGGAAAGTGGTCTCAGTATTATGGCCAGGGTGAAGCGCCCAGACACGCCATAACAAGTCGCTCTTACAATACCGGAGATGTTGATAACAGCTGTAGCTCTGAGCCGGTTATTTTGCCGCCTCCTATTGATCCCATTCTTCCTCCAGGAGATCAACTGTTTAGCGCTGATATTGGCGTACAATCCGCATCGGCAGACACAGACCGAACGGTGACAGAACGGTTTGCCTATGACAAAAATGGTAATCAAACCAAGCTGTATATAGACGGTACGGATTATCGTAGCATTGAGTACACAGCGCGAAATAAAGCGGCTAGCATCACCGTTGATGGTAAAGTTGTACGCTTTAATTACGATGTGAATAATCGCCGTTATAAGCGCGTTGATGAAAATCAGACCGTCTATTACGTTGGTGCGCTGGAGTTGACCGTAAGCTCCAAGGAAAGCGGCGACAATACGCCATTTATTAAGCGCTATATCGGCAACGATGCGCAGCAAAAGTACTTTATGAATGGTAACAGCGCCATACAGTGGATGTTTACCGACCATCAGGGCTCGGTTATTGCAGTCGCAAATCGTAACTACGAGTTACTGGCCCGTTATTCCTATGATGTATTTGGTGTTCAAAAGTATGAGGGGCCTCAAAACCTGGTTGATACACTGAACTTTTCAACGGCGCAGCGTATCTTCGATATGGTATCTGATAACTTCCGCAGCTACACCGGCCATGAGCCCATCACACTCGGCGGCGACAACCGCATCATTCATATGAATGGTCGAGTGTACGATGCAGACACCGGCCGGTTTATGCAGGCGGATCCTTTTGTTCAGGCGCCGAATAATTTGCAGAATTACAATGCTTATAGTTATGTGTTGAATAATCCGCTGAGTTATACGGATCCGAGTGGGTATTTGTTTAAGAAGCTTCTTAAGGGTGCTATGAAGGCGACGGGAACGTGGCAAATGCTTCGCGCTATTGGCAAGGTACCTTGGCTCAACACTATGATTACAGTAGCCCTAAACTTTGTTCCAGGATGTCAGGCTTGGTGCTCAGCTGCTTACAGTGCAGCCTCAACCTTTGCAATTACGGGAAGTTTAAATAAAGGGCTAACAGCAGGTTTAACAGCTGCGGCAATGCCCGGAGGTGGTAGTGCCGGAGCAATACTTGCGAGTGCTGCGATTGGAGGCGTTTCATCTAAGTTGATGGGCGGTAACTTTGGTCATGGATTCTTTGCCGCTGGACTGGGTGCATTAACAGGCGGCATTGGAAGAGGAATCAGTAATCCAATAGGCCAGGTCGTGATTGGTGCTATAGTCGGTGGCACCGTTTCGAAAGTGACCGGCGGCAAATTTGCCAATGGTGCATTCAGTGCGGCTTTTGTAGCAGCGATGAGAGCGGATTGGGGTGATGTATACAAAAATGGCTCGTCTTCTGTAAAAGGGAAGCCAACAGCACCTCAGTTGGAAAGAGCCAAAAGTGCTTTGAACGAATCTAAAGAGAAAATAAATGAGTTTAGACAATCTTTGACCGATAAATCAGGAGACTATAAAAAAATTAGACGCCTGTATGGCTTCTCAGAAGATGGTCAGTTTGAGGCAACACGCTCTTTCCTAATAGATAAGTCTACAGAAGCAATTTCGTCAATTGATAACTATCTAAACAATACAGAACTGTTGCTATCTATTAGTGGTGCGGATGGAGTATACAATCAAATAGATGGTACGTTGGGACTAAATTTTGGTTCAAAAGGAGATTTAACAAGCACCACCGTACACGAAGTAGGTCATTCTGTTGGGCTTGTGCATCCAAAAGGGGCATACCACTCTATAGGTAATATCAGAACTTTATCCGACAACGCATTTTATGGTTCAATGCTCAGGAGTAGTGAGCATATAAGCTTACAACAAAACGCTTATGCATTTG
The DNA here is from genome assembly GCF_004212645.1 of Pseudoalteromonas rubra. Classification (GTDB taxonomy): domain Bacteria; phylum Pseudomonadota; class Gammaproteobacteria; order Enterobacterales; family Alteromonadaceae; genus Pseudoalteromonas; species Pseudoalteromonas rubra_G. The sequence goes on along the minus strand of NZ_PPUZ01000055.1, from coordinate 1,394 downwards.
AGTATGCTGTAATGGGAATTTTCGAATGAGAAAAGTTATATACTTCATTATTTTATGTCTGAGTTTTACCGGGTATTCAAATGAAATTGATATCTTGGGAACATTGTCATCTTATGTGCATGTAAAATGTGATGGTGACCGGGTTGATGCGTTGCTGACCTTGGAAAATAAAACACCATATGTTATTACTGTATTACCCGAACAAGGCTTTACTACCAGCAAGGTCGATCCAAGTATTTTTTCTGTTTATGATGCCGAGGCATACAGAAGTGCATTGCTAGGAGGAAATAACCGTAAAACAGCATTATTGATAGGTAACTTTAATGGAAACCTATCTGGAAAGAATGTGAAATTTGAGGCGTTTGAGAAAAAATATTGGATTTATAAAGACCTGGGGAAACACTATAATTTGGTTTCTGGCAGAGATTATTTTCTTAAAGTTGCATTTATGGGAGTAAATGTTAAGTACGAAGATGGAACTAAAGAATTTACGGTGTTGAAGTCTGGAGCATTTCTATTCCCAAATTGTAAAAGGGAAAAATAAATTGTAAAGACGGAAAATATAAAAGACACTTAATCTAAAGCCCCGGCATTCGCCGGGGCTTTTCTGTTTCTGGTCGTATGTCACCGATTTTTTGGTCGCATCGGTTTGACCATTGTGGTCGCATCTATTGACCAGGTGGTCCGCAGGGAGTGTGATATACACTTGTATATATCGCTTGATAGGAACAGGTAAGTCAGAGTTGTATGACCACAAAGTCGATTTGTCATGACCTGCTTTATCAGCACATACGACCAAGTTAGAAACATTAATGTAACAAGCTTAGATGAGGCTATAAGGTTATTCGATGACTGGGTGTTCGAAACTTATTTAGGTGCTCTGTTACTACGTTTAGTTCTGGACAATTGTTTCTATTACTGCGATCAAAACGAGTCATCTCAATCTCTATCTGATGGATTTTTTCAGTATTACGTCTGATGAAGTCTATAAATAGGCCAGACTCTTTCATCGTTGAGTTGATAATACCAATCTCTCTGGCTCGATTAACCATAATATTGAAACTGGCGCTTAAAAGTGCAGCGACATCAGGGGACAGCGCTAACTTTGAAGTGCGAAATTACAAGGACACCCACCCAAAATCGTAGACATTCAGTTCGGATTCTTGGGTGGGTGATTGATATGGATGCTTCGGAATCGGCGTTGGTGGGCCACGCTGATATCCGACACCGGCAACCCCTGGCGTCTGAATAGCGAGCAGCGCGGCAGCTGGGCGCGGTCGTACCTGTACGATGCCCTGGGGCGTCAGGTGGCATCGGTCACCGATTTAGCAAGTACGCTGAGCTGTAAAGATCAAGTCAGCTACGAGCCTGCCACTAAAGATGTGCGGATAACA
>NZ_PPUZ01000054.1:0-23654 GCF_004212645.1 Pseudoalteromonas rubra | reverse complement strand
TGGCTCCCCCTCCCCGACTCGAACGGGGGACCTGCGGATTAACAGTCCGTCGCTCTAACCAACTGAGCTAAGGGGGAACTTCTTGAGTAAAACGATAAGCCAGAAAATTGGCTCCCCCTCCCCGACTCGAACGGGGGACCTGCGGATTAACAGTCCGTCGCTCTAACCAACTGAGCTAAGGGGGAATCGTTTATCATTGAAAGATTGGCTCCCCCTCCCCGACTCGAACGGGGGACCTGCGGATTAACAGTCCGTCGCTCTAACCAACTGAGCTAAGGGGGAAGCATGTCTCTCAACGGGGCGAAATATTAATGACCGCTTGGCAAGGTGTCAACAATAAAAATCATTGAATTGTAAAAAAGCGGTTCGTTCGTTGAATTAATGCGCGATTTGCCCCTTTTTTAGCTGACTTTTGGGGCCTCTGGGGTGAAGACTATTAACTAGAATGTGTGTTGGGCGGATCTGACTAAGTCGCGAAATGTATATTTTTTAGTGCTTATGTCTTATTTTTGTTCGAAGCGTGGCTTTTTTGCACTTTCTCTGTGATCAATCATGATTCTGCTGTGCGATCCGAGAAAGATCCCTGTGCAGATCGAATAACAATCCAGTGTAATTGGAATTTATTGCACAATAATTACTCAATATATACAGATTTATTGCATATATATGTTAGTTAATATGGTAATTTCTTTTTTATCAAATGGTTACCATGGTTTTGGCTCCATTACCCCAAATTTGCAATATTCTAATATTGGTCTAGCAACACAAGATCAGGCTGTGAATTGTAGTCTGATCCCTGCTTGGCGGATGAAGGATCAGCGCCAATAACGAGATCCTTTGTGTGGATCTTAGTCTAGGCCTTTATTTTTAAAGGCTGAGATAAGTTATCCACCGAATCTGTGGATAACATTGTTTATTAAACTTTAAAAAGTGCTACGAAGCCATATATTCCGGGGCATAGCGACGATGCAAGTATTTTGATGAAAAATAATTAGTTCTTAATTTTCAATTGGTTACTAAAACTGCACCATACTGGAAAGAGAAATGACCAATATGACGAATTTATTTCGCATGAGCACCAATAATGTGCAAAAAGTAACCCGGTTCAGCTTGCAGTACGATAAAAAACCGACTTTTTCCTAAATATGTTTGAGTTGGCGTGAAATACCCCAATAAAACAATTTTTAACGCCGTGTCAGGGCCTGGATAGCACGAGAAGCTGAGTTTGCGCATGTTTTGTGCGATATGTGTCATGGCGAGAAAACGCAAGTAAGTCTAAATCAGCACAAAGCGCTGTGATGTGCACCTGTTAGGGTTACACTCTGGGTGTTTAATTAAGTGCATCATAGAGAGTGATCCTTTAGAATACTCGCTTCCAAATGAGGTAAAGCAATCTATGTCTGCAGTTCGTCAATCAAATACCGGCAGTGATATTCTCAATGGGTCCATAGTGGCTACGCTCAGGCGTATGACCGTGCCCATGATTTTTGGCATGATCACGCTGATGAGTTTTAACTTAGTCGATACCTTCTTTATTAGTTTGCTCGGTACCGAGCCACTGGCTGCGGTCAGTTTTACCTTTCCTGTTACTTTTACGGTGATCAGCCTGGCAATTGGCCTTGGTATTGGCACGTCGGCGGTTATCGCAAAAGCACTGGGTGCTAATAAGATGGAAGAAGCAAAGTTTGATGGATTTGTCGCTTTGCTGGTTTCTGCCCTGATGGTGGCTATCTTGTCCGCTGCGGGTTACGCATTGATTGAGCCTATTTTTACTTTGTTGGGTGCCGGTCCGCAGACCATGCCGTATATCTATGACTATATTTCTATCTGGTTTGCAGGTGCCGTGTTTTTGATTATGCCGATGATAGGTAACTCTATCCTCAGAGCCAGTGGCGACACCAAAACGCCAAGCCTGATCATGGGATTGGGTGGGCTTATTAATGCCATTTTGGATCCCTTACTTATTTTTGGCTATGGACCCTTTCCTGAGCTGGGGGTGAAAGGCGCGGCGATAGCCAGTGTCATTGCCTGGAGCGTCGGTGTGGTGTTTATTTTATACTTGTTAGCAGTAAAGAAGCGCTTACTACAGGTGTCGAGTCCGCAGCAAAGTATTGTTCAGGCGACCAGTAAAATATTGAAGATAGGCTTGCCTGCTGCCGGGGCGAATATGCTTACGCCAATCGCGATGGCGGTGATGACCGCGATTATTGCAACCTATGGCGCTGAAGCTGTGGCGGCGTTTGGAGTGGGCAGCCGTATCGAATCGATTGCCAGCCTGGTAGTGTTGGCGTTATCTATGACCTTACCGCCCTTTGTAAGTCAAAACTTCGGTGCGCAGAAGTATCAGCGAGTTGAAGATGCATACCGCACAACACTGAAGTTTGTAATGGCATGGCAGTTCGGTATCTATATTGTGCTTATTGCGGCATCGCATTGGATCAGTGTGGCATTTGGCGATGAGCCTCAGGTGGTCGACATTATTAAGCTATTCATTTATACCTTGCCACTGAGTTATGGTTTGCAAGGAGTGATCATTCTTACCAACTCATCCTTTAATGCGTTACACAAGCCGATGCGGGCTTTGGTTTTAAGCGTTGTGCGCTTGTTCGTGTTTTACGTCCCTTGTGCTTATCTGGGGTCTCACATTGCAGGCATTCATGGGCTGTTTATTGGCGCCGCAATTGGTAATCTGTTCACAGCAATGTTGGCGTATAAATGGTTTATGAGCACTTTGGGTGCGATGCAAGTAAGTCAACCTCAATCACAGGAGAAAACGGTATGAGTGATGTCTTTGACCTGGTGTCCGAGTTTTCACCCAGTGGCGATCAGCCCACGGCTATCGCACAATTGTGTGATGGGCTGGAAGCCGGTCTGGCGCATCAGACCTTACTGGGCGCCACCGGTACAGGTAAAACCTTTACCATGGCCAATATTATTCATACGTTAAATCGGCCAACCATTATCATGGCGCACAATAAAACGCTGGCTGCACAGTTATACGGAGAGATGAAAGAGTTTTTCCCCAATAACGCGGTGGAGTATTTTGTTTCTTACTATGATTATTATCAACCCGAAGCCTATGTGGTTGCCAGCGACACCTTCATTGAAAAAGACGCCTCAATCAATGAGCATATTGAGCAGATGCGTTTGTCTGCGACAAAGGCTTTGCTGGAGCGTAGGGATACCATCATAGTTGCGTCTGTATCTGCCATTTATGGTCTGGGCGACCCCGACTCTTACATGAAGATGATGCTGTTGCTCAAAGTGGGTGAAACCATGGAGCAGCGGGCCATGCTCAGGCGCCTGGCTGAACTGCAATATACCCGAAATGACATGGACTTTAGTCGCGGTACCTACCGGGTGAGGGGAGAAGTGATCGACATCTTCCCGGCGGAATCGGACACTTATGCTATTCGGGTGGAAATGTTCGATGAAGAAATCGAGCGCATTAGTATGTTTGATCCCCTGACCGGCGCGGTCGAAAAGCATTTGGTGCGTGCCACTATTTACCCCAAAACTCACTATGTTACGCCGCGCGAAAAAATCCTCGACGCGATAGAAAACATCAAGCTGGAACTCAAAGAGCGCCGCAACAAGTTACTGGCCGACAACCGCCTGGTCGAAGAGCAGCGGGTGGCGCAGCGCACGCAATACGACATTGAAATGATGACCGAGCTGGGTTATTGCTCGGGCATTGAAAACTATAGCCGTTATTTGTCAGGTCGTGCACCGGGCGAGCCGCCGCCAACATTACTGGATTACTTGCCCGATGATGCGCTGATGATCATAGATGAATCTCACGTGACTGTGTCGCAAATCGGCGCTATGTACAAGGGCGACCGAAGCCGTAAAGAAAACCTGGTGGAATATGGTTTCCGATTACCGTCTGCGATGGACAACCGGCCCTTGAAATTTGAAGAGTTTGAAGCGATTGCGCCGCAAACCATCTATGTGTCAGCTACGCCAGGCGACTATGAATTAGAGCGCTCGAGTGGCGAGGTCGCCGAGCAGGTTATTCGCCCGACAGGGCTGCTTGACCCTGAGCTGGAAGTACGCCCCGTTGCCACTCAGGTCGACGACTTGCTGTCTGAAATCTACCGCCGGGTTGAGCTGCAGGAGCGGGTGCTGGTGACCACGCTGACGAAACGCATGGCAGAAGACCTGACCGATTACCTCAATGATCATGATGTCCGGGTACGCTATCTACATTCGGATATTGATACTGTGGAGCGGATGGAAATTATCCGCGATTTGCGCAAAGGGGTGTTTGACGTGTTAGTCGGCATTAACCTGTTACGTGAAGGACTCGATATGCCCGAAGTGTCTCTGGTTGCTATTTTGGATGCGGATAAGGAAGGCTTTTTACGCTCGACCCGTTCATTGATCCAGACCATTGGCCGGGCTGCCCGACACATCAATGGTAAAGCCATTCTGTATGGTGATGTGATCACTAAATCTATGCGAAAGGCCATTGATGAAACGGAGCGACGCCGGGCTATTCAGCACGCCTACAATGAGAAGCATGGCCTGAAACCGCAGGCTCTGGTTAAGAAGATCACCGATGTGATGGACCTGGGCGAGGAAGTATCGGCTGAACAGGCAGCAGCGGCATCGAAAGCGGCGAGAAAGCCATCGGCTGCTAAGCAGAATCAAAGTGTGACTGAACTGACCGAGCAGATAAAACAGCTTGAGGCGCAGATGATGCAATATGCCCGAGAGTTAGAGTTTGAAAAGGCGGCAGCTATTCGGGATGAGGTACATCTATTGCAGCAGCAATTGTTAAAGAGTTAATGCTACACAATAAAAGCGCAGCCACTGGCTGCGCTTTTTATTATCTGAATTAGAAGCGATAGCTTACGCCTAAACCGAAGTTGGTCGTGTCCAGATCACCCATATCCATGTATTGAATACTGGCATTAAGTGACATGCCATTGTCCCAGTCATACTGCCAGCCCGCTTCCGTCAGGAAACTAACGCCATCTTCTTCAACCATGGTTTTGCCTTTGTAGCCAATCTCGTAGTCATAGTAGTGAGCGCCAAGTTTGGCGTACAGGTAGTTGCTATCCGACAGCTGATACTGGCCCTTAACTGCCAGCACGAAGTTATCGTAATCTAGCTCATTCGCACCGAGCTCGAACAGCGCTTTGTCGTTGCGTGTACAGGTGAACTTATCATCGCTGTCATCTTTACATTCCCATTCATCAGCTTCCATACCTGTGTTGTAGGCAACTTCCAGCGCCCAGGTAGAGTCGTACTGATAGTTGTAGTAAAAATACACATGTGTCACACCGTCGCCGTCTTTGCTTGAGCTTTTGTAAGAAGCGTCGCCACCAAATAGCTGAGCACCTATGCGGTGCTGCTCGTTATGCTGAGCAGCCTGAGTTGCAAAAGAAGCTGAAACTGCAAAAACAAGTGAGAGGAGAGAGAAAGTTTTCATTGCCGTCATTCCGTTTGATTAACTTGCCGACAAGTGTATGCAGACGCCTTGTGAGAGTCTGTTTGAGGCGTGTCATAAAATGTAAGCGCATGTAGAGTGGCTGTAAGCAACTATGAATATGCTCAGTCAGGGAGGTTGCTGGCATTGCCGATAGCATCACAGATAGCGCGCAAGTCCTCTTCTCTAATCGGGTTAGCAGCGGCGTTACTGCGGATCAGCACAATTTCGATAGCCGGCAGGGCGGGTAAATCTGAGAGACTGATTATTGGCAGGCCCCGTGCGCTACTTTTCGCCAGAGCACCCACTGCCAAGCCCGCTTTAACCAGAGCGCGCAAAGCTGAAGCACTCCCGCAGTTAGCGATTACTTTGAATGGCCGCTCCTGTTTCATTAATCCTTCGATGGCGGCCTGATGGAAACGACAGTCTCGCTGGAATATGGCCAGTGACAAACTGGGATCGGGTTTGAAGCTGCCAACCCAGACGCCTTGATCATGATAGAGTAATACCCCTTCCTCAGAATCCGGACTGCGGGTGATCACAGCTAAATCTAATTCGCCCCGGTCCAGCGCATCTTTGATCCGGTTGCTGGACATACAGTGAATGTCCAGTTCCAGGTTTGGCCAGTGTCGATGTAGTTGGCTTACGAGCCTGGGCAAAATTGCATCGGCGTAATCGTCCGGACAGCCAAGCCTGAGTAAGGTTGTTCCCTCATTACGCCGCATATGGGACAGCGTGTCATCGTGTAACCGCACCAGCTGTCGGGCGTAGCGCATTAAAGTGTGTCCATCCTGAGTCAGGTGTAACTTTCGCCCGGACTTTTCAAACAAGGGCCTGCCTACTTCCTGCTGGAGCTTTTTCATCTGCATGCTGATGGCTGATTGAGTGCGATACAGTTGGCTGGCAGCCCGGGTAAAACTGCCATTTTCAACACAGGCGATGAAACTACGCAGAGAGTCTATATCCATATCTATAAGAAATGTTGATGTTTGATATCAGAATTATCCGCTGGTTTGAGTTGATAAAGCAACCTAAAGTAGTGCTAACTAGAAATGTACCACTGAATTAAGGCGCACTATGAAACTCTATATCGGGAATAAAAATTACTCCACCTGGTCGCTGAGAGCTTGGCTACTTATTGAAAAATATAAACTAAATTTTGAAGAGGTGGCACTCAAGTTAGAAACCCCTGCCTTCTACCAAGCCTTGTCTGAGCTTAGCCCAACGCAGAAAGTCCCCTTGCTTGTGGACGGAGATTTGGTCGTCTGGGAATCTTTGGCTATCTGTGAATATATCAATGAAGCTTATCTTTGCGGACAGGCTTGGCCTTGCTGCCCTAAATTACGAGCCAGAGCGCGGGCGTTGAGTGCGCAAATGCACAGTGGCTTTTTGGCACTCAGGGCAGAAATGCCAATGAATATCAGAGCACAGCGGCGGGTAGAATTATCCCCAGCTGCCCAAAAAGACATAGCGCGGATTGCTCAGATCTGGCGTCAACAGTTGACAGAGTTTGGCGCTCAGGAAGGCTGGTTATTTGGCAACTGGAGCATTGTTGACGCGATGTTTGCACCTGTTGTGATGCGTTTTATTACCTATGGTATTGAGTTAGGCCCTTTGGAAAAAGCGTATATGAAAAAAGTACTTGCCTGCCCGGCGATACAAAAGTGGCGTGCTGATGCATTACTGGAGCAGGACATAGTGGAAAGCGATGAGGCAGGTGTACCATACCTCTAATCTCAGTCACTTTTTGTCTGCCAGAGTTATTTGCATATTGCCTCCTTAATTGAGTAGTACACTTATTTTTGTGTATTACTCAATAATGGAAGTACCTCATGCTTATCCCCGTTGATGCCAACAATCTGCCTGTTTATCTCAATCTGGCACAGGCTTATGAAGCCGAGTTTTCTGTTCTGACTGATAAAAGTCCAGGGGCTGATGGCTTGTTTGCACTGGATACTTTGTTAGAAGGCAACGTGACAAGTTATCTCTGGTATGACAGTGAAACGCCGATTGGGTTGGCGGCGATAGCGCGGCATGGAGAAAGTGAGTTTGAGGTGTGCGAGTTTTACGTTGTGCCACGTTATCGTAAAGCGGGGCTGGGTGCCCAATTTGCCCGGACTATTTGGGATAAATTGCCCGGGTTTTGGACCATTAAACAGATAGCAGGTGCTGAATATGCAACGCAATTCTGGCGCCGAGCCATTGCGACAGCTGGCATAACGCAGGTGACTGAGGATACCTACGTAGATCCATACTGGGGGACTGTGACCCGTCAGCAGTTTCAATATAATACCAATACCTGCACGTGAGTCATGAAGAGCAAGCCCGGATCTGTGTCAGTATGTTCTGGCAATCCGGTAGTGCCATAAAGTGGGGCACCGGGTAATCGGGGTGTGCCTCATCGAGTGCCATAGTTGCCAGAGTTTGAATGTCGTCACTCAGTACCTCAGTGAGTTGAGTTTGAATATTTAGCTGTGCCAGTAGCTGGGTAATATGGGCAATAAGGTCCTGCGCTTGTTGTTCGACGGGGTAATCCAGTGAGGTCAGGCTGCAGTGGCGGGCAATCATTGCTAACTGACGGTGTATCCTGCTGCCGTACCAGTGCAAAACAGGTAATAGCAAAACGGCGTTGGCCAGACCGTGCGGGGTGCCGTACTTGGCCGTAAGCTGATGCGAAATGGCATGAACATAACCCACGGAGGTTCGGGTGAACGCCTGTCCGGCGAGAAAGGAGGCATAGAGCAGTTTGTCCCTCGCTTTTTGGTCCTGACCATTATGGTAGGCCGTGGGTAAGTGAGCAAATATCAGCGAACAAGCTTCGAGTGCTTTGTCATTAGTAAGCTTGGTGGCGTTGATGCTTAAGATGGCTTCAATGGCATGTGTCAGGGCATCGATGGCCGTGGTTGCTGTGATCCCGCCTGGCAGCGAGGTGGTAAGCTGACTGAGCAACACTGCACGTTGTGGCACCAGGCAAAAGTCTGCAGCCGCAAGCTTTTTACCCTGCTTTTCGTCGTTAAATACCGCTGCGACCGTGGTCTCTGAGCCTGTGCCGGCTGTCGTTGGTATCGCAATGTTTGGTGGCAGTGTCTTAAGCACCTTAAACAGTCCAGAGAACGTCTCTACTGGGCGTGTTGGCCTGACGACACGCGCACCGATTAATTTTGCTGCATCCAGTACTGAACCACCACCGACACTCACGATTGCCACACAGTGGTGCTGCGTGTAAACCTGGTATCCCTGTTCGATGTTCTTGATTGTCGGGTTAGGCTGCACCTGATCATAGACTACGGGACATAGGTTTTGCGCGCAAAGCGCTGTGAGTACGGGATTGATTATCTCACGCTCATTGAGCACCTTATCTGTTACTACCAGAACCTGAGCGTCATCAGGTAAACACAGATCTGCAATAGCATCACTCAGCCCCTGGGTGCCTTGGTATAAGTGCGGTTCCGGGATGCCGATAAATCTGACTATCGATTTTAGAACAAAGTGGTAGCAACGATAGAGTAAGTGCATGACTGTGTAGGCTCAGTTGGTTGTTTATTGCCCAGAAGCATAGCCGAAAGTGTCAAAGATTGGCAAAGTTTTTAATAGTAGGTGGTTGTATTTGCGATATTTTGGGAGGTGTATGAGTCAGCGAGTGCCGACTCATATAAAAGGCAATTAGACAACGCCACGCGGCAGGCGGCAGTCATGATCCTTTTCGGCCAGCTCTATGATCCAAGCTTCTTCTGCGGTATAGCCATCGTCATTGGCTTTAACAACCGTAAATGGCGCTGCTTTTTTAACAGCTGGCGCGGCTGCTTTCTTCGCTGCTTTTTTCTTTGGCGCAGGTTGTTCTGTCGCGGCTGTTCCTGAAGTTAGCTCTTCGGTCAAAGCTGCTACATCTGCCAGACGCATATTTTTACCACCGTCAATGCTGTACCAGCCAGGCTTAGTGGTGATCTCTGGCTTTTTGCCGTGGGTGGCTTCATATGCGGCTTCAAATGCACTTAAAACTTCAGTTTTATCTAGTTTACTCATCGTAAATCCCAGTCGTGTTATACGCGGATACGCAGGTTAAGATTAAACGATATTTATACCTATTTTTGAGGTATTTTTCAATTTTTTGCGCTTTTAAGCTCTGATTCATCGCAAATCAGTACCTGATTGAGCGTACTGAGTGCAACTTTTGGGCGAGTTTATACCAATTTTGCTTAATTAAGCGCTCTATTTTTCGGCGAGAAAATAAGGCCGATGACGAGGCAAAAACTTCGATATTTAGTTGTTCCAAATGGGAAGTTTTTAACACAGTTAGCGACCTGTTTGCTCCTTAAAATTGAACAAGTATTAAGTGAAATGGGTACTATAGTGCTTGCGGGTCGATCATACGGCGCAACCAAATCCACTGCTGTCCCAGTGCCTCATGCGCATAGGTCGTTACCGCTTTTAAAACGGATGCACTGGCAATAAAGCGTTGGTAGCCCGGCGAGCCTGCAAAGCTATAGAATTGTACAGGTGCCGCAACGGTATCTATGCCCTGAGCAGAAAACAAATCTTGTGCGCGTGCCATATGGCTGGCAGAGGTAACCAATGCTACTTTACTGTCAACCAGCCTGGTTGCGAGTAGCAAAGCTTCGTCAGCCGTGTCCCGGGCGTGAGAATTTTGGATTATCTTAGTTGCCGGTACGCCCAGTGAGATTGCGGTATCAGCCATCAGAGCACTACTGGTCGTTTTGCCATATCCGGCACCAGAAACAATCAGCTGAGCTGCCGGGTAGTGTTGCAGTAATCTGAGCCCCTCGGTGAGGCGAGACAGGGCACATCCCGAGAGTTGTAGGTTGGCCGTTAGTCGGGGGGCTGAGCTCAGGCCACACCCAAGCACGACGACATAGTCCATATCTTTATGTTTGTTCACTACGAATGGCTTTAACTTCGCCTCTGTTGGAGTGATCAATTTGTCAGCAACAAAAGGAGTGCTGACAGCCCACAGACCTAACACGAGTAGCCAGCTCATCAGGTAGGATTTACGGTTTGTTTTTGCAATAAACAATAAGCAGAGAGCAAGTAATAGCAACGTCACCGGTAAGGGCATCAACAGTGAGCCAATTACCTTTTTTATTTCAAACATCACAAGTTATCCGTTTACTTAGTTTGCGCTTAGTTTACCCCTATTGCCAGGCAATTGCGTCATGTAAATCAGCAGGTTTGTAACTTAACGTGCGACAGATTGCTTGCAGGTGTTCAGAAAGTGCCGGTACACCGGATTGTCTTTCATATTCTTTTTCATTGCCAGATACATAGGGCGGCTTAAACCAAGCGCACCCAGAGGGATGGATTTAATTAGTCCCTGGCTCTCGTAGGGCGTAACCAGCCAGTCAGGCAGCGCAGCCACTCCCATGCCGGCACTGACTAACTGAAAAATCAATAGCCCCTGATCAACCGTTTTCAATGTGCCATCAAAGCGGGCGTTTTGAATAAAATGTTTAAATATATCCTGACGCTCTTTCGGGATTGGATAAGAAATGATGGTTTCGTCTTTGAGATCAAGTGCCGTAACGTAGGCTTTTTTAGCCAGCTCGTGATCCGGCGCGACAATCAGTTTCAGTTTAAAGTCAAAGATGTGGGCATACTCAACCTGCTCTGGCTCGCGAATATCAGAGGTCAGGACCAGGTCGAGTTCATCACTGAGCAACTCCGGAATAGCGTCGTAGCTAAAGCCGCGTTCATAATCGACTTTGATGTCAGGCCAGAAATTATTGAATTCTTTGATAGTCGGCAGTAACCAGTGGAAACAGGCATGGCACTCAACACTGAGCCGCAGTTGTGAGATGGGCTGATTCAGGCTTTCCTTGAGGCGACACTTGGTTGCTTCAACTTTGGGTAATACATCGTTGGCCAGTTCCAACAGCAACATGCCCTGGGGTGTAAATCGCACGGGCTGAGTCTTGCGCTCGAATAACTGGCAATCTAGTTTATTTTCCAGATCTTTGATTTGGTGAGAGAGTGCTGACTGAGTTAGGAATAACTCACGCGCCGTGTTGACCAGTGATCCGGTTTCTTTCAGGGTCGCTATGGTTTTTAAGTGCTTTATATCTATCATCATCAACAAATCTCATTCTAAACGTGAGTAAAACTCAGATTACACCCATATTACGCTGTGAACCTTAGCTATTCAACGTCTAGACGTCTACAAATCCAGCAGCGATTGACTAAATATTTACAAAATTACTATAGCACTATTTTTGACAGCGTTGTCATTCTTTATTTGACTTTTTTTAAAAAAATTACAATTTAATTTTACTCAAGTTGTGATTAAGGGGCTTCAGAGGGAAAATTGAGTTCTGTTATCGCTTCTGGTTATCTTAACCACGTTGAGAACGATACAGGGAACAAACAGATCCAATGCGGATCGCAAAGCAGCCTGGGTGCAGAGCGGGTTGCTCAGCTGTGCAGGTGGATCGAGAGCACAGTGACTAAGCACACTAAGTTGATTGCGTCGCTAGCTCTGAGCTGGTTTGCAGAAGAAAAAGGCTGAAGGTGTAAGGCTAGCGCACAGAGCTGAGCAAGCCAATGCGCTTTAATCTGGTTGGGTTATGCCTCTTTGTGGGCTGTGGCGAATTTAACTTGCTCCGTTTGTAAAAATTCCATCGCCTGTGCAGCTTTAAGTGGTCGAGAAACGAAAAAGCCTTGTCCATACTGACACGCTTTGGAGCTGAGCAATTGCAACTGCTGCGAGGTTTCTATGCCTTCGGCGACCACTTCCAGATCCAAGGATTTTGCCAGCGATAAAATGGCATCAACCAGCGGGTTTTCCTCGTCTGTTAACTGGCTTATAAAACTCTTATCGATTTTTAGTACGTGAATGGGTAGCTGATGCAGGTATCCCAGGGCAGAATAGCCGGTGCCAAAATCATCCAGATAGAGTTTTACACCGTAAGGAGACAAGCCGTTGATAACTTTAGTGGCCAGGTTGAGGTTTTCAATCAGACCCGATTCTGTAATTTCAAGGCTGAGCGCGCCCTGGCTTAAGCCATAGTTGCGATACAAAGAGGCTATCTGCTCTACAAACTCCAGGCTGGCAAAGTGGCGTGATGACACATTTACTGTCAGGCAGACATTCCCAGCCCCGGCATCCTGCCAGTGAGCAATTTGTTGTGCAGCCAGCTCAAGCAAATGCAAATCAAGCTCTATGATCTGACCTGTTTGCTCGGCGATAGGAATAAAGTCATCCGGCGTGACCAGGCCATTTTTGGGGTGATGCCAGCGTACCAGGGATTCAAAACTGACTACCCTAGACTGAGCTAGCGAAAAAATTGGTTGATAATACAGCTCAAACTCACCATTTTTAATGCCGTTTTGTAAGTCGTTTTCTATGTCGGCTTGTTGCTTGAGTTTTTTACGCATTTCATTGTTGAAGTACCGGATCTGGCTGCGTCCAGCGGATTTGGCTTCATACATGGCGGCATCTGCTTGCTGAAGCAGGGTAATGGCACTGTCTGAGTCGCTGGAGGTAAACGCAACCCCGATGCTACTGGAGGCCTGTAACAAATGGCCATCGATTTGAATGGGCTTGGCAATGGCACCAGTGATCCGTTCCAGTGCCAGTTCCACTTGATGCTTGTCGCTAATGTTCTCCATAAAAATGGCGAACTCATCGCCGCCCAGACGTGCAAAGGTATCTGTTTTGCGGATACTGGCTTTAATAAGCCCAACAATGGCCACCAAAAAATGGTCGCCAACATCATGCCCCAGCGCGTCATTAATGCTTTTGAATCGGTCCAGATCAAGATACAGCAGGCAGTGTTGGCGCTCAGGCTGACTTCTGCCCAAAGATAAAATAGCGTGTTTAATGCGCTCCAGCATCAGATAGCGGTTTGCCAGGCCTGTCAGGTCGTCATGCAGAGCCCGGTGCTCCAGTGCCTGACGGGCAAGGCGTCTGTCTATGGCCATACTAAGCTGGCGGCTGATGTAGGTCAAAATAGCCTTATGATGCTGACTAAAAGCCCGATCGTTGTCGTAGCTTTGCAGCACCACCACGCCTTGATATTGATCGTTAACAACGAAGGGTACACCAAGCCATGAGCGAGGCGAGCGGCCAACCATTTTGAAGTTTTGTTTTTTAATATGGGTCAGAAATTGCTGGTGGTCGCACAATAAAGGTTGCTGTTGTTTGATAATATAATAGGACGCTGTGTGCTTTATTTGCTCTTTGGAGACTTTCTGGTGCGCGCTACATTTAACCCCTGCCTCTATCAGGTAATCAATCTCCAGGACATCCTGCTGGGTATCGTACAGCCCAATAAAGCAGTTTTCCGCCGGGAGCTGCGAGCAGATGATGCTGTAAAGCTCATCATAAAATGCCTCCAGATTACGTGACTGATAGGTGATATTGGCGATTTTTAACAGGCACGTTTCCAGTTGTTGTGCCTGGTGTAGTTGCTCTACCGTTGCCTTCAGGTGATCCAAAGTACGAACCTGATGGATTTTGGCGCTGAGTAAATGTGCCACCGTAGAGAGGATCTGCAAATGCGCCTGAGTGAAGTAATCCGCCTCCGGGTGCTCACAGTCAATTACGCCCAGTAGGGTATTTTCATATACCAATGGCACGCACAGCTCTGAGAGCGCTGGCCGGGCATCGGCAATGTACATAGGTTCCAGTGCCACGTTGCCAGAAATAAACGGTTGTTTGGTCCGCGCAACATGCCCTGTGATCCCCGCTGCGATGGGGATCTTCTGTTGGCTTACCTGGTGACTGATGTCTTTATGTGCCACACCCATACTGGCGACCACATCGAGAAACTGGCCAGCTGGATCGCTAAGATAAATAACGCAATCCACGAACCCCAGCTTGCTCACAACCTGGCTGGTAACATACTCAAAGAGTTCATCTAGGTGTGTGATTTGCAGTAATGATGATGAAAATTGGTTAATGATGCTTAACTGTTCGGTTTTTGATTCTAGTTTTGCTTCTGACAGTATTGGCATGACACAGGCCTGATTACTTAATCTTCTACTATGTTAACGCTCTTAAATGATGCGTTACAGTCAATGTTGCAATTAAATTGCTATTGGCTGTAAACCTGATGACACTTTTACTACATATTCGGGTACAAGCTTTAGGCTGATTGGGCTTAAAAACTTTACTAACTAGCTGGCTCAGCCTATGATCGGGCAAATTCAGTAGTGGGAAAGAGCAATGACAAGTAAACAGACCTTAACAATCACTCGTCCGGACGATTGGCATGTGCATCTTCGCGATGGCGCGGTACTCGTTGATACAGTACGCGATATCAGTCGCTATATGGGGCGGGCCATCATCATGCCTAACCTGGTGCCACCGGCCACTTGTACGCAAAGTGCACTGGCATATCGTGAGCGAATTCTTGCTGCAAAGCCAAACGGACAATTTGAGCCTTTGATGGTATTGTATTTGACCGACAACACCAGTGCTGAAGAGATCCGTGCGGCGCAGGCCAGTGGCCATATTGTCGCTGCAAAGTTATATCCTGCGGGCGCAACCACCAACTCTGACTCCGGCGTAACCGATATTGAAAATATCTACCCGATCCTGGAAGTGATGCAGGAAGTCGGTATGCTGTTACTGGTGCACGGTGAGGTGACTGATTCTTCGATAGATATTTTCGACCGTGAAAAGGTGTTTATCGATACTAAGCTCAGAAAAGTCGTCGATGCGTTTCCTAAGCTGAAAATCGTGCTTGAGCACATTACCACGCAAGATGCCGTTGAGTTCGTTGAATCAGCACCAGACAATGTTGCTGCAACAATCACTGCGCATCACCTACTATATAACCGCAATCACATGTTGGCCGGTGGCATTCGTCCTCATTATTACTGCCTGCCAATTCTCAAGCGTAATACCCATCAGCAGGCATTGCTGAGAGCGGCAACCAGCGGTAGTAAAAAGTTCTTCCTGGGCACTGACTCGGCACCTCATGCGAAAGATAAAAAAGAAGCCGCCTGTGGTTGTGCCGGTGCTTACACCGCCCATGCCGCCATCGAGCTATATGCGGAGGCGTTTGAAGAAGCTGGCGCACTGGATAAGCTTGAAGGCTTTGCCAGTCACTTTGGTGCGGATTTTTACGGATTACCTCGCAATACCGATACCATCACTCTGGAAAAAAGCAGCTGGCAAGTGCCTGAGTCTTATCCGCTAGGCGATACTCAGGTTGTACCAATCAAAGCCGGTGCCAGCATCGACTGGCAGGTTGTTGCTGGGTAAGCATTAGAACAGAGATATCAAGGCAGCCTTCGCTGCCTTTTTTGTATAATTTGATTTAATCAGGGGTGGGTCGCTTTTTGTAAAACCGTATTTAAGGCCTCATCCATTTTTGCGATAAAGTCAGCTTTGTACGGGTACTTTCCTTCGTAGCCTTTCAGGTAGCCAATATGAGCGCTGCGGCTCAGTACTATACGATCTTCAACAAATGATTGTGCACTTAAGCCGGGCAATTGGTCTTGCAGATCGCTAATCCCAATTAAGGTCGAGAGCCTGTCGTTGATGTAGCAGTCCACTCTCTTTTTATACAGTTTGATGATGTTGGCGCGGGTATTCTTGTTTTCCCAGACAATAATACGTCCGGTTTTTCTTGCCTCTTTGAGCGCATCGTCGAGGATCAAAAATCCTGCGTTCAATCCGATATTGATTGGCGCCAGCTCGCTGTCACGTTGGGTGATATTTTGTAAAGTGATGCCGGGGTTGCAAAACGCCACAACTTCTTCTTGTTTTAGTGCAACCGAATAAGGCCAGATATAGGGGCGTGTATCAAGATGGATATAAGGTGGCATCAGTGCAAACGCTTCGCCCTGCTCGAGCGCTGCAACACCTCTTTTCCAGGGAATAGGGCGTAACTCAACCTGGTATTCTTCTTTGATGAGCTTCGCGGCTTCTAAAATGAGCGTAGGATAAATGCCGACCAGTTTACCATCTTGAACATATGAGTAGGGTGGGTAGCTGTCGTCAGCCAAAATTGTGACAGGTATCGGGCTTGCTGCACGCACAATACTACTCGTAATAATGCTAAATAACACCAGCAAGCGTACCAGCTGCATATAACCAGAATACTCGCGATGCAGGCTCCTGCATTGATTTGCCTTAACTGCTTCTGACACGGCTGTATTTCCAGAGGGAAATCTTATTTTAACTTTAGATAATATCTGTTCAGATGCCAGTATTGGATCGGTTTACAGCGTTATTACCGTAAGCATTGTGAAGTGTAAGGTGGCGTAATGTCATCATTATTAAGTAACGATTACAATCTCATGCCCAGCAGTGGTGTATTTCTTCTTCCCGGGATGCGCACTGTTGCAAATTTCGAAGTCAGGACACTCAGATAGGCACAGGCATGGCACATCTTTTATTAGCACAAACCAATGATCACATCCCTCTCAAACCCCATCATCGTTTTGGTCGTGCGCATGGCGAGGTCGACACGCAGGTGTTCGGGATTGAAATTTCACGTCACCACGCAGTGATTATCTGGACAGGGGAGCTATGGGCGCTCAGAGACACAAGCAAAAACGGCGTATTTGTAAACCGGGTCAAGATATCACCTGATGTTGACACCGTACTTAGTCTTGGTGATGTGATTACTTTTTCAGACTTACACCCTCACAGCTTTATTGTCAGCTCCCTGAACCCGCCCGGGTAAATCTGGCTGAAGAATTAAAGCTTGCAGCCCATGACGACAAATTGCATGTCGGGAAACAAAATACCCGGCTGAGGTGGTAATAATACAGTAAAGTGGTGTGTCTGCATCGCTGCAACCCGTGAAACCGGACAATCTAACACAATATATCGACAGCCCAACTGGTTAGCCAGTAGCAAGCGCGCCTCAATGAGCTGAGTAGCCAACCCTTGGCTTCGCCACTGTGCAGCAACAGCAAGTCGTCCCCAAGTGGCCAGTGGGGTGGTTAACTGGTTGCTCAGAGGCTGATAAAGTTGCTGCTCCGGTAAATGGGCCAGATCCGTACACAGGTTCATTCTGGCTGTTGCGATAATATCCCCCTGATGTTCTGCCAGCCAGATATATGCCTCATTATCTGCGTGCTCAAGCCAGGAGTCGGGCGTTGCACAGTGACGGACGGTTTGTCCTTGTTCGCGCCATATTGTGCTGCGAAACTGCCCTAGTCTAAGCTTATCAGCATCACTCAATGTGCCCGGCGCATAACAGTGCAGAGAATAGGTTTTTAGGTGCGGTTGGGTGAACGCTGTCATCATGATCCTTTATATGATAGCAATAGCCGCTCAATACTAGCCCATATTTTAGAATATGCCAGATTTTGTTTGAAATTGAGAAGGGGTAGGTGAGGGAAGCAGGTGCGGCGTGCACCTGCTATGAAGACATTAGCTGTGGTAGTTTTCGCAAGCTTCGAGTGTGTTCTCAATCAGGCTTGCGACGGTCATTGGCCCGACGCCGCCGGGTACTGGCGTGATAAAGCTGGCACGTTGCTCGGCAACCTCATATTGTACATCGCCGACCAGTTTGCCAGATTCTAGCCGGTTAATGCCGACATCGATGACCATGGCACCTTCTTTGATCCAGTCACCCGGAATGAATTCTGGTTTACCGACTGCAACGACCAGCAGATCGGCGCGACGCACATGCGCTTCAAGATCTTGGGTAAATTTGTGACAAACGGTCGTCGTACAGCCTGCCAGCAACAACTCAAGTGACATGGGACGACCAACTATATTGGAGGCACCCACAACAACGGCATGCATACCTTTATACCTGACGCCGGTTGAATCGAGTAAGGTAATGATCCCTTTGGGTGTACACGGACGCAGTGCTGGCATACGTTGTGCCAGTCGTCCGACGTTATAAGGGTGGAAACCATCAACATCTTTGTGCGGGTGGATACGTTCCAGCACTTTCTCTGCATCGAGCCCGTCTGGTAAAGGTAACTGCACCAGGATACCGTCAACGCTTGGATCCTGATTGAGCGTGTCCACCAACTCCAGCAATTGCGCCTCACTTGTGTCAGCCGGTAGATCATATGACTTAGATACGAAGCCGACTTCTTCACACGCTTTACGCTTTGAGCCGACATATACCTGGCTGGCGGGGTCCTGACCAACAAGTACAACTGCTAGTCCTGGTGCTCTGAGCCCCTGATTGATCCGCGCTGCAACGCGGTTGGCTACGGTACTGCGAACTTGTTTCGCAATAACTTTACCGTCGATGATGTTTGCCGTCATGACTGACCTTTAAATTTAAGGGTTAATTACTTGAACGATTATAGAGTGTTTTAAAGGGGGTACTCTATTTATTAATGGCATATGAGTCGTTGAAATTTGCACTGAGGCTGAGTAAGACAAAACTCAAAAAGCCGCCGCTATTTTCGCAAAAATCCCCTAAATAGCCAAGCCGGATCCGTCACCAGGCGCTTTTATTACCACTAAATCTGAAGAAATTGCTGGAAAACCAATCGTTTTGTTATATTAATTAAACGTTTTGCAGTAAAAATAGTCAGTTGACATGTTTTCTAAAAAAAATGTTTGACCTCATCCGGTCAAATCACTATTATGCACCCCGTTGTCAACGAGGGGCTCGCAAGAGAAACTCTGAAAATAACAAACATCGGCGATTAGCGCAGCTTGGTAGCGCACTTGGTTTGGGTCCAAGGGGTCGCAGGTTCAAATCCTGCATCGCCGACCACTTTCTTTTTTATAAAGAAAGTAATCAACGAAAGTTGGTGGTATGCACGAAGAAGCATTCTTTGCGCCGCGCCCGTAGCTCAGTTGGATAGAGCAACGGCCTTCTAAGCCGTCGGTCGAAGGTTCGAATCCTTCCGGGTGCGCCATTTTAAAATCCACATTTGTAGTGGCGGCTGTAGCTCAGTTGGTAGAGCCCCGGATTGTGATTCCGGTTGTCGCGAGTTCAAGCCTCGTCAGTCGCCCCATCTACAAAACCTATATGTTCGGCGATTAGCGCAGCTTGGTAGCGCACTTGGTTTGGGTCCAAGGGGTCGCAGGTTCAAATCCTGCATCGCCGACCACTTTCAAAATTGATATATTCGGCGATTAGCGCAGCTTGGTAGCGCACTTGGTTTGGGTCCAAGGGGTCGCAGGTTCAAATCCTGCATCGCCGACCATCTCTTCCTCACTTTTATATTTCAGAATCTGTTTTATCTCCTTAATTTTGTCCTAAGCAACATCAATTATTTGCTGCGATTGCTCGACTCTCCCGTTTTATAGGTTATAATGCCGCGTCTATTATTTAACATAGCGCCCTGTCTGGGCAGGCAGCAAGTCTGACGGGGATCAGCACTGATTCTTAAACATCAAATGTAGGGATGTTTTTAACGGTGATCTGCTTAATCGAGATTGAGCGGATATGATACTCTGCTGTCATCTGGTCTGATAAAAAGTCGACTTGTTTGTAAGGAAGGCGCGTTGTCGCCAAAAATGAAAATTGAGGTTATATCATGCAAGTTTCTGTTGAGACGACTCAAGGTCTTGAGCGCCGTCTGACTATCACAGTTCCAGCTGAGAACGTTGAGACTGAAGTAAAAAAACGCTTACAACAACTGGCTAAAACACAGCGTATCGACGGCTTCCGTCCGGGTAAAGTACCAGTGTCTGTTATCAAAAAGCGCTACGGTGCTGCGGTAATGCAGGAAGTTGCGGGTGAGCTGATGCAACGCAACTACATCGAAGCAATTGTTTCTGAAAAGATCAACCCAGCTGGCGCGCCTACGTTTGCTCCTAAATCTCTGGAGTCAGGCAAGGACCTGGAGTTCGATGCAACTTTTGAAGTTTACCCTGAAGTTGAACTGAAAGATCTTGAAAAGATCTCAGTTGAGAAGCCAGTGGTTGACGTAACAGAAGATGACCTGGCGAACATGCTGGAAACTCTGCGCAAGCAACACGCAAGCTGGACTGAAAGCGACGCTGCTGCAGGTGAGAAAGATCGTGTAACTATCGACTTCCTTGGCACTGTTGAAGGTGAAGAGTTCGAAGGTGGTAAAGCGGAAGATTTCCCTCTTGAGCTAGGTCAGGGTCGTATGATCCCAGGTTTCGAAGATGGCATCATCGGTAAGAAAGCAGGCGAAGAAGTTGTTGCTGACGTGACTTTCCCTGAAGAATACCACGCCGAAAACCTGAAGGGTAAAGCTGCACAGTTCAAGATCACTGTGAAGAAAGTTGAAGTTCAGGAGCTGCCTGAGCTGACTGACGAATTTGCAACTAAGTTTGGTGTTGCTGAAGGCGGCGTTGACGCACTGAAAGAAGAAGTGAAGAAAAACATGACGCGTGAACTTGGTCAGGCTGTTAAAGCTCAGATCAAAGATCAAGCGATTAAAGGTCTTCTAGAAACTAACGAAGTTGAAGTACCTAAAGCTCTTATCGACCAAGAAATCGACGCGCTACGTCAGCAAGCTGCACAGCGTTTCGGTGGCGATGCTAAGAACATGCCAGAGCTACCAGCTGAGCTGTTCCATGAGCAAGCAGTAACACGCGTTAAAACGGGTCTTCTGCTAGGCGAAGTAATCAAAGCGAACGACATCAAAGTAGATGACGCAAAAGTTGAAGAACTAATCGAAACTGTTGCTTCTGCTTACGAAGATCCAAGCGAAGTAGTTGCTTACTACAAAGGCAACGATCAGCTTATGCAGCAAATGCGTAACGTTGCAATGGAAGAGCAAGCAGTAGATGCGATTCTGGCTGCAGCTCAGGTTGCTGATGTTGAGAAGTCTTTCGACGACATCATGAACCCACAACAGGCGGCTCAGTAAGCCCTTTTGATATCGTCAAAGACGAAATCATTGACTTACTGTTAAGCTAACGTTTAAATGGCTCGTATTGCTCTGTGTTTTGCAGTGCTGCGAGCCATTTTTGTTTTCTCAAAGTAGCACGGTTCGGCGTATACTTTTGTTTATCAGCACCTTTTGTATAAACTTATGCCTATAAACTTGTTGCATCTCGAGTAAACAAATCGTGCTTGTCCTGTGTATTGAGACTGACAAGTTGCCAGGTTTTGCAGTGCACTTCCCTGTTTATAAGGAATCTATAAAATGAATGACGGTATGTTTGATCCTCTAAACGCGTTAGTCCCTATGGTTGTTGAGCAAACAGCGAAAGGCGAGCGTTCGTATGACATTTATTCTCGCTTGCTCAAAGAGCGCATTATCTTTTTGACTGGTCAGGTTGAGGACCACATGGCAAACCTGATCGTTGCTCAGCTGCTTTTCTTGGAATCAGAAAGCCCTGAAAAAGACATTTATCTGTACATCAACTCGCCGGGTGGCTCAGTGACTGCAGGTATGTCGATTTACGATACAATGAACTTTATCAAGCCTGATGTGAGCACTGTGTGCGTTGGCCAGGCTGCCAGCATGGGGGCTTTCCTACTTTCAGGCGGTGCCAAAGGCAAACGCTACTGTTTGCCAAATTCTCGTGTGATGATCCACCAACCGCTGGGTGGATTCCAGGGCCAGGCGTCAGACTTTGAGATCCACGCCAAAGAGATCCTGACGATCAAAGAGAAATTGAATCGTCTATTGGCTGAGCATACTGGCCAGCCTTATGATGTAGTCGCCAACGACACGGATCGTGACAACTTTATGAACGCCGAGCAAGCCGTAGAATACGGTCTGGTAGATGCCGTTCATAGCAGCAGAAACATCAAGTAATCTGTTTCGGGCTGGCGTATTTCTGAACACCGTTAGATAAATGCTGTTGGCCCGGCTATGCTAAAGGCAAAATTCTTTGGTATAGTTAAAATATGTATTATGTTATCGCAAAAGATAACTGTCCAAATTTAAGAGGTAGCTGAATGTCAGACACTCCTACAGACGGCGACAAGAATAGTAAGCTCTTATACTGCTCATTTTGTGGTAAGAGCCAACATGAAGTACGCAAGTTGATCGCTGGTCCATCAGTGTACATTTGTGATGAATGCGTCGAACTGTGTAACGACATCATTAGAGAAGAAATCAAGGATATAGCGCCGCAACATGATTCGTCTGATAAATTGCCGGTACCAAGAGAGATCCGCAATCACCTTGATGACTATGTGATTGGCCAGGAGCACGCAAAGAAAGTGCTTTCGGTTGCTGTGTATAACCACTACAAGCGACTGAAAAATCAGGGTCTGAAAGGCGATGTTGAACTGGGTAAGAGCAATATCCTGCTGATCGGTCCAACAGGTAGTGGTAAAACACTCCTTGCCGAAACACTGGCGCGCTTACTGGATGTGCCTTTCACTATGGCTGATGCCACCACGCTAACCGAAGCTGGTTATGTGGGTGAAGATGTTGAAAATATTATCCAGAAGCTCTTGCAGAAGTGCGACTACGACGTTGAAAAAGCACAGCGTGGCATTGTTTATATCGATGAAATCGATAAGATTTCACGTAAGTCTGATAACCCGTCCATCACGCGTGACGTTTCGGGTGAAGGTGTTCAGCAAGCACTGTTAAAACTCATTGAAGGAACCGTTGCCTCGGTGCCGCCACAAGGCGGGCGCAAGCATCCTCAGCAAGAGTTTTTGCAGGTTGATACATCAAAGATCCTGTTTATCTGTGGCGGTGCATTTGCGGGTCTGGATAAGGTGATTGAGCAGCGCAGCCATACCAACACAGGTATCGGTTTTGGTGCTCAGGTAAAAACCTCAGACAGCGAGCGTTCACTGAGTGAGACGTTCAAAGATGTTGAGCCAGAAGATCTGGTCAAGTACGGTCTGATCCCTGAGTTTATCGGACGTCTGCCAGTCGTGGCGACGCTTACTGAACTGGACGAAGACGCGCTGATCCAAATCTTGAATGAGCCTAAAAATGCGTTGACCAAGCAATATGGTGCATTGTTCAAGATGGAAGGGGTTGAGCTGGAGTTTCGTGAAGATGCGCTTAAAGCCATTGCCCGTAAAGCGATGGACAGAAAAACTGGTGCGCGCGGGCTACGTTCTATCGTAGAAGGTGTCCTGTTGGATACCATGTATGAATTGCCGTCGATTGAAGACGTGAGCAAAGTTGTGGTGGATGAAACCGTGATTAAAGGTGAATCTGACCCAATTTTGATTTACGAAAACAACAGTCAGGATAAAGCTGCATCGGAGTAACGATCTGGTTTTATCGCAAAAAGGAGCCTGAGGCTCCTTTTTTTGTCTACAGTTTAGTTGTACCAGCAAGCTTTAATACCAATTTCACTTAATACCTGTTCAATTTGACGGAGCAAATATGACGCTAACAGCGTTAAAAATTTCTCATTTAGAACAAC
>NZ_PPUZ01000053.1:0-57489 GCF_004212645.1 Pseudoalteromonas rubra | reverse complement strand
GGACATTGCCAAGCTCCTAATAAAAGAAAGCCCGATTCGAAAGAGTCGGGCTTTTTTGCGTTTTGAATTTAAAAAATCGTCGATGAAGCTGTAGACAGAATGGCGTTGTCTATTCATCCATGAAGCTTGGTGGATGAAGAATAGGTCTGCGTTCTCTAAAATAGCTTATTTCACCTTGCGCAAAGTAAATGTACTCGCGTTGCTCGCTGTCATTGTACTTTGCACTTTATTCATCCAAGAATATCGTCGACATTCGTACCTCCTTGTACCTCAAAGCCCGATTCGAAAGAGTCGGGCTTTTTTGCGTCTGGAATAAAGTACTTCCATGTAGTATCTCCCCTTCGCGCATCCCTGCGCTCACTTCCTCGAACTGCGAAGCGTTGCTTCGGTTTCTCGTCACCCTCGCGTTCATTGCGCTGCGAAGCGGTGCTTCGGTCGCAATTCACCCTAGCGTAAAGTAAATGTGCTTGCGTTGCTTGCTGTCATTGTACTTTGCCGTTGCCTTTGCTGGTTAAAGGCGATTAACCATTGCGAAAAAATGATAACTGTATATACTCACAGTAAATGCACTGTATGGAAAACCAGTTATATGCGACCACTTACTAAACGACAAGAACAAGTTTTTGAACTTATAAAAGTTTTCATTAAGGATACTGGCATGCCGCCGACTCGAGCAGAGATTGCCGAGTCGCTTGGGTTCCGCAGTGCGAATGCCGCAGAAGAACACTTGAAAGCATTAGCTAAGAAAGGCGTAATTGAAATGGTACCTGGTGCAAGCCGAGGGATCCGTTTGGTTGACGACGAGCCAGAGCAACTTGGGTTACCTTTAATTGGCCGAGTTGCAGCTGGTGAGCCGATACTTGCGCAAGAGCACATTGAAAGCCATTGTTCGGTCGACCCTGCAATGTTTCATCCTGCCGCAGATTACTTGTTGCGGGTTAATGGGATGAGCATGAAGAACATAGGGATCATGGATGGTGATCTACTTGCAGTACACCGTACTCAGGTTGTGAATAACGGGCAGGTTGTCGTTGCACGAGTTGAGGAAGATGTAACAGTTAAACGCTTTGAAAAGCTTGGTAAGAAAGTATACTTGCACGCTGAAAATGAAGACTTTTCTCCTATCGAAGTTGACTTAGAGCAACAGAATTTCTCTGTCGAAGGTTTGGCTGTCGGCGTGATACGCAGCGATATTTAAATATTTCCTACCGCCCGGCGTGATACATGCCGGGCGAATTTTACTTCTTGTAAACACTTATATGTAGCCACTCCAAGTGGTTCAGCGTATGAGTGACTCCTAACAAACAGCTATTTTTCAACTATTTCCCTACCCTAGAAAACAAAATCAGCGCCAGATAAAAACTTGCTAAACGGTTAAATTTTGACTAGTTGTTAAATGGTCGTGCAGTACGCATGGGTTTACCCAGGTGAAATGACAGTCATCCGATAATAAGAACCGTTGCTTCTCACTCCTGAGGCAATCGAGGGAGACGTCTAATGAAAATAGCGAAACTCATCACAGTTGCGATGTGTTTACTCCTCAGTACGCTCGTGTTCGCAAGCGACTACAATATGCGTACGGGGGTTACAGACATCAGTAACCAAGTTTATCAGTTACACATGACCATATTCTGGATCTGTTGCGTAATTGGGCTGATAGTATTTTCAGTCATGTTTTGGGCATTGATCCACCACCGGCGCTCTAAAGGTGCAGAGCCTGCACAATTTCATGAAAGTACTAAGGTCGAAATCCTTTGGACAGCCATTCCGTTTTTAATTTTGGTGGCCATGGCCGTGCCTGCAACAAAAACTTTGATTGCGATGGAAGACACTGACAAGGCAGACCTGACAATCAAAGTAACGGGGTCGCAGTGGAAATGGCATTACGAATATCTTGGCCATGACGTCGACTTTTACTCTCTGATGTCTACACCAAGAGCGCAGATAGACAATATGGAGAGTAAAACAGAGAACTATCTGCTTGAAGTCGACAAGCCGCTGGTCATCCCAACTGGCAAGAAAGTGCGGTTTTTACTTACATCTGACGACGTGATTCACTCCTGGTGGGTGCCCGATTTCGCGGTTAAAAAGGATGCCAATCCTGGGTTTATTAACGAAGCATGGACGAATGTGAATGAACCGGGAACATATCGAGGTCAATGCGCGGAACTGTGTGGCAAAGACCATGGCTTCATGCCTGTTGTCGTAGAAGCAAAGCCGGAAGCTGAGTTTCAGGCTTGGCTTGCTAACGAAAAGGCGCAAAGAGCGCTTGCTGCGCAGCAAGAAGCCGCACTATTAGATCAGACGCTTAGCAAAGAAGAGCTGATGGCAACTGGGGAGCGCGTCTATATGGCTTATTGTGCTGCTTGCCATCAGCCTACGGGCTTAGGTTTGCAGGGGGTGTTTCCTGCCTTGAAAGGCAGCGCTATGGTCACTGGAGACTTGCAAGCACACATAGCAATTATTATGGATGGGCGTCCAGGTACTGCGATGCAGGCTTTTGCCAAGCAACTCTCATTAAAAGAAGTAGCCGGAGTTATCACCTACAAAAGAAACAGCTGGGGGAATGATACCGGGGAAGTTATCCAACCCAGTCAAATACAAGCTTACCTTGACGGAAAACAGGAGGAAGCCAAATGACTTCGAGCACACAGCAAGCTGAACACGAGCACGATCATGCGCACCACGGTCCGGCAACCGGTATCAAGCGTTGGCTTTTCACAACGAATCATAAAGACATAGGGTCATTATATTTGCTGTTCTCTTTGTTGATGTTTCTGATCGGCGGTGGGATGGCTATGGTGATCCGGGCTGAGCTGTTCCAACCTGGGCTTCAGCTTGTAGATCCCCATTTCTTCAATCAAATGACCACAGTACATGGTTTGATCATGGTGTTTGGTGCCGTAATGCCAGCCTTTACGGGCCTGGCAAACTGGATGGTACCCATGATGATTGGTGCGCCCGATATGGCGCTACCACGGATGAATAACTGGAGCTTTTGGATCTTGCCATTTGCTTTTCTGATATTGCTGGCCTCGCTCTTTATGGAAGGCGGTGGCCCAGCGTTTGGCTGGACCTTCTATGCGCCTTTGTCCACCACTTACAGTAACGACAATACTGCTTTATTCGTTTTTGCTGTTCATATCATGGGTGTCAGCTCAATAATGGGGGCAATTAATGTCATCGTGACCATAGTCAATATGCGCGCGCCGGGAATGACATGGATGAAGTTACCTTTGTTTGTGTGGACCTGGCTGATCACCGCATTTCTGTTGATTGCGGTAATGCCTGTGCTGGCTGGAGCGGTAACTATGGTGTTGACGGATAAGTATTTTGGAACGAGCTTCTTTGATGCTGCCGGCGGGGGGGATCCCGTGATGTTCCAGCATATTTTCTGGTTCTTTGGTCATCCGGAAGTATACATCATGATATTACCGGCTTTTGGGGTGATCTCTACGATAGTGCCGACTTTCTCAAGGAAAAAGCTGTTTGGATATGCATCTATGGTATATGCCACCTCATCCATCGCCTTGTTGTCTTTTATAGTGTGGGCACATCATATGTTTACTACCGGTATGCCTTTGGCCGGTGAACTCTTTTTTATGTATGCGACTATGCTTATCTCTGTACCAACCGGCGTCAAAGTTTTTAACTGGGTAGCCACAATGTGGCGCGGTTCAATCAGTTTTGAAGTGCCGATGTTATTTGCTATCGCGTTTATTGTACTGTTTACGCTCGGGGGCTTTTCGGGCTTGATGCTGGCGATTACGCCTGCCGATTTTCAGTATCACGATACTTACTTTGTCGTTGCTCATTTCCATTACGTGCTAGTCACAGGGGCTGTCTTTTCGATTATGGCAGCAGCTTACTACTGGCTGCCTAAGTGGACGGGCTATATGTACAGCGAGATCTTGGCTAAATGGCACTTTTGGTTGTCATTGGTCAGCGTTAATATCTTATTCTTTCCGATGCATTTTGTTGGGCTCGCAGGAATGCCACGACGGATCCCCGATTACGCACTGCAATTCGCAGACTTCAATGCTTTGATAAGTATTGGCGGTTTTGCCTTTGGTTTATCTCAGCTGCTGTTTGTGGCTGTGGTATTCAAGTGCATAGCAGGCGGGCAGCGTGCGCCAGCCAAGGTGTGGGATGGTGCAGAAGGGTTGGAGTGGGATGTTGCGTCACCTGCACCTTATCATACTTTTAGTACACCTCCTGAGGTGAAGTAATGCATGCCCCGTTACTGAGAAAGCTTTTGTTATTGGTGCTGGGTATGTTTGCATTTGCGTTTGCCCTGGTGCCGCTTTACGACGTGTTCTGCGACATCACGGGGCTCAATGGCAAAGTAGAGCTGACAGCCGCGGAGGCAAGCGAAGAGCAAGATTTAGCGCGCAAAGTAGATGTGAGTTTCACAACGCATACGCAAGGACAGGCACCCTTTAAGGTGCAGGCCGAGACCTATCAAGTGACTGTTACGCCTGGCACGTTAACAGAAGTCAGTTTTACGGCCGAAAATCTGAGCGTTGATGCTCGCATAATGCAAGCTATTCCATCTGTTTCTCCTGGTATGGCGGCAAAGTATCTGCATAAGCTCGCTTGCTTTTGCTTTGATCAACAAAGTATGCAGGCAAGGCAGAAAATGTCTTTTACCTTACGGTTCTATGTCGACACAGAGCTACCTACTGACATTGCAGAGCTGACGCTCGCATACACGTTGTATGACATCACAGACAGAAATGCGGCTGTTTCTAGTATGCCTCAGTACCCAGCAATAAAGCAGTTTGATGATTTCGAGCGTGACGCGGTTGGTAAAGGGTACGTCTACAGTATACAAGCCGCTGTGTATCAACAAATACGAGGATTAAGTCATGGCTAGTGGTTACGAAAAATACTATGTACCTGAGCAAAGCCCTTGGCCCATAGTGGGGGCCGTAGCCCTGTTTGGAGTTGCTGTAGGGGGAGGGTTAACTGTAATGAAAAGCCCTGCTGGCCAGTTTATTTTATATGCCGGGATTGGCTTACTGTTGTTTATGTTAGCCGGGTGGTTTCGGCATGTTATTCGGGAGTCGCAAGGCGGTTTATATTCACAGCAAATGGATCGTTCATTTCGACAGGGGATGGCCTGGTTTATTTTTTCTGAAGTGATGTTTTTTGCTGCATTTTTTGGTGCTTTATTCTATGCGCGTATGTTTGCGGTGCCCTGGCTGGGTGGTGCAAGCAATAACGCTATGACACACGAGTTACTGTGGCCTAGCTTTGAAGCAGTATGGCCTTTACTGAACACACCAAGTGGTGACACAACACAAGCCATGGGGTGGCAAGGTCTGCCGCTGATAAACACCATCATTCTTTTGATTTCATCTGTCACCCTGCATTTTGCGCACGCTGCCATGGAGCAGGGCCAAAGAAACAAAGTAAAGGTGTTTTTAGGGCTAACTATTTTGCTGGGGTTTGCCTTTTTGGCTCTGCAAGTTGAGGAATATGTGTATGCCTATCAGGATTTGGGGCTTACTTTAGAGTCAGGTATTTATGGTAATACCTTCTTTATGCTGACTGGATTTCACGGTATGCATGTCACGCTTGGCGCTATTATTTTAGCAGTCGTTTGGCTGCGGGTAATGAAGGGGCATTTTAGCGCACATAACCATTTTGCATTTCAGGCAGGTGCCTGGTACTGGCATTTTGTTGATGTGGTCTGGCTGTGCTTGTTTGTGTTTGTTTATGTGTTGTAGCGCCCGGTGCTGGGTTGAAGTTAAGCCAGCCCAGTCCTTTCGCAATGAGAATAAGCAGCAAAACACTTGCTGAGAAAAACACTCTTTTACCCAACAGCCGAGACATTGACTCACCTGACTGAGTCCCTTTGAGCATGATGAACAAAGCTCGAAACAGGTTATAGATGATGCTGAAAAGCAAAACAATAATAATTAATTTGAGTAGCATGACATATGACGCAGGTAAACATAAGTAGATCAAAGGTTAGCGCATATTGCTCAGTTTTGGCAGTGGGTGTTGTGGTATGCACTTGCCTGGCTCTTTCTGTATGGCAGTGGCAAAGAGCGGCGCAAAAGACCCACCTGATTGAGAAGCGACAAAGCGATCAGTCACCGCTCGAGTTTAATGCGCTTGCTGACCTGCAAAACCCAAGTGCCCTGGAAGGAAAGCTGTTTAGGGTGAGGGGATATTTTGATACGTCACGTTTCTGGCTGCTCGACAATCAGATATTAAATGGCGCACCTGGCTATGATGTAGTTACCTTATTTCGTCCCGTTTACGGCGAATCTTGGTTGGTTGTCAATCTTGGCTTCATCCCGGCAACACACAGCCGTGCCGTTTTACCTGAGATTTCACTCCCCAGCGAATTACAAACCGTTGACGTAGAGTTCAAAATCGGTAAGTGGGCAGGTTTTACGTTAGCTGCGCAGCCTGATTTGAATGTGACCCAGCCCGAGCTGCTCCAGTACCTTGATCATGCCTTTTTTGTTGCGCAGACACGGCGTCCGATAGCATCTGCCTTAGCGTATGCTTCACGCCCAGTTGTGAGCAACATACAGCCCCACTATGAAGCGGTTGTTATGGGGCCAGAGAAACATCGGGCTTATGCACTGCAATGGCTGTTGTTGGCAGTTGCTGCAGTGGTTGTTCCCTATTTTGCTTATAAAAGGAAGAATGATGAATAAGGTAGCCGGATTATTTTTAGCCTGTTGTATGTTACCTCTGATCGCTGCATGGGTGGTGCTCTGGTCGGGTTGGCAACCAGATAGCACGACCAATCAGGGTAACTTTTTGAATCAGGAGGTTATCCTGGATGTGCCAGAGCAAGGCCACAAGGCCTGGTTTATCGCTTTGAATCAGCCAGCTAGTTGTGCTCAGTTATGTCAGAGCCAGATTGCTTTGATGGAGCAACTCACTGTTGCACTGGGTAAGCATCGTCAGCAAGTGGGCTTGCTCTTGTTGGGGGAGGGACAAAGCGAACAAGCGAGCGTGCTGCCAGAGGTTGCAAGTTTATCACCGGGGGCTTTTTATCTGGTCGATAAGCATGGTCTGGTGGTGCTGGAGTATTTGCCGCAGCCAGACCAAACCGCAAACAGGGTACTGCTGAAAGGCCTGCTGAAGGATTTAAAAAAGCTACTGTCTTACGAGCGAAGCAGTGCGGGAGGTAAGCAATGACGCAAGGGTTTAGAAGATTAGTATTCATGTCAGCCTTGCTGGCAGCATTGGTGGTCACTTTGGGGGCCTATACCCGATTGAGTAATGCCGGTCTTGGCTGCCCGGACTGGCCAGGTTGCTACGGCTTTTTAACGGTGCCTAACGAATCTCATGAATTAGTGTCGGCGCAGCAGAAGTTTCCCGGTGCAGAAGTACACCAAAAAAAAGCGTGGATCGAAATGATACACAGGTATTTTGCTGGCAGTTTAGGCTTGATAGTCGCAGCGATTTTTTTTATGGCACTGCGCCACTCAAGCGCCCACAAAAATGTAAAAGGGTTGTCGGGGTTATTGGTCGTATTAATCATATTTCAGGCACTGCTGGGTATGTGGACCGTGACGATGAACTTACAGCCTTTGGTGGTGATGGGGCACCTGCTGGGTGGGTTTACCATACTGAGCCTGTTGACGTTATTATGGCTCAAAGCCCGTCAGCCAGCTGCTGTCCCCATTGCTCATATTGCCGGTTTGAGGTTTTTGACCCTGGCTGTGTTGTTGATATTGATACTGCAAATTGCATTGGGCGGGTGGCTGGCTGCCAACTATGCTGCGCCTCATTGTCGTGGCTTGCCGTTATGTGAAAATGGCGAGCTGTTCTCACTGAGTAGTCTGTTTCAGTTGCCACATTCTTCCGCCAGTTATGAGTTCGGTGTACTACCGTTTGAAACCCGGCTTTCCATTCACCTGGTTCATCGGATTTGGGCCATGGTGACGCTGTGTGCCATCTTGTTGTTAAGCTGGCGTTTGTACCGGGGCATTCCCGACAAGCGTGTGCGACCTGTCATTATGTTGCCGGCTATCCTTGTATTATGCCAGGTGCTATTGGGCGGGGCGATTGTACATTGGCAGTTCCCGCTGTTGCTGACGCTATTTCACAATGTGATGGCGGCGCTTTTACTGCTGAGCATGGTTCGGGTGTGTTATCTGCTGTTTTATCAAACTAAGGAGTAAGTTATGGCTATGAGCGTACATCAACTCGGATCAGCACTGCCCGATTTCTACGCGGGTATCAAGCCCTATCTGGCGATCACCAAAGCTAAGGTGGTCATGATGCTGGTGCTTACTGCCTGGGTAGGCCTTGCGCTTGCACCGGATACAGGGCGCACTGTGGTACAACAACTAATGAGTTTACTGTCAATTGGTCTTATCTCTGCGGCGGCTGCGGCGGTTAATCATGTGGTTGACCGAAACAGAGACAGTAAAATGGCACGAACGCGCCACCGCCCCCTGGCGAGGCAACAACTTTGTGTATCAAAGGCGCTGTTGTTTGCCGCTTGTTTGGCTATTATCGGAACCACAGGTTTATTGGTGTTCAGTAATTGGCTATGCACCGTGTTAACCCTATTGGCTTTGCTCGGATATGCGGTTGTGTACACTATGTTCCTCAAGCATATGACGCCGCAAAATATCGTGATAGGTGGACTTGCAGGCGCCTTACCGCCGCTGCTGGGCTGGGTAAGCGAAACGGGCAGTATGGCGGCCGAGCCTTGGTTATTGGTGATGATCATTTTTGCCTGGACGCCTCCGCATTTTTGGGCGCTGGCGATAGCGCGCGAAGCGGATTATGCCAGAGCAGGCACACCTATGCTGCCTGTGACTCATGGGATCCAGTTCACTAAATTGTGTATCGTCGTATATACACTGTTGTTGTCAGTGACCTGCGTGCTTCCTTATCTGATAGGTATGGTGGGCTATGTGTATTTGGCCACGGCCAGTGTACTCAATGGATTGTTTATCTTTTTGGTTGTACGTTTGTATATTCATCATACAGGTCAACAGGCGATGGGGGTTTTTCGTTTTTCTATCTGGTATTTGCTGTTACTCTTTGTCTCACTATTCGTTGACAGAGCGCTGATATGAAAAAAATTTTTGTTCTTCTATGTACGACTGCACTGCTCCTTGGGTGCCAGCCTGCCCCCAAACTGTCAGAGTTTGCCGTACATTATGAACAGCCAAGGACGCTCAAGCCCTTTAAGCTGGAAGATCAACATGGCAGGCCGGTTACAACCGAGCAATTGAAAGGGCAATGGAGCTTGTTGTTTCTCGGTTACACACACTGCCCAGATATATGCCCAATGACTTTGGCCAAACTCACCAATATAGCTGAGCAGTTAAAGCCTTACCAAAATGTCAATGTCTGGTTTGTCGCGGTAGATCCACAGCGCGATACGCAAGAAAAACGAAAGCAATATATTGATTACTTTAATCCTGATTTTGTCGCAGCATCAGCCCCTCATAACATCTTGTTCCCATTTGTACGGGACATTGGTTTGATCTATGCCATTAATAACAGCGACCAGCCAGAGTATTATGTCGACCATAGTGCATCGATTGCATTAGTTAATCCGCAAGCGCAATTGGCCGCCATATTCAAGCCCGAGTTTAAGGCCGGTGAGGTGCCCGTGATTAATGAGTCTCAGCTGATTGAAGACTTTAAGGTGATAGTCCCAGGTCAGTAGTAGGCTGCGTAAAGTGACTGAATTTAATAATTAATTATTTCTTTTAAGTTATAAATATGGCAATTTCACGGTCACGGTCTAATCTATTCATATCAATAAGATTTGCAAGGAATGTGCAAGGCACATGATTAAACTTCCCCCGGAGCTGGTCATAAACCAGGTTGAAGAATTACATCAGCAGCTGGTGCTTGAGCTGGATGCAGGCCATGCGATTTCTTTAGACATCAGTGAGATTGTGCGTGCAGACACCGCTTCAATCCAACTGCTGTGCGCGTTGCAAAAATATTTGTTGGATATAGGGCAACACATTTCCTGGGTAGGCGAAAGTGCCGCGTTGTCTTCATCTGTTGAGAAACTAGGGTTAACCGAACTTTTATCTATCAGTAGTACGAATTAAGAGGTCATTATGAAAAAGATTTTAGCTGTGGATGATTCTGCTTCAATGCGTCAGATGGTTGGCTTTACATTAAAGAAAGCGGGCTTTGACGTGGTCGAGGCAAAGGATGGCAGTGAAGCACTCAATCTGGCTAAACAACAAGGGTTTGATGCAGTGATCTCGGATGTGAATATGCCCGTTATGGATGGTATTACCCTAATTCGAGAATTGAGAAACTTGCCTGATTACAAGTTTACCCCCTTGCTGATGCTCACCACCGAGTCGGGCCTGGATAAGAAAAGCGAAGGTAAAGCTGCGGGCGCTACGGGCTGGATTGTGAAACCATTTAACCCCGAACAATTGCTGGCTGTACTGAAAAAAGTCATTCGTTAATCCTCGCGAGGTGCTGCCATGAGTATCGACTTAAGTCAGTTTTTCGATGTGTTTTTTGAAGAAAGCTTCGAAGGGCTCGATGCGATGGAGTCTGAGTTACTGAACCTTGAACCAGGTAAAGAAGATCAGGAAACCATCAATACTATTTTTCGTGCTGCACATTCGATAAAAGGTGGAAGTGGAACTTTTGGCTTTACAGCAGTTTCTGACTTTACTCATGTGCTGGAGACTTTGTTAGACCAAATTCGCAACGGGCAACGTCAGCTTACTGCGGAGCATGTCAATCTGTTGCTCAAGGCCGTTGATTGTTTACGGGCTATGCTGACGGCTCTGCAGGCGCAGCAGGAGCCTGAACAACAAGAAGCAAATGAATTAAAACAACGCTTTGAAGCGATTCTCAATGGTGACAGTAGTACTGATGAGCAAGGGCTGGTGAGCAGCGCAACCGACAGTACATCCGAAGAGCAGACACACCTTCCCATCACATTTCAGATCGATTTTAAGCCTTTGCCCTATTTGTTTAAAACGGGCAATGAGCCCCTATACATGATTGCTGAGTTGTCTGAGCTCGGAGAGCTGGAAACCCGGGCTCTGCACGATGAGTTACCTAAGTTCAAACAGCTGACGCCCGATGATTGCTACCTCTATTGGCGATTTTTTCTGACCACCACACGTGGCGAGGCGGCAATTCGTGAGATCTTCGAGTGGGTTGAAGATGATGCCGAAATCACCATAGTGCAATGTGGCGGGTTGTTCGATGCGCCTGATGAACACACTGCGGAAGTCGATATGCTGCCTGGCGAGCAGGCTGAGCCCGAACTACCACTTGAGGTAAATGTCCCCCAAAAGCCGCTGCATGAAATTAAAAAGGAGCCATCGGCAGGTAAAGATGCGCGTAAAAATGCAGACCCCAGCACCACCTCTATTCGGGTCGGCATAGATAAGGTGGATTCGCTCATCAATATGGTGGGCGAGCTGGTCATTACACAGGCTATGCTCAGTCAGATAGGTGAGCAGGAAATTACCGAATCCAGTATCGCGGCGCTGCAAGAAGGTCTTGCGCAACTGGCGCACAATACCCGCGACCTGCAGGAAAATGTGATGCGTATTCGCATGCTGCCGATCAGTTTTGTATTCAGCCGCTTTCCACGCCTCGTGCGCGACATTTCACAAAAATTAAATAAGCAGGTAGAGCTTAAGCTGATTGGTGAACAAACCGAGCTGGATAAAACCGTCATGGAGAAGCTTTCTGATCCTATGGTGCACCTGGTACGCAACTCGTTGGATCACGGCCTAGAGACTCCTGAGCAGCGCATTGCTCAGGGTAAGGATCCGGTCGGAACAGTCACACTGAATGCATTTCATCAGGGTGGCAATATTGTGATTGAGATTATGGACGATGGCAAAGGGCTGGATACCGATAAAATTCGCAAAAAAGCCGTTCAAAATGGGCTCATCCAGGCGCAGGATGAACTCTCTGTTGACGAGATCAATGAGCTGATTTTTATGCCCGGCTTTTCGACCGCAGACAATGTCAGCGAAATATCCGGCCGGGGGGTTGGCATGGATGTGGTGCGTAAAAACATCCAGGCCTTAAACGGCTCAGTGGAAGTGAGTTCGGAAGCTGGCGTTGGGTCAACCTTTACTATCCGCTTGCCACTGACGTTGGCTATTTTGGATGGGCAACTGGTACAGGTTGCCGAGCATACTTATATCATTCCACTGATCTCGATTGTCGAATCGCTGCAAATTGATATTACCAAAGTCAGTAACGTTGGTAAGGGCTTACAGGTGCTGCGTTTGCGCGATGAGTACATTCCTATCCTTCGCTTGTATGACATTTTTAACCACAAAGGTGCGCGCGAAGAACTGGATAAGACCTTGCTGGTGGTGGTTGAAAATGACAATTACAAAGTGGGTATTTTGGTGGACGATTTACTGGCACAGCAACAGGTTGTAATAAAAAGTCTGGAAGCTAACTATCAACGTGTTGATGGCA
Source organism: Pseudoalteromonas rubra (assembly GCF_004212645.1). Taxonomy (GTDB): domain Bacteria; phylum Pseudomonadota; class Gammaproteobacteria; order Enterobacterales; family Alteromonadaceae; genus Pseudoalteromonas; species Pseudoalteromonas rubra_G. The sequence continues at coordinate 45,057 of NZ_PPUZ01000053.1, read as the reverse complement.
TTTCAGGGGCAACCATTTTAGGAGATGGCACGGTGTCTTTGATCATTGACATCAGCGGCCTGATTAAACTGAGCGGTTTAAGGCGGCCAGGCTCGTCTGAACTGCTCGTTGACCTGAAGACGGATGAGGGTATCCCGGCATGACAGAGCGCATGAACTTGAATCAGCAACTGGTGCTGGATGCCAATGCAGACGAGAAGCAGTTTCTGACGTTTATGATGGATGAAGAAGAGTACGGGATTGATATTTTAACGGTCCAGGAAATTCGTGGCTGGGAGCCTGTGACGGTGATCCCCAACTCTCCATCATTTGTTAAAGGTGCGATGAATCTGCGCGGGACGATAGTACCCATTATCGACCTGCGGCAGCGGTTTGGTATTACTCACATCGACTATGGCCCGCTTACTGTGGTGATAGTGGTGTCGGTAACCCTCAATGAGCAGAAAAAACTGATGGGCATTGTCGTAGATGCGGTGTCCGATGTGTATAGCATCTCAGAAGAGACCGCGAAGGATGTGCCCGACTTTCAGGACTCAGAAAATGCGCAGTTTGTTCATGGCCTGGTCAATGTAGGGGAAAAAATGGTGGTGTTATTAAATTTGAAGAAAGTGCTCGATTTACACGACAAGAGTTGTGTTAAGAGTAACGGGGGCTGAAATGAGTAGTCAGAGTATCCAAAGTAGTTTAAACAATAAAATCATAATCGCCGGTGTGATACTGGTTGTCAGCATCGTACTGGGGCTACAGCTCGGGGGCACAGCTTCTGAAAACATGAAGCTGGTGGCAGTGGCCTTGCCTTTGTTTGGGGTTGTCGTGGCTTTAGGATACCTGAGAATGGCGCTATCAGCGTTTAGTGACCAGCTGGGTTGCGTGTATCGCGTGTTGCCGCATGTATCGGTGGCAGATCAGGATGTGCTGCAGGGCATAGATCTAAGTGACTTTCCTGACTTGTTCAAAGCGTTAAAAGCCTCAGACGATGAGCAGGAGCAAAACGATTATACACAGAGCCTGCTGCTGGCACTGCAAGGGTGTCAGGCCAATATTATGGTGGCAGACGCCGATCTGAATATTGTTTATCTGAATGACTCCGTAAAATCTATGCTCAAAGTGAATGAGCAGCAATTACAGCAGGATTTACCGGGCTTTAGCGTTGCCGGCCTGATAGGCACCAATATTGATTCCTTCCATAAAAACCCAAGTCATCAGCGTAATATTCTGGCCAATTTGCGCGACACCTATCAAACCAGAATTAAGGTTGCGGGGCTGTCATTTGATCTCATTGCCACACCAGTCTTTGATGAGGGACATCGGATTGCGACACTGGTTGAATGGAAAGATCAGACGCAGTGGCTTGCGGCTGAAGAAAAGCACCGCAGCCTGGCGGAGAAAAATGCGCGAATTTCTCGTGCACTGGATGTTTGTCAGGCGAATGTGATGTTGGCCGACGAACACCTTAATATCGTCTATGTTAATGAGTCGGTACTGGCCATGCTCAGAGGCAATCAGGCCCAGCTTCGTACGGCATTGCCTAACTTTGATGTTGACTCTTTAATTGGTACCAACATCGATGTGTTTCATGAGAATCCGCAGCATCAGCGCAGTTTACTGAATAAGCTGTCGGATGTGTATAGCACCGATATTGTGGTTGCTGGATTTAATTTTGGTTTGATTGCGACGCCGGTCTTTGACCAAAAAGGGGCGCGCATTGGCACTGTAGTTGAGTGGGAAGATAAAACTGAGCGTTTGGCTGCTGAGCAAAAAGCATTACAGGCTGCGGGTGAAAACCTCAGGGTACGCCGTGCACTCGATAATGTGCAAACCAATACCATGATTGCTGACGCTAACAATACCATAGTGTATATGAATCAGGCGGTACTCGAGATGATGAGAAATGCCGAGTCTGATATCCGCAAAGACCTACCTAATTTCGACAGTAACCAACTGGTTGGGCAAAATATCGATGTATTCCATCGTAACCCTGCGCACCAGAGACGCCTGTTAGAGACCTTGTCTAAACCTTATCAAACCGAAATTAAGGTTGGCGGGCGTACCTTTGGCCTAGTTGCCAATCCCATCATCACGGATGCTGGCGAGCGTGCCGGTACTGTGGTCGAGTGGGAAGACAGAACTGGTGAAGTCGCAATCGAGCAGGAAGTGAATGCGGTGGTAGAGTCGGCTCGTGCGGGGAATTTGTCAGCGCGACTGGATGAAGGTGATAAACAGGGGTTTTATTTGCGTCTCACTCAGGGACTCAATGGGTTGCTTGAAAGTGTTGATAGTGCAGTGACCGACACGGGGAATATGTTAGATGCACTAGCCCGGGGCGATCTTACACAGCGCATTGAAGCCGACTATCAGGGGGCGTTCGACAAGCTGAAACAAGATGCGAACAGCACAGCCGACAAACTGACCAATGTGCTTGAACGGATCAGTGCGTCAGCCACTTTGGTCGCCAGTGGTGCAGAGGAAATATCGCAAGGTAACGCGGACTTAAGTCAGCGTACTGAAGAACAAGCCTCTTCGTTGGAAGAAACGGCGTCGAGTATGGAACAAATGACCAGCACGGTGCGTCAGAATGCGGACAATGCCAAGGTGGCTAACGAGCTGGCTGAAGAAACCAGCGAAAAAGCAACGCGCGGCGGTGAGGTGGTCAATCGTGCGGTCGAAAGCATGTCAGCAATCAACGACTCGAGTAAAAAAATCGCCGATATCATTAGTGTAATAGATGAAATTGCTTTCCAGACCAATTTACTGGCGTTGAATGCCGCGGTAGAGGCAGCCCGGGCCGGTGAGCAGGGGCGCGGTTTTGCCGTGGTGGCAGGCGAAGTACGAAACCTGGCTCAGCGCTCAGCAGGTGCGGCAAAAGAGATTAAAGATTTGATCCGGGACAGTGTTAGCAAAGTTGAAGATGGTACGCTGTTGGTTAATGAGTCAGGTGAAACACTCAAGGAAATTGTGGCATCCGTCAGACGTGTTACCAATATGATATCCGATATTGCGGATGCCTCGGTGGAACAAAGTTCCGGGATTGAACAGGTAAATAAAGCCGTTACTCAGATGGATGAAATGACCCAGCAAAATGCAGCGCTGGTGGAGCAAGCGTCCGCTGCGGGTGAGTCTATGGCAGAACAGGCAAATGATATGCGCAATATGCTCAACTTCTTTAAAGTTGGAGACGCGCCAGTTGCCCGCCAGGCTATCCCGAATAAACCTCAGGCGCCAAATGGTCAGGCTCGCTCGCCTGCCATTGGTTTGTCGGCGCCTGAAAATCGCACTACGCGAGCGCCTTTGGAAACCAAAGCCAACCGTTTTGCGGACGACTCTGAGGAATGGGAAGAGTTTTAACAGTTCTGGTTTGTTTGCACCGCTGTGCAGCGGTGCCGCGCACTTCGCATCAGCTTCGTGACAGTGACACGTCTTAACCCACCGGAATTATCACATACCGAGTGCACGTAACAATGCATGATTCGGGCGCTCGGGCTCATGGTGCTTGGGTGAGGAGGGATATGAAAGAGTTTTTGATGACGGATGAGGACTTCAGCAGTATATCTCGGCGAGTTTACGAGACCTGTGGTATCGTACTTGGCCCTCATAAACGTGACATGGTGTACTCGCGGCTGGCGCGCAGAGTGCGGGCCAATGGATTAAGCTCATTTGCAGATTATCTGGCATTTCTGAATGAAGAACCCGATGCCGAGTTTAGTCACTTTATTAATGCCATCACAACGAACCTTACCTCCTTCTTTCGCGAAGCGCATCATTTTGACTTTTTACACCAACAGGTGATCCCTGAGCTAAAGCTCAAACATAAAACAGATAAACGGGTGCGGATCTGGTCCGCAGGCTGCTCGACCGGTGAAGAGGCCTATAGTATTGCGATGACCATAGGCAACGCATTTCCAGCTGACTGGGACGTGAAGGTACTAGCCACGGATCTGGACTCGAACGTATTACACAAAGGGCAGGAAGGTATCTATAACAGTGCATCGGTGACAGGTCTGAATAGCGAGCATCTGAAAAAGTGGTTTATGGGCAGCCCTGATGGCACTCAGTACAAAGTAAAAGAAACACTGCGCTCGAGCGTGTACTTTAAGCGCCTTAATTTGCTTGAACCGTGGCCAATGAAAGGGCCTTTTGATGTGATTTTTTGCCGTAATGTGCTGATCTACTTTGACAAAACAACCAAAGACAGATTGTTTGAAAACTTTTATCAACTGCTGGCAGAACAAGGCTATTTATTTATCGGTCATTCGGAAACGATGGGTAAAGAGCATTTGGAGTTTAAAAACCTGGGGAGAACCATGTATCAAAAGGCGGCGCAGATATGAATCATTTTAAACCCGTGTTGCATGGCTTCGAACATGTAAAACGATTCTGGGATTCTGGGCGTGGTGCTGTTGTCGCAAAAGTGTTACCCGGAGAGTTTTATGTATCAAAGAATGATGAGCTGATCTCCACGGTATTGGGCTCCTGTATTGCGGCGTGTATTTATGACGAACACCAACGGGTGGGCGGTATGAACCACTTTATGCTGCCGGGTGTAAAAGGGACGACCGCCATTCATGCCGACGATCTTAATTGTCGCTATGGTAACTGGGCGATGGAATACCTGATCAATGAAGTGATTAAAAACGGGGCCAGACGAGAGAATCTAAAAATAAAGCTGTTTGGCGGCGGGAAAATCATTAGCTCGATGACTGATATAGGTATTGGCAATATTCGCTTTGCAGAAGCCTATGTAGAGGAAGAGAATCTCACTCTTATCTCCCATGATGTCGGTGGGCCCTGGCCGCGTAAAGTGGTGTTTCACCCTCAAACGGGTAAAGCTCAGGTGAAGAAGCTGCGTCAGATGCACAACGACACCATTGAAAAACGCGAGGTCAAGTATCTGCATGATATTGAAGAGCAAGGCAAACAAACTGATATTGAGTTGTTTTAGAGAGATCGCATGATTAAGGTACTGATAGTTGATGATTCCCCTTCGCTTAGAGCGATACTGACCAAGGTTCTGGAGCTTGCCCAGGATATCCAAGTGGTCGGGGCGGCCGAAGACCCCTATGAAGCGCGTGAGATGATTAAGAAGCTCAACCCCGACGTGTTAACCCTGGATATTGAAATGCCGAGGATGAACGGGCTGAGCTTTCTCAAAAACCTCATGCGCCTGCGCCCGATGCCTGTGATCATGCTATCAACCTTAACGCAGCAGGGGTCGCCTGCAACGCTCGAGGCGCTGGAACTGGGTGCCATTGACTTCATCGCCAAGCCAACCTCAAACGTGGCTGCCCAGCTGCATGCTTACGCAGAGACGTTACATCAGAAGATCCGTATTGCCCGCCAGGCCAACCTGTATGCCCTTCGTACCGAAAAAGATGTGCAACAGGCACCTGTATCGCAGCATACCCAGTTCAAAACTAGCGCTGTGTTGGCGTTAGGAGCTTCTACCGGTGGCACCGAAGCATTACGTGAGGTTTTGGTCCGGTTACCCCAGCATTGCCCGCCCGTGGTAATTGCGCAGCATATCCCTCCGGTATTTAGCACGTCGTTTGCGCAGCGTATGGACCGTATTTGTGATGTATCGGTTAAAGAAGCCGAAGATGGGGATGTGCTTATGCCCGGGCAGGTGTTTATTGCCCCAGGAGACAGGCACCTTAAAGTGGTTCAAAAAGGAGGGCGCCTGCTGTGTCAGCTGTGCCAGAGTGAGAAAGTTAACCGCCATCGCCCCTCAGTGGATGTGTTGTTCGACTCTCTATTGCCATGGGCAAAGCAGGTCAGTGCGGCTTTACTGACTGGCATGGGCAGTGATGGGGCTCCAGCGTTGCTGCGTCTCAGAGAGGCTGGAGCAAAAACGCTGGCGCAAGATGAGGCGACCTCAGTGGTGTGGGGCATGCCCCGGGCCGCCGTTGAAATGCAGGCGGCCGAGAAAGTGGTGCCTCTGTCCAAGGTAACAATGGAGCTGCTTAGTGCTGTGAAGCGTCCATGATCACCCAAGGTTGCGAGTACCAGTAAAATTGTCCACTTTGTTTTTTAGAAGGTGCCGTACAGTTATAGCGAGAACGCCCATTCGATAAGGGTTTTGGTGTTGTGATCGTCACTGTTTTATCATTCTGCCAGGTCAGCTCTGCTTTGCCTGCGCCCGATACAAAGCAGGCGAACTGACTCTGGTAAAAATCCATCTCTTTAAAGGTCAAGGTAATCGAGGGGGTGCGGTTATCCGTGACCGAATCCTGATATTTAGCCTGAGCCAGTGAAAACGGCAGTGAATAAAGTTTGGTATTTAAGGTTTTCAGGTTGGCATAGATGCCTGAAGCGGGAAAACGTGGCAGACGGGTAAAGTCTGAGTCTGGTCCAACGGCGCCAGAATGTTGGCCAATCCCTACCAGGTTCAGCTCGGTGACTAACGCCTGTAAAGGGCGGTTAAACTCGCCATAGGGATAAGCGATATACGGTAAATCATGGCCCACCTCAGCTTTGATCCGCGCTTGTGACCAAAGCAGATCCTCACGGATCCGGTTACGCCACTGAGCCTGGCTTTCTCCGGCTAGCTTATGATGCAGGTAGTCGTGCTGAGCGCTGTGGTTGGCAATTAATGCCCCGCGTTTTGCCAGCTGGCGTAGCTGCTCCCAGCTCATTACATAGCCTTTTTTCTCATCAATCAGTTTAGGGTTAACAAAAATCGTATAGGGGTAACCAAATTGCTCAAGCAGTGGTGCTGCCGCTTCCATGTTGTTCAGGTAACCATCGTCAAAGGTAATGGCGACGGTTTTTGCAGGCAGTGCGTTACCTGCCTGCAGTTGCGTGATCAGCGTATCCAGTGCAATCACATTAAACTGCTCTGTTTTGAGAAAGGTCAGGTGCTCAAGAAAAGTGGCTTCACTGACGCTGGTAACGGCCGGCAGTTTTTCACTGACATGATGATACTGTAGAATGACCGCGGCCAGACCTGCCCGGGTATTGAATAAAACGAGTATAAGAACTAAAACATGAAACCACTTAATCGCGCGCATACTTCCCACCATTTTCAGTTGCTTGCTATTGCTGCTCCGATGATTTTATCAAATATCTCGGTGCCCCTGTTAGGATTAGTTGATACGGCGGTCATCGGTCATCTGAGTGAAGCCTATTACCTTGCCGGTATTGCGCTAGGTTCCGGCAGCATTGCCTTGCTGTTCTGGCTGGCCAGTTTTTTGCGCATGAGCACCACCGGGGAAATTGCCCAGGCAAATGGCCAGCAAGACGCTGGACGGGCGCTTCAGTCGTTGTCGGCCAGTATGAGCTTTGCGGTGTTGTTTGCTCTGTTGTTGATAGCGAGTACGCCCTGGTTACTTGACCTGATCGCGGCGCTATCCGCGGCCACGCCAGAAGTTTTTGAACAAGCGGCGATATACTTTTCCATTCGTATCTTCAGTGCGCCCGCTGCCATGCTGAATCTGGTGATGCTCGGATTTATGCTGGGGATGCAATACGGACGTGGTCCTTTCTATGTGGTGCTGTTTACTAACATCGTTAATATAGTACTGGATGTCCTGTTTGTGGTGGTGCTGGACTTTGCCGTTGCAGGTGCGGCCTGGGCATCTGTGATTGCTGATTATTCCGCGCTGGTGTTGTCTTGTTATTTGCTACGTGGGGTGCTTGAGCGGGCAGGCTGGCAGTGGCAGTTGAAAGTACCACACAAAGAGGAGATGCAACGTTTGTTGCATCTTAACCGCGATATCTTTATTCGTTCTCTCATGCTGCAGCTGTGTTTTAGCTTTATGACTTTTTATGGTGCAAGGCTGGGCGAGGATATTCTGGCCGCCAACGCGGTGCTGCTGAATTTTCTGATGCTGGTGAGCTTTGCGATGGATGGCATCGCGTATGCTGTGGAAGCCAAAGTCGGGCAGGCCAAAGGTGCACGCGACTTAGCTATGTTAAGACGTTGGGTGCGGCTGAGTTGCTTCTGGGCTGGTTGCTTTGCCCTGGTATATACCCTGGTGTTTGCTTTGTTTGGTCCTGCGGTGATTGGCTTACTCACCGACATTCCGGTGGTCATTGATACCGCACTGGTGTATTTGCCCTGGCTGGTGGTGCTGCCTGTGATAGCAACCAGCTGCTTTTTGTTTGATGGCGTTTTCGTCGGTCTGACCCGGGCGAAGGAAATGCGCAACAGTATGTTACTGTCTGCTGTGCTTGGGTTCTTTGTGCCGTTTTTGCTGGCTCAGCAATGGGGGAATCATGGATTATGGTTTGCCATGAGTTGTTTTATGGGATTAAGAGGGCTGACACTGATTGTGAAATATCAGCAGCTGAGTGCCAGGCAGCAGTTACTGGATTAAATCAACCAGCGGTGTGCGCCAAAAGGCGCTGATGGCTTATTTCCATTCATCAAAGGCCTTTTTGGCCTCGGCTTTAGCGGCGTCACGTGCCGATAGTACCTGAGAAAAGCGATTGGCGAAGATCCCCAGATAGCCATAGCCGGCCACACCCAGTGCGAGCGCCAGTATGACTAAGCCGGGCAGCTGGAGCCAGGCTTGATAGAAATAACCCAGCGCAATCAGCGCCGCGCTGAGTGCAAACAACGCGAGCCCGCAGAGGAAAAACCGCAGACTCCGCTTAGGGTGAGCCCCTAAGCGGTAAATCAAACGTCGCATACCCAATTAATAGTATGAGTGATCGCCTCGTGAGTGCTCGGTGATATCACGTACCCCTGTGATCTCTTCGAACTTGGCGATCATTTCTTTTTCGATGCCTTCTTTAAGCGTGACATCAATCATTGAGCAGCCGTTACAGCCACCACCGAATTGCAATACCGCAACACCTTCAGCCGTGATTTCGACCAGGCTAACCTGACCACCGTGGTTGGCCAACTGAGGGTTTACTTCGGTAACCAGCATGTGTTCAACGCGCTCTTCCAAAGAGGCATTGTTGCTGAGCTTTTTGGCTTTTGCATTCGGTGCTTTCAGGGTGAGCTGACTGCCCATTTTATCGGTGACAAAGTCAATTTCAGCTTCTTCCAGGAAAGGCGCGCTTTCTGCGTCGACGACGGCATCAAATCCATTAAAGGGCAGGCGAATATCGCTGTCTTCAACGGCATCGGCTGGGCAATACGACACACCACACTCCGCCTGAGCGGTACCTGGGTTGACGACGAATACGCGAATGTTAGTTCCATCGGCCTGATCGGCCAATAACTTGGCAAAATGTGACTGAGCTGTCTCTGAAATTGTGATCATAATCTACGCTATACTTGACTAAATTACTCGGTTAATCCCTATGATACTCCCCTCATCTTGTTGTAGCTAGTGTTGGGCGTAAAAATTTGCAGCAACTGGAATCTGATTGCTAGCGTACTGGCTGGTTAAAAATTGCCAGAGTAAACGGAGTATTTATGCATCGCCTGTTATTATTGCTGTGTGTGTTGAGTTTGCAGCTCAGCGCCAGGCCCCTGAGTTTTTATTTTGATGACACCAGCCAGTTCGACCCTAACATCCCAAAGCCGCATGAGGTGATAGGCTATGACGTGGGCGAGTGGCATGTGCGCCCCGAACAGTTGGTGCAATACTTAAACGTGCTGGCAGAGGCCAGTCCCAGAGTATCGATAAAAACAATAGGGTATAGCCATGAGCGGCGACCTTTGGTGTTACTGACGATCACAGAGCAGGCACGACAGAACAATATTGCGGCTGTCAAAAGCGCCCATTTAGCCGCGCTTGAGCAGCCGCTGCCTCGCAAAGATGCCCCGGCGGTTACCTGGCTTGGCTACAGTGTGCATGGTAATGAACCTTCGGGTAGCAACACCGCTATGCTGGTGGCATACTATCTGGCCGCGGCACAGGGCGAGAAGATTGACGCCCTGTTACGCGATACTGTAATACTGCTGGACCCGTCACTCAATCCAGACGGATTGGCTCGCTTTGCCAGCTGGGCGAACAGCCATCGGGGAGCAGTGTTATCCAGCGATCCAGAGCACAGAGAGCACGTAGAAAGGTGGCCGTCTGGCAGAACAAATCACTACTGGTTTGATTTAAACCGCGACTGGCTGCTGTTGCAGCACCCAGAATCACGCGCCCGGATCGCCGCTTTCCATGACTGGAAACCAAATGTACTGGCCGATTTCCACGAGATGGGCCCGAACTCCAGTTACTTCTTCCAGCCGGGGATCCCGTCACGCACGCATCCGCTGACACCAGAGCGTAACCAGAGTTTAACGGCGGCGATTGGCCAGTTTCATGCTGATGCGTTGGATCAGGCCGGGCAGCTGTATTTTACTAAGGAGAGCTTTGACGATTTTTACTACGGCAAAGGCTCGACCTATCCGGACATCAACGGCTCAGTCGGTATTCTATTTGAACAGGCCAGCAGTCGTGGCCATATGCAGCAAACCATCAATGGCTTGCTGACTTTCCCGCAGACCATTAAGAACCAGTTGATCACCTCGTTATCTACTTTGCAAGGTGCGGCGGCTAACCGTCAGGCACTGCTTGACTATCAGCAGCACTTTTATCTCAGTGCTGAAAAGGAAGCCAAGCAGCAGGACTATCAGGGTTATGTGGTATCGGCAGGCCAGGACCCCTATCGTCTGGAGCAATTTGTGGCGTTGCTTAGACAGCATCAGATCACAGTAAAAGAGCTCGAAAAATCGCTGAAAGTAAAAGATCAGCAGTTTAAAAAGGGCGACCTTTACATACCGCTGGCACAGCCGCAAGTACGCCTGATCAAAGCCATGTTTAGCGAGCAAACACACTTTAAAGACAATACCTTTTACGATGTTTCGGGCTGGACACTGCCCTATGCCTACGATCTGGACTTTGCCCGGGTCACCAGCAGCTGGGGGCTTAAAGTGAGCGAGTCAGGCTGGCAAGCGCGCAGCCTTGCGGCGCAAACGCCTGATGATGCGGCCTATGCCTACGCCTTTTCCTGGCAGCACTATCTGGCACCTAAGTTACTCAACCGCTTGCTGACAGACGGCATTGAAGCGCGCGTTGCATTGCAGCCGTTCACGGCCAAGCTCACCCAGGGAGAACAACAGTTTGAGGCGGGCACTGTGGTGATCCCGGCTGGTTTACAAGATCAGGACAACTGGCGAACTGTACTGGCCGAACAGGCTGTGAAACTGGGTATTGAACTGAAGGCTATTAGCTCTGGTCTGACGCCTGAGGGGATTGATTTGGGCTCACGCCGGATGATGCCGCTGCACAAGCCACAGGTGTTACTGGTTGGCGGGCTGGGCACCAGTCAGTATGAGGTCGGCGAGATCTGGTATCACCTCGACAGGCATGTGGGGATTGCGCCCAGCATCATAGAGCTGGACCGCCTTGAACGGGTTGACTTGAGCCGTTACAGCCACCTGATTCTGGCCGATGGACGCTATTCGGCGCTGAGTAAAAAAGCACAGGCAGCCATTATCAGCTGGGTCCAAAAAGGAGGCGTGATCTGGGGACACAAACGCGGTGCCCAATGGCTGATTGAACATCAGTTGCTCAAGGCTGAGATCATCAGCACGAAAGAGCTGCGCGCGACCTTCGACACTCAGGGGCTGCGTTTCAAAGACAAGGAGCAGCTGGCCGCCCAGCAGCGTATAGCAGGTGCCATTTTTGGCACTCAGCTGGACCTTTCTCATCCACTGGCATTTGGTTTTGACAACGCCATGCTACCCGTATTTAAAAACAGCGCCTGGGTGTTGCAGGCGAGCGAGGTCCCTTTTCGGGATGTGGCGGTATATCAGCCGCAGCCTTTGCTGGCGGGGTATGCAGATGAAAGAAATGTCTCGCAGATAGCGAAATCCTCAGCACTGATGGCTGATACCTATGGTAAAGGGGTGGTCATCGCCATGCCGGATAATCCGGTGTTTCGCGGTTTCTGGTATGGCAGCAGCCGCTTGTTTAATAATGCACTGTTTTTCTCGCAGGCCGTTCATTAAGCGGGCGTCAGGCAGGTTGCACAGGCCCAGATCTGAGTCGCACCCGCGCGTCGACAGAGCTGGGCTGCGGCATTTATCGTCGCGCCTGTGGTGATCACGTCATCAACCAACAGGATACGCTTGCCTGTAAGGGAGCCTGCCAGGCTAAACGCCTGACTCTGATTGTGTAACCGTGCCCGACGATTTAAGGTTTGTTGTGCACGCGTCATGCGTTTCGACAAAACCGGCAGGATAGGCAACTGCCCGTTGAGCACGTAGCCCCAGGTTTGCATCACCTGATTAAAGCCTCGATTGATCAACCGCTGCTTGGGCAAAGGGATGGCGATGGCGGCATCCACTTGTGGCACTTGCTCGAAGCAATAGTGTTGCCACTGATAGGCGATAACCTGGCGCAGTAAACGGGCGGCATGGCGTCGCTGGTGCAGCTTTAACTCACATAACCAGCGTTTGAGTACCCCATGATACCAGCCACAGGCGATCAGCCCGTCGCAATCAGGCAAACTGAACTGGGCTCGGATATCTGCACGCAATAACAGGTTTCCCTCCTCAGGGAGAAACAGTGGCAGCGCCTCTAAGCAGGGCGTGCATAAGCCAGCATGAGCAACCGGGCTCTGGCAACACGCACAGTAGCGGGGAAACAGCGCCTGTGCGAGTACGTGGGACAATGACATTGCTTTCCATCCTTGAATCGCTATCATAGCGACAAGTTTGGTTGGAGAAGTGAATTAATGCAAAGCGAAATAGTCCTATTGCACGGCTGGGGGATGAATAAACAGGTATGGCAGCTGAGCATGGAACAGCTTCAGCAGGCACAGCCTTTGGCGGTGCGTGCAGTCAATTTACCCGGCTTTGGCGGGGCTGCATTCCCGCAGCACATCTCTACGTTAGACGATCTTGCGGATGAGATTGCACGCGAACTCAGTGAGCACTCTGTATTAGTTGGCTGGTCTTTGGGTGGACTTGTGGCGATTAACCTGGCGCATCGCTACCCGGATAAAGTTGCCAAACTGGTGCTGGTGGCATCGAACCCGTGCTTTGTTGAGTCGCCAGAGTGGCCGGGGATCAAGCCAAAAGTGCTGGCGGGGTTCAAGCAAGCACTGGCCGATGACAGTGCCAAAACCATAGAGCGATTTCTTGCGATCCAGGCCATGGGCAGTGAACATGCCCGGGATGATATTAAACAGCTGCGCAAACTATTAGGTCAGCTACCAGTTGCGCACCCTAAGGCGCTGAGTCTGGGGTTGGATGCATTACAAAGCTGTGATTACCGTGCTCAATTTAGCGCGCTCAGCCAGCCTGTATTTGGTCTATTTGGCCGTCTTGATGCGCTGGTACCGAGCGAGGTAATAGAGCGAATGGCGGTACTCAATCCTCAATTTAAAGCATTCATCTTTGCCAAAGCGTCCCATGCGCCGTTTATCTCCCATAAAGATGAGTTTGTTACTCATTTAAAATCAATTCTTTAGTTTTGCGCAACGAAAAAGCGGCAATTTTTTGCCGCCCTTACTTTATTTTGTTTATAAATTAAGCAATAATTAGGTAGAGAATTTTTAACTTTAGGGCGAGATATGGCAGTCAATGATATCCTTAGTACAGGTGTTCAGGGTTTTGAGTTTGCCCGCCAAAGTGCCGAGCAAGCCGCAGCCGATATCAATAAGGCAACGCTGGACCAGCAAAGTGAACAACAGGTAGCACAGCAACGTCAGCTTCAGGGCGCGTCCAGTAATGAAGGCGTCACAGCACCTGTGGGACAAACACCCAGGCTGGACGAAGCCGTGGTCGACCTGAAAGTAGCAGAGTTTAACGCAAAAGCGAATGCGCAAACCATTCGCACAGCAGACGAAGTATTGGGTACTTTGATTGATATTAAAGTGTAATGAACATAGTAACGCCACCCCCGGCGATGAACTTAAACACGGCGAACGTCTACACTGAGACGGCGCAACGTGACAACCAGCTTCGTGAGGTTATACCAAAACCCGCGCCAGTCTCCCCTGCGTTTACCGAAAACAAACCACTGTCTGATGGCGAAAAGCAAAAGTCATACTCCGCAGATGATTCTGGCCTGTATGACAGCAAAGGTCAGCTCAAAGAGGGTAAAACCATTGAGGAGCGTCGGGAAGGCGAACAAGGCGAGCAAGGGGAACAAAAGGATCAGCAAGATCCGCAGGAATTAAGTGAGCGCGAACAAGCTGAGCAGGAAGCTGAACAGGCTCAGCTGCAGGAGTTAAAAGACCGCGACCGGGAAGTGCGTCTGCACGAGGAAGCCCATGCCAGAGTGGGTGGTCAGTATGCGGGTTCACCAAGCTATGAGTACCAACGTGGGCCGGACGGCAATAATTACGCCGTCGGCGGCGAAGTCATGATTGATGTTGCGCCGACCGGAGATCCGCGTGAAACCATAGATAAGATGCAAACGGTTCGAGCGGCTGCTTTAGCACCAGCAGAGCCATCAGGTGCAGACAGAGCCATTGCAGCAGATGCAACCGCTAAGATTGCTGAGGCGCAGGCGGAGCTGGCCAAGCAGTCTATCAGTGGTGAAGAGGTACAAGAAAACAACCGTGTTGTCGGCTATCAAACCCGTCGCCTGAGTGAAGATGAGCTCAGCGAGCAACAACCTGAGTCAGCCCGGCTGGAAGAAGATGTGGACCCGTTTGCTGTGGCCTTACCCATCGAGCGGGATCCTGAAATTGCATCCCGGGCACTGAGAATAGAAGGCTTTTATGGTGAGGTGGCTAAACCCAAAGAAGCGTCTCAGCTATCCGTGGTGATATAACTCCAGTGTGTAACTTCAGTCAGTTAAACGAAACAGGCCCGCATTTGCGGGCCTGTTTCTTTGTTGCTATAGCAATTACTTTTTCAGTTTAGCAAAAGCTTCGGCAAAAGCATTACCCATTGCGGCATTGCCATTGTCGCGTCGATTGTCTCGGCGACTATCTTTGCGTTGTGCTGGTCGCTGAGATTTGCCGCCTGGCTTTTGCGCGGTCGGCTTAGTTTGCTTTTGTCCTGTATTTGCCGGGATCTCGTCGTTCAGGCGCATAGTAAAGCTGATCCGTTTGCGGGCAACGTCCACTTCTATGACTTTGACTTTCACTATGTCACCGGCTTTGACCACTTCACGTGGATCTGAAATGAACTTATCGGTCAATGCTGAGATATGGACCAGGCCATCCTGATGCACACCAACATCGACAAAGGCACCAAAGTTTGCCACGTTCGACACCACGCCTTCCAGGGTCATACCGACTTTCAGGTCAGCAATGGTTTCGACGCCGGCTTTAAATTGTGCCGTCTTAAATTCAGGGCGCGGGTCACGGCCCGGTTTGTCCAGCTCGCCCAGGATATCTGTGATGGTTGGTACCCCAAACTTATCGTCAACATACTCGGCGGGATCCAATTTGCTCAGCACATCGCTGTTGCCAATCAACGCGGTGACATCGAGCGACTTGCTGCTGCAGATCTTTTTCACAACCGGGTAGGCTTCCGGGTGAACCGCAGAGGCATCCAATGGATCCTCACCATTGGCAATACGCAGGAATCCGGCTGCCTGCTCAAAGGCTTTTGGTCCCAGACGCTCTACCTGCTTCAGCTGTTTACGGTTGCTGAATGAACCATTGGTATCACGGAATTTAACAATGTTGGTCGCCAGAGTTTTATTCAGCCCGGATACGCGTGTCAGCAGCGGGACAGAAGCGGTATTGACGTCTACCCCAACCGAGTTTACACAGTCTTCTACCACTGTGGTCAGCGTCTGACCCAGCTGGCTTTGTGATACATCGTGCTGATATTGACCCACACCAATAGATTTGGGCTCAATTTTCACAAGCTCTGCCAGCGGATCCTGCAGTCGACGTGCAATTGACACGGCGCCACGCAGTGATACGTCCAGGTCAGGGAACTCATTAGCGGCAAACTCAGAAGCAGAATACACCGAAGCACCGGCTTCACTGACCATCACTTTCGTCAGCTTCAGCTCGCTGGCGGCTTTAAGCAGCTCGGCGGCCAGTTTGTCGGTTTCGCGAGACGCGGTCCCATTACCGATAGCAATCAGCTCAACTTTGTGCTGACGACATTGTTGTTCCAGCGTGCGCAGTGACTTATCCCAGTGGTTCTGTGGCGCATGTGGGTAAATGGTGCTGGTCGCCAGTAACTTACCGGTTTTATCGACAACTGCGATTTTACAACCGGTTCTGAGGCCTGGGTCAATGCCCATAGTTACGCGCGGACCTGCCGGGGCTGCCATCAGCAGATCTTTGAGGTTTTTGGCAAAGACATCTATCGCGCCCTGCTCAGCATTCTCACGCGTGGCACCTAGCATTTCGTTTTCAAGGTGGGTGGCCAGCTTGATTTTCCAGGCCCATTGCACCACCGTCATTAACCAGCCGCTTGCCGCGCTACCCGACACGTCCAGACCGTAATGATCCGCTATCATCTGTGCACAGTATTGCTGTGGATCCTCGGCCTGCGGCTCGGGGTTAATCGAGAGCTGTAAAATCCCCTCGTTACGTGCTCTGAGCATGGCCAGAGCACGGTGAGAGGGGACGCTCGCCAGCTTTTCATCGTGTTCAAAGTAGTCGCGATATTTACTGCCCGCTTCTTCTTGCCCTGGAACAACACGGCTTTGTAAATAACCATGCTGTTTCAGCTGGTTTCTGAATTTGCTCAGCAGTTTTGCGTCTTCAGCGAAGCGCTCCATCAGAATAAACTTGGCGCCATCGAGTGCCGCTTTGCAATCTTCAATGCCTTTGTCGGCATTGATAAACGCTTCTGCCGCCAGCTCGGGTGTCTGACTCGGATCAGAGAACAGCAGATCGGCCAGTGGCTCAAGCCCAGCCTCTATGGCTATCTGGCCTTTGGTGCGGCGTTTAGGTTTGTAGGGCAGGTATAGGTCTTCCAGTTCGGTTTTGCTTTGCACCTGATTTAGCTCTGATGCTAACTGCTCAGTAAGCTTGCCCTGCTCATCAATGGTTTTGATGATAAAAGCGCGGCGCTCCTCCAGTTCCCGTAGGTAGCCAAGGCGCTGCTCGAGTAATCGCAGCTGAGTATCATCCAGGCCACCGGTTACTTCTTTACGGTAACGGGCAATAAACGGAACGGTCGCACCTTCATCCAGTAGTGCGGTGGCAGCATTCACTTGCTGTTGTGATGCGTTTAGCTCAGCAGCTAAACGGGCTGAGATATTGCTCATGCAAAATCCTTATATAGTTCAATTGGCTAGGCCAGTTTCTGGGCCTGCGTATGCGCTCATCATATCATATCTGTAACGGATGTGTTCAGGCCGTGTAGTCGATCTTATTAACGTACCAGAGCATCTCACCTTGCGGGGTTTTGACACTGTATTCTTCATCGACCGATTTTCCAAGTAATGCCCGCGCCATGGGGGAGTCGATGGAGATGTAATCGTTCCGCTCGTAGATTTCATCGGGACCGACGATACGAAAACGTTTTACCTCGCCATCGTCATTTTCGATTTCGACCCAGGCACCAAAATACACCTTGCCTTGTTGCTGCGGTGAGTACTCAACAATTTTTAAGTCTGGCAGACGCTTTCGTAGGTAGCGTACACGGCGGTCTATTTGTCGTAACAGGCGCTTGTTAAAAGTATAGTCGGCGTTTTCTGAGCGATCGCCCAAACTTGCCGCCCAGTTTACGATTTTGGTCACTTCCGGGCGCTTTTCAAACCACAGGTGATCGTGCTCCTGTTGCAGCTTGCGATAGCCCTCTGGGGTAATTAGGTTGGTTTTCATCTGGTTGCTTATTATCTCGGAACAACTACATGTGTCTAGTGTAATGCGGATCCCGGTCGATACCAATCTCACAGTGCCTGAGAGTCGCCGGTTCAGGTCATGGCATATCACGCCCGCCACTTGTAACGTTCGGTAACAATCTTATTCACTGTTTATGGTGTCTAAGCGTTTTAATTTCAATTATATTTAGGGTCAACTAAAGAAAAAATAAGAAGAATGCCCATGGGGAATGAAACCACCAAAGTGTTAGTCGTTGACGATGATATGCGTTTGCGCAGCCTGCTGGAGCGATACCTGGTCGAGCAGGGGTTTATCGTTCGCAGTGCAGCCAATTCAGAGCAAATGGACAGATTACTGGAGCGTGAAAATTTTCATCTGATGGTATTGGATCTGATGTTACCCGGTGAGGATGGTTTGTCTATTTGTCGCCGTCTCAGACAGAAAGAAAATGAAATTCCCATTGTGATGTTAACGGCCAAAGGGGATGAAGTGGACCGGATCATCGGACTGGAGCTGGGGGCGGATGATTACCTGCCCAAGCCATTTAACCCGCGCGAATTATTAGCACGGATCAAGGCGGTGTTACGTCGCCGCGCCAAAGAGGTGCCGGGCGCACCTGCCGCTGAAGAAAATGAAGTCGAGTTTGGTGCTTTCAAACTTAATCTGGCAACCCGGGAAATGCAAAAAGGCGAGGAAACCATTGCTTTGACCAGTGGTGAATTTGCGGTACTGAAGGCATTGGTGAGTCATCCCCGTGAACCGCTGAGCCGAGACAAGTTAATGAATCTGGCCCGTGGCAGAGACTACAGTGCACTGGAGCGCAGCATTGATGTGCAGGTATCGCGGTTACGCAGAATGATAGAAGAAGATGCGTCTAACCCGCGTTATATCCAGACCGTTTGGGGTCTGGGCTATGTGTTTGTGCCAGATGGCGAAAAATAAATGAGTATCCTGCCGCGCAGCGCATTTGGGCAAACGGTCTTTTTTGTCGGTGCGCTGCTTCTGATCAATCAGATAGTCTCCTACATTACCGTCACTCTGTATGTGTTCAAGCCGACTTTTGAACAGGTTAACCTGATGCTGGCCAAGCAGGTTAAGACGGTTTTCATTGACTGGGAAGAAGGGGTGGAGATTGACTCCGGCCTGTCGGAAAAGTTTTTTGAGATCACTGGCATTGAGGTGATGAGCCAGCGAGAGGCCTATCGCAACGGGCTGGGGGATGCGAAAGAGTATACCTTGTTGTCGCGTAGCATGTCGGAGCAGCTCAATGGTTCAGCTCGGGTGCGGATCAGTCAGGGCGATCCTGTAGTGTACTGGGTCGAAGCGCCTCAGGCACCGGGTTATTGGGTACGGGTGCCACTCACTGGCTTTTCAGAAACCAAAATGGAATTTTTGGTGTTTTACCTCTCCAGTATCGGTTTTTTAAGCGTGCTCGGCGGCTGGCTGTTTGCCCGACACCTGAACCGGCCACTTAAGGCATTGCAAATTGCGGCCAGCCGGGTGGGAGTTGGAGACTTCTCGACCCGCCTGGTTGAACATGGCTCTACCGAAGTCATTGAGGTGACCCGGGCGTTCAATAAAATGTCCAAGGGGATCGCTGAGCTGGAGAATGACAGACGTTTATTAATGGCGGGCGTATCCCACGATTTAAGGACGCCGCTTACCCGGATCCGGCTGGCCACGGAAATGATGTCGGATGAAGAGGCCTATCTCAAAGAGGGCATTATCGACGATATTGAAGACATGAATGCCATTATCGATCAGTTTATTGAATACCTCAGGCATCACAATAGTGGTGAAATGGTGCTGGATGATGTGAATGCCGTTGTCGAGGAAGTGGTTCATGCAGAGCAGCAGCATCAGCGCGAAATTGTACTGACGACAGCCGCCAATGTCCCCGCCGTGATGATGAACCATGTGGCACTGAAACGCGTGGTAACCAATATGATAGAGAATGCTATTCGTTATTCAGACGAGCGGATAGACGTGGTGACAGAATTTAGTGCTCGCCATAAGGCGGTATTTATTAAGGTTAAAGACAGGGGACCGGGGATCCCTGAAGAGGAACTGGAGACGCTGTTTGAGCCCTTTAAGCAGGGCGACCTGGCGCGGGGCAGCGAGGGCAGTGGATTGGGCCTTGCGATCATCAAACGCATTGTCTCTACGCATGGTGGCAAAGTCCGTTTGCGCAATCGCAGCGAGGGTGGACTCAGTGCTGAGGTGATGCTGCCTGTGGCGAAAAAATTCACTCCCGTGACCCCTTCATCTGAGCCTAAGCCCAGTGAATAAACGCGACTTAACTTATCAGAGCGGTTGTCTCAATAATGCAGCCAGAGCGCAGCTGTTGTCTATTATCGGGCAGTGCTTTGAGGGGATTGAGCCTGAAGCCTATTTTGCTTACTACTTTGAGCAAGACGGACCCATCGTCCGGCGGTTGCGCTTGTATTATACGCAGGCAGGTGAGCTGGCAGGTTACTGCTTGCTCACCTTTGACGACAGCCATCAGGCATTTTGTGTGATCGGCGCATCGGCCGGTTTTTTGCCGCAGTTTCGCGGTAAGAACAACACCTTTTCTTTTTCCATTGCTGAGGTCACCAAAGCATATCTGCGTCGTCCCTGGCGTACTTTGTTATATGCCGATACCATGCTGAGTCCCGCGATGTTCCGGGCCATGGCGAAGAATATCGCCACTGTTTACCCAACAGCATCAGGCTCTGATACTGAGTCACAGCTTTATCTGACATTAAATCCCACCGGACTAACGTGTGCTGTAAATGGTCTGCTGTGTCTCAAAACGGTGGGGCGAAAAACGCGTTATTCAGCCGAGGAAGTGGCTCAGTTTAAGGCCAGCAGCAAACCCGAAATTGCCCATTATTGTGCCCTGAACCCTAATTTTGATAACGGGGTTGCATTGCTTACCGTGATCCCGGTTACTTTAAGACAGCTCCTCGCCACAGCCTGGAAACAGCTCAAAAATAAACTCTAGTTTTTCGTTGAACACTAAACTTCAGGCACAAAAAAACGCCCAACGAGGGGCGCTTTTGATAAAGGAATCTGATTCTAAATCAGCTTAGCCGCGAGGACCTGCTGATTTGATGGCTTCAGAGACATCGTATTTTGCGAAGTTCGCTTCGAAGTCTGCAGCCAGCTTAGACGCATACTCAGCATATTTTGCTTTGTCTTCCCAGGTGTTGATTGGGTTAAGCAGTTTGCTGTCTACGCCTGGTACAGCAACCGGTACGTCCAGGTTTAGCGCGTCAATGTGTTGTGTTTCTACGCCTTCCAGTGTGTCGTTAACGATAGCATCAATCACAGCACGTGTGGTCGGGATATCGAAACGCTTACCAATGCCGTAAGGACCGCCAGTCCAGCCAGTGTTAACCAGGTAAACTTTTGAGTTGAACTCACGTACACGCTTCATCAGAAGCTCAGCGTAAACGCCTGCCGGACGTGGGAAGAAAGGTGCGCCGAAACAAGTCGAGAAAGTTGACTCGATGTCTGACGTGGAACCAATTTCTGTTGAGCCTACTTTAGCCGTATAACCACTCAGGAAGTGATAAGCTGCTGCTTCTTCAGACAGAATAGACACAGGCGGTAGTACGCCGCTCACGTCACACGTCAGGAAGACTACTGCACGTGGCTCACCGGCACGGTTTTCTACTTTACGCTTTTCAACGTGCTCAAGCGGGTAAGCTGCACGGGTGTTTTGTGTCAGGCTGGTGTCATTGAAATCAGGTACGCGAGTTTCGTCCAGTACCACGTTCTCAAGGATGGTGCCGAACTTGATTGCGTTCCAGATAACCGGCTCGTTCTTTTGTGACAGGTCGATACATTTTGCGTAACAACCGCCTTCGATGTTGAATACACTGCCAGGTGCCCAGCCGTGCTCGTCATCACCGATCAGGAAGCGTTTAGGATCTGCCGACAAAGTTGTTTTACCTGTGCCAGACAAACCGAAGAATAATGTGGTGTCGCCTGCTTCGCCTACGTTTGCACTACAGTGCATTGGCAGTACGCCCTTCGCTGGTAGCAGGAAGTTCTGTACAGAGAACATAGACTTTTTCATTTCACCGGCGTAATGCATACCTGCGATAAGCACTTTGCGTTCTGCAAAGTTGATGATGACTGTACCGTCACTGTTTGTTCCGTCGCGCTCTGGGTCGCAAACGAAAGAAGGTACGTTCATTACCTGCCATTGGGGTAAATCAGCTGCATTGTATTTTTCAGGCTCGATAAACATGTTCTTGGCAAAAATATGGTGCCAGGCTGTTTCTGTTGTTACAACAACGGGTAGATAGTGCTCAGGATCTGAACCCACTTCAAGGTGAGAGACGAAGTGGTCGTTGCTGTTCACGTGTGCTTCTACACGGGCCCACAGCGCGTTGAATTTGTCAGCATCGAATGGGCGATTAACGTTACCCCATTGGATGTCGTTTTCTGTGCTTGGCTCTTTAACGATAAAACGGTCGTTAGGCGAACGCCCGGTGCGGCGGCCAGTTTTTGCTACAAAAGCTCCATTTGCGGCCAAAGTCCCTTCACCACGGCGGATGGCGTGTTCGACAAGTTCAGCTGCAGTTAAATCGACAAAACGAGTAGCGCTTGAAGTCATGTTTATACCTAAATGTGAGAATTGAACGGGATAGCTCTGGAGAAGTTTCACCAAAAGCTGAAATTATAGTAACAGATGAAATTCAGATATTCGAGCCCTGAAAGCGGGTAAAACGCCATAAATTTGTCAAAAAAACTGAATAATTTCAATGATACCGGTGTCATAAAATGTGACCTTTTAATGACACCGGTATCAATTTTTAGCGACAAAAAAGCCGCCAAAATGGCGGCTAGTGTTCAATTTGCTAAAAACAGCGTGGCTAATTAAAAATTGCCTTAATATCCTGTTCTTCAAATCGGTAATTTTTAAGGCAGTAGTGACAGCTGATGTTGATCTCACCCTGCTTCTGTACATCTTCCAGCAGCGCTTCACGGCCGATATTGACCAACGCGCTGATGGTTTTATCGCGGCTGCAGCCACAGACAAAATTAATTTCCTGTGGCTCGAACAACTGTGGGTTATCTTCGTGATATAAGCGTGTCAGGACTGTTTGTGCGTCAAGTTCCAGCAGCTCTTCATCTTTAATGGTGTTGCTCAGTGCTTCTAAATGCGCAAAATCTTCTTCCGATTTGGCTTTGTCTACCGGCAGTACCTGCAAAAACAGGCCAGCAGCCTTAGCACGCTCGCCACTGACATCGGTGGCAAACCATAAGCGGGTCTTCAGCTGTTCTGATTGAACAAAATAGTCTTCCAGACACGCGGCCAAGGTTTCGCCGCTTAAAGGGACCACGCCCTGATAGCGCTCACCTTTATCTGGGGTAATGGTGATCACCATGTAGCCTTTGCCCATCAGGTCCTGAACACTGCCGCCTGTGATCTCACCTTGTAGGCGGGCAATACCGCGCATATTCTGCTTATGATCGCCATTGATCGCGGCGTATTTAACCGGCCCATCACCTTGTAATTGTACCGTGATGTCGCCTTCAAACTTTAATGTGGCAGTCAGCAGGCTAGACGCAAGTAGCAACTCACCTAATAAAGTTTGTACTTCCTTCGGGTAGTCATGGCCGCTAATAATGTCATTAAAAGTGTGTTCAATTTGTACGAGCTCACCACGTACATCAAGTTGATCGAAAATATATCGGTGAAGTAAATCTTGTTGCATCAATTCAGATCCTAGCTAGATTTCAATTTAAGCAGTTCGCGACGCTGCTTTTTGTCTGGTTTATGCTCCGGCCGCGGGGCAAAAAAGCTATTGTTTTTGCGCGCAATGGCATTTTGTGCCCGTTTTTCAAGGCTGGCGGCGGACTCCTCGTAGAGTGTCTGGGCAATGGGGGCACTTTGACGCTTTTCCATAATTTGCAGCACGGTGACTTCCTTTTCATCAAAGCCCTGTGCCAGTTTAATGGTGGCACCGACCTCAACCATTCGGCTGGGTTTACAGCGCTGGCCGTTGTAGTGTACCTTGCCACCTTGGATCATCTCACGGGCAATGGTACGGGTTTTATAAAAGCGTGCCGCCCAGAGCCATTTGTCCAGGCGTACTTTCACTTCGCTTAGGTTGTTTTCTTGATTGACTTTTGTCACAATTCGTTAACTAATGCCCAAAGCTAATATAATCGGTGAAATTTAACACATTTGATGAGGCAAAAAAAGCATCTGAACACGCTCTGATGTGGTTACATCTCAGCCACAGACACTGTTAATACTGTGTTCAGTTAGGTATCCTAAGTTGTACCTATTTACTTTAAAGTTTCATATACGCGTGCTTGTTGAATCGAATTCGAGGCGGTACACTGAGGCGCTCAACAGAATAAGAATATGACATATGGAATTACAGCTACAACAGTTGCAAAAATTATTACATAACTTACCCCATGCGAAGCTTAGCCGCCTGGTGGTGTATTTGGCTGTTGTGTATATCGCATTTCTTTTTGCTAAGTTATTTTGGCTGCTTTGGCCAGTACCTCAGACCCAGCCTTTGCCAACCCAATCTCAAGTTTATGCGCAGAATTCAGCAGCCGTCAGTAGCCGCTCAATCTTAGGCCATAATGTTTTTGGCAAGGCCAATGAAAAGCCTGTGGTTGAAGCTCCCAAGCCGGTTATCTCTGATGCACCTGAAACACAATTAAATGTGCGCCTGACGGGAATTGTTGCGGTCAGCCAAGATGATGCAGCCGGACTGGCGATTATCGAATCTCAGGGCCGCCAGGAAACCTATCTGGTTCAGGATGCAATTAAGGGGACACGCGCAAAATTGGCTCAGGTCTTGCCCGATAGGGTGATCCTGGACGTCAGTGGTCGGTTTGAGACCCTGATGCTGGATGGTATAGAGTTCAGCCGTCAGGTTGCTACACCGGTGCAGTCACGCCGTGCCACCGCCGCTAAGCCAAACAGAATGAGTGATAAGGCCCGTGAGGAGCTTAAGCAACGCCGTGACGAGTTGCTTGCTGAGCCGGGTAAACTGTTTGATTACATTCGCATTTCGCCTGAAAGGCGCAATGGTCAACTGGTTGGCTATCGCTTGCGTCCGGGCAAAGACCCTGAGCTGTTTAAAAAAATGGGTCTTAAAAATAACGATCTCGCCATTGCTATTAATGGCTTCCAACTCACGGATATGAAACAGGCTATGTCAGCGATGAACGAGCTGAGAAATAGCACTGACGCCAGTATCACGATTGAACGTGACGGCCAGACTGTCGATGTGCAATTTAGCCTGTAAAGACAATAATTTTGGAGTTATAAAAATCATGGGTAGAAAGCTACACCTCACAAAAATCAAAAAAGGGTTAGCTAAGTATGCAGCTCTGTTATTTGCGGCTGGATTGTCCTTGTCTGTTTCTGCGGTTGAGTATGCGGCCAACTTTAAAGGCACTGATATTAACGAGTTCATTAATATCATCAGTAAAAATCTCAACAAAACCATCATCATTGACCCGAATGTGCGCGGTAACATCAACGTTCGTAGCTATGAGTTAATGGATGAGGCGCTCTACTATCAGTTTTTCCTCAATGTCCTTGAAGTTTACGGCTACGCGGTCGTTGAAATGGAAACCGGGGTACTGAAGGTTGTTCGCAGCTCGGATGGTAAAAAAGCCAATGTCCCTTTGGTCGGAGACGGTAGCGACAACAACGGGGATGTGATGATCACCCGCGTTGTAGAAGTGAAAAACGTCAGCGTGCAGGAGCTGGGTCCGTTGATCCGTCAGTTCAGTGACCAAAAAGACGGTGGCCACGTAACGAACTTCAACTCAGCCAACGTGATGATGCTGACGGGTCATGCTGCGTCGGTAAATCGTTTGGTCAATATTATTCAGTCAGTGGACCAGGCGGGTGACCAGCGTGTCGATATCGTGCGCCTAAAACATGCGACGGCCGATGATGTCGTCCAGGTGGTTGAGAAAATTTATAAAGATGGGGGTAAGAACCAGGTCCCTGAGTTTTTGATCCCTAAAATTGTCTCGGATAATCGTACCAACAGCGTTGTGGTCAGTGGCGAAGTGCAAGCGCGTACCCGTGCTATTGAATTGATCAAGCGTTTAGATGAAGAGCTCGAAAATCAGGGCAATACTCAGGTGTTTTACCTGAATTACGCGAAAGCGGAAGAGCTAGTTAAAGTGCTGCAAGGTGTGAGCAAAACATTGCAAGAAGAAGCACAGGGCGGGAGCAAAACGCGCACCCGAAGCAGTCAGAATGAAACCAGCATAGAAGCACACGAAGATTCGAACTCTTTGGTTATCACCGCGCAGCCAGATACCATGCGCTCATTAGCCAGTGTTATCGAAAAGCTTGATGTTCGTCGTGCTCAGGTACTGGTTGAGGCCATTGTGGTAGAAGTACAAGAAGGTGACGGTATCAACTTTGGTTTGCAATGGATCACCGAAAAAGGCGGCATGTTGCAGTTTAACAATGGTACAACTGTACCTGTGGGTTCATTGGCTGTGGCAGCCGAACAGGCCCGTGATAAAACGGTTACTAAGAATGTAATTGGCACCGAATCAGGAAAGGGGACTGAGTACGAAGAAACCATCGAAGGTGATTTAGGACCTCTGGGTTCCTTGCTAGGCGGAATCAATGGCCTGGCGATGGGAGTGGTGAAAAACGACTGGGGTGCGATCATTCAGGCTGTTTCGACTGATACCAATTCAAACATTCTTGCGACACCGTCGATCACCACCATGGATAACGAAGAAGCGTCCATGATTGTGGGTCAGGAAGTGCCTATCATCACAGGCTCCACGGCCAGCGAAAATAACTCTAATCCTTTCCAGACGGTCGATCGTCAGGAAGTGGGTGTGAAATTAAAAGTCACGCCACAAATTAATGATGGCACTGCGGTACAGCTGACCATTGAGCAGGAAGTTTCCAGCGTCAGTGGTGCAACCGCGGTCGATATCTCAGTGAACAAGCGTGCGATTAACACCACGGTTATTGCCGATGATGGCGGGATGGTGATCCTGGGTGGTTTGATCGATGAAGACGTGCAGGAAAGTGTCTCTAAAGTACCCCTACTGGGCGATATTCCGGTGCTGGGCCACCTGTTTAAGTCAACTAATACCACCAAACGTAAGCGTAACCTGCTGGTATTTATTCGTCCGACGATTGTCCGTGACAGCCGTAGTATGAATGAGCTGAGCCATGCTAAATATAAGTTTATCCGTGGTGAGCAGTTCAAGCAGCGTGAAGATGGTATTGATCTGATGCCACTACAAGATGCACCAATTCTACCTCAGTGGGATGATGCGATGGTGTTGCCACCAACGTATGAAGAGTTTCTGAGCGAGCAAAACGAGAAGAAAGATGACTGAAGCAATACAGGAACTGATTGACGGTCATGACGAGACGGCGCTAGCGCTGGACGAATCAATGGAAGCAGAGCCTGCACCCCATGTGCGTCTGCCCTTTGCTTATGCCAGACGTCAGAGCTTGTTGTTAAGTCAGCAGCCGGACGGGCTGAAAGTTTACTATAAAGGCCAGCCTTCATTAGATGCCTTACTTGAAGTACGGCGCATTGCTCAGGATGGTTTTACTCTGGAGCAGCTGGACGAGGACAAGTTTGAGTTGCTGCTGGAGGCCTCGTATCAGCGTGACAGCTCAGAAACACAGCAAATGATGGAAGACATCGGCAACGAGGTCGACTTATTCTCGCTGGCTGAAGAAATGCCGCAAACAGAAGACTTGCTTGCCGCCGATGACGATGCGCCGATCATTAAACTGATCAATGCCATGCTCAGTGAAGCAATCAAAGAAGGGGCCTCGGATATTCACATCGAGACCTTCGAGCAGGAGCTGGTGATCCGGTTCCGGGTCGACGGCGTGCTAAAAGAAGTGCTTAAGCCAAATCGTAAACTGGCGTCGCTGCTGGTTTCGCGGATCAAGGTTATGGCTAAACTGGACATCGCAGAAAAGCGGGTGCCACAGGATGGCCGGATCAGTTTGCGGATCGCCGGTCGCGCCGTTGATGTGCGGGTATCGACCATGCCATCAAGCTTTGGTGAGCGGGTAGTACTGCGTCTGCTGGATAAGAACAACGCGCGTCTGAACCTGGAAGATTTGGGGATGACCGAGCGCAACCGCGAGCTGTTTGCCGAGATCATTGCCAAACCTCACGGTATTATTCTGGTCACCGGTCCAACGGGTTCTGGTAAAAGTACCACTTTGTATGCCGGTATGACGCAGATCAACTCCAGAGATCGCAACATACTGACGGTTGAAGATCCGATTGAATATGAAATTCCGGGCATTGGTCAGACTCAGGTTAACCCGAAAGTAGATATGACCTTCGCCCGTGGCCTGCGTGCAATCCTGCGTCAGGATCCAGATGTGGTGATGGTCGGTGAGATCCGGGATCTCGAAACCGCACAGATTGGTGTACAGGCATCACTGACCGGCCACTTGGTGATGTCAACGCTGCACACCAATACGGCTGCCGGTGCGATTACCCGGATGGAAGACATGGGGGTTGAGCCTTTCTTATTGTCATCCTCCTTGCTGGGTGTGTTGTCACAGCGACTGGTACGAACCTTATGCCCGAATTGTAAAGAAGCGCACCTGGCGGACGAGCGTGAATGCGAGTTGCTGGGTGTTGAAAAAGGTTCGCAAACGACGATTTATCGTGCCGTTGGTTGTGAAGAGTGTAACTTCAATGGCTATAAGGGTCGTACCGGTATTCATGAATTACTGATTGTAGACGAGCACATTCGCGAACTGATCCACAATGGTAAAGGTGAGCAGTCGGTTGAAAAATACATTCGTACCTTTAGCCCCAGTATTCGTCAGGACGGTTGTGCCCGAGTGCTGAAAGGCCTGACAACACTGGAAGAGGTGATGCGGGTCACCCGTGAGGAAGGCTAATGGCTGCGTTTGAGTATCGTGCTTTAGACGGCAAGGGAAAAGAGAAAAAAGGCATACTGGAAGCGGATACCGCCAAACAGGTTCGCCAGATGCTGCGCGAAAAAGCCATGATGCCGCTGGAAGTCTCGCCCGCTGCGGAAAAAGAAAAATCCGCCAGCTCAGGTGGTTTCAGTCTGACGCGAGGTTATAAGCCCTCAGTCTCTGATATTGCCCTGATCACACGTCAGCTTGCGACCCTGATCCAATCTTCTCTACCGGTAGAGGCAGCGGTGATGGCCGTTGCAGAGCAATGCGAAAAGCCGCGCCTTAAGCGCATGCTGATGGCGGTGCGCTCTAAAGTGGTGGAAGGCTATACGCTGGCCGATGGCATGTCCGAGTTTCCGCACGTGTTCGACAATCTTTACCGGGCCATGGTAGCAGCTGGTGAAAAGTCGGGTCATTTGGATCAAGTATTAAATCGTCTGGCGGATTACACCGAACAACGACAGCACATGCGCAGTCAGATCACCCAGGCGATGGTGTATCCGACCATATTGGTGATTTTTGCCATTGCGATTGTGTCGGTTTTGCTCGGTACTGTGGTGCCTAAAATATTAAAGACGTTCGAGAAATCTAAACAAGTTCTGCCCTGGACAACGGAATGGGTTATGGCGGCCAGTAATTTTGTGCAGGCATACTGGATGATTTCGTTGGTTGTTATATTCGGTGGTGTCTTTTTGATCAAACAAGCACTGAAACGGCCTAAAGTCCGTTTTTGGTACGATGCGAAGCTGTTGCAGCTTCCGGGGATAGGTAAAATCAGCCGAGGCATTAATACCGCGCGCTTTGCCCGTACTTTGAGTATTTTGTCTTCCAGTTCTGTTCCTTTGCTGGAAGGAATGAAAATTTCCGGTCAGGTACTGGAAAATGAAAAAATAAAAGCGGCCGTGACAGAAGCGGCAACCCGTGTCAGTGAAGGGGCAAGCCTGCGCGCCGCACTAGCACAAACAAAGTTATTTCCGCCCATGATGCTTCATATGATTGCAAGTGGTGAAAAGTCCGGTGAATTGGAGCAGATGCTTGAGCGTGCTGCCAACAACCAGGACAGGGAATTTGAAAGTATGGTCAGCGTTTCGTTAAAACTGCTCGAACCCGCCATGATTGCAAGCATGGCCGTGATCGTGCTGTTTATCGTAATGGCTATCCTACAGCCAATCATGGCGATGAACAAAGCAATTGGTCTGTAGTCAAATTAATTGCATGTACAACATCTGCGTGTCGGTCTGACGCCGCACGCTAATAGCATTGAGGTAATCAACGTGAATAAACAATCCGGCTTTTCATTGTTAGAAGTAATGGTCGTTCTGGTGATCATTGGTATGATCATGTCTATCGTGGCACCCAACATTATGGGTCAACAAGAAGAAGCAGCAAAAGAAAAAGCGATGCTGGACATTCGTCAGATTGAAGACGCAATGAAAATGTATAAGCTTAAAAACAAAAAGTACCCAACCACAGAGCAAGGCCTGGAAGCTTTGGTAACACAAACTACCATAGATCCAGTGCCTAAGCGCTTCCCTGAAGGCGGCTTCATTTCAAAGCTTCCGGAAGATCCCTGGGGTAACCCTTACCAGCTGGTGAGCCCGGGTGAAATGGGTAAAATCGACATCTTCTCTATGGGCCCTGACGGCGAAGTCGGCACCGAAGATGACCTGGGCAACTGGGACAGCGAACAAGACCGTTAATCCTTATGCACGCAGCAGTCAATGTTCAGTCGGGCGTGCATCAGGCACGCCTACCTAAATCCACTCGCCAGAGTGGCTTTAGCCTTATCGAAATCCTGATGGTGCTGGTGATCATTGGCTTTTCTGTCAACCTGGTCACTTATACGCTGTCCGACGATATGGAAGAAGAGCTGGAGCGTGAAGCGCTCCGACTGCACAGTGTGATCAACATGGCTTCTGAGTTTGCCATTCTCAATCAAATCGAGTTGGGATTTCATCTGGATAAGAAGAAGCTGGAATTCCTGGTCTTTGATGGTGAGAAATGGACGACTTTCGATGCCGAAGAGCTCTACCAGGCGGTAGAGTACTCTGACGAGTATAAAATTGAACTCAGCACAGAGGATTTGGCCTGGGCACAGGATAATATGCTGGAGCAGGCAAACTGGCGTGAGTTGATGGGCAGTGGAGACGAAGAGAGTCTGCTGGAGCTGAAAAAGCTGAAAATTCCCCAGGTGCTGTTGTTGTCATCGGGAGAAGTCAGTGCTTTTCAGCTCAGCCTGGAGCTCGAAGAACAGAGCGAGCCTGTGTATTTTATTGAGGGCGAGTTTATGGCGCCGGTGAATTTGCGCAAGGAGCCGGAAGATTCATGAGTGGTTTGATTGCACGGACAAAACAAGCTGGCTTTACGCTCCTTGAAGTCATGGTGGCGCTCAGTATCTGTGCTGTGGCGGGTATTGCCGCGATGCAGGCAACCGGCGAACACATCAATCACATCAGCACTTTGGAACAGCAAGCTTATGCCTCCTGGGTGGCCGAAAATCGCCTTGTGATGATGCGTGCGGGTGCCAAAGAAGGTGCCGTACGAAATGGCCTGAAGGGCGATGAGGAAATGGGCGGGGTGACCTGGTACTGGTCCCAGTCGACTCTGGCAACGGCCGATCCTACTTTTGTAAAGGTGACGATAGAAGTGTTTTCCGATGAGAAGCGTGAACACTCAGTGTATGACCTGACCACCTTTATCTACAAAAAAGGGAAGCGATAATGCACGCGCATATCTCCTCCCGTCAGGGTGGTTTTACCCTGATTGAAGTACTGCTGGCACTGGCTATTCTGGCTATGGTGGTGACTGCAACTCATCAGATCCTGGATACCACGCTCAGAGCCAAAGAGGCATCTGAAGAAACGGTGGCTGAGCTGGAATCATTGCAAACCATGTTTCGCCTGATGGATCAGGATTTCAATCAGATGACCAAGCGGGAAGTGCGTAACGAAGCGGGCGATTTTAGCCCGACTTATATTATCCATGGTCGCTATAATCTCAGCAGCCAGTACGACGGCATTGCGTTTGTGCGCGACGGCTGGACCAACCCTATCAGCTTGTTGCCACGCTCTGAGCTGCAAGCCGTTGGATATCGGGTGGTGGATGACAATCTGGAGCGTATATACCGAATTTATGTTGATCAGCTGGATGGTACAGAGCCCCGCAGCCAGGTGATCCTGGAAAACGTTGAAGAGCTCAAGTTTGAGTTTCTGGATGACAAGCAGAAATGGCAAAATAGCTGGGATATTAAAGCATTACCTCTGGCGGTTGCCGTCACGATACAGCAAAAAGAGGCTGACCCCATCCGTCGGATATTTCTGACCCCAGGCGATGGCAAAGTGAAGCAGGCCAGCAGCGATGACGATAATCGCAATGGCAATGACAATAACAACAATACCGATCAGGATAACAATGATGGACAAAGGAGGGGCTAGCGTGAAATCTCAACGTGGTGCTGCGTTAGTCATCGTTTTGTTTATTGTGGCGCTGGCTGCGACTATCGCAACTGAAATGACCATGAGTCTGATGGTGCAGGTACAAAAAGCTACCAATTTGCAGACCCATCAGCAGGCCAAGTGGTACAGTTATGGGGCGGAGGAATTGGTTAAAAAGGTGCTGCTCGACAGCCGCAAAGACGAGCCCGATAAAGTCCATCTGGGCCAGCCATGGGCGCTGGAAGAAGTGCCTTATCCGGTTGATCATGGCACACTAAGTGGCCAGATCACCGATTTGCAGGCATGTTTAAACCTCAATGCGTTACGCAATAAACCGCAACAAAATAGCGGTGGCCGGAATGACACCAACCCGGCACACAAGGCGCTGCTTGAGCTGTTAAAGAACATCGAAGACTTGCCCAGTGAGGAAAGCGAAGAGGCCATGGCAGACAGCGTGTATGACTGGCTGGATGACGACAGCATCACCTTCCGCTCTGGTGCAGAAGAAGACGAATATATGTCGCTCAGAACCCCGTACCTGACGGCAAATAATTTGTTTGCCTCGGTCAGTGAGCTGAGGATCATCAAGGGGTTCAACCCACTGGTAATGGAAAAACTCTTGCCTTATGTGTGTGTTATCCCGGGCAGCACTGAGCTGGCTATCAATGTTAATACGATTCAGCCCGAGCAGGCGTTGCTACTGAGCGCATTGATGGAAGGGCTGAGTCAGTCGGGTGCTGAGGCGATTATTTCGGCCAGACCGGAAAAGGGCTTCGACTCAGTGCAGGATTTTTACACAGAGGCGGCAAATCAGGGCGCCTCTGATAAGCAAAAAAACGATAAAATTTTTACTATTTCAAGCAATTATTTTAAGTTACGAGCAAAGGCTCAGTTCGATGAGCGTTTGTTTCGCCTGACCTCAATAATCGAAATAAAAGATGGTCGGGCGAGCATCCTAGCGCGTAAATTTGGAGGCGTTTAGTGTCAGAAAAATTGATGATCCGTGTGGGTCACTCACAACAAGAGCCGGTTCACTGGTTAGTCTGGTCGGCGCAAGACGCGCAGATCATTGCCAGTGGTGAGCTGGAGCATGCCGGACTACTCGGTGAGCTTAGTGAAAAAGCACAAAACCGCTCGGTAGCCGTGTTGCTGCCTGCCTCTAGTGTGCAATTAAAAACGATTGATTTACCGGCAAAGTGGAACCGCAAGCTGGAACAGGCTTTGCCTTTTATGTTGGAAGAGCATATTGCCTGCGACATTGACAAGGCGTTTATCGCGGTTGGCAAAGCGGGACAGCGGGATGAACAGCACACCATAGATGTAGCCCTGTGTGATAAAGCCTGGCTCACCGGCTGGATGGCTTTATTCGAGGATTTTGATATCAGCGTTCAGCGCTTGTTACCGGATGCCTTATTGCTACCGGAACCTGCACAAAATGCCATCAGCGCTATAGAGCTGGGCACCCAGTGGTTGTTCCGTACGGCTGACTGGCAGGTGAGTGGCGTTGAACCGGACTGGTTGGCAGGTTATCTGAGCTTGTTGCCAGCTGAGCGTATTCAGCATTACAGCCCGGGTGAAACCTTGGGGTCGGCCAAATCGCTGGAAGCGATGGAAAGTGAGTATGACTTACCACTGGCGCTGTTCGCAAAGCAGCTGGAGCAGCAGAGCTTTAACCTGCGCCAGGGCAAATTTGCCGCCAAGAAAAAGCAGCCTCAGTGGTGGCGCGACTGGCAAAGTGGCTTGATTGCAGCATCTGTCGCATTGGTATGCTTTGTTGCAGTTAAATCCACGCAACTGCTCGTATTGCAAAATCAGGCAGACGAACTCAGTGCTCAGGCGATTGCCAGCTATAAACAAGCGTTTCCGAACAAGGTGGTGCGTCCACACTTGCTGAAAAAACAGATCCAGAACGAACTGAACAGTTTGTCGGGCGATCAGCAAGGCGGTTTCTTGGAGCTGACTAACCACTTTGTCACTGTGTTCGATGAGGTAAAGGACTTCGAGCCGGAGACACTGCGTTATGATCAACGCCGTAATGAGCTACGGATCCGGGCTAAAGCCAATGGCTTCCAGGTCTTTGGTCAGGTGAAGAGTATTCTGGAACAGCGCGGTATGACGGTGCAGCAAGGCGCACTCAACAATGACGGCGACTACGTGATCGGTGAGATCCGCATTCGAGGTGCAGCATGAAACAGCAAGTGATTAACTATTGGCAATCTTTGAAAGAGCAGGAGCAAAAGCTGCTGATCATTGCAGGCGTTGTCTTCTGTATTTTTGTGCTGGTGATGGGCGTGATAAGGCCGCTAAACAGCGCGGTGGAAAAAGCCGCCAAAGAAGTCGACAAACAACAGGCGCTGGTGTCCTGGGTGGGCAAAAGTGTGACGCAACTAAAGAGCCAGGGGGCAGGCCGTGCCGCTGCGGCTAATGTGAACCTGACGCAACTGGTCAACCGCACGCGTGGTAAATATAAAATTGCCATCAGCAAAATGCAGCCAAGCGACAATTCACTGCGTGTGAATATCGACAATGTGGAGTTTAACCAGTTGATTGCCTGGCTGGACGAGCTGACCAATCAGCATGGTGTTAAAGTGGCTAACCTGGATCTTGGGAAGGAAGATGCCCCCGGATATGTTCGCGTTAGCCGTCTGGTATTAGAGAATTAAGTATGAAGAAGATCATCAGTTTAGCGCTGGTTTTTTTGCTGGCCTTTGGCGTATTTACAGCCATTAGTATGCCAGCGAGCATTGTTTTGCAGCTATCACAGGGCTCTTTGCCCAGAGCGCTGGCCATTGGTGCTGTGTCGGGATCTGTTTGGGAAGGACGGATCAGTGAAGTTCGTTACGAAAATGTCCAGCTTAATGATGTCACCTGGCAGCTGAATGGCTGGGGACTGCTGACCGGACAGTTACAGGGTAAAGTACGGTTTGGCTCTCCCAGAGCGCTTGACGAAATCTCTGGCAACAGCAATTTCTCAGTGTCTTTGCTGGATCAGGCGGCAAAGCTGGACGACGCCGTACTGCGTTTTAGCGTTGAGCAGGCAATGCAGCAGGTGACTCTGCCGCTGCCCGTAGATGCCAAGGGGCGGGTGATCCTGAATATTGATAAGTACCATACCGGACAGCCTTATTGCGATGCGCTGAGTGGTGAGATAAGCAGCCCCAATATTGATATTAAAGGCCTTACAGGCTGGTTTAGTATCGGGGACATGAGTGGCACCTTGAGTTGTAAATCCGGCGATATCGCCGTGACCGTCGACCCGGAAAACCGACTAGGGCTGCATGCCGATGCGACCTTGGCGGCCAATATGCAATTCCGTGTTGCGGGGAACATCAAGCCAGAGGCTTCATTACCCAAAGAAGTACACGATGCGGTTAAGTTCCTGGGGCGTCCGGACAGTGAAGGGCGTTACCCAGTCAATTTATAAGCTATGATGAACTTCAATTACGAAACGCAGCACCAGCAGGCGCTGACTGATTACCTGACAAAACGACCTGGGGCTTTGAGCTTACGTGGTGTAGAAGGCTACTTGTTTGCACTCATTTGTAGCCCGGATGGCATCGAGCCAGAACAATGGCTGAGTGAGCTCACTCTGAATGATGAGGCGCTTGAAGAGCACACTGTGTTTGCCTTTTTGGCGCTGCACCATCATATCAGCGAGCAGGTGTTCTCTGATCAATTCTCACTGCCTGTGGAGGCGGGCTCTGCCTGGGCTGAAAAGCAGCAGTGGAGTCAGGGGTTTTTGCTGGCCAGCCAGCATTACTATGAGCGCCTGATGAGCGCTGCCAGTGTGTCGCAAGAATTACATCAGGCGTTGCAAATGGCCACAGAGCAGCTGGCGTTTTTCAGCCTGCAGGAGCAGCAGGTTGCGCAATTTTGTCAGCAATCAGGGCAGGATATGGCAGCGTTTTGTGCAGAGCAGCTGGCGTTAGCCAATGACTTTGCACAAGGATATGCCGCCTTGATAGAGCAGGTCGCCCTGGCGAGCGGCCAGTATAACGAGTAACTCGGTCGAGTAACTCAGTTACATCAGATCCAGTTCGATGTGGGTGCAGCCTTTTGCGCAGTGTGCACTGCCCTTGGCACCCTCGGCGACCTTCAGATCAAGCTGAACAGGCTGGTTACAGTGCTTACATAACACCGTCTGACCTTTACTCAGCTTCTTGAGCAGTGCCTTTTGTTCGTTAAAGGATTTTGCGCTGGCTTTATTCAGGTGTGAAAAGTCCATTACAGACCCGCCTCACGCAGCGAGCCGGCCGCAATCTCACACACCGTCAGTAGTTTTGGGCCATAGAAATACATATTGAGCTCGTTACCTTCACAAAACTTCAAGTGAAACACCTTCATTTTTTCATTGGTCGACAGGGCAGACATAATGTAATCCTGCTCGGACTCGGTCAACGTCAGCTCCTTGTTGATCTGCTGACGTGCCAGTTTGGCCGCCAGGCTGTACTGGGCTTTACTGGTGTCGCCTAGCAGGTCAACGCCGTACTGGATCATTTGCTCGCGTGGTTCTTTGATCTTCGGATGATCTATGGTGAACAACGCGAGGATCACCACCACTAAAATCAGATACTTTTTCATAACTGCAACTACTTTGATCTAAACAGCCAAAAGATGTCGCCAGTGTAATAAAATGACGGAATTAAAAGCAAGTTTAGCGCTCAGAATTTTTTATTACCTGGTTTTATCTCAATGCTGTTTTATGTCGGCTTTTCCCTTTAAAATGAGCAAGATCTAATCCAGATTGATATACTAGACATATAAAATAGAGGTCACTGTAGCAAGTACCTGTCCCAGGCGCGTAAGGAGCTGTGATGGACAAACAAATTAAGGTCAAGAACATCCCCGTCGATGTCAAAATCCATAAACCCGACGATTTACAACCAGACAGGTTTAATCCCCGTAACCGCATCTATGTCAGGGCCGTTACCGGGTTGCATCAGAAACTCCGAAAGCAGATTGGCTTTATAGGTATGCTGGCATTCATGCTGTTGCCCTGGATTAATTTCAATGGCGAGCAGGCGGTGCTGTTCGATATCTTTGAGCAAAAGTTCAATATTTTTGGCCTCACCCTGTGGCCACAGGATCTCACCATTCTGGCCTTTATTTTGATGATTGCGGCCTTCGCGCTGTTTTTGGTGACCACCTTTTATGGCCGGGTGTGGTGTGGATATACCTGCCCGCAAACGGTCTGGACTTTTATTTTTATCTGGTTTGAAGAAAAGTTAGAGGGTACAGCCAATCAGCGTAAGAAGCTTGATCAGCGGCCGATGGACTTTGATAAGTTCTGGCGCAAATCTGCCAAGCACCTCAGCTGGATGTTATTTTCTCTGTACACGGCCATCTCTTTTGTGGGTTATTTTACGCCCATCCGCGAGTTACTCCCTGATCTGCTGATGTTCTCGGCGTCTGGTTATGCGGCGTTGAGTGTGCTGGTCTTCACCTTATGTACTTATGGTAATGCCGGCTGGATGCGGGAGATCATGTGTCTGCATATTTGTCCTTACTCACGTTTCCAGTCAGCGATGTTCGACAAAGATACCTTTACGGTGAGCTATGACAGCGAGCGCGGTGAGAGCCGCGGACCACGCGGACGTAAGGAAGATCCAAAAGCCCTGGGACTGGGGGATTGTATCGACTGTAAGTTGTGTGTGCAGGTTTGCCCGACCGGCATCGATATCCGTAACGGCCTGCAATACGAGTGTATTAATTGTGGCGCCTGTATTGATGCCTGCGATGGCGTGATGGATAAAATGAACTACCCCAGAGGCCTCATCTCCTACACAACTGAGCGCAACCTGGAAAGTGGTAGCGAAAAAACCAAAGCGGTGCGCGGTAAGCTCATCGGCTATCTACTGATCCTGATCGTGCTCAGTGGTGCGCTGGTTGCTAACGTTGCGATGCGCAAGACGTTGGATCTGGATATTATTCGGGACAGAAACCAGCTTTACCGGGTGAATGTCGAAGGGCTGGTCGAAAACACCTATACGCTGAAGATGATCAACAAGGCACAGGTGCCCCAGACCTTTATGATCAGTATCCGTGGTTTATCTGACTTTACCATTATCGGTAAACAGGAAATTGAACTAGCAGCCGGTTCGACGGTCGATCAGCCACTGTCTGTGGTCATTGACCCATATGATCTGACACTGCCCGTGACCGAGTTTGAGTTTGTCATTACAGTAAAAGATGAGCCCACAGAGTTTATTGCACAACCAACGAACTTTTTTAAAGGTCGTTAGCAGAGATAAGGTACAATGAGGCAACTCATATACATCACAAAAGCGGGTTAGCCCGCTTTTTTGTTACTTGGCCCACCACCACAGAGGTGCCGGGTTGTGAAAGGTAAAGACTATGACTGATTTCAGCTTTCAGAATTTAACCCCAGATCTGATCCTCGATGCCATAGAAAGCGTAGGGATTTATCCTGAGTCCGGGTTGCTCCCGCTCAATAGTTATGAGAATCGGGTTTACCAGTTTCGTGCTGACGATAACCGCCGTTACGTCGCTAAGTTCTATCGTCCGGAGCGCTGGCACTCTGAGCAGATCCAGGAAGAGCATGATTTCACACTCGCCTTGCAGCAAGCCGAAGTGCCCGTTGTCGCGCCTTTACGTGTTGACGGACAAAGCTTGTTTGAGCATCAGGGCTATCGCTTTTGCCTGTTTCCAAGTGTTGGCGGTCGTCAGTTTGAGATGGATAACCTGGATCATCTGGAAATGCTCGGGCGCTATATTGGGCGCTTGCACAGCGTTGCCATACAGGGGGAGTTTGCGCATCGTCCGGCGATTGATGTAGCCAGCTATCTGCATCAACCGCGTGAGGATATTCTTGCCTCTGACTGCCTGCCCGATACATTACGACTGGCGTTTAGCACCGTGCTTGATCAGGTAATTAACAAGGCAGAAGAAAAATTTACACCATTCCAGCAGATCCGTTTGCATGGTGATTGCCATGCTGGCAATATTCTATGGTCTCAGGAACAGTTAATGATTGTGGACCTTGATGATTGTCGTCGGGGCCCTGCTGTTCAGGATCTCTGGATGATGCTAAGTGGTGACAGGCAAAATCAGGTGATGCAACTTGATACCCTGTTATCCGGCTATGAAGAGTTTGCATCATTTGACACCCGAGAGCTTGCGCTGATTGAGCCGCTCAGGGCTATGCGTATGGTGCATTACATGGGATGGCTGGCCAAGCGTTGGCATGATCCGGCGTTTCCCCGGAACTTTTCGTGGTTTGCAACAGACAAATACTGGGAACAACAGATCCTGGCGTTAAAAGAACAACTTGCCGCACTGGATGAAGCGGCGATCAGTCTTTATCCATAAAAATTTAGAGAGAATAGTAATGTTAAAATCGATTAAGGTTGCGCTAATTGCGTTGTGTATGCCTGTGTTGGCGATGGCAGCCGATTTCACGGATGGTAAACACTATCAGACATTAACGACAGCAAAGAGCGACTCGGCCAAAGTCACTGAGTTTTTTTCCTACTACTGCCCGCATTGCTTCCAGTTTGAGCCTGTTGCCAAAGCGCTAGAAAAAAACCTGCCAGCGGGTGCGGTATTTGAAAAAAGCCATGTTAACTTCCTGGGTGGCTTGTCACCGCAAGTACAGAGCTACCTGAGCTATGCCTACATCATTGCCAAACACCATGGTAAAGCACAACAGGTGAGCGATCAGATCTTCAACACCATTCATGTGCAGCAAGTACAACTTAAAGATCTTAAAGACATCAAAAAGTTGCTGGAAGCCAATGGGATCAGTGGCGAACAGTTCGATGCAGCCATGGCCAGCATGCCGGTGATCAGCGCTGAAAAAGCCATGGTTGAAAAGCAAGAGACCTTCAGCAAAGCGGGTGCTCTGACCGGCGTACCGACTTTTATTGTGAACGACAAATATAAAATTAACCTGAGAGAGCTGAGCAGCCAGGCTGAGCTGGATGAGCTGGTTAAACACTTACTAGAAAAATAAGGGAGCAGTCTATGTTCAAATCAATTTATGCCGCCGCTTTGGCGCTGTTACTGCCTGTGATGGCCCAAGCTGCTAACTTTCAGGAAGGCAAGCACTATGAGGTAGTCGCAGAGCGTGGCACCAAGAAGCCAGAAGTCACAGAATACTTCTCTTTTTACTGCCCGGCCTGTAACAATTTTGAGTCGCTGATCGGTGAGTTCAAACCTAAGCTGGACGAGGACGTGAAATTCAAAAAAAGCCACGTTGACTTCGTAGGCGTGCGTGACCCTGAAATTCAGCAGATGATGAGCAATGCGCTTGCCACGGCGTCGGTACTGCCGCAAAAAGACAAGATTGTTGCGGCGATGTTTGCCCACTTGCATGGCAAGCGTGGTAAGTTCAATGAACTGGCAGACATTAAAGACTTGTTTGTGGCGCAGGGCGTGCCTGCCGAGAAATTTGATAAACTGTACAAAAGTTTCTCGGTTCGTACCAAAGCAAAGAAAATGAAACGTTCACAAGAGCTGATGCAGGATAAAGGTGCCCTGACTGGCGTACCTACGTTTATCGTTAATGGTAAATACAAGCTGATCCTATCGCGTGAATCTGGTGTGACTTCACCGGACGACATTGCTGCTTTGATCAACTACCTTGCTAAGAAATAGTAAGTTTTAAATGATAAAAAACCCGCGATGAACGCGGGTTTTTTTATGTCTGCAGCCAGCTATTATTTTCTGGTCAGAAAAACGCCTGACTCCACATGGTGGGTATAAGGGAACTGATCGAAGATAGCAATACGCGAAACCTGGTGGGTGTTGCACAGCATGTCTAAATCGCGCTCCAGCGTATCCGGGTTGCAGGAAATATAAATGATGTTGTCGTACTGACTGACCAGCTTACAGGTCAGCTCGTCCATACCAGCACGGGGCGGATCGACCAAAATGGTCTGGCAGTTGTAACTTTGCAGATCTATGCCTTTAAGGCGGGAGAACTGCTTTTCACCTTTCATGGCTGCCGTGAACTCTTCACTCGACATACGAATGATATCCAGGTTATCCACCTTATTGGCTGCAATATTGTATTGTGCCGAATGAACAGACGATTTAGAGATCTCTGTGGCGAGTACTCGGTTAAATTGCCCGGCCAGGGCAATAGAGAAGTTACCATTACCACAGTACAGCTCCAGCAAATCATTTTGCAGCGGCGCGCACAGGTCTTGTG
The DNA here is from genome assembly GCF_004212645.1 of Pseudoalteromonas rubra. Lineage (GTDB taxonomy): Bacteria > Pseudomonadota > Gammaproteobacteria > Enterobacterales > Alteromonadaceae > Pseudoalteromonas > Pseudoalteromonas rubra_G. Next base: position 3,882 of record NZ_PPUZ01000053.1, on the reverse strand, counting down.
CCCAGGCCAACATCTTTTCATTTACTGCCGCATTAGGCTGAGTGAAACTGTTTTCAACCTGCTGGTAAGTGTACTGTTTACCATTAACGGTCAGCTGTTCAGTTACAAAGTCATCGCCAAACACCACTTTTTGTTTTCTGGCACGACCTATAAAGTCAACTTTATAATTTTGTTGTAGCTCCTGACGCAAAACCTGCATAGCCTCTTGCCAGGCGTCGTCCAGTGCTTTGTGATAAAGCAGGCTGATCAGCACCTCACCGCTAAGGGTGGTGAGATAATCAATCTGGAATAATTTACGGCGCAGGATCTCGTTGTGGCGCAGCTTATCCATCATGACCTGCATCATCTCGTTTACCAGCGGTGCGCCCGGATCGAATTGATCAACGCGGATCTTCTCCTTGGTTTGTTGATCGAACATGATATGGAACAGATCGTCCCCATCATGCCAAACGCGGAATTCGCAACGCTGGCGATAGTGGCTTTTGGGGGAGTCGTACACTTCCAGTTGTGGCGCATCGAAGCGGGCAAATTGCGCACTGATCCGCTGTTGTTTTTCTGTCAACTGTTGCTCGTAGGTCGAAGTGTCAATCGTGATCACCGCCATATTAAAACCACCATAGTTAATGCAAAGAGGCGCTATTTTAGGATGCACTTTTGATTTGTCCAGCAAAGAGCAAAATATTTTGCTCTTTTATTGTACAATAGACTTAAGCTTAAGACGTTTTGGCCGATAACCAACTATCAAGTAAAGCGGAGAGCAGACATGAAAATCGGACAGTTGAATCAGCTGTTGAATCCGGCGATGCAGCATAAGGCGGGTAAAGCCAAATCGCTTATCCCTAATATGTCAATTAATACGGATAGTTACCACGGAAACAAATCCCAGGCAGCAGCAAAAGTACTCGATGACAAACTGGCGCAGGCGCTGGGTATCGAGAAAAAAGAAGAAAAAAACAAACCTTTTTTTGATTTTGAAGAAATTGTCAAAAATGTCTTGGGTTTTGTTCAGGGGGCGGTAAAAAAAGCCAAGGCCGCTGGTGAAGACGACGATACACTCAAGAGTATGCTTGAGCAGGCACGCAAGGGCGTGCAGATGGGGATTGATGAAGCGTCCGAAGAGTTAAAAGGTACAGGCCTGTTTAATGATGAAATCGAGGAAGGCATAGATAAATCCCGCGAAGGCATTTTTAAAGGTCTGGACGAGTTTGAAAAAGAGCTGTTCGATCCTAAACCGCAGCAAGTATCTGTCAGTGCTGCCCAGTTTGCCAGCCTGTCAAATCAGGCTGAATATGCTTTTACCACAGCTGAAGGCGACGAAGTGGTGATCTCCTTTAGTGATGCGATGAGTCAGTCGAAAGCGGCAAGTTACGCGCGTAATGGCGACGGTGAAGGGTTTGCGTATGGCGAGCAAAGCAGTCATGAGCTGAATTTTTCCATCAGTGTGAATGGTGACCTCAACGAAGATGAGCAGGCTGCGATCAATGACATGATGAAGGACATTCGTGATGTCAGCGACACTTTTTTTGCCGGTGATTACGATGATGCCTTTGCCAAAGTCCAGGAGCTGGGGATCAATAGCGAGCAAATCGTCAATTTCACCATGGATTTACGCCAGACCAAAACGTCGGCTGCAATTGCTCAGTATCAGCAGAGCAATCCGATGAAAGACCTGGAAAAAGCACTACAGCCACTGGATCAGCGTCTGGAAGGGATCCACGATGAAGCGAAAGGGCTGGGGATAGAGGCACAATTGCCGGATATTATGGCCTGGATCAACCAAGGCCAGGCTCGTCTGAATGAGTTTTTGGATTATGCTGAAGGTTTCTTTAGTGCCTTAGAATCACGTCAGTCAGATAAGCAAGATCAACAGGTTTAGTTATAACAGGGTCTGCATGAATTGCAGGTTCAGGTAAGTATTTATTTTATATCCTGACCGTGGCACACTGCGCGCGAACTGTAAATAAGGAGCGCATGTGCCACACATTCTTGTTTTTGATTCTGGTATTGGCGGAACCAGCGTACTCACGCACATTCGTAACGCTTTGCCGCATGCCGACTACAGTTATGTGATGGATAATCAGCTGTTGCCTTATGGCTTGCAGTCCCAGCAGACGATCCAGCAGCGTTTGGCTGCGCTGATCAAGTGGAGTGATCGTGAGCTGCGTCCTGTCGATATTATAGTGATTGCGTGTAATACCGCCTCAACCTATGCGTTGGAGTCGACTCGCCAGTTAACCTCAGTTCCAATTGTTGGCGTAGTCCCAGCAATTAAGCCCGCGGCGTTAGCCAGTCGCGCAAAGCACATTGGCTTACTGGCGACACCAGCAACCTCCCGGAATATTTATACGCAGCAACTGATCCAGCAATTCGCTAATGAATGTCGGGTTGATCTTTATCAGTCGACTAAGTTGGTCGAACTGGCCGAGCAGTTTTACTGGTCTGGTGAGATTGACCATAGACAGCTGGTCGCTGAGATCAACCTGCTTAAACTCGCATCTGAGCTAGATCATCTGGTACTTGGCTGCACGCACTTTCCCATCATTGCGAAACCCCTGAGTGAGTCTATCCCTGAGTCGGTAACTCTGATTGATTCAGGGGCTGCGATTGCGAGGCGGGTGTGTACCTTACTTGCACAAGATAGTGTTGTTAAGGAAGATACGGGTCAGGCTCATTGCTTGGCAATAAAGCAGGGGACAATGAACTGGTATGCAACGGCACAACAGGCACATCCGGTTGAGCGGCCTGAAATCACACTGATCAATCTTGCTCATGAATAACTGAAGCATTTGGTTGGCGGGCGTATTTGTGCATACTCTGATCCAAGATCAGCAAATAAGTGCGGCAATAAAAAAGGGGTGGTAGCCTAACTGGCACCACCCCTGTTTGTGTGTACAACGAGCTGTTATAAAATAAAAGATCAGTCCTGATCGTTAGTAGTCAGCGATTCTTGTTTTTGTTTCGCCTCTCTGACTTTTAACGTACGTTGCTGAAATTCAGATTCATTGAGTTCGTTGATGGCTTTGAGGGCGTCAGGCTCTGGCATTTCGACAAACCCAAACCCCCGGCGTTTACCTGTGTTCTTATCTTTAAGCAAGCGGACTGAAAAAACGCGTCCCTTTTTTTCGAACAAATCCCGGACGACTTGCTCATTTGCTCGGTAAGGTAAATTGCCAACATACAGTGTGGTTGTCTCCACCGAGGTACTGTTGTCACTACCTGTATTTCCTGTTGAGGAAGCAAAAGCAGATGCCACCCCTCCGATTACGATGCCCAGCGCCAGCAATAAGGCGGGATCAATTTGACTGTTTACAAGCACGAAGTGGCCGAGCGCATAACTCAGTATGGCCAGGAGAAGTACAGTAAACAGTGTCTTACGATCGAGAATATTCATAAGGATCTACCAAAAAACGTTGAATACACATTAATTTAACAAGAAAGGTTGCTATATTAACGACTTAATCAAATATCGCAATAATTAAATATAGAACCTGTTGAAAAGATTGCACCTTCTTGTTGGATTTCCCGTCAGTATTGAAGGTTTAAAGATAAAAGATCAAAAAGATCCAAAAAAATGAAAAAAGGGGTTGCATCGTTTTTCGATTTCCCTATAATGCGCATCCACCGACACGGGGCACAACGCTGAAAAGCAACGAGCCAAGTGAAGGAAAAGCCAAACGGAAAGCTTAATTAAGAAAAATTAAATTTTCTAGTTGACTTTAAAAGTGAAGCGGTTAATATGGCGCTCCACTTCGCAGCAAGGCTGCGGTAACTAACCAAGGTTGGTTATTTTGTTCTTTAAAAATATGAAGCAATCATCTGTGTGGGCACTCGTACAGATTGAGTTCTAACAGCGGATTTCAGTTTACTGAATGACGCACAAAA
>NZ_PPUZ01000052.1:0-13260 GCF_004212645.1 Pseudoalteromonas rubra | reverse complement strand
GAAGAAGCCGTTATTAAAGTCATCGGCGTCGGTGGCGGCGGCGGTAACGCTGTAGAACACATGGTAAAGCAGGAAATTGAAGGCGTTCGTTTCATCGTGGCGAACACCGATGCGCAGGCGCTGCGCAAGTCCTCTGCCGATGTGACTGTGCAACTGGGTACTCAGATCACCCAAGGTCTCGGTGCGGGCGCTAACCCGGAAGTGGGTCGTAGCGCAGCGGAAGAAGATGTCGATGCCATCAAGGCAAGTCTGGAAGGGGCTGACATGGTATTTATCGCTGCTGGTATGGGTGGCGGAACCGGGACTGGTGCGGCACCGGTTGTGGCCCGTGTTGCCAAAGAGCTGGGGATCCTGACTGTGGCAGTTGTAACGCGTCCATTCGATCTGGAAGGCAAAAAGCGTATGGCGGCTGCCGATCAGGGGATTGGCGAATTGTCAGAAATTGTAGATTCACTCATCACAATTCCTAACAACAAGTTACTTAAAGTTTTGGGTAAAGGCACTACATTATTAGATGCCTTCGCTAAAGCAAACGACGTATTATACGGCGCGGTGCAGGGCATTGCTGAGTTGATCACCCGTTCTGGTTTGATCAATGTCGACTTCGCGGACGTACGTACAGTTATGTCAGCGATGGGCACTGCCATGATGGGGACCGCTGCGGCCAGTGGTCCAGACCGGGCACAAGAAGCGGCAGAAGCGGCGATTTCCAGCCCACTGCTAGAAGATGTCGATTTAACCGGTGCTAAAGGTATCCTGGTTAACATCACGGCTGGCATGGACATCACAATCGAAGAATTTGAGATTGTGGGGAACCATGTGAAAGCATTGGCGTCTGAAAATGCAACTGTGGTTGTGGGTGCGGTTATCGACCCAGAAATGAGCGAAGAGCTGCGTGTGACTGTGGTTGCAACGGGTCTTGGTGGTGAGCGTAAGCCGCAATTCGGTATCGTTGACAACGGCCTTAAGAAAGCGGTTGGCTCTGACAGTGACGGCGGTAAAGGACAGAATATGTTTGTCCCAAGCTTTACGCAAACTACCAGCGAAAGCAGCGAGCCAGAGCAAAGCAATGTTGCCCCGTCTGAGCCTAAACCGGCCAGTACATCTGCATCATCTGGCAATGCTGGTGGTAAAGAAAAAGGGGATTACTTTGATATCCCTGCGTTTTTACGTAAACAATCTGATTAACGTCAGGTTAAAAAACAAACGATTGGCAGTTGGTTCTATCTGTGATAGAATTTGCGGTCTTATTTAGTCATTAACCAGTCAGAAGCGGACGAACCTATGATAAAACAACGAACGATTGCTGAAGTCGTTAAAGCCACAGGTGTAGGATTACACAAAGGTGAAAAGGTCACGATCACTCTCCGACCTGCGAGCGTAAATACGGGGATCGTATTTCGTCGCGTAGATCTCGACCCGGTTGTCGATTTTGAAACAACCCCCGAAGCTGTGGGCGACACGCAATTGTGTACTTGTTTGACCAATAAAGACGGTGTTCGTCTGTCAACAACGGAGCATTTAATTGCAGCCGTTGCGGCACTGGGTATTGATAACCTGGTCGTTGAGCTCGATAGTGCAGAAGTACCGATTATGGACGGTAGTGCATTACCGTTCATTTACTTGCTGCAAAAAGGTGGGATCGCAGAGCAGAATCTGGCTAAGCGTTTTATCCGCATTAAAGAAAAAGTGCGTGTAGAAGACGGTGACAAGTGGGCTGAAATTGAGCCTTATGACGGCTTCCACATCGACTTTGAAATCGCATTTAACCACCCGGCGATTAACGCTAGCCGCCAACGCATTGGCCTGGATATTACAGCCCAGAGCTTTACTGAAGAGATCAGTCGTGCGCGTACGTTTGGTTTTATGAAAGACATTGAATACATGCACGCCAACAATCTGGCTTTAGGTGGCAGCATGGACAATGCCGTGGTACTGGATGAGTTCAAAGTGCTTAATCCAAACGGGCTGCGCTATAAAGACGAGTTCGTAAAGCATAAAATCCTGGACTGTGTTGGCGATATGTTTATGGCAGGACACAACATATTGGGCAAGATCACTTGCTTCAAATCAGGTCATGGCCTGAACAACAAGCTGTTACGTCAGATCATTGCCACTGAGTCAGCATGGGAATGGGCGACCTTCGATGAGCCTGTCACTATGCCAGCACCTGGCATGGAAGTGGATACCAGTTTAGCAACCGCCTGAGTTGTTAGATGGGAGAAAAAATGACGCCAAAGAGCGTCATTTTTTTTGTCCGCCATGTTTGGCAAGGCGTAAGAGTTTTTCTTTCAAGCCGGCCGGGGCATGCTCGGCAAGCGCCATCAGATCCCCCGCTGTTTGCGCGCTCATTTGTCGCCCGCTATAACTGGCCTCTGGTGTTTTGACTTGGTTTTGCTGCGGTGTAAGACGCTGTTGCGCTTCCGGGTTGGTGCCTATCTTAACCTGGCAACAATCATGCAAGCCTGCGGCACGAAAACTACTGAGGATCTCCATCTTCAGGTAATTTAATCGCGTCGCTAACGTTGCCGACGCAGCTTCAACGTACAAAGTACCATTCTGGTAATTGGCAACACGGCATTTTTTACTAAGAACCGGGCCCAACGCATTGTGCAGAGGCTGCTGTAGCTCGGCGATGCCCTGGGCTTTTTGCATATAACCATGTAGTTTATCTGACCAGCTTCCAGCCAGTTCGTTGAGGGGTTTAGGGTCAAATCGGTTTTTACTCATAGCAACAACTCACTCACGCCTGCCTTAGCAAGCATTTCACCATCTCACCGCCCAGTATAACGCGTGCACGTCATTACAGATAGCAGATTACACACCCGGTTTAAGGCTTGCCTTGAAATTCCTCGATGCCGCCCATATGTATACGAGCAATACCTCGAAAACCTTGTCTACTTCTTTATCTGGAAGCCGATAATACGGCACTGCCGGTGTGTCATTGGATGGTTTGGGTGTGATTCCCAAAGCTTGTATGGTTAAATAGGAACAGATTACTTTTTGATGGTTTGCAGACGCGCATAGTCTGGTATGATAGGGCACAAATTTAACTCGGCACACAGCAAGGTCCGACTTTGTCGCCAACAGGACGAGCGAGCGTGATAACCGCGTTACCCCAGTAGGTGCTCGCAAATAGATGAGTGAAATGGTTTAAACATGATAACGAAAATTTTTACCAAGATTTTTGGTAGCCGCAACGACCGAATGATTAAAAATCTGAGAAAATCGGTCGCCCTGATCAATGCCCTAGAAGAACAATACAAGGCGCTGTCAGACGAACAACTGCAAGCTAAAACCGCGGAATTCAGACAAAGATTTGAGCAAGGCACCAGCCTGGATGACATGCTGCCGGAAGCCTTTGCCACGGTGCGTGAAGCATCGACACGGGTATTTGGCATGCGCCACTTTGACGTGCAAATGATAGGCGGTATTGTGCTGCACCAGGGTCGCATTTCAGAAATGCGTACCGGTGAAGGTAAAACACTGACCGCGACCTTGCCTGCATACTTAAATGGTCTGACAGGTAAAGGCGTGCACGTCATTACCGTGAATGACTATCTGGCGAAGCGGGATGCTGAGAACAACCGCCCTCTGTTTGAATTCTTGGGCCTCACTGTAGGTTGCAACGTGCCGGGCATGATGCCAGCCCAGAAGAAAGAAGCCTATGCAGCCGATATCACTTATGGCACCAACAACGAATTTGGCTTTGACTACCTGCGCGACAACATGGCATTCAGCATTGAAGAGCGCGTCCAGCGTCCATTGCACTATGCTGTGGTGGATGAAGTTGACTCCATCCTGATCGACGAAGCCCGTACGCCGCTAATTATTTCAGGTCCTGCCGAAGACAGCTCTGAGCTATACACTAAGATCAATACCATAGTACCTGAGCTGATCCTGCAGGAGAAGGAAGACGAAGAAGGGGTTGAAGGCGATGGCGACTTCACGCTCGACGAAAAGAGTAAGCAGGTACACCTGACCGAGCGAGGTCAGGTTAAAGTTGAAGAATTACTGGTTAATAATGGCCTGATTGAAGAAGGCGATTCACTTTACTCTGCAGGTAACATCACCCTGCTAAGCCATGTTTATGCCGCCCTGCGTGCACACAAGCTATATCAAAAAGATGTCGACTACGTTGTTAAAGACAATGAAGTTATCATTGTTGATGAGCACACGGGTCGTACGATGGAAGGACGTCGCTGGTCAGAAGGTCTGCACCAGGCGGTGGAAGCCAAAGAGGGTGTTCGTATCCAAAACGAAAACCAGACGCTGGCCTCCATCACCTTCCAGAACTATTTCCGTTTGTACGACAAACTGGCGGGGATGACAGGTACTGCTGATACCGAAGCGTTTGAGTTCCAGTCAATCTACGGACTGGATACTGTGGTTATTCCGACCAACAAGCCAATGATCCGTGATGATCGTGCTGATCTGGTTTACCTGACGCAGGACGAAAAGTTTGAAGCCATTCTGGCCGATATCCGCGACTGTCAGAAACGCGGCCAGCCAGTCCTAGTCGGTACCATTTCAATCGAAAGCTCAGAGTATCTGTCACACTTCCTGCGCAAAGAAAAAATTGAGCACAACGTACTAAATGCGAAATTCCACGCTCAGGAAGCGGATATCATTGCGGATGCGGGTTTACCGGGTAAAGTGACCATTGCCACTAACATGGCGGGTCGTGGTACGGACATTATGCTGGGCGGTAACTGGCAGAATGACGTGTCTAAACTGGACAATCCAAGCGATGCGCAGATTGATGAAATTAAAGCGCAGTGGCAGAAACGCCATGATGAAGTACTTGAAGCGGGTGGTTTACACATCATCGGTACTGAGCGTCATGAATCTCGTCGTATCGATAACCAGTTACGTGGTCGTTCTGGTCGTCAGGGCGATGCTGGTTCGAGCCGTTTCTACCTGTCAATGGACGATGCGCTCATGCGTATCTTTGCTGGCGAACGCATGACTAACATGATGCGTAAGCTTGGAATGCAACGCGGCGAAGCCATTGAGCACCCCTGGGTTAACCGTGCCATTGAGAATGCGCAGCGCAAAGTTGAAGCGCGCAACTTTGATATTCGTAAGCAGTTGCTTGAGTACGATGATGTAGCCAACGATCAGCGTCGCGTGGTCTATGAACAGCGTAACGAACTGCTGGAAGAAGGTGACATTTCAGAAACTATTTCTGCTATCCGTGGCGATGTGATCAATGCTGCCATTGATCAGTACATTCCGCCGCAGAGTCTGGCCGAAATGTGGGATATCCCAGGTCTGGAAGAGCGTCTGAAGAATGACTTTATGGTTGAGTTGCCAATTGCCAAGTGGCTTGAGGAAGACAACAAACTATACGAAGAGCGTCTGCGTGAGCGTATCGGTGAAGAGATTGATGCGGCTTACAAGCAAAAAGAAGAGATGGTGGGTGCCCAGGTCCTGCGTCAGTTCGAAAAGGCTGTGATGCTGCAAAGTCTTGATCAGCACTGGAAAGATCACCTTGCTGCGATGGACCACTTACGTCAGGGGATTCACCTGCGTGGTTATGCACAGAAAAACCCGAAACAGGAATACAAGCGCGAGTCGTTTGAGCTGTTCTCGGAAATGCTTGAAAACCTTAAGGTGGACGTCGTTGGTGTACTGAGCAAAGTACAGGTGCGCGCTGAAGAAGATGTTGAAAAAGTAGAAGAGCAGCATCGTCGCAGCGAGCAGGCACCGCGCCAGTATCAGCATGAAGAGTCAGCGCCAGTTGGCGGAGAAGCGCCCCAGGGAGCGGCGGTCGCAGCGCGCACTGAGCCTAAAGTTGGCCGCAATGAACCATGTCCATGTAAATCGGGCAAAAAATATAAGCAATGTTGCGGTAAGCTATCTTAAGTTTGCAGCGACATTATGAAAAAGCGACCTTGTGTCGCTTTTTTTATCTCAGAAAAACAGATTATTTGAGTTAGATATGACAAAAAAAGTGGTGAATGTAGCTGTGGGTGTCATCATTCGGGATGCACAGTTTTTTGTATGTAAACGCGCTAAAGAGCAGCATCAGGGTGGTCTGTGGGAGTTTCCGGGTGGCAAAATTGAAGCACAGGAAAGTGTCACTCAGGCATTAGCCAGAGAGTTGAAAGAAGAGATAGGTATTGATGTTCATGGCTCTGAACATTTACTGACAATTGAACATGACTATGGCGACAAACAGGTTAAACTGGTAGTGCATAAGGTCGAAGACTTTTCGGGACAAGCAACAGGGCTGGAAGGGCAGCCCAGCCAGTGGGTCAGCTGGTGTGAGTTAAAACAATTGGCTTTTCCCGCCGCCAACGTGGCGATTCTGGACGCACTGGCGCAACAATATGATGCGCATCAGTAGCAACGGCCGTTGAGCAAAATTACCAGTAAGGATGATAAAAATGAAGAAAATAGCAGTCACTGCCGCAGCGGTTGCGCTGGCACTGGGTCTGACAGGGTGTAGCGAGCAGATTAAAACAGACTCGCAAGCCGAAGTAATGCAGGCAAAAAGCACCCTGAATTCAGGGATCGCACTGGACAATATCGATAGTGCCGTAAGGGCGCAAGATGATTTCTATTACCATGTGAACGGTAAATGGTTAGCACGCACCGAAATACCGGCAGATAAGTCAAATTATGGTTCATTCACTGAGCTGTACGATGCATCACAAAAAGCGTTGCGTAAAACCCTCGAGCAGGCTGCCAGCAACGACCAAGCCAAGCCCGGCTCAGACGAGGCTAAACTGGGCGATTTTTATCGCAGCTACACAGATGAATTGGCACGTGAAGAGCTAGGCACTGCACCTCTGCAGTCGTATCTGGCGCCTTTCCAGGCATTACAGAGTAAATCTGAACTACCCGCCTTATTTGCCCGTGCCTTGTCTCAGGGCGGTACAACCCCTTTGAGTTGGTATGCAAATAATGATGCCAAAAATTCTACCATGAATACGCTTTATTTGTGGCAATCGGGTTTGGGTTTGCCGGACCGGGATTTCTACCTTCAGGATACTGAAAAGTTCACCCGAATTCGCGCTGAGTATCGTCAATATATTGAGCGCCTGATGCAGGTGATGGGCTATGATAAAGCTAGTGCGGAGCAGGCGGCCGAGCATATTATGGCACTTGAAACCGCATTAGCTGAGATTCAGTGGTCACGGGTTGAAAGTCGCGATGCGGATAAAACCTATAACAAGTTTCAGGTTGATACGCTCAATGCAAAGCTGCCACATTTTGATATGGCGGCGTATCTGAAAGCGTTCGGCTTAAATACCAAAGAGCTGGTCGTTACTCAGCCTAGCTATCTGGAAGGGCTGTCGGGGCTGATTGGCAAAACGGATGTAGCCGCCTGGCGCGATTATCTCACTTTTCACTTTGCCAGCGATTATGCACAGCTGCTGCACAAGACGGCGGTTGATCTGAAGTTCAACTTCTACGGCAAGACACTGCGTGGCCTCGAAGAGCAGGCTCCGGTTTGGAAGCAAGCGGTGAATGCCAGTAACGATGTGCTGGGCGAGCTGCTGGGTAAAATTTATGTCAAAGAGTATTTTCCGCCAGAAGCGAAAGCACGCATGGGAGAGCTGGTCGATAACTTGCTCAAAGGGTTTGAGCAATCCATTGAAGAGCTGGAGTGGATGAGCGCAGAAACTAAGCAGGCTGCGAAGGTGAAACTCAGTAAGTTTACGCCTAAGATTGGCTATCCGGACAAGTGGCGGGACTACTCAGGGCTAGAGATCAATGCTGACGACTTGGTGGGTAACTATGTACGCTACAATGAGTGGGCTTATCAGGATATGGTGGGCAAAGTCGATAAACCAGTCGATCGCAGTGAATGGTTTATGACGCCGCAAACCGTTAACGCTTACTACAACCCGGTTAATAACGAAATTGTCTTCCCTGCTGCGATATTACAGCCACCATTTTTCAACCTGGAAGCCGATGATGCCGTTAACTATGGTGCCATTGGTGCCGTCATAGGCCATGAACTGGGCCATGGGTTTGACGATCAGGGTGCCAAGTATGACGGCGATGGCAACTTGCGTAACTGGTGGAGTGAGCAAGATCTGGCTCAGTTTCAGGCGCGCAGCCAAAAACTGGTTGAGCAATATAATCAGTACCAGCCTTTTGAAGATGCCAGTGTAAATGGTGAGCTAACATTAGGCGAAAACATTGGTGACCTTGGCGGTTTAAGTGTCGCGCTTAAAGCGTATCAGCTGTCTTTGCAAGGCAAACCAGCTCCAGTCATTGATGGTTACACCGGTGAGCAACGCTTCTTTATGGGATGGGCGCAGATCTGGCGTCGCAACTACCGTGATGAAGAACTGCGTAATCGTTTGATGACGGATTCGCACTCACCGAGTCACTATCGTGTTATTGGTGTACTGCCAAATATGCCGGCGTTTTACGATGCGTTTGATGTCAAAGAAGGCGACAAAATGTATCTTAAACCGCAAGAGCGGGTCAAAATCTGGTAAGTGTTTACTGCTATCATGGCCGCCAGTTTCTGGCGGCTTTTTTGTATTAACTCTCTGATAAAAAAGACGATAGAGATCTTGTAAGGAAAAATTGATAGCGCTGTCATTTTTTCTTCTATATGATGGTATTTACAACAATTTGAAGTTTGCGCTCAGCGCAGGTTAAGGAGCCGGAATGAAAATACAGAAAAAACTGCTCACCCGGGCCATCGCGGCCACGCTTTTAGTCCCGATGATGGCTAAAGCCGCCTGGGATAGTGCTCAACTGCAAACCTTTACTGACAACACCACCTTTAAGTTTGCGGTAGAAAGCAATCATCACAATGGCAGCAGCAGCTTTCTGGCTTCTATCACCTTACAAAATGACTCAAAGTTAGCGCTACCAGCTGGCGAAAGCGACTGGCAGATCTACTTTCATTCAATCCGAAAAGTGGCTACTGAGCAGGCAAGTGGACTGAAGTTTGAGCATGTGAATGGCGACTTGCACCGTTTAGTGCCGACTAAGGAGTTTGCCGGATTAAAACCGGGAGAAACACTGACCATTCCCTATGAGGCTGCCGCCTGGATAGCCGCTTATACTGACTTTATGCCGCGTGCATTTATGGTCAGTGGTAATTCAAAACCGGCCGTGTTCGCCAATACAGACAGCGAAAACATGCTGGACTTTGTCGCGCCCATTGTGCGTGATAACCAACTGGATCGTCACGGCGAGCCAAAAGATTTATCACCGCGCGCGACTGCAGCATGGCGTTTTGAACAAAACCAGCAGACTGGCAAACTGTCTCGCGAAGACGCGCTGAAACGTATTATCCCTAAGCCGATGGATGTCGACTTTAACCGTGGTTACGCTGAGCTTAACAATCAGTGGCAGATCCGCTATGCGGGCAGATTAAAAAGTGAAGTCGCCGTATTTCAGGAAGATTTGGCAGATTATGGCCTGACATTGGAAGCACAGCCGGATCATATTAGCGCCGGCAAAGCCAGAACAATCTATCTTCAAGTAGCGGGCCTGAGCGATTTGGGCAGCGAAGGCTATCAGCTGGAAGTAGACGACAACAAAATTGTGATCACAGGCCATGACAATGCGGGTGTGTTTTACGGTATCCAGAGTTTGCTTGCGTTATTCCCGGCCGATCAACAAGGCCAGATACAGGTGCCTAATGTAGAGATAAAAGATGCCCCGCGTTTTGGCTGGCGTGGCATGCACTACGACAACGGTCGTAACTATCATGGTAAAGAGGCGCTGTTTAAATTGGTCGAACAGATGGGCCGTTACAAGCTGAACAAGTTTCACTGGCACTTTTCTGAAGATGAAGGCTGGCGACTTGAGATCCCAGGCCTGCCTGAGCTGACGGATATTGGTGGCTATCGTTGCTTCGATTTGCAGGAGCGTGAGTGTTTACTGACTCAGCTTGGCACCGGTCCGCATAAGTCGGGAACGGGCAATGGTTATCTGACCCGCGCAGAGTTTGTTGAACTGCTCAAGTTTGCCAAGGCACGTCACGTTCAGATCATTCCAGAGATCGAAGGCCCGGGCCATGCTCGTGCCTCGATCAAGGCAATGGAAGCGCGCTATCATACACTGATGGAAGCGGGCAAACCCGAGCAAGCAAAAGCCTATTTGCTTAGCGATCCGCAGGACACCTCAAAGTACATTACCGTACAGAATTATACCGATAACTCTATGAATGTGTGTCAGGACTCGACCTACGCGTTCATTGAAAAGGTGACCTATGAGTTGCAAGGCATGTATCGAGAAGCGGGTACGCGTCTGACCAACTTGCACTTTGGTGGTGACGAAGTGGGTGCCGGCTCCTGGGTTGATTCGCCCGTGTGTCAGGCATTATTTTCCGATCCTAACAATGGCATTGCCGGTCCGACCGATCTTAAGCCCTACTTTACCCAGCGAGTTGCCACTTTGCTGGCAAAGCGCGGCATTGCACCGGGGGCCTGGGAAGATGGCCTGATGTATGACAAGGTCAATCCGTTTAACCGCGATGCATTTCCCAATGAGGTCTTTACCGCCAATGTCTGGGACAATATCTGGGAGTGGGGTGTGGCTGACAGGGCGCATCGCCTGGCCAATGATGGCTACCAGGTAGTGCTGTCCCATGGTACGCACTTGTACTTTGACCACCCTTATGAGCCACATCCGGCTGAACGCGGTTATTATTGGGCTGCCCGCTACACGGACAGCAAGAAAACCTTCAGCTATATGCCGGATGATGTCTATGCCAACGCCGACTTCACCCGCAGTGGCGAGGTCATTGAAAATTTAGAAGCCCTGGTTGGTCGTCCTCTGCCGGAGCTGGAAAAACCGGAAAATATTCTTGGTATTCAGGGGCAGGTCTGGAGTGAAACCATTCGTACCGAAGACCAGATGCAGGCGATGGTTTTTCCTCGTTTGCTTGCGATGGCAGAACGTGCCTGGCATAAAGCTGGCTGGGAAGGGGAGCGCCTTGATAAGAAACGTTTTGCGCAGGACTGGCATGGATTCGCTGGCGCACTGGCATTAAAAGAGCTGACCAAGCTGGATAAAGCCGGTGTCAATGTGAACCTCCCCGTGCCGGGCGGCAAAGTGATTGATGGGCTGCTTCATGCAAACAGTGCATTCCCGTACTTAACCATTGAAGTGAGTCTTGATAATGGTAACTCCTGGCAAACTTACACAGCTCCGATGAGTGTAAGTCAGCCTGGTGGCGTATTATTACGTACCCGTTTAGGCAATAAAAAGTTTAGCCGTACCACAGGTTTAGACTAAATCATCCGATAGTGTCACCTTGGGGAGGGATTAACACTTCCCCAAGGTGAGGACATTTGATTACAAAACTAACTAGAAAAAGGCCAAATTTTAACGTAAAGTTAAATGTCAGCGCTGTCATTTTGGCTCTGCGTTGTTAAATAGCCGTCATCATGGTGCGACTATCTGGGCCGATAGCACAGAAAATAATAATCCGGATTACTTTTAATTCGTTTTAATCCGACCTGTATTAATCTTAATTAGCAACAAGAAGAGTTTTATGGAAGCGACAGTGGAAAAAGATGACCTCGAAAAGCAAAGCGTCTGGTTACCGATGACACTTGCTGGCTCAATGTTTTTTATATTGGGCTGTATCACCTGGTTAAATGGTGCTATCACACCATTCCTGCAGCAAATGCTGGAACTGAGTCCGCTACAGGCCTCTTTCATTATTTCCTCATTTTACATTGCGGTAACGGTTGCAGGGATCCCCTCTGCGATGTTGATAAAACGCGTTGGGTACAAAAATGGCATGGCGATTGGCTGTGCTATTATGGCGCTGTCCGCTTTGATGTATATTCCGGCTGCCAAAATGCAAATGATAGAGATCTTTTTGTTTGCACAGTTAATGATAGGGGTTGGGCAGACCGTCCTTCAGACAGCTGTCAATCCATACGTAGTTAAAATGGGCTCAGAGCGCTCGGCTGCGGTGCGTGTTTGTATTATGGGCTTGCTGAATAAGTCTGCTGGTGTCATAGTCCCCATTGTATTTGCTGCTGTTGTTGTCAGCGGGGTGGTGAATGAAGGTGAATCTCTTAGCCAGGCTCAGAAAGACATGATGGCGAATAGTCTGATTGCGCCTTACATGGCTATAGCTGGATTGATCTTTTTATTTGCTGCATTTGCTAAATTCTCTCCACTACCAGACTTAGTATTTGAAGAAGAAGGTCAAACCAGTAAAGGTGAAGTGAAGGAGGCCCTTAGTCATCCACATTTGGCCTTAGGTGTCATTGGTATTGCCTTATACGTTGCAGTGGAAGTTATCGCTGCCGATACAATTGGTTCGTACGCATTGCAATTAGGCATCGCTGATTACTCCGTAATGACCTCATATACGATGGGCTGTATGCTTATTGGTTATGCAATTGGTATCGCTTTAATTCCACGTTTTATGTCGCAACAAAATGCGCTGGTCATGTCTGCAATTGCTGGTATTGTTACCGTTTTTGCTGTAGTTTTAGGGGACAATGAATCAACAGCCTTGGCAAATATATTGCTTGTCCCCTTTGGTGGACCGCAATTACCAGATCCGCTGCTATGTATTGCTTTGCTCGGTTTTGCTAATGCGATGGTTTGGCCCGCTATCTGGCCATTGGCTCTGGATGGGCTAGGTCGCCTTACTGGTACCGCTTCGGGCTTGTTAATCATGGGTATTGCAGGCGGAGCCTTAGGGCCTCTGTTGATTGGTATCGGTAACGTTGCTGGCCTCGGTGCTCAGGGCGCATACAGTTTAATGCTACCCAGCTATCTGTTCATTTTGTTCTATGCCCTGAAAGGCCATAAGATGAGAAGCTGGAAATAGCGAAAAGAATTTCTATCTGTAAAGTAGAAATAATCCCGTGTGTAATGCCACCGTAAGGTGGCATTTTTTATGTCATTCTGCACCAGTTAAATGCCTCTCCCATCCTTCATTTGATTTTACTGACATATCCCGTTGTTCATCCGTCTTGCCAAAATTGTGTAGAAAATTTCTCGATATTCTCACTGTAACGGAAGTGCTACTTTGGATGTGCGCAAAATAAGCGCTATCTTAACTTTTAAGGAATAGTAGAAATCAAACTGCAAGTTAAAGAAAACGCTTTAAAAAGGTGTATTTGGCGAATTCATAGTTGGATGTTAAAGCGACACTCGAGATAGTCGGTGCTGCGGCGAGTATCACACATGGGATGTATAGTGTTGGTACAAACGGCGTAATCTAATATCTGGCGCCTTGCGGTAATCATTGAGGTTGTACAAATGCCGCAGTTTTACCATGAGTATTTATACCAATTTCACTTA
>NZ_PPUZ01000051.1:0-257 GCF_004212645.1 Pseudoalteromonas rubra | reverse complement strand
GACAGGCCGGTATTCTAACCAACTGAACTACCACTCCACGAGTAAATAACGATGTTTGTGACGTCGTTTTGTCATAAACTCAGACTACATTGAATCTGATAATCCAAACTAAACCCTGGCTAGATGGCGGAGTGGACGGGACTCGAACCCGCGACCCCCGGCGTGACAGGCCGGTATTCTAACCAACTGAACTACCACTCCACGGTGGTTTAGCTCGGTGTACTTCTTAAAGATGTTGGCGGAGTGGACGGGACTCG
>NZ_PPUZ01000050.1:0-15077 GCF_004212645.1 Pseudoalteromonas rubra | reverse complement strand
AGCCACTCGGCCACCTCTCCGTCTTTGTGGGGCGTATAATATAGAACCGTGAAAATATGTCAAATACTTTTCTTGTAAAAAAGCACTGTATGGTGATAGATTGTTCAGCTTGGTGTGTTTTAAGGCACTTTGTCGATTAATTTGTCATAAATTAGTCACTTTTAGGGTCTGACTGTATATTAAAGTGGTCCAAAAGGGATTGCTTGCGGGAAGTTTCTTCCGAGATAAAGGCATCTACGTAGCCTAAACGCTGAAATTCACTGATACAGCTGCGGCAGTAATTCATCCTTGCCTGTTCGTGTTGTGCTTTTGATTTTTGTTGCGACATGGTCAGAGGTCTTTTGCATCCATTCGTAGTCACAGCAGTATAGGCAAAAGCGCTGGATATGCCAGCGTCATCCTCTGAGCCAGATGTAGCCAGCCAGGACTTCTATTCAACTAATTCCTGATTTTATTGTGCTTTTATAAATACCTTAAGACTAAAACCCGTTTTTAGCAGAGATCTCTTACACAGATAAAAGAAAAGCGCCTTAGGCGCTTTTCTCAATCGTTTGTTCTGAATGACGGGCTTAGTCAGCCTGAGGTCTCATATGCGGGAACAGGATAACGTCTTTGATAGTCGGAGAATCGGTGAATAGCATTACCAGACGGTCAATACCAATCCCCTCACCCGCCGTTGGCGGTAAGCCGTATTCAAGTGCACGGATGTAGTCATCGTCGAAGTGCATTGCTTCGTCATCACCGGCATCTTTTTCTTCAACCTGACGGGCAAAACGTGCAGCCTGATCTTCGGCATCGTTCAGCTCCGAGAAACCATTCGCCAACTCACGACCCCCTACGAAGAACTCAAAGCGATCAGTGATAAACGGGTTTTCGTCATTACGACGTGCCAGCGGTGACACTTCCCACGGATATTCTGTGATGAAAGTCGGCTGGATCAGTTTATGTTCCGCAGTTTCTTCAAAGATTTCACACAGGAACTTACCGGCACCCCAAACGCATTTCTCAGGGATCTTCACATGTACTTTCTTCGCGTACGCAACCAGCTCGTCAAAGTGGTTTTCTGGATCTTTAAAGATGTGGGCAGAGGCTTCAGCGTCCGGGCCATACTTGATGATCGCATCCGCCATAGACAAACGCTCAAACGCTTTACCGAAATCATACTCGATGGTTTCAAGCACTTCGCCTTCCGCGTTCTTCACCGTGTTAACCACAGTAGTAGTGCCCAATACGTCTTGTGCCACTGTGCGCAACATGTCTTCTGTCAGGTTCATCAGATCGTTGTAATCTGCGTATGCCTGATAGAATTCAATCATAGTGAATTCAGGGTTGTGACGAGTCGACAGACCTTCGTTACGGAAGTTACGGTTGATCTCGAAAACGCGATCAAAGCCGCCCACAACCAGGCGCTTAAGATAAAGCTCTGGTGCGATACGCAGATACATGTCGATGTCCAGCGCATTGTGGTGAGTCACGAACGGACGTGCCGTTGCACCACCCGGGATCACCTGTAGCATTGGCGTTTCAACTTCCATAAAGTCACGCTCAGCCAGGAAGCGACGAATGCCTTCAATCACTTTAGAGCGAATACGGAAGGTCTCACGGGTTTCCATGTTGGTGATCAGATCAACATAACGCTGACGATACTTAGCTTCCTGATCCGTTAAGCCGTGGAACTTTTCTGGCAGCGGACGCAGTGACTTGGTCAGTAGCTCGTACTGCACCATGTCCACATACAAGTCGCCTTTACCTGATTTGTGCAGCGGACCAGACACACCAATGATGTCGCCGATGTCCAGCTGACCATATTTGGCTTTCAGTTCTTTTTGCACGTCTTTAGACGCGTACGCCTGAATGCGGCCTTTCATGTCTTGTAAAACAAGGAAAGGACCACGTTTGGCAAGGATACGGCCAGCCACAGAGACCTGATGATCTAACTCAACCAGCTCTTCTTTTGACTTATCACCAAACTTAGCCTGTAGATCAGCCGTATAGTCTTCACGGCGGAAGGTGTTCGGATGGCCATTGGCACTGCAATTTTCGCGAATTGCATCCAATTTAGCACGACGCTCAGCAATGAGTTTATTCTCGTCTTGGATTTGCTCTGTCATTTTTTAGCTCTTAGTTTAGCTTGTTGATTATAGGCCTGATTTCAGGCTGGCTTCGATAAATTTGTCTAGATCACCGTCCAGGACCGCCTGGGTATTACGGTTCTCAACACCGGTGCGTAAGTCTTTAATACGCGAGTCGTCCAGTACGTAAGAACGGATCTGGCTGCCCCAGCCGATGTCAGATTTGGCATCTTCCTGGGCCTGCTTTTCAGCATTTTGCTTTTGCAGCTCCAGCTCAAACAGTTTTGCTTTGAGCTGTTTCATGGCCTGATCTTTGTTTTTGTGCTGTGAACGGTCATTCTGACACTGCACAACCGTATTGGTCGGCAAGTGGGTAATACGTACCGCAGATTCTGTTCGGTTAACGTGCTGACCACCGGCACCCGATGCACGGTATACGTCGATGCGTAAGTCTGCCGGATTGATGTCGATCTCGATGTTGTCGTCGATTTCCGGATACACAAATGCCGAGGCAAACGAGGTATGACGGCGGCCGCCTGAGTCGAATGGACTCTTACGAACCAAGCGGTGTACACCGGTTTCTGTACGCAGCCAGCCGTAAGCATATTCACCGCTAACACGCAGTGTTGCCCCTTTGATACCCGCTACGTCACCATCGGTTGCTTCAACGATTTCGGTTTTAAAGCCTTTCGCTTCCGCCCAGCGCAGATACATACGCAACAACATGTTACACCAGTCCTGCGCTTCAGTACCGCCGGAGCCTGCCTGCAAGTCAAGATAGGCATCGTTGCTGTCCTGAGCACCAGAGAACATGCGGCGGAACTCCAGCTTTTCAAGCTGGGCATTCAGGCCCTGCACTTCCTGCTCTGCTTCTGCAAAGGTTTCTTCGTCTTCCGCTTCTACAGCCAGCTCAACCAAACCTTCGGCGTCATCTGCACCGCTTACCAGGTTGTCTATGGTTTCGACTATGGTTTCCAGGCTGGACTTTTCACGGCCCAGCGCTTGTGCCTTTTCAGGCTCATTCCAGACGGCTGGATCTTCCAGTTCTGCATTGACTTCTTCTAACCGCTCTTGTTTCAGAGCATAGTCAAAGATACCCCCGAAGAAGTTCAGTACGCTCGCGAATTTCCTTGATTTGATTAATCACAGGATTCACTTCAAACATTCACATTACTCCAATTTACGTGATGGTAACGCAGCCAATGGCACGTTTTTTTGGCCACTGGGCTGAAAATAGTGTGACCGCTGTGTGTCCACAAAATGAATAAGCGGTCTAAACGGCCAATACTAACAAATAATAGGCGCAGATATCAGCCCTTGTGGAGAACATTTTACGCCTTTCTCGCAATTGTTAGCAGGCGCGGATCTCCCTGACGATTAACTGTAGGGTAAACTTGCCTCTGAACTCATTGATATCCAGCTGGTAAGCCAACTCAGCAGCCTGTGCCGCCGTATTGGGCCAGGCGCGTACATCCACGTTAAAGGCAATAGCGTCCACTAATTTACCGCTGGGGTGCTTCAACACCAGTTTTAGGTGCTTATCACCAACAATACGTTGTTGCACCAGCTCAAACACGCCACTAAACACCGGCTCGGGGAAATGCTGCCCCCACGGGCCCGCCTGTTGCAGCAACATGGCAAAGTCCATATTAAAACACTCAGCCGGCAGTTCACCGTCGGTCAGTAATACCGACTGCTTGTGCTCTTCACTGAGGGTTTCGCTGACCAGGGCTTCAAAGGTGCGTTTAAAGTCGCTAAAGTCGGCTTCTCTGATGGTCAATCCGGCGGCCATCGCATGACCACCAAACTTCACTATCAGGTCGGGGTGGCGGGTGTTGATCTGCTCCAGCAAATCGCGCATGTGCAGGCCTTCTATCGAGCGGCACGACCCTTTGATTTCGTCGTTATCTCCCTGGGCAAAAATAATCGCCGGACGGTGATATTTTTCTTTCAGTCTGCCCGCGAGGATCCCAATCACCCCCTGATGCCAATCGTCCTGATATAAACACACCGCATCAGGAATACTTTGCTGAGCAGCGACCAGACGCTCAAGCACCGCCTGCGCTTCTTGCTGCATGCCCTGCTCAATCTCACGCCGTTCCTGGTTGAGGCTATCCAGCTGAGCGGCGATGCGTCGTGCCTGATGTTCTTCTTTGGATAACAGGCAGGCAATCCCCAGACTCATGTCATCCAGCCGGCCTGCGGCGTTCAGTCTTGGTGCCAGTGCAAAACCAAAATCGCTGGCATTGAGCCTGGTCGCGGTACGGTTTGCCACTTCAATCAGCGCTCGGATCCCAGGTCGGGTTTGCCCCTTGCGAATACGCGCTAAACCCTGATGCACCAAAGTCCGATTATTCGCATCCAGCGCAACCACATCTGCCACCGTGCCCAATGCCACTATATCCAGCAAGGACGCAAGGTTAGGCTGAGTGAGTCCCTGGCGCTCGAAATAGCCCGACTCACGTAAATGATGACGAAATGCCACCAGCAGATAAAACGCCACACCAACGCCTGCAATGGATTTTGAGGGAAACTGGCAATCGTGGCGGTTCGGGTTAACGATGGCATCGGCATTAGGCAGTTGCTCACCCTGCAAGTGATGATCGGTGACCAGCACCGAAATTCCAGCCTGCTTGACGATATCTATGCCTGCCAGACAGGAAATCCCGTTATCGACCGTGATCACCAGTTGTGGCGCCAGCTGAACAATTTGCTCTGCCAGTGCCGGGCTCAGGCCATAGCCCAGGCTAAAGCGATCAGGCACCAGATAGTCGACCTGTTGCAGACCAAACAGACGCAGTCCTTCCATCAGCACTGCAGTGCTGGTTGCGCCATCGGCATCGAAATCCCCGACAATCAGCACGCTTTGCTGCTGATGCAACGCCGTTTCAAGTAAGGCACAGGCCTTGTCCATATCACGAAACAGACGGAAATCCAGCAAAGTGGCTGCACTGTTATCGAGCTCAACGGCCTCTTTCACGCCCCGCGCGGCATAAATCTGCTTAATGACCGGATGAAGATGGGCGGGTAAATGACTGTCGTCGACACGTAATCTGGGTCGGATCTCTGTTTGCATAACACTCTCTGAACTACCTGATGGCGTGGAGGGAGCCCCCACAAAGCAAAAAAGGCCCACAGGCCTTTTTAGAAATGCTGAGAGTATACCTCAGATTTAGGATTTTTTACTGGCCTGATTTAACATTTTTGCCAATGCATCTGCCGGCTGATAGCCCGGGATCATGCTGCCGTCTTCCAGGACGATGGCCGGCGTACCGGAAATGCCGAAGCTCTGGCCTAACTGATAGTGCTCAGCAACCGGTGCCTGACAATTTTTGACGTCCGGTACCTCATTACCCGCTTTTGCTTCTGTCATAGCTGAAGCCGCGTCCTCAGCACACCAGACATTCATCAGACTCTTGTAGCCATTACCGCTCAGGCCGCCGCGAGGAAATGCCAGGTATTTAACTGTGATACCCGCAGCCAAATAGTCTTCCAGCTCACGGTGCAGTTTACGACAGTAGCCACAAGTGATGTCGGTAAAAACGGTGATCTGATGCTTTTCGTTTTCAGCCTTATACACAATCATCGAATCCTGATACTGCGCGACGCCACTCTTACGGACATCGCTCAACGCATCTTCTGTGATGTTGCGACGGTTGGTTACGTCAATCATAGTACCCTGAACCAGGTATTGACCGTTTGGACTGGCATAGAACACGCCTTTATCCGTGATCACCGTTTTAAGGCCTGAAATGGGACTGTCTGACACACTCTTTACTGTTAAACCCAGATCCGCAAACTGAGATGCGATAGGGCTAACCGCCATAGGTGAAACTTCTTGTGTTGTCTCGGCAAAGGCACCGACACTAAAAGCGAGCGACGCTGCTAAAAGTAACTTTTTCATGTTTTTCTCGTAAAATTGCTCTGGTTAATCACTAGGACCGGATAACTACAAATAAATTCCATCACGCCCTAGGATGATGTTGCTGATGAAGCGACTTCAGCCGCTCACTGGCAACATGCGTATAGATCTGGGTTGTCGACAAATCGCTATGGCCTAACATCATTTGCACAACGCGCAGATCCGCCCCATGATTTAGCAAGTGTGTTGCAAACGCATGACGCAGCGTGTGTGGCGATAACGGTGACTTAACGTCTGCCAACATAGCATAGTGTTTGATGCGATGCCAAAAAGTTTGCCGGGTCATACCAATTCCCCGCTTCGATGGGAAAACAAAATCATTGGCATGCTTAACCATTTGAGCGCGGCCCACTTTTAAAAATTGTTCGACCCAGTGCAACGCCTCTTCTCCCATTGGCACCAGCCTTTCTTTGCCACCTTTACCACGAACCAGCAGTACAGCCTGGCGCAGGTTAATTTGCTCCATCCGCAACCCAACCAGCTCAGTGACGCGCAATCCCGTTGCATACAACAATTCCAGCATGGCTTTATCTCTGAGGCCCATGGCATCTTCAACATCAGGAGCGCTTAGCAAAGCTTCCACTTCCTGCTCACTGAGCGTTTTGGGTAGCGCCTGTGACAACTTAGGTTGGGCAATATGCGTCATAGGACTGGCAGAAATAACCTGCTTGGTCACCCAGTGCGCATAAAAACGCTTGAGGGCACTCATTGCACGGGCCGTGCTGCGCGGCTTCAGGCCCTGATCGACCCGATAAGCCAGATAGGCCTCTACGTCTGCCCCAGTAATGGTCAACAGAGGTTTATCATCCAACTCGCCAGACACATAACGGACAAATTTATCCAGGTCTGCGCGGTAGGCTGCCAGCGTATTGTCGCTGAGGCCTTGCTCCAAAAAGAGCATATCCAGAAAAGATTCTATCAGTTCACTGTTGCTGAACTTGGCTGGGTCAGATATTTCTAAATCGGTCACGGGGCGCCTGTATCAATTCGTTACACCATAAGGTAGACTTCGCGCCATATAATAACAGCCAATTGAGCGAAGACTACTATGCAGATCGGGTTATTTTACGGTTCAACTACCTGCTACACAGAAATGGCAGCAGAGAAGATGCAGGAGATCATAGGTAAAGACATTCTGTCGCTCCACAACATTAAAGACGAACCGCTTAAAAACGCAGAGCAGTTCGACTTTGTGATTTTCGGTATCTCAACCTGGGATTTTGGCGAGTTACAGGAAGACTGGGAATCGCACTGGGACGACATCGATACCGTCAACCTGGCCGGTAAAACCATTGCCTTGTTCGGCATGGGCGACCAGCAAGGTTACGGACAATGGTTCCAGGACGCCCTGGGGATGTTGCATGATAAAATTGCCCCACAAGGTGTCGATTTCATCGGCTACTGGCCCAACAGCAGTGATTACGAGTTTGAGGCTTCCAAAGCACTGACGGAAGATAAGAGTCAGTTTGTCGGCCTGGCGCTGGACGAAGACAGTCAGTACGAAAAAAGCGATGAACGCATTGCCAGCTGGATTGAACAGATCATGACTGAGTATAGTGAGTCACTGTAACAACGCCATATCGATGCGCCGTTTTAACCACGGCGCAATTTGATTCAGGTAAACGCTAACTGCGTTTGTGATACTTCCCTGGAGACACCCCAAACCACCGCTTAAAGGCTTTGTTAAACGCCGCTTGCTCATTGAACCCTAATTCTCTTGCCAATTCTGCCAGCGGCAGTGTACCCAGCAAGTTTTCAGCGCGCCTCATTCGCTCTTCAGTCAATAGTTGTGAATAGCTGGTATGACATTGCTTTAGCTGCCTTTGTACCTGACGAACCGACTTGTTTAGCACGCCAGCGACCGCGTCCAGCTGACACTGACCCAAGTCGGCACTGGCAGCCAGCATAATCCGGATCTGCGTTGCCAGCGTATGGTGTTGCTGCAATTGCACAAGTGCCTTGTCGGAGAGCCGCTGGAGCGCCTCATGCATTGCGCTATTTGCCCGCCTGAATGGCAAGCTCAGATAGGCTCGGGGAAATTTAATCTGATTGTGTGGCTGACTGCCAACGACCGGACAGCCAAACCAGTGCGCCAGTTGCGATGCTTCGTTGGCGTTTAGTGAACAGGTAAGTGAGACATGCTCAGGCGCAACGGGCTGCGTTAATAAGGCACGTACCATAGCAATCCAGCCAGTCATATTACGCAGGATAACATGACGGGTCGTCTGTAAATTGGGCAGCCAGTCAAGCACAGCCCAGTCTCCCTGATATTGAAATTTGGCTTGCCCAATGCTGGCCACCAGCTGATCGTAACGCAGTAACGCCATGAGTGCCTGATTAAGGTTTTCGCAGTTTTCCACCAGATAGCCCAGCACGCCGTAATCCGCGGACTGGATCTGCTGACCCAGATGAAAGCCAAATAACGGGTCGCAGGTTTGCTGTGCTCCAAACTGCAAAACTTGCTCATATTCAGCAAGCCCCACCCGGTTAACCTGCTCAAACTCCGCGCCGCGCGTCGGTGCAACGGCATCGCCGCACGTCACCCCCTGGCGCTCCAGATACAGCAGCACACTGCTGAAATAATTTTTGTCTAAGGTATTTTCCATGTCGCATTTGGACAAATTTACGTCGCCTTTTCGCAAGATTGCCAGATAAAGCTTATTTACACTAGAAAAAACTGTGAATAAGGAAACACCATGGTCAATATTCGTTGTCACAAAGAAGTCGCTGCTGCGCCACATCTGGTCCTGGAAACCCTGCTCGATCACCCGCGCCTGAACCGTTTTTTTAATGCCCAATTTAAAGTCGTGCAAAGTGCCGTCCACCCCGAAATTCACGGCGGCAGTGGCTGTATTCGTGAAGTACGTATGCTGGGGATCCGTTTTTATGAGCAGATCTTACATGCCGATCACAGCGCGATTCGCTACCAAATTGTGGGCGACTTCCCGGTTAAGCAACATCATGGTGAGATCCGCCTTCGCCACAACACAGATAAGCAGTCCACACGCGTTGATTACCATGTACGCTTCGCCGCCCCCGCCTATGTGCCAGGCTTTGTACTGCGCCGCCTGATAACACGAGACATTAACCTCGCACTGACCCGCCTGGAGGCCCTGTATGCCACCTGTTGAACTCATTTTACTCTTGCTCAGCCCGGTGTTTCTCATCGCCATAGCCTTAGAATATCGCACCGCCCGCAAACACTATCGCCTCAAAGACAGCCTGCACAATGTGGCACTTGCCTTGCTGCACCAAGGGAGTGATATGCTGGCTTTACTGTTACTGATGCCGCTGTTTTACTGGCTACATCGCTTTGCCCTGTTTGACATTGAGCTCACTGCTGTGACGCTGTTTGGGGCATTTTTACTCCAGGATTTTCTGTATTACTGGTTTCACCGGGCTTCGCACCATGTTCACTGGCTGTGGCTGGCACATGTGGTGCATCACAGCTCCCGGCACATGAACTTCTCTACCGCCTTTCGCCAGAGCCTGCTTTATCCTTTGGTGGGTATGTGGCTGTTCTGGACACCTATGATAGTGCTGGGCTTTGCACCTGAGCTGGTGTTAGCCATAGTGGCGATTAACCTCGCCTTTCAGTTTTTTGTTCATACCCAAGTCGTCGGTCAGCTGGGCTGGCTTGAACGGGTGTTTAATACCCCAACGCACCACCGTATTCATCATGCCAGCAATCCCTGCTATCTGGACAAAAACTTTGCCGGTGTCTTAATCATCTGGGACAAGTTGTTTGGCACCTACACAGATGCACAGCCGTCGGAGCAGATCCGCTATGGTATTGTCGGCAGTGCGCCACAAGACACCCTGCTATCAATTAATTTCCATGAGGGCCGGGTATTACTCAGTAAACTGAAAAAAGCACCGGGATTCAAAGAGAAACTCCGTCAGCTATTTTCAGCGCCACGGCATTTACCCTAGCCAGCTCGCAGGTCGGTCAAAAAAATCACGCTTTATCGTTTACTTTTACACCAAAACAAAAGTAAACTGAACGGTGTAGTTTACTTTTAGGTAGCACAATGAAAAAGTGGTTTGTTATTTTTGCCATCGTGTTTGGCGCTATTACAGGGGGCTGTTCTATGATCTCTAACCTTAATGCACACGTGCCTGCTCAGGATTATCAGTCTGCGCATTTTCAGGCAGGCCGGTTTCAAAACCTGCACCCGACCGAACCTAGCAGTTTGCGTAAAACGCTGGCGATCACCTGGCGGTTTTTTACCGAACGCAAGGTCGCCGCAGAGCCTGAGCAAACCCTGCCAGTTAGAACGTTAACCCGTGCTGAGCTGGAGGCTTTGCCAGATACCGGCGTACACATTGTTAAGCTGGGTCACTCTTCGGTATTGCTTAAAGTCAATGGCGCGTACTGGTTGTTAGATCCGGTGTTCTCCGAGCGCGCCTCGCCATTTTCATTTATGGGCCCCAGCCGCTTTCATCAGCCTCCGATTTCGCTTGATGAGCTGCCTGATATAGACAAGGTGCTGATCTCTCATAACCATTATGATCACCTCGATAAAGCGGCGGTTAAACAGCTCAATGCAAAAACACGGCAGTTTCTGGTGCCACTGGGTGTGGAGAAAGACTTGATCCGTTGGGGCATAGCGGCTGAAAAAATTCATGCATTTGACTGGTGGCAGGAACAAGCGGATCAGGATGTGATGGTGGCCTTTACGCCCACTCAGCACTTTTCAGGCCGCGGCCTGAGTGATGCAAATCGCACACTCTGGGGCTCCTGGGTCATTAAAACCGCCCACGAGAGCCTGTATTTTAGCGGAGACTCTGGCTATTTCCCCGGCTTTAAAGACATTGGCGAACGCTATGGGCCTTTTGACTACACCTTGATTGAAACAGGGGCCTATGATGCCGACTGGGCCGACATTCATATGACGCCTGAGCAAAGTGTGCAGGCACACCTGGACCTGCGCGGCAAAATCATGATCCCGATCCACAACGGCACCTTTGATCTGGCATTTCATAGCTGGTATGACCCGCTGGAGCGTGTACTCAGCGCCGCACAGCAACAAGGTGTGGTGCTCAACACGCCAACCCCCGGCGAAGTCATCACCGTCAACCAGGCCTATTTAAATCAAGTCTGGTGGCAATCTTTAATGGCGCAGGTTAGCCGCTAAAGACAACACAGGACCTTTACCTGCGCGCACAATTATCAAGTATGGCAAGTGCGCAAACATTATCAATTCCCTCTGACATAAACTAAGTTTCGTCGCCAACAACGCCAGTTTGCACCTGCGGGTGCTAGACTGATTGACTTATAAACCAAAGCGAGAAAAACAACATGACAACACGTGCTACCACACTCAACCACTATCAGCAGCGCCTGCTGCGGGTGATTGATTATATGTATGACCATGTTGACCAGGATCTGGATGTGAACACGCTGGCCGATGTGGCTTGTATGTCTTGCTACCACTTCCACCGTATTTTTCGTGAATTTATGGGTGAAACGGTTAACGCCACAGTCAGGCGGATGCGTTTGTTGAAGGCGGCATCTTACTTAGTTCGCAGCACACTGACGCAGCAGCAGATAGCCAGGCGGGTAAACTATGGCAGTGTTGAAGCCTTTAACCGGGCATTCAGCCGCCACTATGGTATGACGCCCAATCAATTTCGCCAGCAACAACAAGGCGAGTCGCTGCACAGCGCTGCGTTTTATCCGGCTCAACCACAGGAGTACAACATTATGTATCAGGTAGAACAAACGCAACAAAACGCACTGACGCTGATTGGCCTTGCCCATCAGGGCGATTATATGCAGATCGGCAAAACCTTTGAAAAACTCGGGATGATGGCAGGCAGCGTGGGGCTTATCAATGAGCAAACTCGCTACTTTGGCATTTATTACGATGATCCGCAAACGGTGGAGCAAACCAAGCTCAGAGCCATGGCGTGTATTACGCTAACACCTGGCACTGAATTCGATCAGGACACCTTTGAAGCCATCACCATTCCGGCTGGTAAGCTGATCTCATTGACCTTCAAGGGCGATTACAGCGAACTGGAACAACCCTATAACTGGTTGTTTGGCCAATGGTTGCCGCAAAGTGGTCTGGAACCGGTCGACTTTCCGCCGTTTGAGGAATATCTGAATGATACCCGCGACACAGCGCCACAAGACTTACTGACCCGAATTAACTGCCTGGTACAGGCATAGATAAACGCTGCGCTAGCGCACCTAGCACAGTACTGACCAGTTCTTCCGCCTGCTGCTGCGATGATGCCTCGGCATAACAGCGCAGCTCAGGCGCATTGCCCGATGGCCGCAGATGTACGATGCGCTCTGCATCCAGCGCAAAGCGAACCCCGTCCAGTTTACTCTGAACCCTGGGCACAGCGTTGCACGATACCACTTCAGCCAGCCACTGCGGCTGCTCAGACAGTGCAGACAGAAGCTCTGTTGAACTGACTGTTTCCACCCCCTGTAAGCGATCACTGGCGGTAAAACGCCTTTCATATTGACAGCAGAGCTGAGCCAACGTGACACCTAGCTGCTTGAGCAATGACAGGATGGCCAGCAGTGGCAGTAACGCATCCCGGGTCGGCAGACGTTCAATGGCTTTGCCATGAATGCGGATGTCTGAGCCCAGTAAAAAGCCGCCATTGGCTTCAAATCCGCCGGCTGTGCGGTATTGCTCTGTCAGTGTAGAAAGTTGCTCAATGACATAGGGCGACCCTATCCGTGTACGCAGCACTGCCTTAAACTCACCACAGTGTTCCAGTGAAGAATTACAGTTCAGTGGCACACTCAGCGCCTCAATGCCCAAAGCTTTGGCGCACAGCAAACCCAGAATATCCCCTCTGAGCCAGCGTCCTGAGTGATCCGCTATCATAGGTCGGTCCCCGTCCCCATCGGTGCTAAAGAGCAGATCCAACTGATGCTCAGCGCACCATTGCCGGGCCTGCTCTTTATCCTGCTCGCTGAGCGCCTCGGTATCAACCGGGACAAACGTATCGCTGCGCCCCAGACACCGCACCCGGGCACCCAGCGCCTGCAACACCGAAACATACAAATCGCGCCCGGCACTGGTGTGCTGATAGACGCCTATGGTCAGCCCCGCACACAAATCAGCCGGGAATGCATCCAGCATACGCGCTACATAAGGTGAACAGATAGTGTCGTCGGGCGTTGGCAGTGGTTGAAGCTCAAATGGTTCCGGGACAGCCCGGGCAGACAATATGGCCGCTTCATCGGCTTTATCTATTTCTCCCTGGGGATGATAAAACTTGAGTCCGTTGCGATCATGAGGGATGTGACTGCCAGTCACCATCACAGCGGCCATCCCATATCGCTGCGCGTACAGGGCCAGTGCGGGCGTGGGTAGTACCCCGGCAAAGTGCACTTTGATCCCCTGTGCACCTAACGCACTGGCACAATATTGTGCAATCTGCGGGCTGGAGGGGCGATTGTCCATGCCCAATACCACCTCATCAAATCCGTAGCGCGCTTGTAGTTGCCCGGTCATTGCGAGCATAAAAGCCTGACAAACCTCGGCGCTAAACTGACTATTCAACCCTCTGGCACCACTGGTGCCAAACTGAATACCACTTTGAGCAATCAGCTGTGCACAATTAGCGGACGTCATGCGTCCCCCGGGTATAATCATCCTCAAAACGGACTATGTCATCCTCACCCAGATAGCTGCCCGACTGTACCTCTATCAGCTGTAAATCGACTTTGCCCGGATTGCTGAGTCGATGTACCACAGTTGCGGGGATAAACACCGACTGATCTTCACTCAATAAACGACGCTCGTCGCCAATTTCAACCTGGGCCGTACCAGACACCACCACCCAGTGCTCAGCACGATGGTAATGCAGCTGACGCGACAAACTGTGTCCGGGCCGCACGGTGATCCGCTTGACCAAAAACCGCTCGCCCCGATCAACAATGTCATACTTACCCCAGGGCCGATACACTTCCCGATGCTCAGTCACCTCACTCAGCGCTCGGCTTTTCAGCTCATCCACCAGCGTTTTAATCGTCTGGCTCTGACTGCGATGGGCCACCAGCAGCGCATCTTTGGTATCTACTACCACCAGATCCTGCACGCCGACTGTTGCCACCAGCCGCTCCTGCGCCAGCACTAAGTTGTCTCGTGTATTGAGCGCCGTGACGTTTCCAATATGGGCGTTATTGTGGGCGTCTTTATCAAGGGTCTGCCACAGGGCCTCAAAACTGCCTATGTCATTCCAGTTTGCATTCATCGGCACCACGGCGGCATGCCGGGTATGTTCCATCACGGCATAATCGATTGACTCAGACGGCGCAGCCAGGAAGGCCTCCCGATTGACGCGAATAAAATCCAGATCCGGCTGCGGTGCGGCCATCGCCTGCTCACAGGCTTGCACAATATCAGGCCGGTACTTGGCCAGCTCGTTAAGATAATCACTGGCTTTAAATAAAAATAAGCCACTGTTCCAGAGGTAATTGCCCGCCGCCAGGTAACGCTCGGCAACCTCAGCATCGGGCTTCTCAATAAACGCCGCCACCTCGGCACCCAAAGTATGCCCCGGGTCATGCGTAATCGGTGAGCCGCACTGTATGTATCCGTAGCCTGTGTGTGGGCAGTCAGGGGTGATACCAAAAGTCACCAGTTTACCCTTATTCGCCAGCGCCAGCCCCTGTTTAATGCTGTGTCGAAATGCCGTGACATCGCCAATAAAATGATCAGACGCCAGTACCAGCAACATCGGATCTTCGCCATTTTTGCGCGCCTGGAGTGCTGCCAGAGCAATTGCGGGGGCGGTATTTCGCCCCTCAGGTTCCAGTATGATCCCACCAGCCTGATAGCCAATGGTGCGCATTTGCTCCGCACATATAAACCGGTGCGCCTCGTTACAGATCAAAAGCGCAGCCTGATGACTGTCAGGTTCCAGTCGTAGTAGCGTTTCCTGCAGCAGGGTGTATTCGGATCCCAGCTGTAAAAACTGTTTGGGGTAACATTCGCGCGACATAGGCCACAATCGGGTTCCGGATCCACCACATAAAATTACCGGTAATATCATTTTTACTCTGCCCCAGACACCTTTCGTGCCCCTGTTATACCAATTTGCTTAAT
>NZ_PPUZ01000005.1:0-186785 GCF_004212645.1 Pseudoalteromonas rubra | reverse complement strand
CGCTAACGGCGTTAAAAATTTTTTATTTAGAACAACTAAATAAAAAATTTTTGCCTCGCCTATATGGACATAGGTGCCTCAGCGATAGCAGGACGCGTGAGCGGTGTTATCGACCCTATTTTCTCGCCTCAAAATAGAACACTTAATTAAGCAAATTGGTATAAAAGTCCATTACAGTTGCGGGGACAGCTGAGGGTTTACACCTCATTCCCAATGACTGCCAATACAATACGATTCTAGATTTAACGCCTATTATGAAGTCCAGACGTCTAAAACACAACTTTCGGCCAGGCACGACCGGTGTCATCATAGAAGACAGTTACTTTAATCACTTTGGCATAGCCTATCTCCAGCCGAGATAAATGCGTATCAAAGCCCTCAGGCAAGCCTAACCAGGTTGCCAGCAATTGTTTAATCACGCCCGCATGGGTGACAATGGCGGTGCTCTGGGGTGAGGGCGTTGTTATGAACTGCTGCCACCAGTCACTTAAGCGTAAGTGAAATGCTGACATCGGTTCACCATTTGGTGGCGTATGCTGCCACGGGCTCTGCCAGAAATCCCCTATACCGGGCGACTGCGTTGACTGCCAGAGCACCTCATAGCTTTGTCCATCCCAGTCGCCAAAATCCATTTCACTGAGCCTGGGGTCAATCTGTAATGGCAAACCGGCTGATTCACAAAACGCGCGCGCCACAGTCTGGCATCGCTGCAGCGGAGAACTAATTACCTGTGAAATGGCATCACAAGCCTGCAGTTGGGCATACACCTGCTCATTACCCGATACTCTTGCCGGCATATCTGTACGCCCAAGCAATCGACCGGTTTCAAGCGGCTCACCATGGCGAATAACATACAAGGTTTGTTGCATTGGGTTAGCGCTCTATTATTCGGGGCCTGAAACGCAAAAACGCAAGCCTGAGCTTGCGTTTTTGGTGAAAGCAGCGGATTAAAGAATCTGATTCTCTTTCCACATTTGCTCTTTCTTAAGACGCTTCTTACGTTTGTCGCACGGGTCGTCACAATCACAGATCTTGTCGATGCCCATGGAGCCCAGTCCACCACAACTACTGGCCATTGATTTCTTCTGTACTATAACGCCTACCGCCATTGCAACGGCGATCAACAACAGCAATCCGAAGGTAAGTAAAAATAGTGACATCTCAGGCCCCTTTTGCATATTCATCCACAGGTGTGGATGTGTGACGGTGAATTGTGCTCATTATATAACTAAACGCGCTTAAGTTGAAACGTTCGCGACACAGATCCGCTTATAAATAAGGCTTGAATGCACTGCTGGCATACACCTTCAGACCATCATCACTTTTACTGATCAAGTAGACCGCTAAGTCGTGTAGCTCGGCGTAGGCTCTGGCGCGTTCAGTCCCCATCACGGTTAGCGCTGTCGCGAGTCCATCGGCTGTCATCGCAGAAGGGTGTAATACCGTCACAGACACCAGATCGTGTTTGACAGGTTTACCCGTACCCGGATCGATCAGGTGGGTAAAGGTCTCACCATCCATTTCATAAAAAATACGATAATCGCCTGA
Organism: Pseudoalteromonas rubra; assembly: GCF_004212645.1. Taxonomy (GTDB): domain Bacteria; phylum Pseudomonadota; class Gammaproteobacteria; order Enterobacterales; family Alteromonadaceae; genus Pseudoalteromonas; species Pseudoalteromonas rubra_G. Next base: position 185,237 of record NZ_PPUZ01000005.1, on the reverse strand, counting down.
CGTCGCCACACTGTTCTTACCCGGCTCAATCACTTTGTGAATTTGTCTTTGTCCAACCGGTGCATCCGGCTTCTCAATAGCGATGCGCCAGGGCTCATCACCCGGCTTAGTACCCGATAATCTCAGCTCACCCCCAATTTCCACCATATAGTTAGTGATACCGTGAGACTCGATGAGTTCGGCCACTTTGTCTATGCCATAGCCCTTTGCGGTTGCTGAAAAAGACAGCTCCAGGTGGTCCAGAGTTTTTGCCAGGCCCGCATCGGTTAAAATGAGCTTATCCAGTCCAATTTCCTCACGCATTTGCGCCAGTTGTTGATCAGAAGGTCGCTTGGTTGGGCGTTTGTCCGGGCCAAATCCCCATAAATCAATGAGCGGCCCCATGGTGACATCCAGAGTTTCTGTAGACTGACCCAGACGAATGGACTCAGCCACCACTTTTCTGAAGTCCTCACTGATCGGCATGACCTGGTTAGCAGCCAGACGGTTAAACTGGTTGATTTCAGAATCCGGTATATAGGTCGACATAGACTGGTTCACCGCTTTCAGTGCCGCCTCTACCTCTGTATGTAACTGCGCTTCTGTCAGTGTGGTGTTCTCTGCAAACGCTTTGATGTTGTAGGTTGTGCCCATTGTACTACCTTGTAGCACAATAGGTTCTGCTGGTTTATTTGCCTGGCCACATGCCACAAGCAGCATACTTAGTAAGAAAATGAAACAGAACTGGCTCTGTCTTAACATCAGTGTCATCCCTTGGAATTCAATTGCCAGTAACCCCCGCCTGGTGCGGAGCATTACCCATAAAAAAAGCCCCTCAGCAAAACTGCTAAGGGGCTTCTATTTTATCTTAAAAACCACTTTAAGATCATTTGTATTTCAGCTTAACCACCGAAGTCATCAAGCAGGATGTTTTCATCTTCAACACCCAGGTCTTTCAGCATGTTGATAACCGCCGCGTTCATCATCGGTGGTCCACACATATAGAATTCACAGTCTTCTGGTGCTTCATGATCTTTCAGGTAGTTTTCATAAAGTACGTTGTGTATGAAGCCTGTGTAGCCTTCCCAGTTGTCCTCTGGCTGAGGATCAGAAAGTGCAACATGCCACTCAAAGTTGTCATTCTCTGCTGCCAGTCCATCGAAATCTTCTACATAGAACATTTCACGCTTAGAACGTGCACCGTACCAGAAAGACATCTTACGATCAGAGTTAAGACGCTTAAGCTGGTCGAAAATGTGTGAACGCATTGGCGCCATACCCGCACCACCACCAACGAAGACCATTTCTGCATCAGTGTCTTTCGCGAAGAATTCACCGAATGGACCAGAAATCGTGACTTTGTCGCCTTCTTTCAGTGACCAGATGTACGATGACATCTTACCACAAGGCAGGCTCAGGTTATTAGGCGGCGGAGTTGCGATACGTACGTTCAGCATGATGATGCCGTACTCTTCCGGGTAGTTCGCCATTGAGTATGCACGGATCGTTTCTTCGTCTACTTTAGACTCCAGGTTGAAGAAGCCAAAACGCTCCCAGTCTGGACGATACTCTTCAGGAATATCAAAGTCTGCGTATTTAACATGGTGTGCAGGCGCTTCAATCTGGATATAACCACCCGCGCGGAAAGGTACAACCTCACCGTCAGGAATAGCCAGTTTAAGCTCTTTGATGAAGGTTGCTTTGTTATCGTTAGAGATAACAGTACATTCCCACTTCTTCACACCGAAGATTGAATCTTCAACTTCAATCTCCATGTCTGTTTTAACAGCAACCTGACACGCCAGACGACAGCCTTCACGGGCTTCACCTTTAGTGATGTGATCAAGTTCAGTTGGCAAAATGTCACCACCACCAGAGTGAACGTGGACGCGACACTGACCGCATGAACCACCACCACCACAGGCAGATGAAATGAAGATGCCAGCATCAGCCAGTGCGCCTAACAGCTTACCGCCTGGTGCAGATTTAATTGCTTTTTCAGGATCGCCATTAATGCCGATCATGATGTCACCGCTAGGTACCAGCTTAGATTTCGCTGCAATGATGATAAGTACCAACACCACAACGATAGCGATGAACATACTTACACCTAATACAATAGTTTCCATCGTATAGTTTCCTCGCTACCTTAAAGTGAAATACCAGAGAATGACAGGAAGCCAAAGCCCATCAGACCTACAGTGATAAAGGTAATACCCAGACCACGTAGACCATCAGGAATATCAGCATACTTCATTTTCTCGCGAAGACCTGCTAGCAATACGATAGCAAGCGCCCAGCCCACACCAGAACCTAAGCCAAAGACCACTGACTCACCAAAGTTCAGGTTACGCTCAACCATGAAGGATACCGCACCAAAGATCGCACAGTTAACTGTGATCAAAGGCAGGAAGATACCCAGAGCGTTATAAAGTGCCGGGAAGAACTTGTCCAGCGTCATTTCAAGGATCTGTACAAGTGCCGCGATTACACCGATGAATGTCAGGAACTTCAGGAAGCTTAAGTCAGCTTCTGGAAAACCTAACCACTCAAGTGCGCCCGGTGCCAGGATAGCGTGATAAACCACGTTGTTTACTGGTACAGCAACGCCCAGTACGAAGATTACCGCAACACCCAGACCGAATGAGGTAGTTACTTTCTTAGATACCGCCAGGAAAGTACACATCCCCAGGAAGAAAGATAGCGCTAAGTTTTCAACGAAAACCGCTTTTACAAATAAACTAAGATAATGTTCCATCTCTCTCCCCTTATGCCTTAGCTTCTACTTGGTCTTTCTTCCAGGTACGTAGTGCCCAGATGAATGCACCTACCAGGAAGAACGAGCTAAATGGCATAACCAACAGACCCATAGGCTGGTACCAACCGCCGTTAGAGATCAGTGGCAGTATTTCAACACCGAACAGTGCACCAGCACCGAACAGCTCACGTACAAAGCCAATCGCGATCAGGACAACTGAGTAACCAAGACCGTTACCGATACCATCCAGGAATGACATCAGAGGTGGCGACTTCATTGCGTAGGCTTCTGCACGACCCATTACGATACAGTTAGTAATGATCAGACCAACGAATACCGTCAGTTCTTTTGCCGTGGCATACACAAATGCCTGAAGTACCTGGTCAACAACGATAACCAGAGACGCGATGATGGTCATCTGAACGATGATCCGCACACTTGACGGAATGTGGTTACGGATCATAGAGATGAACAAGCTTGAGAACGCAGTTACCACAGTCAATGCAATTGACATGATCAGTGCGTTTTTCAGGCTTGATGTTACTGCCAGCGCAGAACAGATACCCAGTACTTGCAGTGCAATTGGGTTATTTGCGAAGACGGGTCCAAACAGGACTTGCTTCATTTCTTTTGAGTTTGCCATTAGTTCAATGCCCCTTCACGTACTTTCGCAAGGAATGGACCAAACGCATCGTCGCCTGTCCAGAACTTAAATGTATTTTCAACACCGTTAGACGTTAACGTTGCACCAGACAGACCATCTACTTTATGCACATCGTTACCTGCGGTGCCTTTCACTACGTCGATTGGTAGCTTTTTGCCTTCCCAGGTTGCAGTCCACTTAGGATTCTGGATTTCACCACCCAGACCCGCAGTTTCAGTGTGCTGGTAGAATTTGATTGCCTGAATGGTTTCACCATCCAAATCCAATGCTACGAAGCCGTACATGATACCCCAAAGACCATAACCCTGAATTGGCAGGATCACAGACTCATATTTACCGTTGCTGTTCTTTGCAAGGTAAACCGGAGACTCAGTCGTCATACGCTGAATGCCTGCAACGTCTTCCTCTTTAGGAAGTGCCACACTGCGCTCTGCATCGAACTTAGTCATTGTGAAATCGAATGAGTTAGGATCTGTGTCTACAAACTCACCGGTGTTCATGTCTACAACGCGTGCATCGATCACTTGGTTGTAGGTTTCTGACACGTTTTCAACGTTCTCAACACCAGCAGCTGCCAAAATGTTGCGCTGCACGTCTTCGATTTTGTTTGCCTGCTGTAGTGGGCGAAGCTGTACTGCCGCAAACGATACGACAACCGCACACACTAAACATAGGCCAACAACAACGCCTAGCGTTTTGCCGATAGATTCATTGTTACTAGACACGTGCTAATCTCCTCTTCACATTTGACTGCACAACCATGTGGTCGAAAAGTGGTGCGAACAGGTTTGCGAATAGAATTGCCAACATCATACCTTCTGGGTATGCCGGGTTAACAACACGGATAAGCACAACCATTACACCAATCAATGCACCATATGCCCACTTACCTTTGTCTGTGAAAGACGCCGATACCGGGTCGGTTGCCATGAAGAACATACCGAATGCAAAACCACCCAGTACCAAGTGCCAGTGCCAAGGCATAGCAAATACTGTGTTAGTGTCTGAGCCGATCATGTTCAGCAGCATAGACATCACAACCATACCCAGGAAAGTACCCAAGACGATGCGCCACGATGCGATGCGAACATAAATCAGGAACAAACCACCAATCATGATAGCCAGTGTCGAGGTTTCACCTACTGAACCTTGAATAAAGCCGTAGAAGGCGTTCCACCACAGTACCATGTTGTCATAATCAAGCGCGCCTGTTGCAGCCTGACCCAGGTAAGTTGCACCTGAGAAAGAGTCTACCGCGGTCCACACGGTGTCACCTGAGATGTCACCTGGGTATGCGAAGAACAGGAATGCACGACCAGCCAGTGCCGGGTTCAGGAAGTTACGGCCTGTACCACCGAATACTTCTTTAGCCACTACCACACCGAAGGTGATACCCAACGCAACTTGCCACAGCGGGATTGTTGCAGGCAGGATCAGGGCAAACAGTACTGATGTTACGAAGAAACCTTCATTTACTTCGTGCTTACGCACTGAAGCAAACAACACTTCCCAGAAACCACCCACAACAAATACAGTCGCATAGATAGGCAGGAAGAAACAGGCCCCGTAGAACATCTTCGCGCCCCAGCCAGAGTCGGCCGTAAGCTCACCGCCAAACAGCTGGAAAAGTGCCGCCTGCCAAGTGTTTGCAATTTCAAAACCATTGCCCAGCGCGATAGCTGCCTGGTGACCAATGTTGAACATACCAAAGAACATAGCTGGGAATGTCGCCATCCAAACTAAGATCATGATACGTTTCAGGTCGATATTATCACGTACGTGAGTGCCGCCTTTGTTGACATAACCTGGCGTGTAGAAAACAGTTGCAACTGCTTCGTACAGGGCATACCACTTTTCGTGTTTACCGCCAGGTTCAAAGTGAGGTTCAATGTCTTCTAAAAATTTCTTTAAGGCCATTTTAACCTTCCTTCTCGATTGTAGTCAGGCAATCACGTAAGATTGATCCATAGTCGTATTTGCCCGGACAAACGAAGGTACACAACGCCAGATCTTCTTCATCCAGCTCTAGCGCACCCAGTGAAATCGCGCTGTCCAGATCACCAGAGATCAAGTCACGCAACAACAGAGTTGGCAGGATATCAAGCGGCATTACACGCTCATAGTTACCAATTGGTACCATCGCACGCTTTGAGCCACCCGTAGAGGTGGTCATCTTGAACAGACGACTTGGCGCAAAGTGGGAGATGAAAGTACGAGTTACAGAGAACTTATTGCTACCCGGTGCGATCCAGCCAAACAGCTCTTTTTCGCGACCTTCAGACAGCACAGAAACCTGTACATGATAACGACCCAGGTAAGCATGAGGACCAGCGGCTGTTTTACCAGCTAACACAGAGCCAGAAATGACCCGGTTTTCACCATCTTCAAGTTCACCTGCAACTAAATCGGTTAACGACGCACCAACTTGAGTTTTAACAAGACGCGGGTTCTTCACACTCGGACCGGCCAAAGCAACAACACGATCTGAGTAGACTTCACCGCTTAGGAATAGCTTACCAAAAGCAATCACGTCCTGGTAACCCAGGTGCCATACTTGCTTGTTAGCGCCAACAGCATCGAGATTGTGGATGTGTGTACCAACCAGACCTGCAGGGTGAACACCCGCAAACTCATGTACTTCTACCTGAGAAAGCGAAGAGCTCGGCACCTTGCTGCCAGCTTGCTTACAAACAAACACTTTGCCGTCAGTCAGACGCGAAACCACAGCCAGACCAGCTTCAAACGCTTCCACGTTATCGGCGATCACAACAGCGGGATCCGCAGCTAGAGGGTTAGTGTCAATTGCGGTAACAAAGATCGAGCTTGGCGACGCGCTAGGTACTGCTACACGGCTGAAAGGACGTGCACGCAACGCTGGCCATTGACCCGATTCGATCAGCACTTCTTTCACTTTTTCGCGATCCAGGTTGCCGAGTTCAGCAGCCGGGAACTTATCAAAAGTGATTTGCTCATCGCCCTGTACTTCAATCACAACGGACTGAAGAACACGCTTGGCTCCACGGTTAATTTCTTTAACTACACCAGAGGCTGGCGCAGTAAACTTGACGCCAGGATTCTTTTTGTCTTCAAAAAGAACTTGGCCTTTCTTGACTTGGTCATCCACACGGACTCGCATGGTTGGACGCATACCAATAAACTCTTCACCCAACACAGCTACTCGTTTGACGGCAGAACCATCATGAATAACTTGCTGTGGCGCGCCCTCTATGGGTAAGTCCAGACCTTTTTTTATGTTGATCATACGCACTTGCATTACATTAACGGAAAGAAATTGAAAAATCTTTACTTACCACGGCACTATTCTCTAAGTTGTATTGGATTCAAAGAGCTGGCACAACATACACAAAGTCGGGCCAACCTGTCCGCAACCGCAAACGAGCACCGTGGTATATAGTCCTTACATATTTCCGCAATTTTAACATTAATCGTACTGACTATGCGAGTGGAAATATGAAAATAATACGACTTAACAATGGATTTAGTTCATCGGACGATACTGCAAGAAATTAAATATAGACCAAAGTGGTATTGATGAAAAATAGACAGGTATTCTGGGTGGGCGTTTATCTGTGGCGCAAATCTGAGGAACGGGCGAAATCAGCGATTCCGCCCGCTTGACGGCTAGATTAGGTGATTAATCTCAACCACCGAATCGACGTCTGCGTCATAGTCGACAGACTCAATGCCGAAGCCAAACAGCTTCAGGAATTCATTGTGATAACCGACGTAATCCGTCAGCTCGTCGATGCTGTCGGTGTCTACTTTATCCCAAATCACTTTGATGCGTGCCTGTACACCGTCTTCCAGCTCTTTATAGTTCTGGAACAGGTGACCACCATCATCAAAACGCGGAGTCTCGCCGTACAGGTTTTCGCTAAACAGACCATGGATCTGCTCGATAGTCCCTTCGTAAGTACCATCTTCTTTGGTGACCCGGAACAGCGTAGAGATGTACAACGGCATAATAGGAATAGCCGAGCTCGCCTGAGTTACCACAGCATTTAATGACGCCACGTAAGCTTCACCATTTAGCGCTTTGGTTGAGGCTTTGATAGCGTCAGCCGCGCGATCCAAGTCTTCTTTGGCTTTACCTATGGTCGCATGACCGTAAATAGGCCAGGTCAGCTCTTTACCAATGTAAGTGTAAGCCGACGTTTTGAAGCCTTCCGCCAGTACATCCGCCTCTTTCAGCGCTTCCAGCCACAGCTCCCAATCTTCACCGCCCATCACTTTCACTGTGTTGGCGATTTCTTCCTCATTAGCCGCTTCTACGGTCACTTCGTCGATGATCCGCTTTGAGGTATTGAGGTTTTTAGTTGTGATTGTCTGGCCAATAGGCTTAAGGACCGATGAAAAGGTCTCGCCCGACTTAGGGTCGGTACGGCGCGGTGATGCCAGGCTGTAGATGATCAAGTCCACTTTGCCCATTTCGGCTTTGATGGTTTCAACCGCTTTGGCTTTTAATTCATCGGAGAAGGCATCGCCGTTAATGTTCTTGGACCACAGGCCTGCTTCATCAGCAGCTTGCTGAAATGCCGCTGTGTTATACCAGCCAGCTGAGCCCGTTTTTTTCTCTGTGCCTTCCTTTTCAAAGAAGATACCCAGCGTTTTTGCGCCAGCACCAAATGCAGCGGTGATACGAGAAGCCAGGCCGTAACCGGTTGACGCACCGATCACCAGGACATTTTTAGGACCATTGTTGATTGGGCCCTGAGCCTTAACATAAGCAATTTGTTCTTTTACGTGCTCAGCACAGCCCACCGGATGGGCGTTAGTACAGATAAAACCACGGATCTTAGGTTTGATGACCATGTCTATTCCTACATATTCTGTATTATGAAAACCGCGTTAGTTTAAATGCAGATCCTGAAAACACAGGTCTGATCACTCGCTGTCGAATTTTGAACCGCCCAGGCAGCTCGGTGAATCAGGGACTTCGCCATGCTGATCAGCATATTCTTCCGGTGTATAAGTGTGGATGGCCAGCGCATGAATGTGATTAGCCAGCTCCTCCTTTAATACCTCGTTGATCAGACGGTGGCGCTGTAACAGGCGTTGCCCGGCAAACTTATCGCTGACGACAATCACTTTAAAATGCGACTCGTTACCCCGGCTGTGCATATGACTTTCGTTGATAACGTTGAGATGTTTGCACGCGATAGCGTCGGCAAGTTTGCTGTAGATTTGTTGTTGCATTGACATAACTCACTCCCGATACGGAGAAAATTTAGCGCATACTATACGCACTTATGCGCCATTAACCAACTGTTCTGAAGGTCAGGTTAATTCGCCCTTGGGTGACGCGCGCTTGTTTGGGCAATGCATGCTGATAGTCTTGCTGGCTGCGTCCGGTCATCAGTAAGCCACTGCCCGTCGGCAGCGGCAAAGTCAGGGTTTCCTGACTCTGCTTGTGGCGAATTTTAAAATGCCGCGTAGCGCCCAGCGATAAAGAAAAGATTGTCGGACAGGCACCCAGCTCTGCTTCGTCATCGCTGTGCCAGCCCATGCTGTCCTGGCCATCCCGATACCAGTTGATCAGCAGCGCATTAAAATCCTGACCAAACTGGCGCTTCAGGCGCGCGCGCATTGCGCTCAGAACCGGTGGCCAAGGCGTGTTTTCAAGTTGAGTGCCCGAGTAACCATAAGAAACTGACTTATCGGCCACAAAACACTGCAATCTGGGGATTGGCGTAGTACGGCCAAACAAGGTGATATCAGGTTGCTGCCAAGTCAGAGTAGACGCCAAATGCGCATACAGGGCCAAGCTTTTTTCAAAGCTCAGACACTCGGGCAGATACTCAAAACCCGGGGGCAAACATTCTTTGTTCAGTCTCGACATGCTATATTACGCGTTCTGTTAGTTTTGCTGTTCTTTGCTTCTGTGCAAGATAATGGCACCAACCATGAGTGAGATTCGCCCCATCATGATCACCGACGCTGTACTGGCCGGCACGGCTCTGACCCTGCATCGTTTTCCTCTCGAGCAAAAAAACCGCAGTCTGCAAGCCTGGGATGCAGCCGACGAATACCTGCTGGAACATATTACCACAGCTTACCCGGACGCTCGCGATATTCTGATCCTCAATGATGCCTTTGGCGCTCTGAGTTGTACGCTGGCAGCCAAGTTGCAAGATCACGTACAGTGGCAGCTCACACAGGTAAGCGATTCATTTGTGGCCCAGCAGGCAACCTGTCATAACCTCGCTGAAAACCAACTCGACTGGGTGCTGGACGACGGGAATCTCACGCAGCAAGATAGCCTGGCAACCTTGCCAGTGCAGTGCGATCTGATCTTAATTAAGGTGCCTAAAAATGCCGGACTGCTGCAACATCAATTGTCTCAGCTCAGCCATCTGGCTGCGGATATTCCCGTCGTAGCCGCAGGCAAAGCCAAAGAGATCCATACCTCAACTTTAAAAAGTTTTAGTCACTTTTTGCAAGAGCCGACCACCAGCCTGGCAGTGAAGAAATCCAGACTGATTTTCTGCGCAACCACAGGTAAGCCGGTTGCAGACAAGTTCCCGGTCAGCTGGGCACTGGAAAACTCATCCTTCACCATTTATAACCATGCCAATGTATTTTCCCGGGACTCTCTGGATATCGGCGCACGCTTTTTTATGAATTATCTGCCAGCGGGTAAGAAACCATTGCGGGTAATCGATTTGGGCTGTGGTAACGGCGTGATTGGGTTACAAACGCTGGCGCGCATGCCGAACGCTCAGGTGACCTTTGTGGATGAATCTGCCATGGCTGTGGCCAGCGCCAAAGAGAATGTCAGCAGTAATTTGCCAGACAGACTGGGCGACTGCCAGTTTGTGCAAAATGATTGCCTCAGCGACTTTGCCCCTAACTCTGCCGATTTAGTGTTGTGCAATCCGCCGTTTCATCAGGCACAGGCAATCACCGATCACATCGCCTGGCAAATGTTCCTGCAAGCAAAACATACCCTGAGAAATGGCGGAGAGCTCAGGATCATTGGCAATCGTCATCTTGATTACCTTGATAAGTTGCAGCGCCTGTTCGGGAATTGTAAGGTGATAGGCAATAATAAAAAGTTTACGGTACTCAGTTCTATTAAAAGGAGCTAATCATGCGTTTAGCATTTTCTGCCACCCTCTTTGGTGCAGCAATCACACTACTGGCCGGATGTAGCAGTGCCCCTAAATCTGTGATCCTCAATCCCAGTTATCAGGGCGGTAATATCAGCCAGCTATCCAATACAATGGCAATTAAAGTTGTCGACAACCGTACCACTAAATTTACCATTAAAGTGCTGGATCAAGAACCCGCTGTTTATCTGCCCAATGCCGATTTGCCAGTCACTTTAACCAAGCTGCTTTCTCAGGCTCTGGAAGCCAACGGCGTGACACTGGCACAACACAGTGACATTCAGTTGACACTGCGTATTCGTACCTTTGTCGCCAAGGTTGATGAATCTCTCAGTCGTCACGAAAGTACGGCAAATGCGGATTTTGTTGTCGAAGTAGTCAAAGGGCAGCGAACCTTTTCAAAATCCTTCAATGGTGAGGCGCAATTCAGCAAACCACTGAAACATGACCAGTCTCAGGTTGAGGGACAATTGAACCGACTCGCTGAGCAGGTGATCACCCGCATGCTGTCAGACAAAGAATTGATCGACTTTTTGCAACAATAAAAAGGCTAAGCTATGCTTCGTACCCTTATTATGTTCACGCTGATCCTGATCAGCAGTTTCTCTTTTGCGAACAATAAAGAAGGACGCTTTGTCCAAAAAGACAACCTGTTCCCTAAAGTTCAGCTCAACACCTCGATGGGCAAAATCATCGTCGAGCTGGACCGCTCACGTGCCCCCATTACAGTCAATAATTTTCTCACCTATGTGATCAATGATGACTACAAAGGATCGGTGTTTCATCGCGTTGAACGAGATGAAGCCAATGAACGGGATTTTGTGATCCAAGGTGGTGGCTACGACAAAGACTATGATGGCATGTTTGAACGCCCGGCTATTTTTAATGAAAGTGGCAATGGCCTGAAAAACAACATGTACACCATCGCCATGGCCTACCAGGATAACAAACCTCACTCAGGTACTCGGCAGTTTTTCTTTAATATGGATGACAACGATCACCTCAACCCCGGACGAGGCTGGGGCTTTGCCGTATTTGGCAGTGTCACAGATGGCTTCGAGACACTCGACAAAATCATGCAGGTTGAAACGGACTACAACAAAAAGCTCGGCTATACCTTTATCCCTAAAAAGCCCGTGATCATCCACAGCATTGAGATGCTGCCGGAAGAAACCTTCGAATAACCGTTTATCAGCTTGGCTCTGCTGCTCGGTGGGGCCAGGCTGTGTTGGAAAACACTATGCTCATTTCATCCAGCCTGCGTGACTACGTCAGCTACTATCGGGATAAACGCCTGCTCACCGTCTTTGCTTTTGGCGTTAGTCAGGGCTTTCCCTGGGTCTTAATCGGCTCAGTCATGTCTGCCTGGCTTAAAGACGAAGGCCTGAGCCGCAGCATGATAGGCTTGTTTGGCATAGTGTTTAGCGCCTACACCATTAACTTTTTATGGTCTCCGTTGCTGGACCGGGTGCGTCTGCCCTTGCTTACTCAGTGGCTGGGCCAGCGGCGCAGCTGGATTGCAGCGGGACAACTGATTGTTGCTTTGTCTGCACTGGCCTTAAGCCAGGTCGATCTTAAGGCAGATCTTTATCAGGCTGCATTATTGTGTTTTATTATTGCTCTGAGTGCGGCGACCCATGATATTGCCATAGACGCCTATCGGATCGATATTCTGCCGCCCGAGGAAAGCGAGAAGTCCACGGCCGCCGCCGCCATGGCTACCTCTGGTTGGTGGAGTGGCTACGCCCTGCTCGGTGCCATTCCGTTTTTTGCCGCCGATTTACCCGGCATCAACTGGCCCGAGATCTACGCCCTGCTGGCACTGATCATGCTGATGTTGTTTGGTATCACACTGGCCGCTCGAGAGCCCGTATCTCATCGTGAACACACCCAACAACAGCTGCAAGCGCAATATCAATCCAGACTTGCAGGGCTGGAGCACAGCAGGCTACAACGTATGCTAGCCTGGCTGGCAGTCACCCTGGTCGAGCCGTTTCGCAGCTTCTTTAACCGTAATGGCGTAAAGGCTGCCTTAGCCCTGCTGGCCTTTATCTTTTTGTTCAAAATCGGCGAAGCCTTCCTGGCCCGCATGTCCATCGTGTTTTATAAAGAGATCGGCTTTAGTAATAGCCAGATAGCTCAGTATTCTAAGCTCGGAACTGGCCTTATTACGATTATTTTTGCGTTTCTGGGCAGCATCTTTAATCACAAATATGGCATTGTAAAAGGCTTGTTTATCAGTGGGGTAGCTATGGCCGCGTCCAACCTGATGTTCTCCTGGATAGCGGTCGCGGGCCCCAAAGAACACTTGTATGCCCTTGCCATTGTTATTGACGGGTTTACTCAGGCCTGGTCTCTGGTCGCCATGGTGGCGTTTATTTCTATGTTGTGCGACCGCGCCTTTAGCGCGACGCATTACGCCTTGCTGGCGTCTCTTGGTAGCCTGGGCAGAACCGTGTTATCAAGCTACAGCGGCGTCGTGATTGATGACTGGCTAGGCGGAAACTGGGCGGTATTTTTCGCACTGACAGCGCTGATGGTGTTGCCTTCATTGATTTTCTTATATGCGATCCGTCATAAACTCTACGAGATAGAGCAAAACTATCACAATCAGGGGACGTCACAGCAGGAAAAATAATAAGTGTGTCTGGTCCATGTTAGAGGGATAGAGGTGCAGCTCCTTGCACCTGCACATACTGGTGATACCAGTGTTTTTACATCTGCTCTTCTTTGATCAGAGACAGACCTTCATATGGGTCGACTTCCAGCGCTTCACAGTAACGCAGAAACTCAATCACGTCTAAGCGACGTTCCTGGTTCTCAATTTTGCCAATAAAAGAATGTGGTGTACCTAACACCTGGGCCAGACTGCGCATTGTATGACCTTTCTCGTGACGTTTTGATTTAAGCCACTTAGTCAACTTACTGTTCTCTTCAGAAGAAACCGTTTTCCCCATCATAATAAAACATCTCCTACTCGATGATTAATTAATACTGCCATACGAAATTTGCCCGTCTCGACTGGCAGCTTATGTTATGACAAGCCAGTTAAGCTGAGTGAAAAACACCCAATTCACCTGTCCTGTTCCTATGTACCAAATTAGGTATAGACGATCTTTTCTCTAACACCTAATTAAATTTGCAACTTTCTTACCTAAAATAGAGAGGTAAGATTACTGTGACACTTTAACAAAAATTTTATATCTTGTACCAGTATACGAAATAATTTATTTTTTCTTTTAAAAATAGTGGTTTAGAGCTAATCTGTCTTAAAGTAACAAATTTTGGGAGAATTTTTGATGATCCGACTCATGTTTTTGCTACCCATTTTGCTCTGTCTGGGTTGGTATTACTTTTTACGCGTCAACGGCGTGCCACTCAAACAAGGCAAACGCGGATTCATCTATATTCTCGCTTTTTCCACTCTGGTATTAGGTTTTTTTGTACTGATGATGCATCTTACCAACCCTGGCTAATAAAACTGCTCTGACTTCCAGCGGTATTGTTAGTGAGCGTGCACCTGAAAGCAACGCGCTTTGAGGCGAGTCCAGATACAACAAAGCCATGCAATTGCATGGCTTTGTCTCTTAGCTTGATAAATTAAGGCGGGTTTATACGCTGAAGCTTGCACCACAACCACAGGTTGTTGTCGCGTTAGGGTTGCTTACAAAAAAGCGTGCGCCTTCCAGGCCTTCGGTATAATCCACTTCACCATCAACCAAATATTGAATACTCATCGGGTCAACCACCATAGACACCCCGTTTTTCTCAATTTCCAGGTCGCCCGGATTGATTTTTTCGTCAAAGGTAAAACCGTATTGAAATCCAGAACATCCGCCGCCGGTCACATACACTCGCAGCTTGAGGTTCGGGTTTTCTTCCTCTGAGATAAGTTCTTTCACGCGATTTGCCGCCGCGTCGGAAAATTTAATCGGTATCTGATCAGACATGTGTATTCGACCCCTGTACATTTAGTAGCGGAATTATCTAATACCTGACTATTTTAATCAAGTATAGACTGACACGCGCACATGGGCAGTTTCTGTCTTCACCCCATATCGTCACCCTGCCGTTTGATTTACTTAATTACAAGGACTTAGATTATTTGATACACTTATCAACCAAGTATACTATGCTACAACTGCTGACATGACGCCCATCAGGGCCATGAGATACTTAGCGTAGCCAGGTAATGCAACTTCGCGCTCGTTGCGGTGGATAAAGACCAGAACGCGTCTTTATGACCACGTAAGCAACCGCAGCTCAGGGCAAGGTATACACAGTGGTAAAGCGGGCGACCACCCGCGCCAATTCAGATTTTCAACAGGCCAATATTGTATGTCGCTCGATAATTTACGCCGTCGCTTAGCGAAACCAAAAACGTCCATTCAGCTGTGCTTGCTGGGAATTGGTGCGGGCTTAATTGCAGCAATATTGATCATCTTATTTCGCTTGACCATTATGCTGGTGCAGGGGATGTTTTTAGACAGCCCGGACGACTTTACCACATTACCTGAACATCAGCGCGTCCTGTTACCTGTGGGTGCGGCCTTGCTCATCGCCCTGTTTGCCAGTCTGACGGGCTTTAAGCACTATCGCCTCGGCATTCCTTTTGTGATCTATCGCATTAAACAGCATTACGGGCAAATGCCAATCTGGAATTCGGTTAATCAGTTTTTTGGCGGCGCCGTTGCACTCATCAGCGGGTTTTCCGTTGGCCGGGAAGGCCCTTCGGTCCACATGGGCGCGACCGGAGCCAGTATTTTGGCAGAGCGCCTCCATCTGCCAATGAACGCCGCACGGACACTGGCTGGTTGTGGCGTTGCCGCAGGTATTGCGGCGTCGTTCAACACGCCCCTGGCGGCGGTGATCTTCGTGATGGAGGTGGTACTGCGGGAATACAAGATCCATATTTTTGTACCTATCATGCTCGCAGCGGTAACCGGCGCACTCGCCACCCAATATGTGTTTGGTCATGACCTGGAGTTGTCGCTGATCAGTGTGTCTACCCTGTCCTTCTGGCATTATCCGTTCCTGATTTTATGTGGCTTCGTACTTGGCGCCATTGCCTTTGCATTTAATCAGAATCTGATGATGATCATTAAAACCTTTAAGCCCATCAGCATGTTTCCCCGCCTGATGCTGGCCGGATTGCTGGCCGGTTTGATAGGGTATCTGGTGCCGGAAGCCATGGGTTCAGGTATGAGCGCCATTAAAATTGCCGTAGAAACGCCCGGTGAATTACAGCTGCTGACAACCATTTTGATAGCCAAGCTGCTGGCCACCATCTTTGCTATAGGGCTGGGGATCCCCGGTGGGATCATTGGCCCGGTTATCGGTCTGGGTGTCTTGATTGGCACACTAATGGCGTATTTTGCTCAGTTTATTTCTCCCGAAGTCAGTGTTGCGGGCACCTATGGTGTTTTGGGCATGGCAGGCCTGCTGGCAGCCACTTTGCACGCTCCTTTAGCAGCGCTGACCGCAGTGATGGAGCTGACTTCCAGCCCGCAGATTGTGGTGCCGGCCATGATAGTGATCTCCTGTGCCTATGTCACCGCGCTGCAAGTATTTGGTAACCGCTCGATTTTCTTACAGCAGCTGGACTTTCAGGGACTGCCCTACCAGGTTTCCCCCGCCAAAGAGGCCCTGCAAAAAGTGGGGATCATGGAAGAAATGGAAGAAGGCTTCAAGCTGCTCTATTCTGATGACAAAGAGCAGATCAGAGAAACCCTGTCGGCCATTGACAGCCAGACTCCGCTGATAGTTTACGACGAAGAACATGGTTATCGGCTGGCCGAGTATGATCTCAGCTTAATCTCTGAGCAAAGCATGACCATCACCTATATCGAGTTACAGGGGCTAAGTACACAGGCAACGCTGGCTGACGCGTTTGATATCCTCAAAGATAAACGCTCGGGTGCCGTCTATGTGTATAATCAAAAAGATAACGAACAAATCATGGGCTTGCTAAGGTGGGATCAGATCCGCCACATTCTCACCATGAGAAACAGCTTGCTATAATCACACTTTAAGACAACCAAGGGGTTTTATGACAACGATACTTGTGTACAAAGCGCTGCACATCTTTTTTATGGTTGCCTGGTTTGCCGGTATTTTCTATCTGCCCAGGTTGTTTGTTTACCATGCCATGACCGACGAAAAGCCCTGCTCCGCCATGTTAAAAATCATGGAGCGGCGGCTGCTCTACTTTGTTACTCCCTTTGCTGTACTCACGGCCGTGTTCGGGGTGCTACTGATCACCAGTTATGGCCGTGAATGGTTCCGCGCTAACCTGTGGCTGCACTATAAGCTGGTGCCGGTGATTATATTATATTTGTATCATGCCTACTGTTTTAAACTACTGGCAGACTTTAAGCACGACCGTAACAAGCGTAGCGATCGCTTCTATCGTATCTTTAACGAATTCCCGGTCATACTGCTGCTGATCATCGTTATGCTCGCTATCCTGAAACCGGTTTTCTGATCTCACACTATGACGGCTATCCGGCCGTCATTTTCCACGCCTAAAAAACAGAATTGTGCTATTATGTCGCTCCAGTTACTCAACGCAGTGTGCGTCTGATACGCCCTGTTTTGCGAGCTCGGTTAGGAGTGCTCCCCGCCTCCTGTTGTCAATCTGTGATTAGGAATCGCCGCATGTTAAGTTTCCAAGGTGAAAACATCCTCTCCGTCAACGAACTCGACAGAGAAGCCATTGAGCTGATTTTCAATGTTGCAAAGAAAATGGAACCCTACGCTAAAAAGTACAAGCGCACCAACGTATTAGAAGGTGCCGTATTAGCCAACCTGTTTTTTGAACCCAGTACCCGAACGCGTGTCAGTTTCGGAACCGCTTTTAACCTGCTGGGTGGCACGGTCAGAGAGACCACAGGTATGCAAAGTTCCGCTTTGGCAAAAGGCGAATCCCTGTATGACACGGCCCGGGTGATCTCAGCCTATGCCGATGCCGTCGCAATGCGCCACCCGGATGCCGGATCCGTGGCGGAATTTGCAACGGGCTCAGATGTGCCAGTGATCAACGGCGGTGACGGCCCGAATGAACATCCAACCCAGGCACTGCTGGACTTGCTCACGATAGAACGTGAGCTGGGTCGTTTTGAGCGCGGCATTGATGGTATGCACATCGCCCTGGTTGGCGACCTTAAATATGGCCGCACGGTCCATTCTCTGTCTAAGCTGCTGTGTCATTATAAAAACGTGCGCTTCTCTATGGTTGCGCCGGATGGGTTACAAATGCCTGATTATATTTTGGATGCGGTCAGTAACGCCGGTCACCAGATTGAACTGGTATCAAAAATGGAAGGTAACCTGGCGGCCGATATCGTTTATCAAACCCGCATTCAGGAAGAGCGTTTTCCATCACAGGAAGAGGCCAACAAGTACCGCGGTGGTTTTCGCATTAGCCAGGCCATTTATGAGGCCCACTGTAAGCCGCAATCGGTATTAATGCACCCACTGCCGCGCGACAGCCGTGGCGATGCCAACGAGCTGGATAACGACCTCAATAATAACGACAACCTGGCCATCTTCCGTCAGGTTCAAAATGGCGTGTTGATCCGCATGGCCTTGTTTGCACTGACACTGGGTGTTGCCGACAAGGTTGAGCAATACGAAGTGGACGTGCCCTGGTTCAGCCGCAAGCGCGAAACCTAATCTACTTATTTCGTTTCATGGCCGGGTGTAGCTGAATGACATTGCAGATATACCCGGCACAAAACAAAAGGACACATTATGACAATCAGTCAAGATCTCTTCTCTCGTGCCCAGGAGTCTATCCCGGGTGGTGTTAACTCACCCGTTCGTGCATTTAACGGCGTAGGTGGCACGCCACTGTTTATCAATAAGGCAGAGGGCCCGCATACTTATGATGCGGATGGTAAACGCTATATCGATTATGTGGGTTCATGGGGACCGATGATCCTCGGCCATAACCATCCCCAGATCAAACAAGCCGTACTGGACGCAGTTGAAAATGGCCTGAGCTATGGTGCACCGACTGAAAGCGAAATTCTGATGGCAGAAAAAGTCAAAGCGCTGGTACCCTCAATCGACAAAGTGCGCATGGTAAGCTCAGGTACTGAAGCAACCATGAGTGCCATTCGTCTGGCACGCGGTTACACAGGCAGAGATAAGATCCTGAAGTTTGAAGGCTGCTACCACGGCCATGCCGACTCTTTACTGGTAAAAGCGGGTTCTGGTGCTCTGACCATGGGCGTGCCTAACTCTCCGGGTATCCCGGCAGACTTTGCAAAGCACACCTTAACCGTGTCGTTCAATAACCTGGACGAAGTCAAAGCCATCTTTGCACAATACCCGGACCAAATCGCCTGTATTATTGTCGAGCCAGTAGCGGGCAACATGAACTGTATTCCACCCGTTGAGGGCTTCCTGGAAGGTCTGCGCGAAGTGTGTGATACCCATAAATCGGTCTTGATCTTCGATGAAGTGATGACCGGCTTTCGGGTTGCGCTGGGCGGCGCTCAGGAATATTACAACATCGACCCTGACCTGACTTGTCTGGGTAAAGTGATTGGCGGCGGTATGCCAGTGGGTGCCTTTGGTGGTAAGCGTGAAATCATGGACTATATTGCGCCCGTAGGCCCGGTTTATCAGGCAGGTACTTTATCTGGCAATCCAATCGCTATGGCAGCCGGTCTGAAAGCCCTGGAACTACTCTCTGAACCGGGTTTGCACGATAACCTTGAAGCCAAGAGCAAGCAACTGTGCGACGGATTCCAGCAAGCCGCAGAAGCCGCGGGTATTGCCCTGACCACCAACTATGCCGGTGGCATGTTTGGCTTCTTCTTTACCGAAGCGCAGCGTGTTGATACCTATCAGCAGGCAACTGAGTGCGATCTGGAACGCTTCAAACGCTTTTTCCACCTGATGCTGGAAGAAGGCGTGTATCTGGCGCCTTCGGCATTTGAAGCCGGGTTTGTCAGCACCATGCACAGTGATGATGACATTGCCCAGACAATCAAAGCTGCAGAGCGTGCATTCGCCAAGCTTGCAGCCTGAGCAGTGACCTTCAGTTAATCTTACAAAAAAGCCCTGCGGGGCTTTTTTTATTTCTGTCAGTAAAAACTTTCACCGCTTTGAACTATTCTTTGCTTATACCCGGTCTCTTACCAATGACTTATAAACAAAGATAAAATTATGACAGGACTCAGATCAGCTGCCAGCCCCGCCATTGCTTTTATGGCACAGTTAAAATACAAAACCAAAATCAGCCTGGTATTTGGTATTCTTCTGCTACCACTCAGTCTGAGTTTATTTTTTCTCAACTCGACCCTGACCCAATCAATTAAGGTCAGTCAGCAACAGCGCGCCGGCCTGCAATATTACCCACCCATTTTAGAAAACCTGTTGAACCAGCAGGCGAAGCGTAACGCCCAGGTACTGGCGCGCAGCCCTTTTGCCAAAGGACTCAAACCCGGTGACGAGTTAGAGCATTTATCCATTACCTCTAAACTGGCAATCGACAATGATCTAAGCCGCTCTTACCTAAACCGCTCACTGGTCGAATCCGTACCCAATGTGATCAGCCAGGTGAATAATATTGCCATGCAGGCGCAGGAGATCATCAGTAGCAGCCGCTTTACCCCCGACTCCTTTATCGCGCTGTCTAATCTGAACAAAGTGTTGCCTGTTGTAAAAACCCAGCTCAACAATAAGCTGGAAGTGGCAACGGCCAACAATAAACACGTCAATAAACGCCTTCAGGACAAAATCACCGCATTAAACCGTGCGCTCGATAACTATCATCGCGCCATTAAAGACAAGCTCCTGGAGCCGGATGACATTGAACTGACCAGCAGTGCATTTAACACCCTGCATCGAAACGTGCTGACTCAGCTCACCGCCCTCATTAACACCGCCACCCCCACTTTAAAAACCCTGCTTGATGACAAACTGACGCAGGAGCGTTGGATCCGAAATCTGGTGGCACTGGCGTCAGTACTGAGCCTGTTGCTGGCGCTCTATTTAATGCTGGGCTTTTACTTTGCGGTGGTGGATACCATTGCCGAATTTTCGGCCTCCGCTCAGCGTGCCTCATCTGGCGACCTGAGCACACGGGCGCAACCTCGCGGTAAAGATGAACTGAGCGAGATCCTGTGTCAGTACAATGCGGTGCTGGATGCCTTTGTGCATTTGTTGGGTAATGTCAGAACCACCTCCACCGACTTGCATAGGGCCACGGATAAACTGCGCCAGATAAGCCAGGACACCCGTGAAGATGTCGCACAACAGCAGGCCAAGATCCAAACCGTGCATCAGGCACTCAGTGAAATGGCCAATGCCGCAGATGCTGTTGAAACTTCGGCCCATCACGCCACCGAGCTGGCTGCAACGGCGGCGCAACAAGTTAAGCAAGGCAGTGAGAATACCACCCGGCTGGCAGAGCATATGACCGTGCTGCAACGAGAGTTTGAAGAAAGTCGCATTGCACTGGATAAGCTGGCACAAGACAGCCAGAATATCAGTAAAGTGAGCCTGGGGATCAGCGAAATCGCCGAACAAACTAACTTACTGGCACTCAATGCAGCCATTGAAGCGGCGCGCGCCGGTGAGCAGGGCCGCGGCTTTGCCGTGGTGGCCGATGAAGTACGCACCCTGGCGCAAAGAACCCAGCAACAGACCGAAGAGATCCATTCAATTATTCACTCTTTACAACAGGCATCAAACGACACCCAAAAGAAAATGCTCAGCAGCGTAGAAAAAATGGAGCAAGGTGTCAGTGCGGCCAATGAGACCAATCAGGTACTCAGCGCCGCAGAGCAGAGCATGGCCGACATTGACCAGCAGGGCCATGTGATCAGCGATCAGGTGCAACGCCAGGCGGTTGCCACCCAGCAGGCGCTGGCAGAATCCAGTGAGATAAGCCATCTGGCCGACCACACTCTGAGCTCCGCCGAAGCCACCCGCGGTGATGCACAAAAGCTCAGTAATATGGCGGCGACGTTAAATCAACTGATCGCCAAATTCAAAACCTAAGCGGCTCAGCGTACAGACTAACCACAACCAGGCCGGGGATTGAATTCTTCAATGCGGATAGGCAGCTGAATGGTTGGCCCGCAATGAGGCGCGGCCTGCTCACCCGTTTGTTCATTGACAAATGCCCAGCGCACACCTGCCGGGCGCTGATCGGCAATGGCCTGCGGGTTGAGCGGTTTTAAGTAGCGAATATACAGCTCCAGTGCCCCACGCCCGCCTGTCAGCTTGGCCGGCTTGTTATCGTCACGACCAATCCAGGTGACCGTCACGGTATTGTGATCAAAACCGGCAAACCAGCTGTCTCTTAGCTCGTTACTGGTGCCCGTTTTACCCGCCAGCTGAATGGAAGGGAAATGGCGATTCAGGCGTTTTGCCGTGCCGCTCTTGGTTACCCGCTTGAGTCCGTAGCGCGTCATATACATGGCTTCCTGAGAGAATCGGGACTGTTTGGCAACGCGATGCTGATACAGACGCTTGCCTGTGGTGTTGGTGATAGCCGAGATACTTGTCAGGGGCGCATAGTGACCATTGGCAGCCAGCGTAGTGTACATCTGCGCTACATCAAAACTCGATAACTCAACGGCCCCGAGCAACATAGAAGGATACAAAGGAATATCGCTGTCGACCCCCAGCTGCGCCATGGTGCGGGCAACCGTATCTACGCCGACATCCAGACCGAGATTAACGGCCGGAATATTGATACTCTCACTAAACGCCCGATACAAAGGCACCGAGCCCCGGAAAGTATGATCAAAGTTTTCCGGCTGCCAAGTTTTCCCTGCCGCATTGGTCACCTGTAACGGTGCATCTTCCAGCAAGGTGCCCAGATTGTAATCTGGCTGCTCCAGTGCCGACAGGTAAATTGCCGGTTTGACTAAAGAGCCGACATTACGGCGTGTATCCAGTACCCGGTTAAACCCGGAGTAGCGCATCTGGCGCCCGGCGACCAAGGCAGAGACACCACTTTTTTCGGTGTTCACGGAGATCATCCCCACTTCGAGCTGGGCGGTTGAGAAACGTCGCTCCAGATAAGGTAAGCCCTCACTCACAGCCTCTTCCATGGCAGACTGCTTTTGCAGATCAAAATAGGTGAAGACACGGATCCCGGCATTGACGACGTTTTCATCAGGCAGCAGGCGTTGCAGCTCACGGTTCACCAGCTCCAGATACCCCGGGTAGGTCTGCATCAGGCTTTCTTTTAGCGGTTGAATATCAATGGGCCGCTCCAGTGCCTGACGGTATTCACCTGTGGTGATCAGGCCGTTTTCTGCCATCAGCCGTAACACCAGATCGCGCCGCTCCATGGTCCGCTCCGGATAGCGGCGGGGGTTATAGTAAGATGGACCTTTCACCATGGCCACTAACATGGCTATTTGATCAAACTCCAGCTCATCAACGGGTTTTGCAAAGTAAAATTCGGCCGCCAGCCCCATGCCATGCACGCCCTGATTATAGGCCTGACCCAGATAGACCTCGTTAAGATAGGCTTCGAGGATCTCGTCCTTACTGTAGCGAAAATCCAGGATCAGAGCGATGAAGGCTTCGTTGATTTTGCGCAGTAATGAGCGCTCCCGGGTCAGGTAGAAGTTTTTAGCCAACTGCTGGGTCAGGGTACTGCCACCCTGCACCGTGCGCCCGGCGCGAATATTGTGATACAAGGCACGCATAATGGACCAAACCGACACCCCGTGGTGTTCATAGAAGGCCCTGTCTTCAACCACCAGCAAAGTGTCTTTGAGGATCCCCGGTATTTTATCCAGCGGCACAAATTCGCGGTCCTGACGACTTTCATTACCTATTCGGGCTATCTGCACTGGTTCCAGCCGGGCAGCCTCAATACGCCGCCCCTGCTCATTGACGATGCTGGCCAGCTTCTTACCGGCAAAGTTGAGGGTAAATATACGCGCCTGTTCAACCCCGTCATAAAATTCAAAAGTCCGCCGGTAAACCGTGATTGTACGGCCCTGAACCACGAACTGGCCGGTATGTTTGATGCGGTTAACCCGGGAGTAATTGAGTCGTTCCAGCTCCCAGATCACCTCCTGCTCAGCGAGATATTGATCCGGATAAAATGACATGGCCCGGGCATACACCTGTACAGGTAACTGCCACTTGTTGCCTTCAAACTGGCGGCTGACTTTCGCGTCCAGATAAACCACATAACCGCTAACCGCAAACACCATAGCGAGACTGAACTTCCAGCATAATGACCACAAAGCGCTCAGCATTCGACTGCGAAAAGCGCGCAAGCGCTGGCGAAACGAAGTCGCAGAAGAAGGAGTGCGTTTTTTGCCAGATTTGGCTGGAGTTTTACGAGTGGACTTGCGCGGTTTGCCTGGTGCTTTTTTATTGTCTGCCATCGACCGAGAAATGCTTACTGAGAGTGAATAGATGCTAGATTATCTCAGATTAACGGTCGCTTAAACCAAAAAGCGCGATGAGCCGCGCTTTTTGGTTATTTCTTATTTACTTATTGCGAATGGTCACAAACTCCGGGTACGCATCAATACCACAATCATGTTGATCCATGCCACTGAGTTCTTCTTCTTCACCAACCCGGATCCCCATCAGGGTTTTAATGATCCCCCAGACGATATAAGAAGCGATAAACACAAAGCCCAGTATAGTCACCAGCCCAATGGCCTGCGTCATAAAGCTGGCATCGCTGTTGGAGAAAGGCACCATCATAATTCCCAGCGCACCGCACACACCGTGCACCGAAATCGCCCCCACAGGGTCATCAATGCGCAGCTTATCAAGCGCAACGATACTGAATACCACTAAAGAGCCGCCCAGCATACCCAAAATACAGGCCAGCACAGGTGTAGGTGATGCCGGCTCGGCGGTAATGGTGACCAGACCTGCTAATGCACCATTGAGGATCATGGTCAGGTCAGCTTTTTTCCACATCAGCTTGCACACCACCAGCGCGGCAATGGCACCGGCAGCCGCCGCCGCATTGGTATTCACCATGATCTGACTGACGGCAATGGCATTGCTTTTATCTGCCAAAAACAGTTGCGAGCCGCCATTAAAACCAAACCAGCCCATCCACAGAATAAAGGTACCCAGTGTAGCCAGGGGTAAGTTTGAACCCGGAATTGGGTAGATTTCGCCGTTTTTACCATATTTACCCTTGCGCGCACCAAGCAATAAAACGCCAGCCAGTGCTGCCGCTGCACCGGCCCCATGCACAATCGCAGACCCTGCAAAGTCAACAAAGCCCATTTCAGATAAGAATCCGGCGCCCCAGGTCCAGTACCCTTCGATTGGATAAATCAACCCGGTCAGCACCACTGTAAACAGCAAAAATGCCCACAGCTTCATACGTTCAGCGACCGCACCAGAGACAATCGACATGGCGGTTGCCACGAATACCACCTGAAAGAAGAAATCTGATTCCAGCGCATGGTCGGCATCTGCGGCTGCACTGCCAATCAACGCACCAAAGTTAGGGACTACGCCGCCTTCCATATTATCCACATACATGATGTTGTAACCGACCAGTAAAAACATAGTACAAGCTATGGCATACAGGGCGACGTTTTTAGTGAGGATCTCGGTGGTGTTTTTGGAGCGCACCAGCCCAGCTTCAAGCATGGCAAACCCCGCAGCCATCCACATCACCAGAATGCCGGAGACCAGAAAGTAAAAGGTGTTCAGAGAGAATTGTAGTTCTATTACCGTGTTTTCCATTGTATCGCCCCTTAAATCGCTTCTTCGTCGAGTTCGCCGGTTCGGATCCGGACTATTTGCTCAAGGTCATAGACAAAGATTTTGCCGTCGCCAATCTTGCCAGTGCTGGCAATGGCCGTAATGGCCTCGACAACACGCTGAGTGTTTTCACTGCGTGTCGCAATTTCGAGCTTAATTTTTGGAATAAAGTCGACCTGATACTCAGCTCCCCGATATAACTCAGTGTGGCCACGCTGGCGGCCAAAGCCTTTGACATCCACCACAGTCATACCTTCAATGCCCAGCTCGGCCAGGGCTTCGCGGACCTCGTCCAGCTTAAATGGTTTAATTATTGCGCTTATCATTTTCATTATTCGCCCCCCCAGGGCAGATGATCCTGTCGGGAGAAGGTAATCCAACCTTTATGCCAAAAATAAAAGTGACTTTTTTACAATTAGTTAGAGTATTTATAGGGGATTACGGAAACAACAAACGCACCGCACTGGTGCGCTTATGTTTTGTCTGACTTGAAATGGTGCAAATGATGTTTGGTACTTGGCCGTTTAGCTTTCGCTTACCATAACACAGTTGCGCTGCGCTTCTTTCGCCTGGTAAAGCGCATTGTCTGCCGCACGCATAACATCACTGAGGGTGGCTTTATCGCATCGGGCAATACCGACGCTTAGGGTGCAGTGCAGCGCCTGATCCTGGATCATAAACTGGGTATTGGCAAAACGCTCTCTGAATTCCTGACAACTGTCTTTGGCCACGCTCAGATCATTACCCGGCATCAGTACCGCAAACTCTTCTCCGCCCACCCGGGCAACCAAACAGTGGTTGAATGAACTACTCAGCAATTCAGCAGCCTGAGACAAGACTTTATCACCGCCAAGGTGACCATACTGATCATTGATTGCTTTGAAGTGGTCCAGGTCCAGTAGAGCCAGCGTAAACTGGTCTGGCTTATTTTTTAAAACCTTATCCATGTGCTGGCAAAAATAGCGACGATTGTAGAGGCCGGTCAGAAAATCCCGATGCGCATACTCTTTAATGTCGGCTATCAGGTTTAGCTGATCCATAGTTTGCATCACCCGACAATGGAACTCTTCATTCATAAAAGGTTTAGTCAGAAAGTCATTCGCGCCATACTTGATAAACTTGGCAGACAGGCCGTGACTTCCGGCACCGGACAAGCCAATGATGGCCAGATCATCGCGCCCGCGACTGTTACGCACCGCTTTTACCAGCTCGAAGCCGTCCATCGTAGGCATGGCGTAATCCGTCAGCAAGAGTTTGATCTCGGGCTTAGCGTTCAGCATGTTTAACGCCTGCTCGCCATCTTGCGCTTCAAACACAGTAAACAACTGCTTTTCTAACATCTGGCGCATCACTGCCCGGCTGATCATCGAATCATCGGCGATCAACGCCTGACACCCTTCGTTGCGCAGTAAACGCGATACCAGCTTGATGGCATATAAATAGGAGTCGCGGTTGTCCTTAATCACATAATCGACAACCCCCATCTCAAGCATTTGCTGACGGCTGTATTCATCAATTTTGGATGTCAGCACCACAGTGGGCACATTGCGGCTCAAAGTGAGTTGTACCACCTCGCCATCAGAGGCGTCTGGTAAGGTCAGATCAACCAGTGCCAGGGTGTAATGTTGGCTCTCGAGTAATGCCTGGGTTTCTTTCAGTGACCAGGCATAATCAATTTCCACATCCAGGTGTTGTGACGCAAGGTGGCGAAGGATCTGTTGTACCACCTTACTGTCTTCGACGATTAATACTCTTTGCATTACGATGCTCTACTAAAACTACGAGAAAAGGGAAGAGATACAAGAATTTAACAGCGCTAAATACTTTCATACTACGGACATAAGGATTAAATATACGCGATTTCTGTGACAAAAAAAACTCACCCTTCAATTAATTTGTAAACAGGTGGAAACGGATTAATGCTAAGCCGCCGTTTACTCCAGCCAAAACAGACACAAAAAACAAACCATTTGGACACAAGTATTAACACCCAGCTCGGGTAGCTTATTTTTTGGCTATTAGTCTCAAGTTCTTTGAATTCTACGTAGGATGGGTCTTAAATGTGCCAATTCATTTCATCAAAAAATTAAAGAAACATGTTGTTGAAGCCATTACTGTTCGCTCTTTGCGCGACCTTACTTACCACGCTCCCTCACAAAACATTGGCACAAGCCGATACCCAGGGCCAGTTAACTCAGCAAATTGATGCGCAGGTCATCACCGAACATAAAGGGACCTTTAACGGAGAGCGCTTCGCCTATACCGCAACCACAGGCACTCAGCCTGTGTGGAATAAAGACGGTCACCCGATAGCGACTCTGCACTACACCTACTATAAAAAGAACAAAGTGAAAGACCCCGCCACCCGCCCGCTGCTGATCTCATTTAATGGTGGGCCAGGCTCAGCCTCGGTTTGGATGCACATTGCTTACACCGGCCCGCGGGTACTAAAAATCGATGATGAAGGCTACCCAATGCAGCCCTATGGGCTGAAAGACAACCCGGATTCGGTGCTGGATGTCGCCGATATTCTGTTTGTGAACCCGGTCAATACTGGCTATTCACGCGTACTGCCTGAACAAGACGGGACAATGGCCGACAAGCAAACTTTGCAAAAGCGCTTTTTTGGTGTGAATGCCGACATCGAGTATCTGGCCGGGTGGCTGAATACCTTCATTAACCGACACGGCCGTGCACTGTCTCCGAAGTTTTTGATCGGTGAAAGCTATGGCACAACCCGCGTTTCCGGCTTAGCCCATGAACTACAGAATAAGCAGTGGCTATTCCTTAACGGTGTGGTGCTGGTGTCTCCGACGGATATTGGCATTCAACGTCAGGGACCTGTAAAAAGCGCCAACAGGCTGCCGTATTTTGCTGCAACCGCTTGGTATCACAAGGCCCTGCCAGAGGCCTTGCAAAACCAGGATCTGCTCAACGTACTTGAGCAGGTGGAAGCTTATACCTTAGATCATTACCTGCCCGCGTTAGCTAAAGGGGCCATGCTGAGCGAGCAGACACGTCAGGAAGTGGCAAAGCAAGTCGCGTATTTCAGTGGCCTGTCACAGCAATTCGTACTGCAAAATAACCTCGACATCCCCAACCGTGCTTTCTGGAAAGAACTGCTGCGTGAACGTGGCTATACGGTCGGTCGCCTTGATTCCCGTTACCTGGGTATTGATAAACGCGATGCGGGTGAAGGTCCTGACTATTGGCCGGAGCTGGACGCCTGGTTACATGCCTTTACACCCGCAATCAATCACTACTTCCGCCATGAGCTGAATTATAAAACGGACATCAAGTATAATATGTTTGGCGAAGTGCACCCCTGGGATCGCCGCGACAACGAGGTGGGTGAGCAGTTGCGCCTGTCCATGGCAAAGAATCCCTACCTGAATGTGATGGTGCAGTCGGGTTATTATGATGGTGCCACCAACTACTTTGATGGTAAATACAACCTCTGGCACCTCGACCCCAGCGGGAAAATGCAACACAGATTGCGCTTTAAAGGTTATCGCTCGGGTCACATGATGTACCTGCGCCGTCCGGATCTTACTCAAGCCAACCAGGACTTGCGCGAGTTCATCAACGACTCACTGAAATATAATCAATCCGCAAAATACTGATCTGCCATACCACTTTATTACGGCGCCGTGCCCGGCGCCCTTGCTCCCTGTGTCACGCCAATAAGATAACTTCATACACTGTTCTGAAAAGTTAGGTATACTCAAAACAACAATTGACGATGTCCATGTTTTTTATTCCGCTTGTCCAGCAATAAGTTAACAACAAGTCGCCGGGAATTGGCATGAATAATGGACCCGAAGTAACGATATTGAGGGAACCTCATGAGCGAGCAATTTCGCGTAGTGTTTTCCGGCTTCAAGCCAGGCACTGACAGCCAGGCAGCCACAGAGCAACTCGCAGCTAAACTAAAAGTGTCAGCACAGAAGGTAGCCGACTTCACCACAGGTAAACCCCTGTTTGGCCCCGCAGACAAACAGAAGTGCCTTAAACAGGCTAAGTTACTGGCCGTGTATGGGATCCAAAGTAAGCTGCAATCTCAATCTCAGCCCAGTGCAGGTTCAGACACTGCACAAAGTGCGGCCAACGAGCGTGTTTTCGATGCGCTCGACTATATTACCAGCAGCCTGATCCGCATTGAAGAAAAGCTGGATGAGCTGGAGCAACGCATCGACGGCAAACAGGTCAAAGATGAGCAACATGAAGAAGACGAATGGGAAGATGAGTCGCTGTTCAGCGAGCTGGAACTCGACAGTGAGCCACCCAAGCGCTCTAAAAAGTTCCTGTACATCTTGCTGTCTCTATTAGTGTTGCTACTGGTTGTTTTGGGGATCAGTCTTGCTTTTCCTGAATTGGTGCCTGTGTAATGAAAACAAATTTACTTTCAGATGAAAAAATCACAACATCAAGGAAAGAAATTAGAAAGAGTATTAGAAAAATGCGTAACGGCCTGACAGAAGAGCAACAAAAAGAGGCCGAACATAATTTAACTATTAATTTTACTCAACATATAAAACTCCCCAAAAACGCCCGTATCGGGGTCTACCTGGAAAACGATGGTGAACTCAGAACTAACCTTTTAATTCAAACACTTTGGTCCAAAGGTATAGACCTATACTTACCGGTTATTCACCCCTTCAGTGGCGTCACTTTACTCTTTCAGAAGTATGAAAAAAACTCACCCATGAGGCAGAATCGCTATGCTATCTTAGAGCCAGAGTTAAATTGTAGCCACATTTGCCCGCTGGCGCAGTTAGATTACCTGCTGCTCCCGCTTGTCGCATTTGACGACGCGGGCAACCGCCTTGGAATGGGCGGTGGCTACTATGATCGCACGCTGGCGCGTTATTATCGTGAACAGTGGCAACAGCCTAAACTGATAGGTCTGGCCCATGACTGTCAAAAGGTGGCAGCCCTGCCAACCGAAGCCTGGGATGTGCCCCTGCCAACCATAATCACGCCACAACACTACTATCAGTGGTAACTGCCAGTATCCGATCATAAATTCCGTCATTAGTGGCATCTGACATACTTTTTTTGCGCTTTGAGCGTATAATTGCGAGCGAATAATCAACTAAAACAGTGATCGCGTTATGACTCAAGATGAAATGAAAAAAGCAGCTGCCTGGGCGGCGCTACAGTATGTGGAAGCCGGCACAGTGGTCGGCGTAGGCACAGGCTCTACCGTCAACCACTTTATTGATGCGCTGGGCAGTGTCAAAGACACCATTAAAGGTGCCGTCTCTAGCTCCGAGGCATCAACTGAAAAGCTCAAGGCGCTGGGTATCGAGGTGTTTGAGCTCAATGATGTGTCTGAGCTGGACATTTATGTCGATGGTGCGGATGAAATTAATGCACACAATCAGATGATCAAGGGCGGCGGCGCGGCACTGACGCGCGAAAAAATCGTGGCTGCGGTTGCCAGACAGTTTATCTGCATTGTTGACAACACTAAGCACGTCGATGTGCTGGGACAGTTCCCTTTACCGGTTGAAGTGATCCCAATGGCGCGCAGCTATGTTGCCCGCGAGTTGCTCAAGTTGGGTGGCGATCCTGTCTATCGTCAGGGTGTTGTCACAGATAACGGTAATGTGATTTTGGATGTCCATGGATTATCCATCACACAGGCAGCCGAACTGGAAGAAAAAATTAATCAAATCGTCGGTGTTGTTACCAATGGCTTGTTCGCTCAGCGCGGTGCCAACATCGTCATCACAGGGACCCCTGAGGGGCCACAAATTAAGTAACAGGAATGAGTCATGAGTAAGGTATCCTTGTCTAAGGACAAAATTCGCATTTTATTGTTGGAAGGCGTACACCAGAGCGCTGTTGAAACGCTCAAGCGCAACGGTTATAGCAATATCGAGTACGTGAAGACATCGCTACCTGAAAATGAATTGATTGAGCGGATCAAAAATGTCCACTTTGTGGGGATCCGCTCGCGTACACACCTCAGTGAAGCCGTTCTGGAAGCCGCAGATAAGCTGGTTGCAATTGGCTGCTTTTGTATTGGCACCAATCAGGTTGATCTGAATGCGGCCAAACAGCGTGGTATTGCCGTCTTTAATGCGCCATTTTCAAATACGCGCTCAGTGGCGGAGCTGGTACTGGGTGAGATCCTGCTACTGTTGCGGGGCATTCCAAAACGTAATGCCATGGCGCACCGTGGCGAGTGGTTTAAATCCGCGATTGGCTCATTTGAGGCACGTGGTAAAACGCTGGGGATCATTGGCTATGGCCACATCGGCACTCAGCTGGGGATCATGGCCGAAAACATTGGCATGAAAGTCGAGTTTTACGACATCGAAGACAAGCTGACATTGGGTAATGCGCAACAGGTGCAAAGCTTAACTCAGTTGTTGCAGCGTGCCGATGTGGTGAGCTTACACGTGCCGGAAACGTCACAAACCAAAAACCTGATTGGCATGGCCGAGCTGGAAGTAATGAAACAAGGTGCGATCCTGATCAATGCCTCACGCGGTACAGTGGTGGATATCGACGCCCTGGCTGAAGCGCTTAGCGCCGGCAAACTTTCAGGTGCTGCTATCGATGTATTCCCGGTCGAGCCTAAGTCGAACGACGAAGAGTTTGTCTCACCACTGCGCCAGTTCGACAATGTGATCCTGACGCCACATGTCGGCGGCTCTACGCAGGAAGCGCAGGAAAACATTGGGATAGAAGTGGCCGGTAAACTGACTAAGTACTCTGACAATGGCTCAACCGTCACAGCGGTGAACTTCCCGGAAGTATCGCTACCTGAACTGTCAAACCGCAGCCGCTTGCTGCACGTGCATGAGAACCGCCCTGGCGTGCTGACACAAATTAACCAGGCGTTTGCACAGCATGGCATCAACATCGCAGCGCAATACCTGCAAACCGATGAAAGCATTGGTTACGTTGTGATTGATGTGGACAGCGACCACTCTGAAGTTGCGTTAAAAGAGCTAAGTGCGGTTGAAGGCACGATCCGCGCCCGTATCCTGCACTAGCGGCTATGTAAACAGACACAAAAAAGCCTGACTCAGTCAGGCTTTTTTCGTTTCACTTACCGGGCAAGGATATTGCCCAGTAAACTGGCAAATTATGCCATGAAATCAACACCTTCTTTGATGTCTTTTTCAAGTGTCGCCAGCATGTCGTCTTTTGCTTGTTGCTCAAACGCGCTCAGCTCGCCGTATGGCAGCAGCTCTTCTACGCCGTTTTTGCCAAGACGTACAGGTTGTGCGAAGAAAGTTGCATCGCCCGTGTTGCCTTCAACATAAGCGTACTCAACCACGTTTTCACCTTGCAGGCCTTTAACCAGTGAGAAGCAGAAACGTGCCGCAGCTGCGCCCATAGACAGCGTTGCTGAGCCGCCACCCGCCTTAGCTTCAACTACTTCAGTACCGGCATTCTGGATACGCTTAGTCAGAGCTGCTACTTCTTCATCAGAGAACTCAGCGCCTTCAACCTGAGAAAGCAGAGGCAGAATAGTCGTACCTGAGTGACCACCAATCACAGGCACTTTCACGTCGCTTACGTTCAGGCCTTTCAGCTCAGCGATGAAAGTCTCTGCACGGATAACATCCAGTGTAGTCACACCGAATACGCGAGCTGGATCGTAAGTGCCGGCTTTTTTGAATACTTCAGCAACGATTGGCACAGTGCCGTTTACTGGGTTAGTGATCACACCAACCAGGGCTTTAGGACAGTTTTTAACGATGCCTTCAGCCAGAGTCTTGATGATGCCAGCATTTACATTGAACAAGTCAGCACGGTCCATACCTGGCTTACGTGGCATACCCGCAGGGATCAATACGATGTCTGCATCAACCAGCGCTGCATCCAGGTCGTCTTTACCAAAACCAGCAACTTTTACCGCTGTTGGGATGTGAGACAGGTCTACCGCTACGCCAGGTACTACTGGCGCTACGTCGTATAGCGCAAGCTCAGAACCAGCAGGTAAACCGTTTTTAAGCAAAAGAGACAATGCTTGACCGATACCGCCAGCGGCACCTAATACAGCAACTTTCATTGGAATTCTCCATAATTTGAAGGTGGAATTAAATGTGCTGTAAAGATAATGAAAAGCGCCGCCAAAAACAAATTTATACGCGCAATTTTCGTCTTTTTTTCGACTATAGTTGTAAAGTTCGCGGCAGATACTGCTACTAATGGTTTACGCTTGGTCCCGCGTTTCTAATCTGGAAAACCACCATCGCTTGAAGAATCTTCTCGTCCTGAAATTTGGGTAACAGGCTCGTTTTGTGTAAAATCCTAACAATTGAGTCATAAAGAAGTATTGAGTATGCAGCCGCAGGAAAAACAAGAAGCCCTAGTCAAAGCCTTTAAGGCCCTGTTAAAAGAAGAAAACTTTGGTTCTCAAGGTGAAATTGTCGATGCCCTTAAAGAGCAGGGATTTGACAACATCAGCCAAAGTAAAGTCTCTCGTATGCTGAGTAAGTTCGGTGCCGTGCGCACCCGCAATGCCAAACAGGAAATGGTGTATTGTTTACCCGCGGAAATGGGTGTACCCACCGCAAAAAGCCCGCTGCGTCAGCTGGTGATCGACATAGTACATAACGAAATGATGATCATCATACGCACCAGTCCGGGAGCCGCTCAACTGATTGCCCGCCTGCTGGACTCGCTGGGATCTGCCGATGGCGTGTTAGGCACGATTGCAGGTGACGACACCATTTTTATCGCCCCCGCCAAAGTCTCTGAAATTGATGCCACCCTGGATCGAGTTAAAACGCTTTTTGATAACGTCTGAGCACGGTTAAGACTGCGCCATTTGCTGTAAAAACTGCAGTGATGGCGCAAAGAATGCCGCGCCCATATCGCCCTGAGAATAATCCAGCAGCGGATCGTAATCTCCATCCCCCGACAAGCCAAAGCGACTGTGTAGCAGCTGCTCAAACGCATCCCCTTTTGCGGCGCAGCTAAGCCATAAACTGCCCTGCTCATAGACATCGCCATAGGGCATGCTTTGATTCAGCAACAGTGGTTTACCTTCGCTGTCTTTTATTTCATTGAGCCGGGCGTGGTTGTATGGCGGTGCGTCGTCAATCAACAGGTTATCAAGGCGGGTGCGCCCCATCAGTTGCTCCTGATCCGACAGCGGCAACGCCTGCCAGCGGGTCAGGTCAAACT
The DNA here is from genome assembly GCF_004212645.1 of Pseudoalteromonas rubra. Taxonomy (GTDB): domain Bacteria; phylum Pseudomonadota; class Gammaproteobacteria; order Enterobacterales; family Alteromonadaceae; genus Pseudoalteromonas; species Pseudoalteromonas rubra_G. The sequence goes on along the minus strand of NZ_PPUZ01000005.1, from coordinate 150,820 downwards.
GAGTGCGCTGAACATGAATATAGCTGCCCTGATCGTCAAGCCCTCCCGGATTGCTCACTAAGGCAACCTGACGCTTAAAGCGGCCATGAGGAATATCGGCACCATAGACAAAACCATTAAAGTCCCGCCCGTCAAGAAAACGAAAGGCGCGCACCTGGGCAACCAGCTCGACGCCCCCGGATAACATATGCAGCACACTCTGGGCAAACAGGTGATTAACGTCTTCTCTGTCTGAGCGGATCACATAGAGTAAGTCGAATGGCTGGCTATGACACAAATGCTCACTGCTTTTGATCAGGGGAAAACTTTTCAGCTGAGGGGGTATAAATTCTGGGTAGATATGGGGCCAGTACTGGGCTCCTATGGCAACAAAGCTGCTGAGCATGGCCTCAGAAAAACGGTCACTGAGTTCATCCTGTAATCTGCCCGCCTGGCTGAGCGCCGAGCGCACCGCCTCATCGTGACCATCCAGTACGTTAAAAAACAAGTGCAAACCGTGCAGATTTGCCTCGGCACATACTCCTGATTGTGCTTGCGCCATCACCCCTTCCTATCATTAAATCAACGCGCCATACTAAACTTGGATGGTGCGGTTGTGCCCGTCTTTTTAGGGCGTACCCATTGATGCCCGGCCACCGCACTTATCTAAGTTGCTATTAGCTAATGTAACGAATTGTTATGCCTTAAGAAAAGAAGTTTATCGCATGGGGCTTAATTTTCAAACTCACCGGCCTGCTAAGATCCAATGGTTTATCCGAGGGCATCGCCACTTCTAACATCTGGCCTTCCAGCTCGATGGCATACAAATACTCAGTCCCGACAAAGCGATGTTGTGCTACTTCGACCTGCCCCTGTTCAGCATTAAACAGCTCGATGTGGCTGGGTCTGAGGTAAATCTGCCCAGCCTGAGCCGAGCTCTGGATATCAATCAGAGACTCCACTGAGCCAAACGCAGTCTCAACCTGAGCTCCATTGTGGCGCTGTGCAGCCACGTAAGCACCTTGCCCCAAAAATTCTGCTACCTGACGACTACTTGGGTGCTGGAATAGCTCTTTGGGCGTGCCTAACTGGGCAATTTGCCCCTGATGCATAATGGCGAGCCGGTCGGCAAAGGCAAACGCTTCATCTTTGGAGTGGCTGACAAAAATCGCCGATACCTGCTGATCTTTAATAATATCGCGAATATCTTTGATCAGCTGAAAGCGCACCTGCGCATCAATATTGGAAAATGGTTCGTCCAGCAACAACAAGTTAGGGTGATAGGCAAGCGCCCTGGCAATGGCCACACGCTGCTGCTGACCACCGGATAGTTCGTGGGGAAAGCGCCCGGCATAGCTCTCAAGATGAACCAGTTCCAGCATGTGCGTGACACGATTTTGCTTCTCTGTTTTGCTGAGCTTACTCAATCCGAACGCAATATTCTGCGCAACGGTCAGGTGCGGAAACAGCGCATAGTCCTGAAACATCATGCCAATATTGCGATGCTGAGGTGCTACAAAATGCCGCTCGCTGCTGACACTTTTGCCATTAATGCGGATCTCCCCCTGCTGGGGATGCAACAGGCCTGCTATCGCTTTCAGGGTTGTGGTTTTGCCACAACCACTGGCACCGAGTAGGCAGACAATTTCGTTCTCAGCTACCGTCAAATCAAGCTGCTGGATCACCGGGTGACCATCATAGTGATAGTTTAACGATTGAATTTCTAAACTTGACATTAGTTATGTTGCTCCATTGAGCGATTAACCCAGTATAAGGGGACAAGTCCTACCAGCACGATAAACAAAGCGGATATCGAGGCCAGTTCCAGTTGCTCATCGCTGACATACTGATAAACATGGGTGGCCAGGGTTTCAAAATTAAACGGGCGCAGTAACAGCGCTGCGGGCAACTCTTTCATACACTCGATAAAGACCAGCAGACCGGCTGTCAGCAAGCCTCGCTTAAGCAGCGGCATATGTACCTGAGTCAGCGTCTGAAAGCGCCCTTTTCCGAGTGACAGGCTGGCCATATCAATGCTTGGGCTGATCCGCACAAAGCTAGACTCAACTGCCCCATGCGCAATGGCATAAAAGCGCACCACGTAAGCAAAAATCATGGCAAACAAGGTGCCACTGAGTAACAAGCCTGGCTCAAAACCACTGCCATCCAGCCATTCATTGAGTTTGGTATCAAACAAGGTCAGTGGCAGCAACACGGCAATCGCCAGCACAGTGCCCGGTAAGGCATAGCCGGTGCTGGCAAAACGCCCGGGTAAATTGGTCAGCTTGCCCGGCTCAATGCGCTGATAGTAGACCACCAGTAAACTGACCAGCATCGCAATTACGCTGACATACAGGCTGATCTGCAAGCTTTGCAGCGCATAATTGAAAAACTCGGCATTCCAGGCTTGCTCGAAATAATGCCAGGCATAGTTGAGCAATATGCCAACGGGCACAAAAAACGCCACACTGAGGATCAGCATACAAAAGCCCCAGGCCAGCCACCCCTGATAACCAGTTAAATCATAAAGGTGGGTGTCATTCACCCCGGACTGGCGCTCGTGCACCACCTGGGTTTTGCGACTCATACGTTCAAGTAACAGTGCGACAAATAAAAACAGCAGCATAATGCCTGAGATCTTGGCGGCGGCAGTCAGCGAGTAATAACCCAGCCAGGTATCATACACGGCCGTTGTCAGGGTGCTTACGGCAAAATAATGTACGGTGGCGAAGTCGGCCATGGTTTCCATGCTGATCAGCGCCAGTGCCGCAACTATCGCGCCACGAGATAACGGCAGGCTTACTTTAAAGAAACTTTGCGCCGGGCTCATGCCCATCAGCTGACTGGCCTGCACCAGTTTAAACGACTGCTCGCGCAAAGCGGTTTTGAAGATCAAATAGAGATACGGATACAGCACCAGGGCTATCATCACGATGGCGCCGGGCAAAGTACGCAGGTCAAAAAACCAGTAATCATCGGGTCCCTGCCAGCCAAATTGCTGACGTAACCAGATTTGGACCGGTCCGGCATAATCTAATAAATCGGTATAGACGTAAGCAATAATGTAAGCGGGCAGCGCCAGGGGCAGCATCAGCGCCCACTCAAATACCCGTTTGCCGGGAAAACGACAATAGGCCGTAAGCCATCCCAGCGGCAAGGCGATGAACGCACTGAGCACCACAACACCGGCGATCAATACAATCGTATTGCGGGTATAGTCCCACAATACACTCTGCCATAAATGGCTGAATACTTCCGACTCACCTTGCAGTGCTTCGAAAATCAGAAATGCCAGCGGGATTGACAGGCCAATACCTATCAACCACGCCATGCACTGCCACGGGGACAGACTTTGTTTTAATTGCATTTACAGGTCAAATTTTACCTCATCGATGAGCTTAAGCGCCATCGGACGGTATTTACTGATCTCGGACAAAGGTAAACTGTCTTCCTTAAAGGTGCCCCAGGATGCCACTAGTTTCGACAATTCGACGCCCGGCTTAACCGGATATTCCATATTCATCGAGGCGTACATGTTCTGGGCTTTATTGTCGGTCATAAACTCGATCAGTTTCAAGGCATTTTCTTTGTTTTTCGAGTACTTGGTCATTACCACACCCGAAACGTTAAGGTGCGAGCCACGGTCGCTCTGATTTGGGAAATTAATGTAAACCGCATCAGCCCAGGCTTTTTGTTTGCTGTCTTCAAGCATTTTGCCGAAGTAGTAGCTGTTACCCAGCGCCAGGTCACATAAGCCTTCTTTCACGGCTTTTACCTGTGCGCGGTCATTCCCCTGAGGCTTACGTGCCAGATTGGCTTTAACGCCTTGCAGCCAGGTTTTGGTTTCGGCTTCGCCGTGGTGGGCAATCATAGACGCCACAAGGCCCAGGTTATAGGGGTGTTTACCCGAGCGTGTACAGATTTTACCTTTATATTTAGGATCGGCCAGCTCTTCATAGCTCAGGCTGGTCAGCTTGCCCGCTCTGTCTTTCGACGAATAAACGTTACGCACGCGCTTGGTCAATGCAACCCAGTGGCCATCCGGATCACGAAAGCTCGCCGGAATGTTTTTATCGACCGTGTCGCTGTCAATCGGGTTGGTCAGCCCCAGCTCTTCTAACTGGATCATGGCGCTGAAGTTTGACGTCAGTACCAAATCGGCCCGGCCGTGTTTGCCTTCACGCTTTACCCGCTCAATCAGGCCTTTCTTGGCGAACACCACGTTAGTTTTAATGCCTGTTTGTTTTGTGAAATCATCCAGGATCGGCTGAATTAAAAAAGGTTGGCGATAGGAATAGATGTTCACCTCATCCGCGGCGACAGCAGACAAGCTGGTTACAGCAGCAAGCAGAGTTGCAATTGCACTTTTCATATAAGCTCCAAATAATAACAATAACTATTCTCAGGCTATGGTAACCCGGATCCCGACAAAATACAGCCGATAGTTCAACATATTGCAATTTTATTAAATAGCGACATACGGACATTTGGTTGTGAGAGATCTCTCACTAAGTATGTCGCTATCTATGAAGATAACGCTGACTTTATCAGCAAAATATAAAAAGGTCTTTGTTAGATAACAAGTTTTTTTACAGCCTACTTTTTTGACCGAATTTCAAAGCGTTTTTTTGTGCTGTTATCTCACCCAGACTCTCATATACTTTAGTCATCTCAAGGGGAGAGCACAAAGCAACAGGGAAACGGATTGAGTTGCTGGTCAGGGAGTTTGTGCGGTAGGAATGTCAGGAACTAGGATTAGGCTTCGGACAACAGGATATGCCGTTTAAGTAAGGACGTTGATGCACAGGCAGATGGTGCACAGGAATACATGGAAACAGGAACAAGTCAGGAAGACGACACAAAGGATGGTTAGCACGGACTGAGTCAGCAAATGGGAGCGCTGATTGCTTTAAGGACATTACAGGATGTACATCTCGCAGAATGACAACGCAAGGCGAGACATGGACGAGCATGTAAGGAGTTGATCTCATCAACATAGCAGGACGCTATTTAGAAGATTCCGTCAAGCGCGGCCCGCAAGGGTCGCGCTCTTCTTATTTATGGCCCTCTTAAATTTACACGTTCAACTGCTTACGCCAGTTTGCTTTTCTTTCCTTTCAGATACGCATCGCGAAAGTCGACAAAATGCTGAGTCAGATATTCCGCAGCCTGTGTTTCACCATTTTCAGCCAAAACCACACAAGCCACTTCTGCCGTCCCTAACTGGTGCGCATGTGGGGCTACCCTCAGCTTATAATCAGATAAGCTTTCTGGTGTCACGGACAGTACCGGAAACTGATCCAGATAAGGGCTTTTGCGAAACATCTTTTTCGCTTCACGCCAGGTCCCGTCGAGAAAAATGTACAGCGGCGTTTTGCCACCTTGCCGTGTTACCCGATTGACCACGCGCTGCGGCTCGACATTGTCAGCCGGAAACACCACCACTGGCTGATACCTGGGATCGGCTAATAAAGTCAGTAAACGCGGGTCAGGATCGGTACGGTCCCAGCGAAACGCATGATTATCCGGGACAATATCAGCTATCAGGCGACCCGTATTAGAAGGTTTAAAACTCTCATTATGATACATGAGCAAACACACCGCGCTGTCGCACTGTGCGACTTGAACACCCGCACAAATACATAAAGGTTCAGCCAGTAAACATCGTTCACAGCGAGGTAATTTTGATCCCCGGGCCTTGAATTCCCGCCGCGCGGATGCTATTTGTTGAGCCCGTAATGCCAGTACCGAGTTTTCCACACTTCTCTCCTCAAACTTGGGTCGGCTATCTTAGACAATTCTGACTATAAAAGCAGTATAACAATGATGATAATTGCCCCTTCAACACGCTTACAATACCGGCTTATGACACAACAGGATGGTGAGCTGCTCGCTGAGCTCGACAGTGATCCTGCTGTTATGCGCTACATTACCAATGGCCAGCCAACTTCTCGCGAGCAAATTGAGCAGTTTTACCTGCCGCGCCTGACCAAATTTACCAACCCTCAGCAAGGTTGGGGTCTGTGGCATTGCAGCCTGATTGACGACGACACTTTTCTGGGCTGGGTTTTGATCCGTCCCATGCACTTTTTTGATGGCGACATGGATGAACGGGACCTGGAGATAGGCTGGCGATTTAAGCAAATGGCCTGGGGGAAAGGTTACGCGACCGAGGCCGCCGGGCATATTGCCGCGCATCTGGCTAAGCAGAATAAGATGGATTATTTGAGCGCCATTGCCCTGAAAGACAACCTGGGCTCAATTAATATCATGAAGAAGCTGTCGATGACCTTTTTAAAGGAAGGAAAGCACTCAGGCCCGGACGGACCTGAGGATGTGGTGTACTACCGTAAAACGGTATAGACCTTGGCGGGCTGTTGGGTCCACCTTGAGTGCATTACACTGACAGGAAAATCACCAGGAACAGGCCCAGCAACAGCCGATAGATCACAAACGGCAACATCCCCATCCGCTCAATCACTTTCAGGAAGAAATGAATACACGCATAGGCGGCGACAAACGACAACACAGCACCAGTAATAATGGCGTTCCAGTCGATTAGCTCATCACCAGTGGCCAGTTTCAGCGTGTAGTAGCCACCTGCCGCAGCAATAATCGGGATTGACATCAAAAATGAAAAACGCGCTGCGCTTTGCTTATTCAGCCCCAGCATCATGCCAGCCGTCATGGTGATCCCCGAGCGAGAGGTTCCCGGTAGCAAAGCGGCTATCACCTGAGCGAAGCCGATGATCAGGGCACTGCGCCAGTTAAGCTGATAGATGGTTTTTGTTTGTTTTGCAGTGGCGTCAGCGTACCACAGCAACAAGCCAAAAATGACGGTGGTTGCCGCAATTACCCAGGCACTGCGGGAAAAGTCTTCAACCAGATCTTTAGCCAAAAACCCAATGACCAGACCCGGAATGGTGGCGACTATGATCCACCAGCCCAGGCGGCTGTCGTCCGTCGTGCCTTGTTTGCCGAACGATTTAAACCAGGCACTCAGTATATCTGCCACTTCTCTTCGAAAGTAAATCAGCACCGCAGCCAAAGAGCCAACGTGAACGGCAACATCAAATGCCAGCCCCTGATCCTGCCAGCCTAATATCTGTGATGGTAAAATCAGGTGCGCCGAGCTGGAAATAGGCAAAAATTCAGTTAATCCCTGGATCAACGCCAGTACAATTATTTCAATGATACTCATGGTAAGGAAAACTCCACTTTCCATAGTTTTTGTGTGTGGTTGTCATATGCTTGCCAGATATCTGCAATACTGCAGCCCTGCACAGGATGGATAAATTCCGGAGCAATTTCGGCCAGCGGCCTTAAGACAAATGCATTCTTAGTGATCTCATCCCGTGGCAATTGCGCAGGCGTATCGCAGATCACATCGTCATAAAAGAGAATATCCAGATCCAGTGTTCTGGGACTGAATTTCTTATCCTGAGGCGTTCTACCGTTGTCGCGTTCTATCTGTTTTAGCAAAACACATAAGTCGGATAATGCCATATCCGTATGGGTCGCAAACACGGAATTATAAAAATTTCTGCCACTAAACCCCACCGGCTCGCTTTCATAGACGTCAGAATGAACATAATCCGGAAAATGACTGATGAGCGCCGCTAGTCCCTGACGAAAGTGACGATCACGATCAACATTAGAACCAATACTGATAAAAACGTGCGCCATATTATCTGTTCCGCGTAATTTCCAGGCCAACCGTTTGCGCCTGAGGTACCGCAGCCGGTTTGCTTACCCGGATTGTGACCGACTCAATAGCAAACTCTTGTAAGATCAAAGCAGCAAGTTGCTCAACCAAGGTTTCTAATAACTCGACCCGACTTGCCTCCGTATGAGCAATCACGCGCTCACTAACCTTGGCATAGTCCACCGCAAGGGTGATGTCATCCTGACGTGCTGCAGCCGAGATATCGGTCTTCATCTCTATATCAAAGAAAAGGCTTTGTTTACTTTCTTTTTCAAAGTCGTAAACTCCTATTATGGTCTCGACGTGTAATTGCGAGATATAGACCGTGTCCATGTAAACTCCTGACATGACTGATTCGGATCGGCTTTTTCACGTACTCAGCCGCCTTAAAATAAAGCGTCGATGATAGCCCAAATAGCGGCAAGAAAAAATAAGGAAGCTTGTGATAGTCAGTTTAATATGTATTTGTGCTTATTTATTTGGTTCAATCTCTTCCGCGATCTTGATCTCCAGGCTGTTTTCACTGCCCGACCCCCGCTTTGCTGGCTCCAATAATCCCGGCGCAACCAATGTCTTGCGCCTTGGCGGAAGATTCCCCGCCGCCCTGGTACTGGTATTTGACATCCTCAAGGGCACCATTCCGGTGTGGGGGGCGTACTTTCTTGGCATTGAGCCTATCTGGCTGGGGGTGGTTGCGGTATGCGCCTGCCTGGGCCATATTTATCCAGTCTTTTTCCACTTCAACGGTGGCAAAGCGGTCGCAACGGCGTTTGGCGCGCTGCTGCCAATAGGGCTGTCACTGGGGGGCATGTTGATAGGTACCTGGTTGCTGGTACTGGCACTGACCCGCTACTCATCACTCGCAGCCATTGTGACTGTGTTAGCCGCGCCCGCATACACCTGGATGATTAAACCCTTGTATACCCTGCCCGTTTGCTTTTTGACTGTGGTCATTATATTCCGCCACAGAGCCAACATACGTCGGCTCCTGAACGGCACCGAGCCTAAGCTCGGCAAGAAAAACGTCGATTAAAACCCGAGTGCTATAGCGGGGGTAAGCTGTCCAGTGGCCAGCGAGGCTGTGTTTTCATGCTCAATTCTGCCGTCTGACCAGCCTTGAGGCGCTGCATACCAGCATAGGCGATCATCGCGCCATTATCGGTGCAGAACTCTGTGCGCGGGTAATACACTTTGCCTTTCATGCCCTGCATCATGCGCTCCAGCTTAGTGCGAAGTTCAGTATTTGCACTGACCCCACCGGCAATGATCAAACGGTTAATGCCCGTCTCTTTTAGAGCCCGCTTGCATTTAATCGCCAGCGTATCCACAACCGCCGTCTGAAAGGCGTGGGCAATATCCGCTTTCGTTTGCTCGTCATCACCGGCCGACTTGATGGTATTGGCCGCCGCGGTTTTCAGGCCACTAAAGCTAAAATCCAGTCCGGGACGATCTGTCATGGGTCTTGGGAATACAAAACGGCCCGCTTCCCCTTTGGTTGCCAACTTGGCCAGCATAGGACCACCCGGATAATCGAGCCCCAATAACTTGGCCGTCTTGTCAAAGGCCTCACCGGCAGCATCATCCACCGATTCACCCAGTACTTCGTACTCACCGATACCGGCCACTTTTACCATCATAGTATGGCCACCGGATACCAATAGGGCAACGAATGGGAACTCAGGCATCTCTTCTTCCAGCATTGGCGCCAGTAAGTGCCCTTCCATATGATGCACTGCTACCGCTGGAATATTCCAGCCAAAGGCCAGTGAACGACCAATAGAAGTCCCGACCAGCAAGGCGCCGACCAAACCCGGTCCCGCTGTATAGGCAATGCCATCCAGCGACTCTGGTCCACACCCGGCTTGTTTAAAGGCGGCCTCAATAAGAGGAATGGTTTTGCGAACATGATCTCTCGAAGCCAGTTCTGGTACTACGCCGCCATAATCAGCATGGACTTTAACCTGGCTATATAACTGGTGTGCCAGCAATCCCTGCTCATCGTCATAGATGGCGATCCCCGTCTCATCGCACGATGATTCGATACCTAAAATTCGCAATTTTAACTCTCCACTACAAAAAATTTGGACAAAAAATCAGGCTTCGATTGCCAGACCTATGTTGGTCTGGCCGTCGCTCAATGCCAGCGCTTTAAGGGTTTTAACCGATTGATTGTCGATCCTCGGCATCTCGGCGACACAGTCAATGAGCTCACTAAGCACGTCAATTTCGTATTGCATCAAGGGATGCTCTCTGACATGTTGATTGTCGGGCTCAATACCTTCTGCTTCAAGCAGGAACTCTATGTATCTAGCCACGGTTGCCTGAGATATTTTGGCGACATTGACAAACTCACTTTCATCTTTACTCATGACGCCCTGAATAAAGCCAAGCAACGCGGTTGCAACATCAATCGCGGCATAGGTGCCAAACATGTCGAAGTCTTTCAGCTCGGGAACATTGGGCTCTATTTTTTCAATTTGTTTTTCCAGGCTGATTTTACTTTTTGGCAGCAGCACTTTTTCCCAGCACACATTCAGCGCACTGCGCAGAGTTGTCTCATCACCAAATCCGGTGGCTTCACTGAATAAACCATAATTTGGCAGCATACGCTCTAATATTGCAGCCGCAAGCACCGCTTTTTGTAAATAATTGAGTTCTCTGATGCGTTGAAAGTTATTGGCCTTTGTCATAGCTTTTTCCACAGTGCCAGCAATATTGAAACCCCGAGCCATTGTGCTCAGCGCAGCTGTGACACTGCCAGTCTTCCGATAAATTAGTTTGCTGATAGTTTACCAAGATTTCTTCTGCCTCGGGTACTTTTATCGCACAGACAAATATTTTTATTGTGTTATGACTGAAGGGCATTTCCCCCAACGCCGCTGCCAGTGCTTCCCCTTCTACGTGTGTTTTCAGCCGTGCCTGGGCCAGTAACCCGAGCACAATATGGGCTTCTAATGGGTTATCCGTACGATACACGCACGTCCATTCAAGCATTGCATTACTCATCGCCGGGCTCCAAATTTTTGCTATGATATTCACTATTGTAGCGTGCTTAGACGGAGTACAAAAATGACGCTCACCACACCCGGGTTACTATTTCCTGCCATTTCCTTACTATTGCTGGCTTACACCAATCGATTTTTAGTGCTGGCACAGCTGATCAGAGAGTTAAACGCCAGAGAGGGCGACCAGCTCAGGCCCTTGGTTGTTGCCCAGATTGATAATCTTAAAAAGCGTATCAAGCTCATTCGTCTCATGCAGGTGTGGGGGGTCATCGCCTTTTTACTCTGCACTATGTCGATGTTTGCCTTATTCATCGACGTGGCACTGTTAGGGGTCATTTTGTTTGGCGCCAGCCTCTGCTGCCTGACACTTTCTTTACTGCTTTCCCTGTACGAGATACATATTTCCTGTGATGCCATAGAGATTGAACTTAACAATATTGAAAAAAAGCCAATACAAGATTAAGCAACTCACTTTTTTGCTGGCTATACTAACAGAGAATAGGCACTGAGCAGAGGTTCTATGTGAGCAGTTTTCTCTTTTCAAATGAGCCACTTAAGGAAGAAGAGCATATTACTGTCGATAATGCCTGCTGGGATATCCTGGTGGTTGATGATGAAGAAGACATCCATCAGGTAACCAAGTTAGTGTTATCTGATTTTAGGTTTGAGCAAAAACCGTTGCGCTTTCACCATGCCTACTCGGCAAAACAGGCAATGGACATTCTCAACTCTGAAGACTCCATTTCAGTGGGTTTAATTGATGTGGTGATGGAAAGTAACCATGCCGGGCTGGATCTCATTAAGTTCATTCGCAACGACATGGCCAACCATGATATTCGCCTGATCTTGCGCACCGGACAACCAGGAGAAGCACCTGAAGAGTCGGTCATTCGTGATTACGACATTAATGACTACAAAAACAAAACTGAGCTCACTGCGGTGAAATTAAAAACCTTACTTTACTCCGCACTGCGCTCTCACCGCGACATCCAAACCATTGAACGGCATAAACAAGGGCTCGAGCGTATTATTGATGCGTCTTCCAGCTTTTTGAAGTGTAATAATGTTCAGGACTTTGCCTCCACCATTTTATCCCATGTTGCGGATGTGATGGGGCTAAGTGATTCCGATATCTATTGTGCGGCCGCCGTTAATAAACAAAATGGCGCGGGGGCGGAATTTCAGCTGCTTGCCGCCTCTGGTGCTGGCGTAGCGCCGGAACAAGCCGCCCTGCCAGACAAAGTTAAAAGCCGCTTTATAGAGACCCATAATCGCAAAACCTCTAGCAAGTCTGATCATGAATATGTGGGCTATTTTACCAGTCAGGCTGGTTTAGAAACCATGCTCTACGTTAGTAAAAAAGGCCTCTTGCAACCCACAGATTGTCGGTTACTGGCTTTTTTTGCCAATAACATCGCGCTGGCATACGACAACCTGAATCTCAGAGAGACGGTCAAGGAGTCACAAAAAGAGCTGTCTTATATCCTCGGCGAAGCGGTGGAAAAACGTTCTAAAGAAACTGGCTCTCATGTCAAACGAGTGGCGCATTACAGTTTATTACTGGCTAAATTGGTCGGATTAAACGATTATAGGGCAGAAATTATAAAACTTGCTTCACCTTTGCACGACATAGGCAAGATTAGCATCCCGGATGTCATTCTCAATAAACCTGGAAAACTGAATGACGACGAATGGGCAATAATGAAAACTCATGCCCAACAGGGCTATGAAATACTAAAAAACTCAACAAATGACATTTTGCAATGCGGCGCAATCATCGCACATCAGCATCATGAAAAGTGGGATGGCAGCGGTTATCCGCAGGGCCTGAAAGGTGAACAAATAGACATAGCCGGAAGAATTACAGCGCTGGCAGATGTGTTCGATGCACTCGGTAGTGTGCGCTGTTACAAGCCGGTTTGGACACTTGAAGAAATTCTAACAGAGATAAAACGTCAGCGTGGCCAACAATTTGATCCCAAACTGGTTGATCTGTTTGTAGAAAATCTGGAACAATTCGTCGCAATACGTGATCAATACCCAGATTAGTTTTTGTAAGCGAAATGTAAAAAATTCACTTGGATGTTTCTCTAAACTGTATTAGTATTAGGGAATCAACGTTGTCATTGCATTTTTGTTGAAATAAAAGGAATTTCACATGAGATTTGAACAACTCGAGCAATTCGTTGCTTTAGGCAATTTACGCCACTTTAGGCAAGCCGCAGAACAAACCAATATCAGTACTTCCGCACTCACCAGAAGCATTCAGACACTGGAAGATGAGATTGGCTGTGAACTTGTCAAACGATCGACCCGCTCCGTCAAACTGACCGAACAAGGTGAACTTTTTCTCAATTATTGTAAGTCGACCTTATCGGAATTAGACATAACCAGAAACACTATCAAACAAAGCTTGTTTGGTCGTGATCAACAACGCGTTGTTGTTGGTTACACTGCTCAAGCCAGTAGCATAGTGCCAACGTCATGTGGACAGTTTTTGGCGGATTTCCCCAACGTCAAAGTTGAAATGCAACTTTTGAGTGAACACGATCTGCTTCGCAAGCTACAGCTTGGCGAAATAGATATCAGTGTTTATCTTGAATCTGCAACCAGCTTAGTGAGTGATATCCACCTGCCCGACCAACTGATTTTGTTTGTTGCCAAACAACATCCACTGGCAACACAAGACAGTATTCGCCGCAGTGAGCTTGCTCAGTATCCTATGTATGGCTGTTTCTCTCAGTCTAAACAGGTACAGAACATGCTGAATGAGGCGGTTGAAGGGCTTAATAAGTCAACCAATGTCAAGATTGGTAATATCAGCCAGGTCATTGACGGACTGAAGAGCAGCCAGAGCTTTGCGATAGCAAGCATTGAGCACTCTAAGGTTATTGCACAAGACCCCGATCTGCTATTACTGAAGACTAACAAGGATGCGAGTCATGAACAGATTGTCGTGCAAACCAGCCACCAGCTTGGTAGCGGTTCTCACGTCAGCAATTTATTGTCATTAATTGAACAAACAGCGCAGAAAAATGCCGTTGCAACAGCGGTAAACAGTTAACCGCTGACGTTAACGGTTTCTCTTAACTGTTTGGTAAATGGGAGATTTGAGCGAGTTTTAAGCTAGGTGTTCTATTCGGGTATCGCGGTTTTTCGCCGTAGGAATAGAGTCAGACAAAATTCGCTCACCCTCTTCTTTTCTTCACCTTTTGCCACTGTTAAGCGGTTACCAGTCAGCCCTTCAGAGACCAGCAACCACCCCGGCGAACATCGCTAAACCGACATAATTATTACTCAGAAATGCCTCAAAGCACTTATCTCTGCTTCTGTCGTTGATCTGCCACTGCAGTTTAACTAGCCACACCCCGGCAATGGTAAATCCACACCAAAACCACACAGACATAGTGACTTGAGTGGCGACCCAGGCCATACAGGCTAAGAATGCAAGATTGAGCATCGCAATGACATGCCGATCCCAACGACCAAACAGAATAGCTGTAGACTTGATCCCAACCACAAGATCATCATCCTTATCCACCATGGCATATTTTGTGTCGTAGGCCACCGTCCACAGTAGATTAGCGATAAATAACACCCAGGCAATGGCAGGGACGGTTTCCTGAACGGCCATAAAGGCCATCGGGATCCCCCAACTGAATGCAGCGCCCAACACAACCTGAGGTAAATGCGTGTAGCGCTTCATAAAAGGATAAACACTGGCCAGTGCTAAAGCCCCAAACGACAATAAAATGGTCTGCCAGTTCAACAGCAATACCAGTACAAAAGACGCCCCAACCAACAGGGCAAACAAGGTGAGAGCCTCGCCTTCACTGACGGCTCCCCTGGCCAGCGGACGTTGTGCGGTTCTTTTTACAGCGCCATCTACCTTACGGTCAGCAAAGTCATTGATCACACAGCCTGCACTGCGCATCATAAAAGTGCCCAGCGCAAAAATAAGGAGCAAGTGCCAGTGCGGCATACCATCGGACGCTATCCATAGGCTCCAGAGTGTTGGCCACATTAACAACAAAGTACCGATGGGTTTTTCAACACGCATCAGCTGCTTGTATTCCTCTATATGATCAGAGCGAAGCAACGATAGCTTCATACCTTAACTCCATTCAGGAAAATTTCACACACCAGTACTTTGCTATTCTGACGCGTAAATACACTGCGCCTTGCGTAACAAAGATCGCCGTTCGATGTCTCTTTCAACGGGAAGCACGAGGGCAACATTGCTTTATCCAGCATTGCAACCTCAATTGCACCGCGTTGCCAGGCCTGCTGGTCAAATAAACGCTCCCCCAGAGGCGTGTTGCCGATATTATTGAGTCCTAATATTGCAGCACTATCCGGGAGCCAGCTCTGCCCATAAACCATCGGAATATCATCACAATATAGCACGACTTCCCGGCACAGGGCGCTGTCACAGCCGAGGATAGCCTGCACTTCATCATCAAGCTGACGCCTCTGCTCGTTGAGCACTTCCACATGCAAGACTCGACATTGCGCGCGCAGCAAAGCTGTCAGAGAGCCAGTTTCACACAGCAATGGGTGCAGGGCGTCCGGGATGTCCTGGTGCCGGGCCAGAGGTTCCCAGCTTGATCGCAATAATTTTGGCAGATTAAACAAGTCAGTAATTCAATTCAGGTAATAACCGCGCCATGATAGCAAAGCTTACCCCGGCAAAAAAGTTTACCTTTCCCTTACTCACTGCTGTTCATAACCCGGTTTTACGTATAAACTAATCCTATTGTTGGTATTTAGTTAAGTATTTTCAGGCTATTATGAATCGGATCTGTATCGCGTTGATGGCACTTGTGCTGATTTGTGTGAGTACAAACTCACGCGCAGAATCAACCGTCGGCTACTTTGGATTTGAGCCTGATATCATCACCAATTACATCGGGCAATCCAATAAAAAGCTTGGTTATGTCCGGGTTACCGTTGATTTGATGCTCGATGATGTCAGCAATATCGCCGTCGTTGAACACCATACTCCCCTGCTTCGCGACGCCATTGTGCAAATCTTAAGTAAAGAGCCGGAAGAGACCATTAAGTCGCTGACGGGGCGTGAAGAAATACGCCAGCGTTGTGCAGAAAAACTCAAAACCTTATTGAAAGAAGAAACCGGACAAGAAATCATCCGGGAAGTTCTATTTACTAAGTATTTATATCATTAGTTCTGCAAGACCAGTGGCCTTGCATTAACTTTACTTGCTGCCGCGCACAGGTAGCAGCACAGCAACGCCCATACCTGCCAGTAAGCCAAATAAGTGCGCCCAGTTCGCCATATTGACAAATAATACGTCTGTGAACCCCAGCACCATCCAGATCAGCATAAAGCCCACAATTGGTGTACTAATCAAAGGTGGCGACTGTGGATGCTTTGCTGAGTGGATCCAGCAAAATCCGAGCAAAGCGTAGACCACGCCACTAAGGCCACCGAAGTTTGCATCGGCTAGCAAGTACTGCATCCAATTACTCAGCAATGCACCGGCGGCAAAGATTACCCAAACGACCCAGCTGCCCAGGCGATGCTCAATCATGTGACCCAGATACAACCACCACGACAGGTTAAATACCAGGTGCAGTAATCCAAAGTGTAAAAAAGCAGGCGTGATCCAACGCCAGGGGGTCTGTGGTTCAAACTGAAAAACGGCAAAGACGGTCTCAACCCCATAGACAAAAAAGCTTAAAAATATCCCCACAGAGATAATAAACACCGCTTTGAGCATCCAGCTCAGCGCTGTGAAGCGTTGCCACAAATTCAGCTTGGCACCTTGATAGACCAGTGGTGACTCTTTAGGTGACAGTTGCCAGGATGCCGCAAGATACTTTTCATGATAAGGATCGGCGATAAACTCCTGCCAGATCTCATTGGCCTGAGACCAGTGCTGCTCATCGACCCACAACGAAGCTGACTGTCCGTCCTCGCTGGTAACACGACATTCAATTTGACGGGTTTTCAGATAGTCTGCGACTCCCTGAACCGCGCGTGGGTTATCAAAGGAGCCTAGACATTTCATTTTGCTACGTTATCCGGAAGCTCTTGCGCCCACTGTGTAAAGCCGCCGTCCATGCTGTACACATCTTCAAAGCCCTGCTCTGCCAGGTAATTGGCTGCGCCTTGCGAGCTGACCCCGTGATAACACACCACAATGATCGGCTGCTCAAACTCTTTTTCCTGTAAGAAGTGTCCCAGGTTATCATTCGACAAATGCTCTGCACCTGGAATGTGTCCTTGCGCAAACGAATTCGCATCACGGATATCGGCGATAACCAGATCGGATTGCGCCAACATCTCTTTGGTTTGGGCCACTGAAATATGTTTAAAACTCATAGTACTCTCAATTAAATAAGCAGACACAAAAAACACCTCGTTAATGGCCACAGACCCGAGGTGTTCTGGATTAGGATCGTATGGACCTTAGTCCCAGTTTAAGATCACTTTACCTGATTGACCAGAGATCATGGTATCAAAGCCCTGCTGGAACTCATCAATGTGGAACTGATGGGTAATAATGGGCTCCAGATTCAGGCCTGACTGGATCAGACTCGCCATCTTGTACCAGGTTTCAAACATCTCGCGACCATAAATGCCTTTGATCACTAAGCCTTTAAAAATAACCTGATTCCAGTCTACAGCCATATCACTTGGCGGAATGCCCAGCATGGCAATTTTACCGCCATGATTCATGTTGTTCAGCAT
The DNA here is from genome assembly GCF_004212645.1 of Pseudoalteromonas rubra. Taxonomy (GTDB): domain Bacteria; phylum Pseudomonadota; class Gammaproteobacteria; order Enterobacterales; family Alteromonadaceae; genus Pseudoalteromonas; species Pseudoalteromonas rubra_G. The sequence continues at coordinate 133,416 of NZ_PPUZ01000005.1, read as the reverse complement.
GCTGTTGAACGCTACCGGCACGCCCGACATTTCCAGGCCGATATCAAACCCTTCTGTCATACCCAGCTCTTTCATCACATCTTCAAGCTTTTCTTCAGCAACATTCACAGCGCGTGTCGCGCCCATTTTACGTGCCAGATCCAGGCGGTACTCGTTGACATCAGTGATCACGACATGACGTGCGCCCACATGCTTAGCCACTGCAGCAGCCATGATCCCAATCGGGCCAGCACCTGTGATCAAAACATCTTCACCAACCAAGTCAAAAGACAGCGCTGTGTGCACAGCATTACCAAATGGGTCAAAGATAGATGCCAGCTCGTCAGAAATGTTATCCGGGATCTTAAACGCGTTATACGCTGGGATAACCAGGTATTCTGCAAACGAGCCTTCACGATTTACGCCCACACCTATGGTGTTACGGCACAAATGTACCCGGCCGGCACGACAGTTACGGCAATGTCCACAGGTAATGTGGCCTTCACCAGATACGCGGTCACCAATTGCAAAGCCACGTACTTCCTGGCCCATGTCCACAACTTCACCTACATATTCGTGTCCAACAACCATAGGCGTTGGAATGGTATTCTGTGCCCACTCGTCCCATTTATAAATGTGAACGTCGGTACCACAAATGGCGGTTTTACGGATCTTGATCAGCAGATCGTTGTGCCCAACTTCCGGTTTGGGCGCATCCGTCATCCAAATCCCTTCTTCTGCTTTTAACTTGGATAGTGCTTTCATGTGTTTTCACTCGTCAGAAACACGCAAGCCGGTGGCTTGCGCTATAAATCGCTCACAGCCAGAGGTGGCTGTCGGGCAATGATTAAATCACGCCCAATTCTTTACCAATGCGGATAAAGGCATCAATCGCCTTGTCCAGCTGCTCTGTGGTGTGTGCCGCAGAGATCTGAGTACGGATCCGCGCCTGACCTTTCGGTACAACCGGGTAAGAGAAGCCAATAACATAAATGCCTTCGGCCAGTAAGCGATCCGCCATGTCCGAGGCCACTTTCGCATCGCCCAGCATGACCGGGATGATGGCATGATCTTTACCAGCACAGGTAAAGCCTGCGGCTTCCATTTTACTACGGAAGTGTGCGGCATTTTCCCACAGCTTGTTACGCAGCGCCTGGCCTTCTTTCATCATATCCAGCACTTTGATGGACGCCGTGACGATAGACGGTGCCAGTGAGTTTGAGAACAAGTAAGGACGAGAGCGTTGACGTAACCACTCAACAATTTCTTTTTTACCTGAAGTATAACCACCTGATGCACCACCCAGCGCTTTGCCTAGGGTGCCTGTGATGATGTCCACCCGATCCATCACGCCACAGTATTCTGGTGTACCACGGCCGTTTTCACCAACAAACCCGACAGCATGTGAGTCATCGACCATAACCAGGGCGTCGTACTTATCCGCCAGATCGCATAGCTCAGACAGGTTACAAATGACCCCGTCCATAGAGAATACGCCGTCGGTTGCGATCAGCTTGGTTTTTACACCGGCTTCATCCGCTGCGATCAGCTGCTTTTCCAGGTCTGCCATGTCATTGTTGGCATAACGGAAACGCTTTGCCTTACACAAGCGTACACCATCAATAATAGACGCATGGTTTAAAGAATCCGAGATAATCGCATCTTCCGGGCCTAAAATGGTTTCGAATAAACCTGCGTTGGCGTCAAAACACGAAGAATACAAAATGGTATCTTCTGTTTGCAGGAATTCGCTAATCTTGGCTTCCAGAGTTTTATGGATATCCTGAGTACCACAGATAAAGCGCACAGACGCCACACCAAAACCATGATCATCCAGGCCGTGTTGAGCAGCCGCAATCAGGTCAGGGTGATTAGCAAGACCTAAGTAATTGTTTGCACAAAAGTTGATAACACTTTCGCCGGTTGATACTGCGATTTCTGCTTGCTGCTGAGAGGTGATCACACGCTCTTTTTTGTATAAACCCTCTGCTTTTACTTCTTCAATCTGTTGCTGAAGCTGGCTGAAAAATGCCGCTGCTCTCATCGGGAGTCTCCATTAGTTGCACGGGGTGTGTGCACCTGGCACACACTGAAGCGCCGATATCGTTTATTTTCAATACCGGCTGTGTCATTAAATTCGTTGCTTATATTTTAAAAGGTTCGCACCTTAATTGCACGGATTGTGATTATCTTGTTCGCAGACGCTTTGTAAACGCTTATGAGATAAACGGAGGCACATCAAGTACCTGACGCAATGTTCCACACACATAATCGGCAGACGCGCGCACCAGCTCACTGAATGTCTGACCCGACTCAACTAAAATCTTAGTGCGCACACCTGCGGCCTGTGCGGCCTGCATATCCGAGCCTTTATCGCCAACCATCACGCTGCGTGCCGGGTCGATATCATGCTCTTCGATGGCCTGTAGCAGCATACCGGGATTTGGCTTGCGGCATTCACACTCCTGCAGGTACTGTGGCTGTGCTTTTTTCGGATGGTGAGGGCAAAAGTACACGCCTGCAATTGACACGCCATGGGCCAGAAACTGCTTGCACATCCAGTCCGTGAGCTGTGCAAACTGAGCTTCATCATAATATCCCCGGCCAATGCCTGACTGGTTGGTGACCACCACGAGCTTATAACCCTGAGCCTGAAATTGCTGACATGCCTCAAACACCCCATCAATAAACTCAAAGTCCTCGATTTTATGCACGTAGGCATGATCCCGATTGATCACCCCATCCCGGTCCAGAAATACGGCTTTGTGTGTCATAATTTTTCCTGCTTTACTACCTGATCGAACATCTGTGTCACCCGCTCCACTGAGATTTGGCTCATCAAATCACTGCCCTTTAATCGCGTGCCCCATTTAAGCTGTTGTGCACTTTTGCCTTTTTGTGCAATCAGGTTGTCATGGTAAACCTCGACCACATAATCCTGATACAGATACGGCCCGGTGCGCTTGGGATTGGAATGTGCATACAAACCAATGACCGGCGTGCCAACCGTCACCGCCATGTGAGCAGGCCCGGTATCCGGTGCCAGCACCAGTTGTGCCTGCGCCAGCACACACAGTAAGGTTTTAAGTTTGGTTTTACCCACCAGGTTGGTGATATCGCACTGTGCATGCGTCAGGATGGCGTCACTGAGCTTACGCTCGAGCTCGGTCGGTCCGCCTGTCAGCACCACGCTAAACCCCTGCGCCGCAGCATAATCTGCCAGCGCGGCATAACGCTCTGGCAGCCAATTACGCTCAGCTTTACTGGCAGCCGGGGAAATGACGAAAATGCGCGTCAGGCCTTGCAGCAGTTCACGGGCGTCCTGCTTATCTGCCTCGCTTACTGGCATATCCCATGTTGGTGCGCCACATTCAGCCCCGATGGCGCGGGCAAAATTCTGAAACCCTTCCAACACATGGGGCTCACTCTGTGGGGTGATCCGCTTGTTGATCACCAGTGAATGCAGCTCTTTAGAGCGACCCTTATCAAAACCAATTTTGACCTTTGCCGGGATGCAGCGTGCAGCCAGGTTGGCGCGAAACGCCACTTGCATATGCAAAAGGACGTCGAACTTGTGCCCTTTAAAACGCGCTTTAAGCTGTTTAAATGCTGCCTTACCTTGTTTCTTGTCAAAAATAACAAACTCAACCCCAGGCATGTCTGCCAGTAACATGGCTTCAACTTTGCCAATCACCCAGGTGATCTTTGCCTGTGGATGCGCGCGCTGGATGGCCTGAACAGCCGCAACGGCATGACACACATCACCGATGGCCGAAAGGCGGAGAATACAAATGGAAGAAATTGCCTGAGACACACATGTCGCCCGTAACTGAAAATAAGCACCCGATCTTAAATAAAACCCACTATTTTGCAACCTGTGAGATTTTCCCCGACAAGAAAAATCGTTACACTGGGCGTTTGTCGTTGCAGTGCCACCTCAGAGAAGTCATGTTAAAAATAGAACAACACCATAATCACTACTTGCTGCGTACCTGCCATACGCCGGAGTCTTTGTCTCTGGACTGGTTCGACGTGACATTCTGGCAACGGCAAAACGCCGTTGTGACCTCAAAGCAGGGGCGCGCTGCGGCCTGGTTTGTACGCTATGCTTCGCAACAGGTTGCGGTCCTCAAACACTACTGGCGCGGGGGTTTAATTGGTAAGGTGCTCAAAGATCAGTATCTGTTCACCGGCCTGAAAAACACCCGAGTGTATCTCGAGCTGGACTTGCTCACTCAACTTGCCAGCCTGGGCTTACCAGTTCCAACACCACTGGGCGCCAGAGTCACCGTGTCGGCAGGTATTTATCGTGCGGATATTCTGACAGACGCCATCTCAGGCGCACAAAGCTTGTGTGAAAGGCTACAATCGGCACCGCTGCCGCCACAGGATTGGCAGCAAGTCGCAAACACCCTGGCACGTTTTCATCACGCCGGTGCCTATCACGACGATTTAAACTGCAATAATATTTTGTTTGATGATGAGGGCAAAGTCTACCTGATTGATTTTGACAAAGGCGCGCTCAAAACGCCTGCACAAGCGTGGCAGCAGGCTAACATCGAACGGCTCGCCCGCTCGCTGAAAAAAGAGGCATCACGCGCCACACAGTTTTTCTGTACAGAGCAGGATTGGCAGGGTTTTATTGATACTTACCAGGATGCAATGACAAAAAAGCCGGCGTAAACCGGCTTTTGCATCGCCAGACAAGGCTACTCAGTCTCTCTGGCCTTGGCGATGATATTTGATGTGGAACACCCGTCGAGAAAGGCTAACACCTCAACCTGACCACCCATGGCAAGTACATGATCTGCACCTGCAATTTCTGACACCTGATAATCTCCGCCCTTGACGAGAATATGCGGGCTGATCTGCTCAATCAGCTTAGCCGGTGTATCACCCTCACTTTCTTTACCAAACGGGATCACCCAGTCGACAGACGCCAGCGCCGACAGCACCATAGCGCGTTCATTGAGCGGATTGATTGGCCGCTCAGGACCTTTCAGTCTTGAAATAGAGTCATCGTTGTTAAGCCCTACCACCAGCCGGTCGCCTCTGGCCTTGGCTTGTGCCAGATAACGCACATGCCCGGCGTGCAGAATATCGAAGCAGCCATTGGTAAACACTATGGTTTCGCCATTTTGTTTGGCAAACTCGATATGCTTGAGCACCTCTTCATAAGGCGTTTGATAATGCTCACCGGTTTGGCGCAGGTACTGCCCCAATTTACGGCTCAGCTCCTCCGGGGTCACGGTCGCTGCACCCAGTTTAGCAACGGCAATCCCCGCGGCTAAGTTGGCCAGCTCCACCGCTTCACTGGGCGAAAACCCGGCACCCAGCATGGTTGTCAGTGTTGCAATCACGGTATCACCCGCGCCCGTGACATCGCTGACCTCCTGCACCTGAGCGGCAAAATCATGCTTCTCATCTTGCGTGATCAATGACATTCCCTGCTCAGAGCGGGTCAATAGCATAGCGCCAATGCCTGCTTGCTTTATCAAAGCCCGGGCACTGTTCGTCAGTGTCTCCTCATTACTGGCATCTCCTCCGGCGAGGCGAAACTCATTGAGGTTTGGTGTAATGTAATCTGCGCCACGATAGCGACTCAGATCAGACGATTTTGGGTCGATCAGCACGGTTTTACCGGCCTCTTTGGCGACCTTAATCATCTCTTCAATGCAAGTTAACGCGCCTTTGTTGTAATCAGAAAAAAGCACAAAATCATAGTGATTAACCACTTGCTCCAGGCGGGTCAATAACAGCTGACTGTGGGAATGGACAAAGGGCTCTTCCAGGTCGAGTCGTACCACCTGCTGATGGCGACTGATCACGCGCATTTTGGCAATCGTCGGCAGCTCAGCCACGGTCACCAGTTGTGAGGCAATTTGCTCTTTTGCCAGAATCGATTCCAGCTGGCGGCCATTGTCATCTTCACCAATTAAGCCCAACAGCCCAACCTGACCATCCAAATGAGCGATATTTTTTGCCACATTAGCGGCCCCACCCGCTTTGTCTTCCAGGCTACTGACCTTGACTACCGGCACTGGTGCTTCAGGTGAAATGCGACCTGTATCACCATGCCAGTAACGGTCCAGCATCACATCGCCCACCACCAAAACCTTAGCCTGGTTTAAGTTTCTCAATGCATTCAGGTTCATACTGACTGCTCCGCAATCACCATATCAACCGCTTCACAGAGCCAGTGTCCGATAAACATGTGGGCTTCCTGAATACGCGCGGTTTCATCAAAGTCGATGATGATTGGCAGCCTGGCGATGTCTTTCACTGTGCCACCCGTACGGCCTGTCAGTGCCACCGTGTAGGCACCAATCTCATTCGCCGCCTGCAATGCCAGATTGATGTTCTCACTGGTCCCTGAAGTTGTCAGGCCAATTACCAGATCTTGAGGTTTACACAGCGCCTGTACCTGGCGCTCAAATACAGTATTAAAGTGATAATCGTTGCTGTGCGCTGTTAAAATTGACGTATCTGTAGTCAAAGCAATAGACGCCAGCGGACCACGCTCGAGCTTGTAACGCACCACGAACTCGGCAGCCAAATGCTGTGCATCGGCCGCACTGCCACCATTACCAAACCAAATCACCTTACCACCGGCATCTAAGGTTGCTTTGCAGGCAGCCAGTAGTTCCACAGACTGGGAGTGATAGTCGGCCATTTTTGCGAACAACGCCATATGTCGCTCTAAGCTGGCCTGATAGCTTTGTTTGATGTGATCATTGATTGACATAGTGATCCTTAATAAATAATGCGACTCTGTATTCGTTGCAAAGTCAAAACTAACCCGTGTTAAATTAAATAGTAACGCTGTGCGCCGCTACCAGTATACATTGACAGATAGCCAACTGTAGCTTTCACCAAAGACATCTTTGCCATAGGTCAGTGCTGTCTCTACCTGTTTGTCATAGAGGCGACGAGTGTTAGAAACTGATAGTTCGGAGGCCCGCTCATAGGCATCCCCTCTTTGCCCCTGCTCATTGAAATAATTACTGGCATTATCAATAACAGAGACTTTTACACGCCACAAAGAATCCATATTTTCTCGATAACTGACCTCCAATGTCTGCACATCAGAAGGTGCCGCATCGCCAAAGGTGCGTTGATTGGCCGCGGCATGTCCCACCACAAAGCCATCTATTGTGTTGCCAGCTTTTTCATAAATTTCATTGACATACCAGAGGCTATGGATATTTGTATACTCGTAGCGTAGGGTGATGTCCGGCGTCAATGACGGTAAAAATACCCCAAAGCCGGCGACGGTATTGCCAAACTGGTAATTTTTATGATTTTTAGTGTCTTCTCCACCGTATTCCAGATACCACTGTACTGGCGTAAGCCAGCGCGTTGTAAAGGTACTGGTAATGGTGGCCCATTGATCGCCTAGTTCATTGTCCATACTGCCAGTAACACCACGATTGTCATTCCCTGCTGGATCAAAGTAGGCTTTGACTACATCTTCAAAATCCACTTCTCTCGGTCCTCCGCCAAATTGCATCATACGGTTGATACCGATTTTCCAATTGTCCAGCGGCTCAAAACTGATATACGTACCTGCCAGCTTAGGTGTACCATCATGCAACTTTTCTTGGTATACGATGCCTTTCTCTACGTGTTCCAACTCAGAGTAGAACAGCTCAAAATCAAAGTTCCACCAATTGTCTAGTGGCAGATTTAACCCCAAAGATGCCGACAATGGTGGCTTGGCGTTGTTTGAATACACCATAGCACCATGTTTGAAAGGCGAAAACCAGTGTTCTTTGTAACCCAGAGTAAGTTGCAGGTTTTCTCCACCGAGAGCATAAAAAGTATTGTAGGGGACAACCTTGCCCGCTTCGACGCGATATTCTGCCCCGATTTGAACCAGGCTTGTATCACTGCCGCGCCAGATCCCATCGAATGAGAGCTCGGCATACTCACTGCTGTAGTTTCCTCTGTCATTTGCTAGCTGCTGCACGTCACCAGAATCAACCCGCAGCTTAATGCCACGACGAGTAATTGCATCTCTTTCAAGGTAAGGTGCCAATCGCGTTTTAATACTTTGATGTAAGGCAGGGTCTACAATCGCAAGCTCAGATAAGGTCTTATTGATTTCGGTGATACGATACGGCTTAGACATTGGCGTGATACCAGTCAGTGCAAACATCTGATCAATCTGATATTCCAGGATGTTATCTTTACCCAAAGGTAAGAATGCCGTTGGCATAGCAAAAGCCTGCGCTGCGCCTAGCAGACACAAAGAAGAAAGCGTGATAGTACGAAAGGACAACTTAAAACCTTTAAAATTGGAGATTTTGCCCGATCCTAGCAAATTCCCGTCCACTGAGCACCAAGGCAACTGTGATAATTTGTACGTGTTTATCGCTTTTTCAGGCCGACAAGTTAAAATAAGCGTTTTTTATACTGATGGCTGCCATGATTAGACATATATATTCCCTACTGCTGCTGGCATTGTGCCCTGTCATTGTGCTGTATCTGTACGTTATCAGAGGAAAAAAGAATGCACTTTATAAAGCACATTTCTCGGAACGCTTCGGCTCAGTGGCAAAAGGTTATAGTGAGCAAGCAGTCGTTATCCACTGTGCCTCTGTAGGAGAAGTCCTGGCAGCCACGCCGCTTATTAAAGTGCTTTTAAAAGAACACCCGAATGCCCCGTTTGTATTGACCTGTAACACCCCAACGGGCCGCGAACAACTGACTCAGCAATTCGGCAACAGTGCGCAAGATATCACCATCTGCTATTTACCAATAGATTTTGCCTTCGCGGCACGACGCTTTATCCAGCAAGTACGACCAAAAGTGTTATTAGTGCTGGAAACTGAATTGTGGCCAAATCTGTTTTATTATGCCAACCAGGTACACTGCCCGGTTGCAGTGATCAATGCCCGTTTGTCTGAAAAATCGTTTGCAGGCTATCAAAAAGTTGCCCCATTGAGTCGATTTATCATGCGTCAGATAGGCATGCTGGCCAGCCATAACCAGGACGATGCAGCGCGCTTTGTGAAACTAGGCCTGGCTCAGGACAAAGTCATGGTGACGGGCTCAATCAAGTTTGATATTGCCCTGGATGACAGCCAGCAGGACAAAATTAATACCATTAAAACGCAACTGGGCGCACGTCCTGTTTGGGTCGCCGGTTCAACCCATCCTCTGGAGCACGAGCAGGTGCTGGCAGCGCACCAGCAGCTGTTAGCCCAGCTGCCCGACGCGCTGTTGATCATTGCCCCCAGGCACCCCGAGCAATTCGATAAAGTGGCCGCATTGATAGACACTCAGGGGCTCAGCTACAGCCGCCGAAGTCAGGCATACACAGTATCCTCCCAGGTCTTACTGGCAGACACTTTAGGCGAGCTGAAACTGTTATTCGGGTGCGGACAAATCGCCTACATTGGCGGCAGCCTGATTGAGCGTGGTGGCCATAATCCACTTGAAGCCGCGGCCTGCTCGGTCGGCGTCCTGACCGGACCTCACACTTATAACTTTGCCCATATCTATCCTGAGCTGTTTGCAATGCAAGGTGCCATCGAGGTGGCTGACTCACGCGAGTTAGCCGATACTTTATTGGCATATTTAAGCTCAACAGAACGTGCAACAGAATTAGGCGCACAGGCACAGGCTTGCCTGGCTCGCAACCAGGGTGCCATTGCGCGCAGTGTTACTATGATCAACTCTCTTTTGGAAAAATAAATGCACCATATTGCCGTCAAAGCGATGCAAAACTGGGTCAGCTCAGTGATCGTCAAATATAACTTTTGTCCGTTTGCCCGCAAGGAAGTTGAACAAAACGCGATTCACTATCGAGTTTGTGAGTCGCAAACCCCCGAAGATGCCGTGATGGATATGCTGGATGAGTGCCAGGCATTGACGCAGACACCTGAGCGCGAAACCAGCCTGCTTATTTTCACTCAGGGCTTTGCCGATTTTGACGCGTTTTTAGATCTGGTGGACCTGGCAAATGCCTTGCTGGTTGCACAGGGCTATGAGGGGGTTTTCCAGCTGGCCAATTTCCACCCGGATTATGTGTTTGCAGATGCAGAAGAAGACGACCCAGCCAACTACACAAATCGTGCGCCCTACCCGGCTTTGCACGTGATCCGTGAAGCCAGCATGGCTGAAGCACTGGAAAGTTATGATGATCCAGAGTCAATACCGGATAACAATATCCGCCTGGCACGCAGAAAAGGGGCTGCGTTCTGGCAACAGTTACTGCACCAGTGTGTGCAAGAGAAGTAAAGGTCAGGGCGGCATATACCGCCCACACTTACTTTTTAACCCACTTGCCGTCCACTTTTACAAAGTGACCCGGTGCCGTTTTGGCAAAGGTTTTCTTGGCAGCCATAATCTCAACCTGGCTCAGGCTGATGCCGTTTTTCTTGGCCAGCTGCTGATACTTTTCTTTGCGCTTGCTGTTCACTTCCTCTACCAGCTTGTTCACTTCGCTGCTGCCCTTAATCACACCCAGATAGCCCGTTGCGGTTTCGCCAACCAAGCCCTGGGATTTTGCATCATCCAGAGAAATGGCCAATACCGAAAAGCTCATACAAGCTGCGGCAATCGTGGTGAGTAACTTAGATGCGTTCATGATCTGGCTCCTTAGAATAATTCACTGTCATCGCTGAACAGATCGTCCAGCTCTTTGTCGACCTTAACACGGATCTCATGGTCAACTTTGACGTTTAAGTTGATGGTGATTGGCTCTTTGGTTTCTACCTGTACTTTATGTGTACAGGCCGATACCAAAACAGCGAACACCAAAGTTAGCATCCATTTCATGCTGAGTTGCTCCTATTAGTTTAAAGCTTTTTCCACTTCCTGAGTAATTTCATCACTCAGTCGCAATGCCCTGAACAGGGTATAAATATTTTCACTGTGCGTATAATTAAAATTCACGGGCTGTTTTTGCTGCTTATTTTCACCGGCAATTTTCACAGCCAATTCCAGCTGCCCGTCTTGTGCCATGTTCACGTCGGCACTTAGTGTTTCAATACTCAACTCGTCCAGTACACCAAACACCGTTTGTAATTCCGGACGCTGAGACTTTAAGGCGTTGAATGACGCATTATCCTCTACCTTGAGCATACTATCCACCACATTGCTGAGGTAGCCATCGCGGATCTCGGCCTGCCCGTTGCGTATAAAGACTGGCAACCTGCCGGATACCCGTCCGTGTAGCTCAACCCCGGACTCCCTGCCAGCTTCAGAGATCAGCATCAGGTCCAGATCGCTGGCCGTCACTAAAATCTCTTGATCTTGCTTACTCAGTAAGATCTGCTCAGCCGCTAACTGGCCGCCAAATACATTGGCCCTGAACTGACGTAACACCGGTAAATTGCTGTCTGAGGTTATCTGGCCTTGTACGTCTGTCAGCACAGCACCCGAGCGCACCTCGGTGATACTCAGTGGCGCAGGCTCGATGACAAGTTCACCCGCATGCCACTTTCCCTTCATTGGCAAATCCAGCTCCGATACATAGTGGTGCTCATATAAAAACGCGGCGTCATCCACATTCATTTCAAAATCAAAAGTCTGGCGCGTCAGCTCGCCAGTAACCTGGGCATTGATCAGACCCTGCTCAATTTTAAGCTTTGGCACAAACTGGCTGGCCAATGACTGAACCGCCCCCAGACCATGATCAGCCAGTGTCAGAGTAAATGGCATTAATCCGGCTTCCAGGCGATGCGTCAGTTGTAATTCCAGGTTATCCAGGGTCAGTGTATGATTCAGCGCCAGTTGCTCACTTCCCGCAATACGGCCGCTACTTTGCATAGCCACATCTCTGAGTACCAGTTGAGGGTGAGCCAGCAACTCAATCACCGAGCTGCCCGCTAGCTTGCCAACCGGCCCCTCGCTCTGTAATTGACCACTGAACTCTAGCTGCTGATGTAAGTCTTTGCCTCTCACTTCCTGACGTTTAAATGATCCAACCCGAATATCGCCATGTACAGTGGCTGCCAGCAAGGCATTGATGTCACCATGGCCTGTGACGCTGAGGTTACGCCCCTGTACGCCGCTTATCAAATAACGCTCCACATTAGAATTGAGCTGCCATTGCAGCAATTTAAATGGGGCTTTTGTCGCTACTGTACTTTGCTGAGTTAGATCGAACGCGGCTTGGCCAGACAGAGTCGTCGAAAGCGCCTCCAGGCTGAGATTTTCTGCTGTCACAGAATCTGCCTGAGGTTGCATCTTAAAGGTCAAATTTAGCTGCTCTGTGACTGTGCCCTGCAACGTAAACTCGCTGCGTAAAGTTACGTCCTGCCAGTTAACGGCTAGCTCAGCCGGCGCCTGCGCCACCTCAAGGATGACTGTGCCCTTGCCATCCAACTGCGAGCCTTCAAGCAACACATCGACTTGTGCCTCCAGCAGGTTAAGCGCGTCGCTTTGATGTGAGAGCATCAGTTTGCTGCGCGCCTGCTGTCCAGCAAGAGAATATGCCAAGTCGCTGAGCGTGGCTAAGGTCGCCCCATTGCCAGCAGAGACACGCAATTCAGGCAAGCTTACCTTATCCGCATTCACCGTCACCGGCTCAGTAATATGGACTTGCCACTGTGCCGACCAAAGGCTGTTTTGCCAGGACTGTGGGAGCTTTGCAAGCAGCGATTCACACTCAGGTACACTCAGGTCGACAGGCAACTGGCTCAGATCCACCTTGCCACTTTGACTGCTCAGATCCCACTGTGCGGCGATCACACCATTGATCTGAGCTTCAGGCTGGCACTGAGGCAAGGCATAGTTCAATGTGCTCTGTAACTGGATATCTGCGTTGACCGTCAGGCCATCAAAACGGGTTTCAACAACCCCCGTCAAAGCAGCTACTTCCACAGGCAAGTTGGCCTGGCGCAACAACGTCTGTACAACCGGGCTGGATAAATCCAATGTGGTGCGCAACTCAGTATCGTACAAGTCAATGTCGGCTTTCACATCTCCGTTGATAATAAACGCAAAGTCATCGCGCTGGGTTACGCTCAGGTTCAGCGGCGCTGGCAACAAGGGGCTCGATACGGTGAGCGCCTCAACCTGGAGTGTCGGCATACCTTCTGGCAAATCAAGCTGTAAAGGCGCAGGCGTGTGCACCACCTTAGTGTCGCTAGCGGTCTGAACCGCACGATGGACCACACTCATATTGCCCACCTGCAAATGGTCGCCATCAAAGGTGGCATTAGTGAGCTCCACCGCAATGGCATCACTGCGCCAGCAAAGCCGCTCAATGGCTAGCCTGTCCCAGCTGTCAACAGACCAGTCTAAGCACTCCAGCAAGCCCTGCTCTTCAGTCAGTATCTGCTTGCCAATGGTGAGTGGCAGTGGCACGCGAAAATAATAAACAGTGATCCCTATCGTAAACAGGGCAAATAACAGAATAAGAAAAAAACGCCGCATCGCTATCTGGTACTTATTGAAAACTTGCATAAGTGTAAGGGATCTTAGTGGCGATGTAATGTCTGCCACAGTAAGAAGATGTTAAGTTTGCAAAAGTCCCTTACAAGTTGGTCAGCATCTTAGCCGCTAAATTCGCTTACAACTTCCCTTTGCGTTTGAGTTCTTCCAGCCGCTCTCGCTCTGCGAGGATCATTTTGATCATATTGACCCGAATATCGGCTTCCTGTTGTTTGTACTCAGAGAGCTGCTGCTCAAGCACCTCTATTTCGTCCACCTTAGAGTGATCACGATATTGTTTTAATCCTATGTGCTCAATGGGCCTTGAGTCCGATGATACTTGTGTTTCCTCATGTTGCTGTACTTGCAAATGGCGCTGCTGTACAGACTGCATCAGCTTGTTGATTTGCGCCTGCAGCTTACGGATCATCGCCTGGATGAGTTCCATGGCTTTCTCCAGATCCTCATAATCCTCTTCAAATACCGGATTATCTTCTTTGTACTGGCTCGCTTCTTCATCAAGCTCTTTTGACAGCAGTGGCGGTATGACCTCCGCTTCTTCGCTATCCTGAGTCTCTTGCTGGGCGTCCACATCTAAAGCCTCATCGCTGTTAGTGCGAACTGGTGCATGCGATGTCGGCTTGTGTACTAAAGCACTGCCTGGGTGTATTTGTATGTCCATACTCACTCCTTGATTGCCATTATTGGCCTTCGGCCCCTTGCGACCGAAAGTACCTCTAATTCAACCATTGTATCGGTATTTACATAAAAAACTTAAGGACAGAAAGTATAAAGGGCAAATAATACCAAACCATGAACAGGATGAATTTGAGGGCAATAAAAAAGGCCACTGAAGTGACCTTTTTCATCAAACTAAACAATTAGCCGATATTCTTTCTAGCGTTACGGAACATACGCATCCACGGGCTATCTTCTTTCCACTCGTCCGGGTGCCAAGAGTTAGCCACGGCACGGAATACACGCTCTGGGTGTGGCATCATCACGGTTGCACGGCCATCCGTTGAGGTAATACCTGTGATCCCTTCTGGTGAACCATTTGGGTTGTTCGGGTATTGCGTGGTTGGCTTACCAAAGTTATCAACGTATTGAACGGCTACGGTGCCAGACTCAAGCGCTGCTTTTACTGCTGCGTCGTTGGCAAACTCAGCATGGCCTTCACCGTGAGATACCGCGATTGGCATACGAGAGCCCGCCATGCCCTGGAAGAATACCGACGGGCTTTCTTGTACTTCAACCAGGCTGAAGCGTGCTTCAAAACGCTCTGACTTATTGGTTACAAAACGTGGCCAGTGCTCAGTGCCTGGGATAAGCTCTTTCAGTGTTGATAGCATCTGACAACCGTTACACACACCTAAGCTGAAGGTGTCCTGGCGCTCAAAGAAGGTTTGGAACTGGTCGCGTGCCATGTCATTGAATAGGATTGACTTAGCCCAACCCTCACCCGCACCTAGCACGTCACCATACGAGAAGCCACCACAGGCTACCAGGCCTTTGAACTGGTCTAGCGTCAAGCGACCTTCCAGAATGTCACTCATGTGTACGTCAACTGCTGCAAAGCCTGCACGGTTAAAGGCGGCTGCCATTTCAACGTGCGAGTTAACGCCTTGCTCACGCAAGATTGCCATCTTAGGCTTAGCACCGGTTGCAATGTAAGGTGCTGCTACGTCTTCGTTTAAATCGAAGCTCAGTTTTACGTTCAGACCTGGATCTTTTTCGTCAAATTTGGCATCAAATTCTTGCTTAGCACACTCAGGGTTATCACGCAGTGCTTGCATCTTATAAGTCGTTTCAGCCCAGATAGTACGTAGTTCAGTACGGGTATTGGCAAGTACGGCTTCACCACCACGGTTGAAGATCACTTTATCTTCTGTGTTTAAGCTACCGATAGTGTGGCTGATTGCCGCAAGGCCGTTGTCAGCTAACACAGCTTCAACTGCTGCAAGGTCGTCGTTACGAACCTGAATCACAGCACCCAGCTCTTCGTTGTAAAGCGCTTCGATGTCAGAGCCTGTCAGGCTATCCAGGTTTACTGTCACACCGGTGTGACCTGCGAAGGCCATTTCCGCGACCGTTGTGAATAAACCACCGTCTGAACGGTCGTGGTAAGCCAATAGCTTCTCGTCGGCTACCAGCGCCTGCATCGCGTTGTAGAAGCCTTTTAACAGCTCAGGGCTGTCAACGTCTGGCGTCTTGTCACCCAGTTGCTTGTAAACCTGTGCCAGGCTTGATGCACCCATGCGGTTTTGACCTGCACCTAAATCAACTAAGATCAGGCTTGAGTCACCTTTATCAGTGCGAAGCTGAGGTGTGACTGTTTTACGAATGTCTTCAACACGGCCAAATGCAGTGATGATCAAAGAAAGTGGTGCTGTTACCGCTTTGTCTTCACCGTTGTCTTGCCATGTTGTCTTCATCGACATGGAGTCTTTACCTACCGGAATAGTCAGGCCAAGTGCCGGACACAGCTCTTCACCTACGGCTTTAACCGCTTCGTAAAGGCCTGCGTCTTCACCCGGGTGACCCGCTGCGGCCATCCAGTTTGCAGATAGCTTAATGTTTTCAAGACCACCAATGTTTGCGCCAGCAATATTCGTTAATGCTTCTGCGACGGCTAAACGTGCCGATGCACCATAGTTTAGCAGTGCCGCAGGTGTACGCTCACCCATTGACATGGCTTCACCGTGGTAAGTATCAAACGCAGCTGCTGTTACTGCACAGTTTGCTACTGGTACCTGCCAGGGGCCAACCATTTGGTCACGCGCCACCAGGCCTGTTACCGTACGGTCACCAATGGTGATAAGGAAGGTTTTCTCAGCAATCGTCGGTAAGCGAAGTAAACGCTTAGCCGCTTCCTCAACGTCGATGCTGTCAGTGTTCAGGGCTTGGCCTTCAACTTTCTTTGACTCAACGTCACGGTGCATCTTAGGTGCTTTACCAAGTAGTACGTCAAGCGGAAGATCGACCGGGTTGTTATCAAAGTGGCTGTCCGCAACGGTTAGATGACGCTCTTCAGTTGCTTCACCGATAACAGCGTATTGTGCGCGCTCACGCTTACAGATTTCTTCAAAACGTGCGAAGTCTTCTGCCGCTACGGCAAGTACATAACGTTCTTGTGATTCGTTACACCAGATCTCATGTGGTGCCATGCCCGGCTCATCGTTCGGGATGTTACGCAGCTGGAATTTACCACCACGACCACCGTCGTCTACCAGCTCAGGGAATGCATTAGAAAGACCACCCGCGCCCACATCGTGGATAAACGCGATGGGGTTTTCGTCGCCAAGCTGCCAGCACTTGTCGATCACTTCCTGACAACGACGTTCCATCTCTGGGTTTTCACGCTGTACAGAAGCAAAATCTAAATCTTCGTTTGACTGACCAGAAGCCATGGATGACGCAGCACCACCACCCAGGCCGATGTTCATCGCCGGACCACCCAGTGCAATTAGCTTAGCGCCAACCGGGATTTCGCCTTTTTGCACATGCTCAGTACGAATGTTGCCCAGACCACCTGCCAGCATAATTGGCTTGTGGTAACCACGTACCTCTTCGCCATTGTGGCTGTTTACTTTTTCTTCGTAAGTACGGAAGTAACCTAACAGATTAGGACGACCAAATTCATTGTTAAACGCCGCGCCACCCAGAGGACCGTCAATCATGATGTCGAGTGCGTCAACGATACGGCCAGGCTTGCCGAAGTTGCTTTCCCACGGCTGCTCAAAGCCCGGAATGCGCAGGTTAGAGACGGTAAAACCAACCAGACCCGCTTTTGGCTTAGAACCACGACCTGTTGCGCCTTCGTCACGAATTTCACCACCAGAACCGGTTGATGCGCCTGAGAATGGCGCAATTGCCGTTGGGTGGTTGTGGGTTTCTACCTTCATCAAGATTTCAATATTCTCTTGATTGTAGCTGTACTCACCGTCTTTATTTGGGAAGAAACGACCCGCTTTAGAGCCCTTCATAACCGCTGCATTATCTTTATAAGCAGACAGTACGTTTTCTGGGTGCGTCTCGTAAGTATTTTTGATCATTTTGAACAGCGACTTTGGCTGCTCTACGCCGTCGATTGTCCAGTCGGCGTTAAAAATTTTGTGACGACAGTGCTCAGAGTTCGCCTGTGCGAACATAAATAGCTCGATGTCGTTCGGGTTACGACCTAGCTTGGTGAAGTTTTCAACCAGGTAGTCAATTTCGTCGTCCGCTAATGCGAAGCCTTGTTCTATGTTTGCCTTAACAAGCGCTTCACGGCCACCGCTAAGAATATCTACAGATGACATTGGGCGCGGCTCTTCTACGCGGAATAACTGACCCGCGTCTTCCAGTTTGCTGTGCACTGACTCGGTCATGCGGTCGTGCAATAGCTTAGCTACCTCAGCAGTCTGCTCTGCGCTCAGCGCGCCCTCAACGTAGTAGGCAATACCACGCTCTACGCGGTGTACTTTATCCAGACCACAGTTGTTGGCAATGTCCGTGGCTTTTGAAGCCCAAGGCGAAATTGTGCCAATTCGCGGCGTCACTAAGATCAGGGTTCCTTCAGGCGCATGTTCGGCAATGGTCGGGCCGTACTTTAAAAGCTTGCTCAGCTTGTCCAGTTCAGACTCAGAAAGTTCCGCTGTCAGATCGGCAAAATGCATGAACTCGGCATACACGCCAGTGACTGGCAATTGCGCATCGTTACAGCTTTTAAGGATTTTTTGAACTTTGAAATCAGAAAGTGCAGGTGCACCACGTAGGATCAACATAGGTATTTTCATCCGGGGTTAAGGATTGAACGATATTTTGGGCCGCCATTATAGTCGATTTGGCCTCCTTATTTAACTCAAATTTAGCAATTATCGAAAAAAAGCCCCTTCACAAAAGCACTGTTAATTGCGAGCATGGAACCCTCTGCCACCCTCGTTTACCAAGGAGCCAAAAGTCACTTATGCATTTGCTTTCCTCTGTGCTAATACTGTGCTGTTTGTTGTTACTGAGCAGCTGCGAAAAAATGCCTGCCACTCAGTTGCAACGGATCAAAACGCAGGAAGTGATCCGCATTGGCACTTTGGTTGGTCCCGCCACCTTTTATCAGGGCATTGGCGGTGAACAGGGGTTTGAATACGAGCTGGCTGAGCAGTTTGCTGATGAGCTGGGGGTTGAGCTACAGATAGTGCCCTTTTTCAGCCTGAAAAAACTGTTTGAGCGCCTGCAAAGTGGCGACCTGGACATTGCCGCAGCCGGACTCACTTACCACCCACAGCGTGCCGAGCATTTTCGGTTTGGTCCCAGCTATCGGGAGATCAGTCAAAAGCTGGTGTTTAAGCAAGGCAATACCCGGCCACGTAACTTTGCCCAGTTAACCGGTCCGGTCACCGTTCTGGCTAACAGCCACCATGTGATCACGTTGCAGGTGGCACAGCAGCAGTATCCCGAACTCAGCTGGCAAAGTGTGGATGACCGGGATCAGGAAGAGCTGCTGCAAGGGATCATCGACGGCGACATACAATACACTGTGGTCGACTCTCACTCACTGGCGCTGTTTCGGCGCTATCACCCCAATGTCAGTATTGCCTTTTCCGTCACTCAGGCCGATCCGGTTGCCTGGGTCCTGCGCAACGACCAGGACGACTCTTTGTACGCTCTGCTGCCGCCATTCTTTGCCAGAATGCAACAGTCTGCACAGCTGGCGGCACTAGAAGAAAAGTACTTTGGCCATGTTCAGCGCTTTAATTACGTCAATACCCTGGCGTTTGTTGAGGCAAGCAAAACCACGCTGCCCAAATATCAGGACTGGTTTATGCAGTACGCAGAGCAACATCAGCTCGACTGGCGATTACTGGCCGCGCTGAGCTATCAGGAGTCGATGTGGAACCCCAGAGCTAAGTCTCCCACTGGCGTACGCGGGATCATGATGCTGACCCAACGCACAGCCAAGCAGGTGGGCGTAACCCATCGACTGAAACCCGAGCAAAACATTCGTGGCGGCGCACGCTATCTGCGTAAGCTCATTAACCGCATTCCCAAACAGATCAGTGCACCAGACAGAACCTGGTTTGCCCTGGCTGCGTATAACGTTGGGTGGGGTCATGTGAATGACGCGCGTAAGCTGACCCTGCGTCAGGGCGGCGATGCAACCAGCTGGGCAGAGGTGAAAAAACGACTACCACTGCTGACTAAAAAGCGCTACTATCGAAAGACTAAATATGGATATGCGCGCGGCGATGTGGCAGTAACTTATGTGGATAACATTCGCCGGTACTACGACGCCCTGATCTGGTTAGATGACAATGGGGCCCTTCAAGTCAATACAGACTCAGAGCAACCAACCAACTGATCTGCAAGGCGCTGTGTTAAGTATCCGGTATTATGTCCTGACTCTGTCATTAAGCTGACATACTATTACGCTATAGCTATCGCGCGTAGTTGTTCTCTCACTAAAAATGGAGGTTACGATGCTAAGAAGACGTCGTACTCATCAATTTAAGCGTAACACGCGCAACACGAGCCCAAATCGTCGCCGTATTATGCTCCGCAACATTCACCGTAAAATTTTACTGCGCCGCCGCATCTATGCATTGATCCAGATAGCGGCAGACGAAAGAGCGGCTCAACCCTGAGCCGCTTTGTCGTTTAACCCCGCCTGACGGGCTTTTTTCTGCGCCTTGATCTCTTTACGGCGACGACGGAAAAACGCCGATAATTTTTCGCCACACTGCTCCGCCAAAACCCCACCTAATACTTCAACCTGATGATTCAGTTTCGGCTCTTGTAGCAAATTCATGATGGATCCCGCTGCGCCTGTTTTGGCATCCGCTGCGCCAAACACCACCCGCTTAATGCGGCTGTGCACCAGCAAACCGGCGCACATAGGGCAAGGCTCTAACGTTACGTACAGGGTGCAATCCACCAGCCGATAATTCTCGATGCACTGACCGGCATCTCTAATCGCCAGCATCTCGGCGTGCGCGGAAGGGTCGTGACAACAAATCGAGCGGTTCCAGCCTGCGCCAATCAGCTCACCGTCTTTAACCACCACGGCGCCAACCGGGATCTCATTTTCCTGCTCGGCCTTGTCGGCATACTCCAGTGCCTGCTGCATCCAATAAAGATCTTGCTGTTGTTCGTCCACCTGTGTGCTCCTGGGTACAAAATGGAGGATATTCTAGCGTATTGTCGCGAACTGCGCACTGTGACAGTTATATTGCTAAAATTAGCAAATTGCCATGGCTCATTGATATCAATTTAAGCTATAATTCGCCGCTTTTTTTATTTGACGAGCTCAACACACACGGGTAAAACATGAAATTTCCGGGCCGCAGAAGACATAAACATTATTTTCCAGTCGAAGATAAAGACCCCATAATTAACCAGTTACATGTCGTTGATCGACTTAAACGCAACTACATTTGTGGTATTGACCAGATCGTAGTAGATATCGAAGCTAAGGTTGATCAGGCCTTCCTTGATGAGTTTGGGCTGCAACGCGGTATGTCTCAAGTGATAGACAATGATGTCACCAATGCGCTCTATGACCGCCTGAAACGTGATGACATGATTGACTATGAATTTGCTGGCGGCACCATAGGCAATACCATGCACAACTACTCCGTGCTGGCGGATAGCCGCTCGGTATTGTTGGGCGTAATGAGCGAGAACATTCAAATAGGCAGCTACGCCTATAAGTTTTTGTGTAACACCTCCAGCCGCGTCGATCTTGATTACCTGCAACCTGTGCCCGGTCCCATCGGCCGTTGCTTTACCCTGATTGACGACAGTGGCGAACGCACCTTCGCGATCAGCGCCGGTATGATGAACCATCTGAAACCAGAGTCTATCGACAAGTCGTTGATTGAACACGCCTCAGCTTTGGTGATCAGCGCCTATCTGATGCGTACCTCAGGCGAAGAAACCATGACACAGGCAACCATGCAGGCGGTGAAGTATGCCAATGATGCCGGTGTTCCGGTGGTATTGACGTTAGGCACTAAGTTCCTGATTGAACAAGACCCCGCGTGGTGGGCAGAATTCGTTGAAAAACACGTTGATATTCTGGCCATGAACGAGGAAGAAGGCGAAGCCATCACAGGGTTTGACGATCCACTGCTGGCCGCCGACAAAGCGCTGGACTGGGTCGACTTAGTGATCTGTACCGCCGGACCAAAGGGCCTGTTTATGGCCGGTTACGTGGACGACGAGAAAAAACGCGAAACCGAATATCCGCTGCTGCCAGGGGCCATTCCTGAATTCAACCAGTATGAGTTCTCCCGCGCCATGCGCCGCAGTGCCTGTAAACAGCCAATCAAAGCATACAGCCACACGGCCCCTTACATGGGTGGCCCAGACACCATCAAAAACACCAATGGTGCCGGAGATTGTGCGCTGGCTGCGGTACTGCACGACTTATCAGCCAATGTCTACCATAAACTCAATGTACCCAACTCGGCCAAGCATGAGCAGCATGCCATTACCTATTCTTCACTGGCGCAGATCAGCAAATACGCTAACCGTGCCAGCTACGAAGTCTTAGTTCAGCATTCGCCGCGCCTGTCGCGTGGTTTGCCAGAGCGAGAAGACTCGCTGGAACAGACCTACTGGGATCAGTAAGGCAATAAAAAATGGGAGCCGAGGCTCCCATTTTTTATGTCTCTGCGCTCGGTTAAAATAACGCAGTGCCCAGCTTTTCAGCCAGCAACTCCAGCGCCGCAATACCGGCCACGGAATTACCCACTTTATCTAACCCCGGCGACCACACCGCCACCGTAAAGCGCTCTGGCGCCACCGCGATGATGGTGCCCGACACCCCAGATTTACCCGGCATACCTACCCGATAGGCAAAGTCTCCGGCGGCGTCGTACAAGCCACTGGTGAACAACAAAGAATTAAGCTGCTGGGTCTGCCTTGCACTCAGTACCCGCTGACCGCTTTGCTGACAGATGCCGCCGGTTGAGAGATAAGAAAACGCCTGCGCCAGTTCACACACATTCAGCTCAATGGCGCAAAAGTTAAAATACGACCACAGCACTTCTTCAACCTGATTATCAAAGTTGCCGAATGATTTCATCAGATAGGCCATGGCCGCATTACGATAACGATGGTCGTATTCAGACTGTGCCACCACCTTGTTAATGCCCACCTTAGGATTAGCAGTATGGCTACGGTAGCTCTCCAGCATAGTGTGGATAGGCGCACTCAGGCGGCTGAATAAAGCATCGCAGGTTACGATGGCACCGGCATTGATAAAGGGGTTGCGGGGAATGCCATTTTCAAACTCCAGCTGAGTCAGGGAGTTAAATGCGGTGCCCGACGGCTCTTTGCCCACCCGTTGCCACAGCTCATCGCCATAACGCTGCAATGCCAGCGTCAGGGTCATCACCTTAGACACAGACTGAATGGTAAAGCGGCTGTCACAGTGACCGGCACTGAAGGTTTGCCCGTCGGCGGTATGTAATGCAATGGCAAACTGACCCAGTGACTGCTCGGCAAGCGCGGGGATGTAATCGGCCACTTTTCCCCGGTGAGACAGGGGCTGCACTTGCTGTGCAACCTGTTGCAAAATAGCCTGATAATCGGGCGTAGCGTTAGTCATAGAGCAAACATCATATCAAAAAGCACAATAGCGCGAGTGTAACAGATTTACACCCACAAAAAAGCCGCACGGGCGTTTGCCGGTGCGGCTTTAACAATGCAACTGGCGCTTGTTTTACTTAGTAAACAGCTCTTTGATGTTAGCCAGGTCAGATTTGCCCGCGATCAGCTCATCCGGCGTTAGCCCAGATAATTCATGGGGGAAGACCAGCCACTCGTCCGACTCATGGATAAAGTAATCCGGCGTCATCGGCACTTTTTTATTGGTTGGCTTGTAGTAAGGACAGGCAACACGAATGTCTTTTGGCAGGTTCAGGCGCATCAGCTCTTCGAGTTTTTCACGCAGCGCATAAATACTGCGACCCGAATCAAACACGTCGTCCACAATCAGTAACGAGTCGCCCGCATTGGCGTTCTCAACAATGTAATGCAAACCGTGTACTTTGATCTCTTTCGACTGCTTGCCGATACCATAGTAAGACGACGTACGCACCGCAATGTGGTCTGTTTCTATGCCCTTGTAATCATAGTATTCCTGAACCGCAATCCCGATAGGCGCACCACCACGCCAGATGCCGATAATAAAGTCAGGACGAAAGCCGTCTTCATAAACCTGAGCCGCCAGTCGAAATGAATCTTCAAGTAATTGTTGCGCCGTGATATAGCACTTGTCAGACATACAAACCCCGTGTCATTGAGCAAAGAACACCGCACAAACCTGAGTGTAAAAGGCACCAATACAAGCACCCCATCAGACAGCACGGCTGAGAATAACGTATAACCGAGTATTTTAGCTGAGTAGAAAAAAAATTGCTTGCGCTAGCGCAGTTTTTTTACAGGATGATGACTGAATGGAAGGGGCACGCTGACCGCTTAACCTGGGCGTGAATGAATGACCGGCAGTAAAACACTTTTACCGCCAGTCTGATACCCGTGCATTAACCGGTAACCGAATAGCCCCGAAGATGGTAATTAAATGAGCCTGCCGATTGAGCGCCGCCCAAAGCGTACGACGAGTGCGAGCTCAACGTAGGCTTTACCGGGTTTAAGACTTGGGGGGCTTTTCAATTGGCTGACTTCTTGGTGGCACATCACGATCACCTGGGCTTCTTGGACTGCCTCCATGTACTTGTAACAATTCTGCTTTACTGATGTTTTTCATACCTACATATCCTTCTAGGCTAACTCAAATATCCATGGCCGACATTTTAAAACGTGCAGCTTCATATAAAGCACGCTCCTCTAGCCATAAAATTTATGACTTTGCTGGCTTCTCAATTGGCTGACTTCTGGCTGGCAGATCTCTATCACCAGGCTTGTTAACCCCACCTTGAATTTTTAACAAATCTGCTTTGCTGATGTTTTTCATTCCTATGCTTCCTCGCTATTTACTGGTACACCCATTGGGATTGCACTCAGTATGATGAATTTATTAATACAAATACACACTTTGCTTTCATTAGTAAACCCCAACTTCTAAGCATGTCCGGCACTAAAGGCTCCTAACAGTGGCGCCAAGCATTTTGTACTACTAATCGGATGCTTTGGTGGCAAAGCTTTCCCCATGCTCCTTATAAAAAAGCTCACGGGCTGGAGTTTTGACGGCATAAGTTAACAAGCATAAGTACATCAATAAGTTCAAAGAAACCAATATAAAATTGCGCACGCCATTACTCATTATCCAGCCATCAATCACATAGAACTTGTATAACCATACCTCAAGGTAATTAAATGCAGCCAGAACAAAGTCAACAAGATGCAACAATATCAAACCAATCTCTTGTATTGAGAAGTGATGATTTTTATAAACGCGCGAGAAGAAAGGAATACCTGTCAACTTATATATAAAAAGCGCAATTCGACTACGGTAGACAACAGGCACAACAATCAGCATGCATATCACCATGTTGTACAAATACATGTGCGTAGTCCAGGTATAACTAATCTTGTATAGGGCTAAATCGACGACTTCCAGAAGCAACATCAAGAGCAAAAAGTACCGTGAGCTTTCATACTTCCAAGTGTAAACCAGTGCAAATAGTAAAAACGGGATACCTGAATAACTGACTATTGTATAAAAATCCATCTTATGACTCCTCTTCTTCGTTTTTTTCTTCCGGGCTGGCAGGTGGCTTATCACTTAAAAAATTAAAATACAAGGCAACCAGGTCCTTGCCAAAAATCATAAAGATATCCAGCAGCTGGGCACTGGTCATATCCGTTTTGCCACTTTCCCAGTTGCTGACCGTTGACTGGTCAACCGCTGACGACATTTTCGCGGCCAGATCTTTTTGGCTCAATCCAAGCTCATTACGCATCTGACGAATGGAGCGCTGGATCAGCCGGTTAAACCGGTCAATTTCCTGCTGTCGCTTCCTTGGGCTATGCTTCATTCTCTTTTCCATGGGTTAAAATTGTAAACAGATAGTTACCACAAGTTAACTGGACCAACAACTGAATTGCGTAGGCCTGTAGACATCTATGAATATATTCATCATCCCTTGCCTTTTTTGTTTATATTTATAAATACTTATCAGCTACTTGTATTAGTATCACTGCTACTATCACCGCTATTATTAGCGCAACTAAACACACCCGAAAGGACACGCCCATGAGCCAACTTACCCAGTTCAGACTATTGGCAAATTACAACCAGTGGATGAATCAAAAAGTGCATACCGCCGCCGCACAACTGAGCGACGCTGCCCTAAAACAGGATCGGGGTGCATTTTTTGGCTCGATACTGGGCACTTTAAACCACCTTGTTGTGGCAGATCTTATCTGGCTAAAACGCTATGCCGGCAGTGAAGCCTGCGCCGATGTGCTGGCCGCTGTGGTGGCACAGGACAACCCCACCAGTCTGGATCAGTGTTTATTTGACGATTTGGCGCAGTTAACTGACTATCGTCAGTGGCTGGATGAGCAGATCTTAGGTTTACTACAGCATTTACAGGACAGTGATTTAACAAGCGTATTGACCTATCGCAACAGCAAGGGCGTGACGTACCACAAACCCTTTGCCAGTTTACTGACGCATTTATTCAATCACCAGACGCATCACCGTGGTCAGGTATCGACATTACTCAGTCAGGCGGGTGTGGACGTCGGGGCCACCGATCTTTTGCTGCTAATTGATGATATATAAGGAAGCGGCCTCCTGTTGGAGGCCACTTTAGCAGAGGTTAATCGCACCCTTTTTGGATGCTCGATGTCCAGACTTTAAGAACAAAGTCGTTGTAATCGCGGTCGTTTTGGTCTTCCCAGTACTGCTTGTCGCCATACACACGATAGTTAGTGGTCAGTTGGCCAGGGTTACCGTTAATTGACAACACATAGTCGTAGCTGGCGCCTTCAATGACATCATAACTGCCCGAGCCACCGTACTCATCCAGCAACTTCACATAGCTGCCATTGACCCGCACGCCCCAGTCATTGTTGTAGCCAGCGCTTTCACTGACAAACTGATAATGAATGCGGGTGTAGTTATCCGGTATGCACGCCGGGTCATTATCTTCTATGGTGCCAGTAACAGACGCAGAGCCGCTGGTATGTTTTGCACCTTCAACCAGCAAGGTGAAAGCCTCACTGTCTTCATGCTCGTCATCATCCATCGTTGCAATATTGAGTGTTGCACTTACTTGTCCCGCAGCAATCGTAATACTGGCAGGCGGCGGCGTATAATCACCCGCAGACGTGGTGTCGTCCAGCACACTGACATCCAGTGTCACATCCTGATAGTAGGCGTTGCTCAGGGTTATTTGATATTCGAGTTGTCCCCCTTCCGACACCACACCTGTGATTGCTTCAAGGGTGAAAGTGGGTTCAGGATCGGTCTCGCAACTGGGTGTAGTGTAACAGGCTACGGGCTGATCGGTGTTCACTGCCAAATCATTCAGCCGCACCGGTACGGTAGCCAGTAAACAGGTATTACCCGACTGAGGGTTGAGTTTATAGAGTTTAGAGCGATTAACATGGCCATAGTCGTTGATCAGAGTACGGCTGACAACGATTTCACCCGCCTGATTCAACGCCGCGCCAGTGGCCGCAGTAAGGCTATGATTTGCCAGCTTTGTTGCTTTAAAGGTGGTTTTATCTATCTGATAAACACTGCGGCTGGTAACCAGATACCAGTTACCATTTTGGATAACCAGATCGCCACGGAACTTGCCTTTTAGTGACCCCAATGCCCCTAATTCGGTTGCTTCACCGGTTGTTTTGTTGATTTCATACAGCTTTTTAAAATCGGTGCCCAACAGCGCATCGCGCTCGGGGTCATACACCATACTCAGCACCTGCGAGGTTCTGCCCACCAGCGTGTGGGTATCGGTGGCAAAATCATAGTAGGCCAGGCGCAGGTATTTAAAGCGTTTTCCCTCTATGGGCAGATGGGTTAACTGCTCAGCGCTGAGGTTCAGGTGGCTCACATCAACCTGATACTCAAATGGCCTGGGCGCTGACACATAATACATGCGCTGACTGGTTTGATCATACGCCAGCGCAGAAGCACTAAATTCTGCCAACGTACGTGCAAATGCACTGTTATCTTGTTCGTTCAGGCCAAATAAAATACCGACATCGCCACGGCCTGCATTAATGCCATACAGCTGACCGGTACAGGTATTTGCGTAGGAAACAGAAGATGCCACCAGGGCAATCAAAGAAAGTGATGTTTTTAGCATGGTAATAAACTCGTGTGGTTCATCCAGATTCAGGCTAATACAACACAAAGTAATGACACATCTACATCCGCTGTACGATGCGATTTCCTATTCCATTAGGAGTGAGTGCTTCCATTATTATCTTTGCAATCTGAGGCTATGATGCGCGCAAATACACAATAAAGCAACATAAAAATAAGAAAATTGGATTAGAATTTAATATAAACCACCTAAAGAGCTGCTTTTCTGAATAATCTCAGCATTATACGGATCGCTTGAATTTTGCTCTCATCGTTCCTATTAAGTACTTTTACTCAGCAAAAGGAAGTGACGATGATGGACCACACCGACATAGCCCTTGTACCCGTATTGCTAAAGGCAGGCCTTATTCTCGCCCTGGTAGTGGCCAGCCTGTGGTGCCTGGCCAGGATAGTGAAATGGGCCAAAGGTATGCCTAAAGCTGCCTACCTGGTGATGGCGATTTTTCCCTTACTCTCGTTGTTTCCTATCCCGCCCCCCGTATTTAAGAATGTGGCGAAAGCAAAGCAGGAACAACGTAAACGTAAGGAAGCCCCGGGAGATCCCCCCGAATAGCAGACCTCTGGCGAACTGCTAAAACTCGGTTTAGATTGAGCACACCAGCAGCAGGATCCACAGCCCACTTTATTCATCAAGCCCCTGCATCCATAGCCGACTCAGCTGCGCCAGAGACAGTGCGGGTTGCGCAGCCGATTCATCACTTTGCCCAGAAAAAAGCTGCTGCGCTAACTGTCGGCCGACATGCTGGGCCATGGTGGTTTTTTCTATCCGCAGTCGGTAAAACTGGCTTAACACGGCGCCGAGCTGGTCCTGCTGAGACATCAGGCAGGCCAGCTGCCAGGCGTCTTCCAGTGCCTGACACGCCCCTTGTCCTGACGTGGGTAATGACGCGTGCGCTGCATCGCCAATCAGCACCATATTGTCTTTATGCCAGTATGGAAGAGGATCCAAATCATGGACAAAAATGGGCCGGACCGACTCAGGTTCCGGGTGCCTCAGCACGGCCTGAACCGCTTCAGCCCAGCCGCCAAAGCGCTGCCTTAGCTCTCCCAGCCAGTCATGCTGAGTTCGACTGTCATCGAGTGAGGTGCGCCAGGCACCGGCCCAGTAACATATATCGGGCCTTACCGGCACTATGCCAAAGCGCTCTGTGGGGTGGCGAAAATCGCCAATATGATTAGCCAGGGTACCGGGCCTGAGCTTGCTTACCCCTATCACATTAATAAACCCCTGGTAGCGAGGTGTGCCCGCCTCAGCGAATAACATTCGCCGCACCACCGACTGCATTCTGCCATCAGCGCCAACGACCAGATCGTTCGCTTGCCTGAGGCTGTCTACTTCTTGGCAGGTTACGGAGGTTGCAAATTTAATGGCTACCCCTTGCTCTGTCAGCGCCTCACCCAGTATCCGAGTCAAGTCGCGGCGCAGTATGGTCACGCTGGCATAGCCACAGTGCCGGTTTAGCTCGCCAATATCCAGGGTAGTTTGTCTGTTGCCGCGGCGGTCATACTGACACAGTGACTCAGGTGTGCCCCCTGCGCGAATAACTTTCTGTGCCAGCCCCATTTTATGTAACACATACATGGCATTGGGCCACAATGTAACGCCAGCCCCCATCGTTGTGTGAGTCGCCGCTCGCTCATAAACCTGTACCTCATGCCCCTGTTTTCTTGTCAGTAATGCCAGTGCCATACCCGCCACACCCGCACCAATTATCGCTATACGTTTCTTTTGCATCGTTCACTTCCTTAAATAGATGAGCGCAGTGTGACAAAGCAGCAGAGCGGGATAAAGATGCTAATATGGGTTTTTAAATCCCACCAAATGAGACAATTAATGATTGAACGGACCGATATTCAATGGTTACTGAGCTTTGTGGCTGTCTATGAAAAGTTGAGCTTCAAACTGGCAGCACAGCAACGCCTGTTACCCACCTCCAATATCAGCCGTCATGTTGCCCAACTGGAGCACCACTTAAACACCCGACTGCTTGAGCGTACAACCCGGAAAATGCACCCGACCGCATCAGGTACACAGCTTTATGAAACCATAAAACCGCTGCTACAAAGAATGGATGACGCACTAACAGAGGTCTGTGAGCACAGTGATGCGCTATCCGGGCACCTTAACCTGGTTATGCCAGATGTGCCAGTCCTGGCAACGCTTATCGCCGACTTCTGCCATCAGCATCCCGATATCACGCTCAGTTGCGATACCCAGCTCAATCCCTCAGAAAGTATTCTGGAGGGCTTAGACTTGGTGATCCGCTTTGGGCGCGGCACCTTGACTGATTCGGGCTGGGTAGCACAACCCCTTCTGACACTGCCAAGCTGTGTTGTCGGGGCACCGGCTTTGCTTGCCGACCATGCCAATCTGCACACACTGGAAACACTGAGCAAAGTGCCCTGCATTACCAGCCTGACCGCACTGCAAGGCACGCCCTGGCGATTTAAGCACAATAAAACCCTGCATGTGCAATCCAGCTATAAAGTTAACAGTGGCCACATGGCCAAAGCCGCCGCCATACAGGGGCTGGGATTTGCCATTTTGCCCAGGCATATGTGCCAGGCGGAACTGAAGGCTGGCACTTTAGTTGAGGTCAAACTAGAGCATGAACCGGAAGAGCTGGTGCTGTATGCATTTTATGCTGGCCGTAAATACCCACAGAAAAAAGTCACCGCGCTTATTGCGCATCTGCAAACAGGGTTAAGAGCACCAGAGACATCAGCGCAGTAGCAACTGTTAGAGGACTCACAGATCAACTTAAACGTGAAAATACAACGAGCAGCTTAAAACTCAAAGTATCTGTGAAGGGTCTATTCCTTGATGCTTACACATACCAGGTGACGCTCCTGAAACTCATAAGTGTTTTTTGGGATTTATGGTGCATATATGATGTCGGGACACAAACACCACAAGAATAATTACAGCCAGTAACAAATAACGCAGACACGTTAACCGGGATATTGATTACTGTATTTTTAAATTAAAAACGCAAAGGAAATATCATGCTAACTAAGCTCGTTACACTCACAGGGTTATCATTGTTACTTACAGGCTGTATTCAAGACAGTAATGCAAGCAGTCAGGTGAGCAGCAAAGTAAACCATTCACCGACCGCAGGCACAGTGCAGGCCAAAACGACGCATGCACAACAGAGCTCCCCCAGGCAGAGTCAACCTGACATCACAATGCGAGAAGCCTCTGCGGAAATACTCTTCAGCAGCGAGTATATTGATCCCTGGCAAAGCGCCCCCAAACACATTACCGTGTTAACTAACGCCACTGAGTTTCAGGAAAAGTTCGATGAATACACTATTGAGCAGCTGGCGGACATCGACTTTAAAACGCACAGTGTCGTGCTTTTTGATATGGGAACACGTGATAAATATAGCTGTGGAAGCGAATACCAATTCGATGCCGTTAATGCAGAAATATTAACGGCCAGTTATGTGTCAAGCACGGGCACCCCTTTGGCAACTAAAACCACTCGAGTGAATATTGAAACACGACAGTGTCTGACCGACCAGGAAGCCTGTGTTGAAGTCTATGAGGCGCACCGCCCCTACTACTTCTTTGTTGTTGAGCGAGAGGGCGAGCTCAGTGTGACAGAGTCCGTCACTTTCGCTAACTGCCAACCACCTGAATAGTAATAACAAACGACGGTGGAGCAGAGCTTGTGTTTTGCTTCGCCAGTTTTCTGCGTCGTTGTGCTTAAGTCTTACCTGAGTATGAGCAGTAATTCACAATCAGTTAGGGGTTGATGTTTGTGAGCGTAGCGGCGGGGAAAAGCAAAGCAGGCATAATAAACATTATGCCTGCCTGCTGGAGCATTAAGACTCGCTCGATGGCTGCTCGCTGTCGTCTGCTTCAGCGATATCATTGCCATTGTGCTCAATCTCAAACCCATCGACCCGTTGCAGGCCTCTGGGCAGCTTGTTACCACGACGACCACGTTCACCATAATAGTGTTCCAGGTCACCGGGTTTGAGCGTGAGTTTGCGCTTACCGGCATGTAAGGTCACGGCGCAGCCATCAGGTATTGCGGCGAGCACTTTTACAAACTCCTCGCGGGCCTGTACTTTGGCACTCGGAATAGAGATGATCTTGTTACCTTTACCTTTGGCCAGTTTGGGCAAGTCACGTAATGGGAATATCAGCATCCGGCCTTCGTTAGAAATAGCCATACACCGGTCGGTCGCCACATCTCCCACTGTGATGGGTGCCATCAGCTCAGCCCCTTTCGGGATGCTGACCAGCGCCTTACCGTTTTTGTTTTTACTGACCAGGTCGTTAAACTCGGCAATAAAGCCGTAGCCACCATCGGTGGCCATCAGATAAAGCGACTGCTCTTCACCCATTACCACATGCTCAAAGTTGGTGCCCGCTGCCAGGTTAAAACGCCCGGTCATGGGCTCACCCTGGCTGCGTGCCGATGGCAAACTGTGCGCATCGGTGGCAAATGCCCGGCCAGAGCTGTCGAGGAACACCGCTGGTTGGTTGCTGCGGCCTTTGGCCGATGCCTTGTAACTGTCTCCGGCACGGTAATTGAGCCCTTCGGCATCAATGTCGTGGCCTTTGGCAACCCGGGCCCAGCCTTTTTCAGACAGCACCACAGTGACCGATTCCGATGGAATAAGATCTTTCTCACTCAGCGCTTTGGCTTCAAGGCGCTCAACAACCGGTGAGCGACGCTCATCACCGTATAATTCGGCCGCTTCGCGAATTTCTTTTTTCAGCAGCGTCGACATTCTGCGCTCTGAGCCCAGCGTTTGCTCCAGCTTGTCGCGCTCCGCACTCAGCTCATCCTGCTCGCCGCGGATCTTCATTTCTTCAAGCTTCGCCAGGTGGCGCAGCTTTAAATCTAAAATGGCTTCGGCTTGTTTGTCCGACAGTCCAAAGCGGCTCATCAGCTCGTCTTTGGGTTTGTCTTCGGTGCGGATGATTTCAATCACTTCGTCGATATTCAAAAAGGCAATCATTAAACCTTCAAGAATATGTAAACGCGCCAGCACTTTATCGAGGCGATACTGCAAGCGACGGCGCACCGTATCGCGACGGAACACCAACCACTCGGCCAGGATAGTACGTAAGTCTTTGACCTGAGGACGACCATCCAGGCCAATCATGTTGAGGTTAACCCGGTAGTTCTTTTCCAGATCTGTGGTGGCAAACAGGTGTGCCATCAGTGGCTCAACTTTCACCCGGTTAGAGCGCGGTACGACCACAATGCGGGTTGGGTTTTCATGATCCGATTCATCACGCAAATCAGCGACCATGGGCAGTTTTTTGGCCGTCATCTGCGCCGCAATTTGCTCCAGCACTTTAGCACCGGATACCTGATGAGGCAGCGCGGTGATCACCACTTCGCCCTGATCTTCTTCATACACCGCACGCATTTTAATCGAGCCGCGTCCGGTGGTGTAAATCTTCTGGATCTCGGCTTTTGGTGTGATGATCTCGGCTTCGGTTGGATAATCCGGTGCCTGTACCATCTCCAGCACTTCTTCCAGTGTGGTTTTCGGCTTATCCAGCAAGGTACAGCAAGCTTCAGCCAGCTCGCGCACATTGTGCGGCGGGATGTCTGTGGCCATACCTACGGCAATCCCAGTCACACCATTGAGCAGGATATGCGGCAATCGTGCCGGCAGCACCATAGGCTCGTTCATGGTACCGTCAAAGTTGGGGATCCAATCAACCGTGCCCTGGCCCAATTCTTTGAGTAGTACTTCTGAGAATTTAGACAAACGCGCTTCGGTATAACGCATCGCAGCGAACGACTTAGGATCGTCAGCCGCACCCCAGTTACCCTGGCCATCTATCAGCGGGTAGCGGTAGGAGAATGGCTGTGCCATCAGTACCATAGCTTCGTAACAGGCGCTGTCGCCGTGCGGGTGGTATTTACCCAGCACATCACCCACAGTACGGGCTGATTTTTTATATTTGGCTGCGGCCGACAGGCCCAGCTCGCTCATGGCATACACAATACGCCGTTGCACTGGCTTCAGGCCGTCGCCAATGTGTGGCAGGGCCCGGTCCATGATCACATACATGGAGTAGTTGAGATAGGCGTCTTCTGTGAAACGGCCCATTGCCAGTTGTTCAATCCCCTGTAAAGACAGGGTTTGCGGATCTGTCATGATACACCTTATTGTTTGTTGTACCGCACACGAGTCATCGCGTTGGCGTAATCATCCGAATTCAGTTGTCGGCAGCAAGTTTACACTTCTGCCTTATCACCATGTTGTTCCAGCCAGGTCTTTCGGTCACCGGCACGCTTCTTGGCCAATAGCATGTCCATCACTTCAAGCGTCTCTTCTGGTTCATCCAGGGTCAGCTGCACCAGCCGACGGGTGTTGGGGTCCATGGTGGTTTCGCGCAGCTGCATCGGGTTCATTTCACCCAAACCTTTAAAGCGCTGCACGTTGACTTTGCCGCGCTTTTTCTCAGCTTCAATGCGATCTAAGATGCCGCGCTTTTCGTCTTCATCCAGCGCATAATACACCTCTTTACCCACGTCGATACGGAACAACGGCGGCATGGCCACATACACATGACCACGGCGCACCAGCTCCGGGAAGTGCTTCACGAACAGAGCACACAACAAAGTGGCAATGTGTAGCCCGTCGGAGTCAGCATCGGCCAGAATACACACTTTACCGTAGCGCAGCGCCGACAGGTCTTCGGAGTCCGGGTCGATGCCCAGCGCCACAGAAATATCGTGGACTTCCTGCGAGGCCAAAATCTGCCCGGAGTCAACTTCCCAGGTATTCAAAATTTTACCACGCAGCGGCATGATGGCCTGAAACTCACGGTCACGGGCCTGTTTGGCAGAGCCGCCCGCCGAGTCCCCTTCCACCAGAAACAACTCGGAGCGTTCGGTTTCTGAGCCCGAGCAATCGGTCAGTTTACCGGGGAGCGCCGGACCACTGGTGACCTTTTTACGCACCACTTTCTTGGCCGCACGCATACGCTTCTGAGCATTGCTGATACACAGCTCTGCCAAAGCTTCGGCGGTGTCGGTATGTTCATTCAGCCACAGGCTGAAGGCATCTTTGACAATCCCCGAGACAAAGGTCGCGCAAGAACGCGATGACAGCTTTTCTTTGGTCTGACCGGCAAACTGCGGATCCTGCATTTTCACCGATAACACATAGCTACACTTGTCCCAGACATCGTCAGGGGTCAGCTTTACGCCACGTGGTAACAGGTTGCGGAATTCACAAAACTCACGCATGGCTTCCAGCAGGCCCTGGCGCAGGCCATTGACGTGTGTGCCGCCCTGTGCGGTGGGAATGAGGTTGACGTAGCTTTCAGTGATCGACTCGCCGCCCTCTGGCAGCCAGTGCAATGCCCAGTCAACGCCTTCGGTGGAGCCGCTGAAGCTGCCCACAAACGGGCTTTGCGGTAGGGTCTCAAAACCTTTGGCACTGTCTTTTAAGTAATCTTCCAGGCCCGACTCGTAGCACCACTCCTGCGTTTCTTTGGTTTGTTTATTAATGAAACGAATACGCAGGCCCGGGCACAATACGGCCTTGGCTTTCAGCAGATAGTTGAGCTTGCTGAGCGAGAAGTTGGCGGAATCAAAATAGCTGGGATCGGGCCAAAACTGCACTGAGGTACCGGTATTGCGTTTACCAACCGTGCCCGTGACTTCTAAATCTTCGACCTTGTCGCCATGCTCGAATGCCATCTGATACACCTGGGCATCGCGCTTAACCGTGATTTCAACCCGGGTTGATAAGGCATTCACGACCGAGATACCTACCCCGTGCAGACCACCGGAAAACTGATAGTTTTTATTGGAGAATTTACCACCCGCGTGCAGCTTGGTCAGGATCAGCTCTACTCCAGGGATCCCTTCCTCGGGGTGAATATCCACCGGCATGCCGCGTCCGTCGTCAATCACCTGTAGCGAATTGTCTTCATGCAGGATCACATCGATCTTGCTGGCATGGCCGGCCAGGGCTTCGTCGACACTGTTGTCTATGACTTCCTGACCCAGGTGGTTTGGCCGCGTGGTGTCGGTATACATGCCAGGGCGGCGTTTCACCGGCTCCAGGCCATTCAACACCTCAATGGCTTCGGCATTATAATTCTGCTGACTCATAATTGGATCTGATTTTCTTCGTTTGTGTTGGTGATTTTAAGAAACCTGACAAGGGTGTCAAAGTAACGCTCAAAACCCATAAAACTATGGTCCCCGCCAAATTCAATGTGGCCGGGGCTGGCGCTGAAGTAGTTCACTGCCTGTTGATAGGGTAACACTTCATCACCGCTTTGTTGTAGCAATAAAATATTTTCTGGTGCGTGCAGCGACTCAACGTAGAGCTGACGCAAAGTGTCTACATGCTGGTGCGTCAGCGTGTAATGCTGTTGCTGATAGGGATTATACTGAGGTCCGAGATAATCATGCAACAATTCAAACGGGCGCACCGCCGGGTTCACCACCACAGCGCGCAAACCATGTTGCTGCGACAAATAGGTGGCGTAATAGCCACCCAAAGAGCTACCAACAAGCGCAGTGTCTGCTTCCAGCAGGTGTTCAAGCTGGACAATGGCAATGGCGGGATCGTAATGCAAACGAGGCGTCAGATAAGTACACGCAAACGATTGTTGCGCAAGCCACTGACCTAATTGTTGCGCCTTAAAGGACTGCTCTGAGCTGTTAAAGCCATGAATATAGATTAATTTGCGAGCCATTTCACCTCAGTGTGCAAGCCTTGTGCTGTCCAGTGGATCAACCGACAAGCAGGCCCTAAATTATGCTGCTGCCAGTCTGCGGTGTGTTTAGCAAACTGGATAGACGTCGCCGGTGTGGCATACACAGGCAGAGTACGAAACGACTGCGCATAGGCATGGTGCACATGGCCATGAATAAGTGCCTCAACACGCTGACTGTCGACCAGCACATTGAGTAGCTGAGGACCGTTTTCCAGTATGTGTTTATCCAGGTAGCCGCCAATCGGGATTGGATGATGATGACAAAATGCCAACACAGGTCTTGATGCTTCGCAGAGCACTGCCTCAAGCTCAGCCAGGTGTGCAGCCTCGCACCAACCTGCGGGCGTGGGGCCTTTGCTGTTCAGCAGCAAAATGTCACCCTGCTCGCATTGTAAATGCTTGGCGGCACTGATCTGGCCCTCGCTGATCTGCGCTAGCATAGAGAGATCATCGTGATTACCCGGTACCCAAAATAGCGGACAGTCGAGCGACGATTGCGCCACCAGTTCGGCAAACAGCGCATAAGACTCGGCGCTGTGGTCTTGAGTTAGGTCACCACCAAACACCACGCCATCGAGCGCTTCCCCGGCCAGGGCATCGAGTACGCTGATAAAGTGTGCTGCCGTATTGACCTCAAAATAGCAGCCCTCACGGCTGCCAAACAGATGGCTGTCTGTAATATGCGCAAGGCGCAACTCTGCACCGCTGAACCGATGTTGTTGCTTAAACCAGGCCATTGTTGACGTCCCAGTTGAGTGGCACCCGGCCGCTTTCCAGACAAGCCAGTAACCAGTCGGCCAAAAAGGCGTTAAGCTGATATTTTTCGTCTTTATGGTGCATATCCGGATTAGGATAGCGGTAAGACGGTTTAATGCGCTGATGAAAGTCGTGGTGGATCACTTCTGCCACTTTGGCATCGTGGTACAAGCGCACAGACAAAGCAAAATCATCCAGATGGGCGCTGATCTGTTGCTTTTGCACCACAGCAATATCTGTGGTGTAGCGGGCAATGCCATCAATGCGGATCTGATAACTGGCTGAACCCAGATGAAGCTCACGACTGTTACCCAATGATTCTTCGGGTAGTAGTTTTAGCGCCCGCAAATAATTGCGCTCGCACAGGGTAATATATTTGGGTAAAGACTGGATGTACTCTTTTTGCATAACCGGGTGTAAAACAACCTCACTTTAAATCGGCTGAGCATGCCACTGCGCCAACATTTTGGCTTTGTGTAACGCCAACCATTGTAGACTAATCACCGTCGCAGCGTTATCTATTTCCTCATTTTCGAGCCGCGCCATGGCCTCATTGAAGGGCATTACATGTACTTTAATGTCTTCTCCTTCTTCGGGCAAACCATAGATCCCTCCCGCCTGGCTCAGGTCCGCCTTGGCAAGGTAAAGGTATAAGCGCTCTGTAGAGCCGCCCGGGCTGGATAAATACGACGTCATATAATGCAATTCATCCAATGCCAGACCGGCCTCTTCCATCGCTTCTTTGCGCACCACCCCTTCATAATCCTGACTCCCCTCAGCCATACCTGCAATACACTCCAGCAGCCAGGGCGAATCTTTGGTTGCCAGTGCCCCGATACGGATCTGTTCAATCAGTAGCACCTGATCGGTGGCTGGGTCGTAAGGCAACACAGCCACGGCATGGCCACGCTCTAAAATTTCGCGACAAATGGTTTGCGACTGACCGCCGCCAAACAGCGCGTGTTTAAAGCGATATATATCAATTTTAAAGAATTTGTTATAACAACGTTCAGGCTCATCTAATACCACATTCTGATGATTAAATTGTGCAACTGGTTTCATGTTTCATTCCATTTTTTTCGTGATCGGGGTTTAATTTTTAACCCTAAACCCCCATCATAGATGTTCTCGAATTTTATCTTATTTTACTGCTCGTTACCTGCCGGAAGTGTCAGGTGGCACAGTTTTATATTCTGTTACACTTGTTCTGATTAATTTACCCTTTTCCTTGTATGGTAATTGACGAAAACAAGGTAACATGCCGACAACTAAAAATTGTCTAAGGACTGAGCAAACAATGAAAAAAAGCATTCTATCTCTGTTTATCGGTGTAGCCTGCGCCCTGTCCAGCACGGCTTCACAGGCAGAAGATCTGCTGCAAGTGTACGAAATTGCCACCGCAAACGACCCAACGGTACTAAAGGCCAAGGCCCAGGCTGACGCGCAAAAATATGCACAGGATTCGGCATTAGGCGATCTATTGCCTTCATTGGGTTTTTCAATGAAATACACCGACAACGATGGTGAGTCGACATTACCCGGCCAAAACGATGCCTCCGGATATACTGTGGTTGATACCTGGAGCGATTCACTGACCCGCAGCGTAACCTTAAGCCAGACCATTTTTAGCATGGCGACCTGGCAGAGCCTGACCATTGCCGAGAAACAGGCGATGCAGGCACTGACCAGTTACGAGCAGCAGCAACAGGATCTGATTGTTCGTGTCGCACAGGGCTACTTTGACGTACTGAGCGCACTGGACAACCTGGAATTTGTGCAGGCTGAAAAACGCGCCATCGAGCGTCAGCTGGAACAAACCAAGCAGCGCTACGAAGTGGGCCTGACCGCAATCACAGACGTACACGAAGCACAGGCGCAGTTTGACCAGTCTGTGGCCAACGAAATCGTGGCACAGAACACCGTTGAGACGGCACGTGAAACCCTGCGTACTATCACAGGTAAGTACCATGCCAAACTGGATAAACTCAATACCGAGAGCTTTTCTACGGTAAAGCCGAGCAGACAGTCGAACGATTTTATTGCCTCAGCGAAAGAGCAAAACCTGTCACTACAGGTTGCTAAATCGGCGCTGGACATTGCACAAGACCAGATTGAGCTGGCACAGGCTGGCCACTATCCAACGTTGAGCCTGAATGCAACTTACTCCGATTCTTTGGGTAACACTGAAGGTGCAGAACTGTCACCTCGTACCGATGGCACCAGTATTGGCCTGACACTTAATGTGCCTATCTATTCAGGTGGTAAAACGGTTGCAGCAACCGATCAGGCACGCGCTCTGTACGTTGCCGCCAGTGAAGACCTCGAAGCATCTATGCGTAACGTTACCCGCTCGGTGATCACCTCGTACAACCAGGTGATGTCTGACGTGGCAACCTACCGCGCACTTGAACAAGCGGTTGTTTCAGCGGAAAGTGCCTTGCAGGCAACAGAAGCAGGTTTTGAAGTGGGTACTCGTACCATTGTTGACGTACTGGTAAGCACACGTAACCTGTACAGTGCAAAACGTAACCTGGCTAACCTGCGTTACCAGTATGTGCTGTCTACATTAAAGCTAAAACAAGCCGCAGGCACACTGAGCCGCAGCGACTTAGAAGCCATCAACAAGGGCTTAATCGCGGGCTAATGTTTTGTTTCGCTCGAGCAAAAAACCGGTGCAAACCGGTTTTTTTCTGCCTGCAATCCACCCCGGCAGATTGGTCGCACCAGATCTGCGCTCATCACCCGTCTCTTGAGCTGCCCAGCCGATATCGCTAAACTAACCCTTTGAAGTTTGAACGAGAGCGCACCTTTGGTTAACAACCCCACCTTTAAGCTGGCATTTTTAGCCCCGAAATTTTGGCCAACCTGGCTGAGTGTTTTTTTTCTCTACGCCCTGTCCTGGCTGCCACAAGGTATTCAGCTGTGGCTGGGAAAAATGCTTGGGCGCCTGGTGCACCGCCTGTTAAAAAAGCGCCGCCGTATTGCTGAAGTCAATTTACGCCTGTGTTTTCCCGACATGGACGCGCAGCAGCGCGCCGATATGGTGCTAAAAAACATGGAGAATACCGGCATCGCCACCTTCGAAACCTCTATGGCCTGGTGGTGGCCTCAGTGGCGTATGAACCGGGTTGTCGGCTCAGTTAAAGGGATAGAGCACATTGAACAGGCGCAGGCCAACGGCAAAGGCGTACTTTTATTGGTGCCACACATGCTACATCTGGAGATGCTAAGTCGGGTACTGGGGACTGCTCAAATGGGGATTGGGTTTTATCGCCCGCATAACAACCCGCTGATGGAATATTTTATGACCAAAGGCCGCTTGCGCTCCAATGAGTACCTGATTGGTAAGCGCGATGTCAAAGGGCTGTTACAGGCATTGAAGAACAAAAAGCTCTGCTATTACCTGCCCGATCAGGACTATGGCCGCAACCGCTGCGAATTTGTGCCTTTCTTTGCGGTGCCCGACACTGCCTCTACAACCGGAACACTGCTCTTTGCAGGAAGCAAAAATTGTGAGACATTAAGCTTACATGGCGTCCGGGATGCCCGTGGTAAATACCATATTGAGATCCAACCTGCGCTGACAGACTTCCCAAGTGACAATCCGCGTAGCGATGTCACCCGGGTTAATCAGCGTATGGAGCAAGCCATCGAGCAGGCCCCGGAACAGTATATGTGGTTACACCGACGCTTTAAAACACGTCCGGATGAGCACGCGCCATCGTATTATGAATAGAGTTAACAACAGTTAGCATAAAGTGTGTCGTGACAGTATGGCTAAAAAACGTTCAAAACGCTTATCAAACCTGTGGTTCTGGGCCAAGCACCTGTCTTTAGGTGTATTGTTGGTGTGGGCCGCGTATTACTTTTTGTATGGCAATATCCCGTCGATGGAGTTTCGTGATACCACCAATGCAGCAGCTCGGGGGTTTACTCAATTCTACGAGGGGTTTAAGCGCAATTATTCAGAGCGCAATACTGAGCGCGAGAAATACGTACTGGAGCTGGGTGCGCCCACTTACCCGCTGGACGATGCCATCGCACAACGCGGTCTGGTGGTCAAACCGGCGCCGCAGCGCTGGACCGGTGAGATCCAACCTCGGCGCTTTGACAGCGGCGAGACCCTGCGTGGCGTACTGACTAACTACGCCAAGCAAGAAGACGTTGAACTATTCTGGTATCTGGACAAAGATTATGTGGTGAAACATAACTTCCGTGTCGACACTAACTTTGTGTCTACCTTGTATCAGGTCGGTACCGCCATCAATGATGACTTTGAATTCGAGGTCTACACTTTCTTTTGTCATCGCCAACGCGCCGCAGTGATCACCCAAAACCCTTCGCGTTTTGTCCGTGAAAACTGCCGACGCCTGACTAAATGATAGCGTCAGCCGGAGCAAGTCACCTTGCTCCGGTACTGTTAACCCAGTAAATCTTGCCAGGCAACTTTCACTGAATCTACCAGCTCGGTCACCTCATGCATGGCCACACTCCGCCCGCCTGCATTCAAGCTGTGCAGATGATACCGATCACGGAACTCACAGTATGCCTCGGTCAGTGCCGCCTGAGTGGTACTGTCAATTACCCCGGCCTGATGGGCCATTTCGAAGATCCGAATGTTATCGGGGAAGCGTGCCAGTTCAGGGTGGGCCTGGGCATAGTTAAGCACCAGATACTGGGCAATAAACTCAATATCTGTCATCCCGCCCACCCCCTGTTTTAAGTCAAACTCCACCTCGTTGCTCTTATCCAGGTGCCCGCGCATCTTCTGGCGCATCGCCACAATGTCTTTACGCAGCTCTGCGCAGTCACGACGCTGACTGAGTATCTCGTGGCGAATATCATTAAAGCGCGTTACCAGCTCGGGTTCACCCAGTACCATGCGCGAACGCACCAGCGCCTGATGCTCCCAGGTCCAGGCCTGCTGCTGCTGATATTGGTAAAAACTCTCGATATTAATGGCCAGCAGCCCGGAATTACCTTCCGGCCGCAACCGGGTATCCAGTTCATACAGAATGCCGGAGTTGGTACGGGTATTGAACAGATGCATCAGCCGTTGTGCCAGCTTCAGGTAAAACTGGCGGGATGAAATCGACTTCTCCCCGGTGGTAACACTGTTGCCATCGCGGTTATGAACAAATACCAGATCAAGATCTGAGTTATAGCCCAGCTCCAGCCCACCCGCTTTGCCATAGGCCACCACGGCAAAGCCTTTATGCTCAGCATCGGCTCCCTCAGGTGCGCCATAGCGACTCACCATTTGCTGCCAGGCAATGTCAACGGCTTTAGCAATAATGGCTTCGGCCAGTGCGGTCAAGTGGTCGCTGACTTTCATTATATCCAGCACGCCGGTGGCATCCGCTGCGGCAATGCGCAGTGCCTGCGTTTGCTTAAACTGGCGCAACGCTTCCATCTGTAGCTCCAGGTCTTCACTGTCGATACGCAAGAAATACTGCTGTACTTCGCTGTAATAGGCACTCAGTGGCAGTGGCCGGTACAGCACCGCTGGGTCGATCAGCTCATCCAGTAGGATAGGATAACGGGCCACCTGCTCTGCAATCCAGACACTGTGCGCACACAGCTTGATCAGTTGCTGCAGCGCTCCGCGATTTTCAAATAGCAATTCGAGATAAGCAGTGCGCGAAGCAATTTTCAGGATCACTTTTAGCACCCGTTCGAGAATTTCAGCGACCGGTGCACGGGTAATTTCACCGAGCAAGGCTGGCATCAGTTTATCCAGGACATCTCTGCCACGCGTGCCCATCTGGGTTTTACTCAACCCCAGATGAAATTCATCAAGAGATTGCTGCCAGGCAGCACTGACCGCCTCAGGTAGCGGAGATTCCAGATAACTGATGTCACGCTGCTCCCAGGCAGAAACATATTCAGGCGCCAACGCCTCGCCCAGCTCAGGCTCTTCACCAATCACCTGAGTAAATTCAGCCCGTACCGCCTTTTGCGCTTGCTCCAGCAAAGCGAGCACCTCGCTGTAGCTGGCGCACCCGAGCAACACGCTCAGGCGCTGCTGTCCCAGCTCATCCTCTGGCAAAGTTTGCGTCTGACAGTCGTCAAATGCCTGTAAATACTGCTCGGTTCGGCGCAGTAACAGGTATTGATGAGACAACACCTCGCCGACTTCTGCTGGGATCAAAGACAAGTTTTGCAGCTGTGCTAAGGCCGACAATAACGACGGTGTTTGTAGCTCCGGCTCACGGCCGCCACGGATCATCTGCAATGCCTGGACAATAAATTCCACTTCACGGATCCCGCCGGCGCCCAGCTTGATGTTATTGGTCAGCCCTTTACGCCTGACCTCCTGTGCGATCATATGTTTCATTTTCCGCAGCGATTCAATCACAGAAAAATCGATATAACGGCGAAACACAAAGGGGCGGATCAGGGTTTTAAATTCATCCCAGTAGCGATTCTCCTCACCAAGCAGACGCGCCTTAAGCATGGCATAGCGCTCCCACTCCCGGCCCTGATCCTGGTAATAATCTTCCATCGCGGCAAAACTCATCACCAGCGGGCCACTGTCACCAAAGGGGCGCAGGCGCATATCAACCCGAAACACCTGGCCATCGGCGGTACACTGATCAAGCGCAGCGATAAGCTTTTGTGCCACCTTAGTGTAAAACACCTGCGCTTCTATGCTGCGCCGCCCGCCTTCGGTGGGTTTGGCAAACGGATAGGTAAAGATAAGGTCAATGTCCGAGGAGAAATTCAGCTCGCCGCCGCCCAGCTTACCCATGCCCAGCACCAGCATAGGCACTGGGGTCTGATGTTCATCACACACCTGACCATTACTTTTGGCCACACAGGCGTGTGCCCAGCGATTGGCCCAGTCAATCAGCACTTCGCTGAGGCGCGACTGATAAGCGATGCTGTCGGCAATTGGGTTACCCTCGACCAGATCAAGCCACATTAACTTGAGCCAGTAGCGCTGACGATACTCACGTAACAGTCTGAAACAACTGACTTCATCCAGCTCTTCGAGCGGTATTGTCAGCGGTGCCGGACAAGTTCTTTGTTGCATCTGTTCGCGGTCCAGCAGCCAATCAATCCAATCAGGATGACGCTGCAAAATACGGTACGCAAAATCACTCAATCCCAATAGCCTGAGTACGGCCGGATTACTTGTGTGTTGGGCAAACAGTGCCTGACAGCGTTGCTCTGCCAGCTGCCCGAGTGCCTGGGGCAAGCCACCGAAATCCATAGAAAAATCTCCAGTGCAATTGCA
Organism: Pseudoalteromonas rubra; assembly: GCF_004212645.1. Classification (GTDB taxonomy): domain Bacteria; phylum Pseudomonadota; class Gammaproteobacteria; order Enterobacterales; family Alteromonadaceae; genus Pseudoalteromonas; species Pseudoalteromonas rubra_G. The sequence goes on along the minus strand of NZ_PPUZ01000005.1, from coordinate 89,046 downwards.
AAAAGCGGTGTTATAGTAAACTTAATTGCCATCACCTTACACTTAGCATGAGTTATTTGTCTTTAGCCAATATCAACTTTTTCGCCATCTTAGTGAGTTTTGTTGTGATCTGCGTGTTCACCATCGCTCTGCGTTTATACGTTCAGTTCAGCGCCCGACAAATGCTGGAGGATGAACTCGCCAAGCGGGATAACTTCGCACTGGGGATAAGCTACGCCACACATTTGGCCGTGGTCGTGATCTGCTGCGCGTATGTTCTGAATGACACCGGCATGATGGTGTTACAGGCCGAGTCGCTGCGCAGCGGCATTATTCTACTGCTTATTCTGGTGTTTATTTATTTTGGCCAGCATATTCACCGTAAATGGATCCTCTCTCAGTTCAATGAAGAACAAGCGATTTTGAAGCAAAATGTCTGCGCCGCCGTAGTTGACTCGGGCATGCTGATCGGCAACACCATTTTGGTACTGGGGCTGTATCACTGGATCCACCCGCAGGGCTTTGGCAACTTACTGGTTGTAACACTCAGCTTTTTACTGGTGCAGTTAATGTGCGCGCTGGACAGTAAAATTCGAGAATGGCGCTTTGCCCGCTACAACCAGGGCGCGTCGTTACAACAGAACTTTAACCTGGCCAACACCTCCATCGGGATCCGCTATGCCGGTAAAAGTATTGGCCTGGCACTGGCCATTTATGCGGGTCTGCACAGTGCGCCTTATCATGGTGCCAAAGTCGTCGAAAACCTCTTTGTAATTGTGATGCACTGTGGCGTGATGTGGCTGCTGCTGTATGGGATCAGCCATTTGCTGCTCCAGCTAGCGTTGCCCAGAGTGGACATTGGACTGGAAGTTGACCACCAGGATAATATCGGTATTGCTTGTCTGGAGTTTGCTGTTTTCTGTGCAATAGGCTATTTACTTATTAACATGTTCTCAATGTAACCAGGCCTGTTAGTGCGTTTAAACCTAGAAAACTTTTTGCTGGTCGACAGCAACTGGGAATTCAGCAGAGAGTTCGCTGCGCACCTCAAGGCGCAGCGCCCTGATGCGCCCAGTGAATTATTGATTGCCGGTGACAACACCAAGCAGATGCTGAAAATGATGTTTCAGGAACAGGTCAAAGACTACTGTTACTGCGACTTTGCCAATGAAATCAGCGTCTCTGAGCTGGCCTCCTACCTGCATGAGCATCACAAAGTGAAGGGCGTATTGATCTATGCGCTCGACTACCACCTGGCCGACGAAGCACAGCGGTTTATTTTTAACTCACTACATCGCCAACGTATCACCGTTGAACAAAGTGACCGGGGATATGTCTATCACCCGCTGCGAGATCCCTTTAACAACAACCACCTGACCTGCCATTCTACCGTCTCGGCAACCACGCAAAATTCAGTCCTCGACTTCGCCCAACATCACACCGACAAAGCCGAATAGGTGCTGGACTCGCTGTACATAAGCCCTTACCATTACGGCTATTTAACAGCGGAATAGTCCACCATGCGCATACCTCATATTTACCAGCCTTCTGACCTTGTTATTGGCGACGCAATCGACCTTGGCGATGATGCTGCCGGCCATGTTGCCCGTGTGCTGCGTATGGGTGAAGGGGATAAGCTCAGCCTGTTTAACGGCCAGGGCGGCGAGTATCTGGCGACCATCAGTGCCGTCAGTAAAAAGAAAGTTCAGGTCATCCCTGAGCAGTTTATTGATAAACAGGTTGAATCGCCACTGTCCATTCACCTTGGTCAGGGGATCTCGCGGGGCGATAAAATGGACTTTACCATTCAAAAGTCCGTAGAGCTTGGGATCACTGAGATCACGCCGCTATTCACCACTCGCTGTGGCGTCAAACTCAGTGGTGAGCGACTGGCAAAGAAACATCAGCAATGGCAAAAAATCGCCATTGCGGCCGCTGAGCAGTCTGGCCGTAACACCATTACGACTATCCACCCGCCGATTTCACTCGAGGAGTGGCTGACACAAAGCAGTGAGGCACTTAAGCTGACACTACACCCCAGAGCAGAGCACTCAATTAAAACCTTGCCAAAGCCTGAGCACGGCGTACGTTTTCTGGTGGGTCCTGAAGGGGGCTTTACCGATGAAGAAATGGCCGCCACCAAGCAGCAGGGGTTTGTTGATATTCGCCTCGGCCCACGCGTATTACGCACTGAAACCGCAGCCCTGACCGTGCTCAGCGCATTACAGCTTGAGTTTGGCGATCTGGCCCTTTAAAAAGCCAGTTTCGCCCTTATATCCTAAGCAGACACTTAGCAGTTGAATTGATTCACTTTACATAAGGTTACCCCAATGGCAGCGAAACTCGGGATCATCTCAGATCCAATCAGTGGCTTTAATATCAAAAAAGATACTGGCTTCGCCATGATGCTGGCAGCGCAGGCACGTGGTTATGAGCTTTACTACATGGAAATGCAGGATTTGTATTTATACCAAGGTGAAGCCCGGGCCACCGCCGCCAAGGCAACCGTGTTTGACGATGTAAATCACTGGTATGAGCTGGCCGACAAAGACGACATTGCTCTGAGCGAACTGAACGTGATCCTGATGCGCAAAGATCCGCCGTTTGATACTGAGTACATTTACGCAACTTACATCCTCGAGCGCGCTGAGCAAGCCGGCACTTTGGTGATCAACAAGCCACAAAGTTTGCGCGATGCTAACGAAAAACTGTTTACGGCCTGGTTTAGCGAGCACACGCCGGATACCTTAGTGACCCGCTCAAGTGCGCAGATCCGAGAGTTTCTGGCCAAGCATGGCGACATCATTCTCAAGCCGCTGGACGGCATGGGTGGCGCCTCGATTTTCAGGGTGACTCAGGACGACCCTAATATTGGCGTGATCTGCGAAACCCTCACCGAACATGGCAGCCGCTTTGCCATGGCACAAAACTACGTGCCTGCCATTAAAGACGGCGACAAGCGCGTACTGGTGGTCGATGGCGAGGTTATGCCTTACTGTCTGGCACGCATTCCACAAGGGGGCGAAACACGGGGTAATCTGGCCGCAGGTGGCCGTGGAGAAGCGCGCCCGATCAGCGACAGTGACCGTAAAATTGCCGAAGCCGTTGCGCCGGTTTTAAAAGAAAAAGGGCTGATCTTTGTGGGCCTGGACATCATAGGTGACAAGCTCACCGAGATTAATGTCACAGCGCCTACCTGTGTCAAAGAAATCGAAGCGGCCTATGATATTTCGATTATGGACAAGTTTTTTGATGCCATTGCGGCAAAACTCGACCATACTAAAGAGTAACGAAAAGGGGGTCTCGCTATGCAATCACTCGCCAATCATTTTTTGGTCGCCATGCCAAATTTGCAAGATCCCTTCTTTAAGCACACAGTCACCTATATTTGTGAGCACAATGAAGAAGGCGCAATGGGCCTGGTCGTCAATCACCCCATTAACGTCACTGTGGGTGAGCTACTCGATCAGATAGAAATAGACAACGACAAATCCAGTACGGCCGCCAGCCAATCCGTGTTTGCCGGTGGACCAGTTCATACCGACCGCGGCTTTGTCTTGCACACCCCCAAACCCGGCTACGCATCCAGCCGCGAGCTCAGCTCAGACATTATGATCACCACCTCAAAAGATGTACTGGCGTCACTGACCTCACACAATTGTCCGGACGCCTTTATCATTACTTTGGGTTATTCCGGGTGGGAGCAGGGGCAGCTGGAAAAAGAGATCCTGGAAAACTCCTGGCTGATCATTGAAGCCGATCCGGCCATTATTTTTAATACGCCACCAGAAAAACGCTGGGAAAAAGCGGTAGAAATGCTTGGTATAGATGCCGGACAACTAAGCACCGAGGCGGGTCACGCCTGAGCCAACCAACCCCATTAACAGCGCGTCGCCACCACACATGTTGGCGGTCGCCTGTATTTTATTGAGAAACACAGCATGAGTAATAACGAAAAAGCAGCTCCAGGCCAGCGTACGGTCATTGGCTTTGATTTTGGCACCCGCAGCATTGGTCTAGCCGTAGGACAGGAGATGACCGGCACAGCCAGCAGTCTGGGCGCAGTCAAAGCCCGCGACGGTATCCCCGACTGGCAGGATATCGCCCCCTATATCGAACAGTGGCAACCTGATCTGCTGGTTGTTGGCCTGCCACTGAACATGGACGGCACAAACCAGGACCTGACCTTTCGCGCCAAAAAGTTCGCCAACCGGCTCCACAACCAATTCAGATTACCAGTCGAAACTCAGGATGAACGCCTCACCACTGCAGATGCTAAAGCCCGCTTGTTTGAGCAAGGCGGCTATCGCTCTTTGGCCAAAGATAAGGTCGATGGCATGTCAGCCATTATTATTCTGGAGAGTTTTTTTGAGGCGCAATGGGGTTAAGCACCCGGTAGCGTTTTAGGTCGGGGATAAATCCTGCCTGCTCATAGGCGAGGCGGATCGTCCCCCGCGCCCTGAGCTGCTTTAAGCCTCTTTGTAGTGCCTTAAATGCCCTTTCTCCATCTGGATGCAGGCGCGACACCACAAAGTGGCGGCTGCCATCAAACTGCACCACTAAATTCGGGTGTGCCACCAGCACAATCTCATCCAGTCTGAATTCGTTATTCAGACTAGGCATGAGCGGCATCAGCATAAAGTCAACCCACTGGCGGTTGACCATTTGCGCCTGCGACGCCCAGACCGGTTCATTCATCACATGTTTGAGACCCAGACTAGCCAAGGTTTGCCAGTCCGTGCGCCAGCGGCTGGTAGAGACAGCGCTCAGCTCACGTAACTCGCTGAGCCCGGTGATGCGTGCAACTGCCAGATTATCCGGGGCATAGAATATCCCGGCAAAATACTCGCCACGGCGGATCACCGCATCACTGATAAACAGTTTATCTGCCTTGGCTTTGGCATCTGCATACCAGTAACTGTCGAAGCTCAATAACAGTTTACCCTGCTCTAGCAAGTTCGAATGACGAAAATTGATATTACCAGGCCGGTAGGTAAAAGACTTTCTGAAGCCTCCCAGTGCCAGCGCTTGTTGCACCAGCACCATATCAACCACATCTCTGCGCACATAGTCGCCCGAGAATTGAGTGACCTCGAGGGGCTCACGACCATTCAAAAAACGCAGATAGTCGGCATAAACATCATCGCGGATATACATATCCACCACACCGTGGCCGACCGACTGCTCAGCAGTCAGCACAGCGGGGCTGGCCAGCTGACAGCACAGGCATAATAACGCCCGGTGCAGCGCCCGGTTAACGCTTTTTATCGTCCAGGCCGTCAACGGTCACCCCTTGCAAAAAGCCAGCGCCTTTTTGCTCGTTGTTCTGCAATTTGATCATCAAACGCAGGTCGTTCGGAGAGTCGGCGTGATGCAGCGCATCGGCATAGTTGATCCTTTGTTGTTTATACAATTCAAACAACGCCTGATCAAAGGTTTGCATGCCCATTTCCTTAGACTTGGACATGGTTTCTTTAATCGAGCCGATGTCGCCTTTTTTAATCAGCTCCGCCACCATTGGAGAGTTCAGCATCACCTCAATGGCCGCCACACGCCCTTCCCCTTTGGCCGAGGGCACCAGTTGCTGCGCCACAATGGCTCTGAGGTTGAGCGCCAAGTCGTATTTCAGCTTATCGTGCTTTTCCTTCGGCACCAGGTGCATAATGCGGTCAATGGCCTGGTTGGCATTGTTGGCGTGCAAAGTGGCCACACATAGGTGGCCGGTTTCGGCGAAGCTCAGTGCGTATTCCATGGTCTCGCGCGAGCGAATTTCACCGATCAGGATCACATCCGGAGCCTGGCGCAGCGAGCTTTTTAGCGCCGACTCAAAGCTTTCCGTGTCCAGCCCGACTTCTCGCTGAGTGATAATGCTCTTGCGGTGCTGATGCACAAATTCAATCGGATCTTCTATGGTCAGAATATGGCCACGCTGATTGCGATTACGATAACCCAGTAACGCCGCCAGCGACGTTGACTTACCCGTGCCCGTACCACCGACGAATAACACCAGACCACGCTTAGACATGATCACGTCGGTCAGCACTGAAGGCAGGCCCAAGTCATTGACTTCCGGGATATCCGTCACGATACGACGGATCACCATGCCCGCACAGTCTCGCTGCCAGAACGCCGATACCCGGAAGCGACCAATCTCGTTCGCCACCGCAAAGTTACATTCTTTCTCACCATGAAACTGCTGTTTTTGTTTCTCACTCATGGCCGACTCAACCATGGCCAGTGATGCCTCTGCATCCAGCACCTCATCGTCCAGCGCCCGCAGCTCACCATCAATTTTGGCACTGACGGGCAAACCGGCAGACACAAACAAGTCCGATGCGCCTTTGTCTTTCATCGTTTGCAGGTAATGTACAAGTTCCATCATACGCTCCCGGACTTAATATGAGGTGCCAAACTGGTTCTTATCGTGGGCTTTCGCCTGTGCATCCTGATTGGTGATCAGGCCGCGGTTGACCAGATTAGTGAGGCACTGATCCATGGTTTGCATGCCGTGCATTGCACCGGTCTGAATCGACGAGTACATTTGCGCGATTTTATCTTCGCGAATGAGGTTACGGATGGCTGGGATCCCCATCATGATCTCGTGGGCTGCCACCCGACCGCCACCGACTTTTTTCACCAGAGTTTGTGAAATAACCGCCTGCAGGGACTCCGAAAGCATAGAACGCACCATGTCTTTTTCCTCACCGGGAAAAACGTCAATGATACGGTCGATGGTCTTAGGCGCTGAGGTGGTGTGCAGTGTGCCAAACACCAAATGACCGGTTTCGGCTGCGGTCATGGCCAGGCGAATGGTTTCCAGATCCCGCAGCTCACCGACCAGGATCACGTCGGGATCTTCACGCAGAGCACTGCGCAGCGCGGCGTTAAAGCTATGGGTATCGCGGTGTACTTCACGCTGGTTGATCAGGCTCAACTTGTTATCGTGGACAAATTCGATGGGATCTTCGATGGTCAGAATATGGTGGTGCTTGTTACTGTTAATGTAATCCACCATGGCCGCCAGGGTGGTGGATTTACCCGACCCGGTTGGGCCTGTCACCAGCACTAAGCCACGCGGGCAATCAGAAATTTTGCGGAAAATCTCCGGTGCGCCCAAGTCTTCCAGCGTCAACACTGAGCTGGGGATGGTTCGAAACACCGCCGCAGGACCACGACTGGCGTTGAACGCATTAACACGAAAACGGGCCAGGTTTGGCACTTCGAACGAAAAATCTACCTCAAGATTTTGCTCATAGTCCTTGCGCTGGTTATCATTCATAATATCGTAAACGAGGCTGTTAACATCCTTCGCTTCCAGTGCAGGAATGTTTACCCGGCGCACATCGCCATCAACGCGGATCATCGGCGAAACGCCTGATGAAAGGTGTAAATCCGATGCTTTGTGTTGCACACTAAAGGCCAATAATTCAGTAATATCCATCTCAGACTCCACAACGAGCAAATAATAATATGGTTACAATAGCAGAACGGCTGAACAACGCCTATGATCGCATTGCAAAAGCACAGCAAAAGTATGCCACCGAGCAGGAGGTTGCATTGCTGGCGGTGTCAAAAACCAAACCTGTCGAACTTATTGAGCAAGCCTATGCTGCGGGTCAGCGGTTATTTGGTGAGTCTTATGTTCAGGAAGCGGTCGACAAGGTCCGCCACTTTAACCAGCAAAAAGACATTGAATGGCACTTCATCGGCCCCATCCAGTCGAATAAATCACGTCAGATTGCCGAGCATTTTTCCTGGGTGCAAAGCGTCGACCGCCTGAAGATAGCGCGCCGCTTGAATGAGCAAAGACCCAATAACCTGATGCCGATCAAGGTCCTGATCCAGGTCAATATCAGTGATGACGAGCAAAAGTCTGGCTGCGCCCTGAGTGAACTGGACGAACTGGCCGCTTATATCGATGATGCGCGCCAACTGGAGCTGCGCGGACTGATGACAATCACCGCACAAACCGATGATCCACACCAGCAGCTGGAATATTTTCGCCAAATGAAGGCTTGCTTTGATAGACTAAAGGCTCAATATCAACAGCTGGATACCTTGTCGATGGGTATGAGTGGCGATCTGGAAATGGCCATTCACGGTGGTGCGACCATGGTACGCATCGGCACGGACATTTTTGGCAAACGACAATAAGGTGACACAATCCCAATGGCTAATAAAACGATTGCATTTATCGGCACAGGAAATATGAGCTATGCCATCATCGGCGGCATGATCAAAAACGGATTTGCCCCGCAAAGTATCATTGCAACCAACCGCAACGCTGAAAAGCTGGCTAAGGCTCACGCCGACTTCGGGGTGCGTACCGAGCAGGATAACCTCAAAGCGGTGCAACAAGCCGATGTCATCGTACTGTCTGTTAAACCACAGATGATGGCCGATCTGTGTCAGACCTTTGTCGATGCCGGGCTGGATATCAGCGATAAGCTGTTTGTGTCTGTTGCCGCAGGTATCACGGTTAAACGCCTGCGCGAGATGCTGGCACAGGATGTTAAACTGGTACGCTGTATGCCAAACACACCGTCATTGCTTGGACGTGGTGTGTCTGGCTTGTTTGCCGCAGACATCAGTGAAGAAGAAAAGGCTTATATTGAACAGGTCTTTTCATCAACCGGCATCGCCATCTGGCTGGACGAAGAGTCACAAATTAATGATGTGATAGCCGTCACGGGCTCTTCGCCGGCGTACTTTTTCTTATTTATGGAAGCCATTGAAGAAAAAGCCATTGCACTGGGCTTTTCACCTGAGCAGGCCCGTGCGCTGGTACAGCAAACCGCACTGGGTGCCGCTGAAATGGCGCTGTCTCAGCAGGATATCAGCATTGCGCAGTTGCGTGCGAACGTCACCTCAAAAGGTGGCACCACTCACGCAGCCGTTGAACATTTGAAAGCCAACCAGTTACCACAAACCGTGGCTGATGCCATGGATGCCTGCATTGCCCGGGCACAGGAAATGGAACAACAAATCTAGAGGACATACAATGAACGCCATGCAATTTTTGGTAGGGATTATTTTTGACCTGTTTTTAATGGTCGTACTATTGCGCTTTTGGTTACAGCTGGTCAAAGCAGACTTTTATAACCCGCTAAGCCAGGCCGTGATCAAGGCAACTTCTTTCGCGGTGAACCCGCTGCGTAAACTCATTCCGGGCTTTGGCGGGTTTGACTTGGCGTCGCTGGTGCTGGCGCTGCTGGTCGGCTTTGCCAAAATGTCGGTACTGATGCTGATGTTTGGCGGCTACTGGGATGCCATGGGTGCGGCCATTTCAGGTGCCCTGACCGTGGTCAAAGAAGCCTTTTCGCTGGTGTTCTGGATCCTGATTATCCGTGCCATTTTGAGCTGGGTCGCACAGGGGTATAATCCCATCGCCGCAGTCTTTGATCAGCTTACTGAACCTATGCTGCGCCCTATTCGTAAAATTATTCCACCGCTGGGCGGGCTCGACCTGTCGATCCTGGTCGTGCTGATCGGCATGCAGTTTTTGCAGATCCTGGTGATGGATCTGCTACGTTAAGCCTTTGGAGTAGTCATAATGAAAACGTTATTCTCACTGATGTCTTTGCTGGCGGTGCTGATGTTCACTCAACCTGCACATGCCAATAATCCGCAGGGGGGCCAGTATAAGCAACTGGGTGACTGGCAGGTGCATTACATCGCTTTTCCGTCGACCTTTATTCAGCCCAACATTGCCAGCGCCTATGGTTTAACGCGCAGCAACAGCAAAGCCATCATCAATATTTCTGTGCTGGCAGACGATGCCAGCAACACCGCACAGCGCGCAACATTAACCGGACATGCGCGCAGCCTGATCGGCACCAAAACCAACTTAACGTTTAAAGAAGTGGTCGAGGGTGATGCGGTGTATTACCTGGCGCAAATGGATGTGGATCATGAAGACACTTATCGTTTTGAAGTAACGGTCCGCCAGGGCAATACCCAACACGTGCTTAAATTTCAGCAAAAATTTTATGTAGATTAATATGACCAGACAAATTGTTCTTGCCACTGGCAATCAGGGCAAAGTGGCCGAACTTGGCAGCATGCTTAAAGACCTGAATATCGAAATCCTGCCACAGAGCCAGTTTAATGTGGGTGAAGTGGCCGAAACAGGCACTACTTTTGTAGAAAACGCCATTATCAAGGCGCGCCATGCGGCGAAAATCACTGGGTTACCGGCGATTGCGGACGACTCAGGCCTGGAGGTTGACGCACTTAAGGGCGCACCGGGCGTTTACTCTGCCCGCTTCGCCGGTGCAGATGCCAGCGATCAGGATAATATCGACAAACTGCTTGATGCAATGACAGGAAAAACGCAGCGCTCGGCCCGTTTCTGGTGCGTTTTGGTTTACATGCGCCATGCCGACGACCCTACCCCCATTATTTGTCAGGCCAGCTGGGAAGGACGCATTACCGAAGATCAACAAGGCCTACAAGGCTTTGGTTATGATCCGGTATTCTGGGTGGAAAGCAACCAGTGTACCTCAGCACAACTGAGCAAAGCCGAGAAAAATGCCCTCAGCCACCGTGGTCAGGCATTACAGCAACTGCTGGCACACTTTAAAGGCCAGCTGTGAAACTTCCTCCGTTAAGTTTGTACATTCACGTGCCCTGGTGCGTGCAAAAATGCCCATACTGCGACTTTAACAGCCATGGTCAGAAAGGCGAGATCCCCGAGCAGGAGTATATTCAGCATCTGCTCGCGGACTTGCGCGCCGATCTGCACCTGGTACAGGGTCGTAAACTGCATAGTATTTTTATTGGTGGCGGCACACCCAGCTTGCTCAGTGGCGCGGCTTACACGCAACTGCTGGGCGAAATTGAAACCCTGATTGGCTTTGCTGATGACATAGAAATCACCCTGGAAGCCAATCCGGGTACCGTGGAAACCGACAGGTTTAAGCACTATGTCGCAGCGGGTATCAACCGTATTTCCATCGGCGTGCAAAGTTTACAGGCAGATAAGCTTAAGGCTCTGGGGCGCATTCACGGTGAGCAAGAAGCCCGCCATGCAGCTCAGGAAGCCCATGACGCAGGTCTTAATAGCTTTAACATGGACCTGATGCACGGCTTGCCAGACCAATCCGTTGCAGACGCACTGAGTGACCTGCAACAGGTGATTGATCTCAATCCGCCGCACTTATCCTGGTATCAGCTCACCATTGAGCCAAACACCCAGTTTGCCTCCAAGCCTCCGACCCTGCCTCAGGACGAAATCTTGTGGGACATTCAGGAGCAAGGCCAGGCACTGCTTGCCAAACACGGCTATCAACAATACGAAATCTCAGGCTACGCCAAAGCCGGCTATCAGTGCCGACACAACCTGAATTACTGGCAGTTCGGCGATTATCTGGGCATTGGCTGTGGCGCACATGGCAAAATTACACAACCAGACAGCAATCAGATCCTGCGTACCGTTAAGGTCAAACACCCACGTGGTTATATGGACCTGACTAAATCGTACTTATATGAGAGCTGGCAGGTAGCGCCTTCGGATCGTCCGTTTGAGTTCTTTATGAACTGCTTTCGATTACACACGCCCTGCAAAAAACAGGACTTTTGTGATTATACCGGCTTATCACTGAGTGATATTACGCCAGCCATTAATCAGGCGATTGATAAAAAGCTACTGAAAGATCAAGGCGATTCATGGTTGGTAACAATTAAGGGCCACAGATATCTCAATGACCTGCTAGAATTGTTCGTCTGATACCTGCTCATTGAATTAGATGATGCAATGGAACTCCCCGGCAGATGTCCATGCACCTGCCGGGAGACAAATTTTGTTGGTGGCATTGCACCAACCTCCAAAACCCAATTGGAACACAATAAAAAAGGTAACCCATGCGTAAAATGACACTCCTTGCCGCAGCCGTGGCAGCAGCGCTTCTCTCAGGTTGTCAGCAAACAGCAGAACAACCAAACAACACCGCCAAAACGGCGACAACACAACAAGTGGTACAAAGCGAAGTTGAAAAAGCCAACGCCTTTTTCGATGAAGCCTTTATGCGTACTGTGATGCGCAGCCCGGTATACCAGACCTACCTTGGTATTAAACAAGACTACGACAAATGGGATGACGAGTCAGAAGCTCGTGCAATCGAAGATCTGGAGCTGGCTAAAAAAGACCTGATTGGGCTACAGGCCATTGATCGCAGTAAACTGGATGCACAAACTCAGGTCAGCTATGACCTGTTTAAGCAAAACCTGGAAAATGAAATAGCCGACTTCCAGTGGCGTTATCACACCTATCCAGTCAATCAGATGTCCGGCACTCACACGATGCTCCCTGCATTTTTGATCAATCAGCACCAGATCACCGACGTTAAAGACGCAAAAGCGTATATCTCACGTCTAAATGGTTTCCCTGCGGTGTTCGACCAGCTGGTTAAAAACCTGGAGATCCGTGCTGACAAGGGGATCATTGCACCTAAGTTTGTTTTCCCTCATGTGATTGAATCAAGCAAAAACATCATTAAAGGTGCGCCATTTGTTGAAGGCGAAGAGTCGACTTTACTGGCTGACTTCAAACGCAAAGTCAACAAACTGGATATTGCAGACAACGAAAAACAAGCATTGATCGGCGAGGCCACTGAAGCACTTAAAACGGCTGTTAAGCCAGCTTACAGCATGTTGATTGGTTACTTACAGCAGCTTGAAAAGCGTGCCGATACCCGCGATGGTGCCTGGAAGTTCCCTGACGGTGAGAAGTTCTTCAATAATGCCCTGGCTCGCACCACAACCACAGACCTAACGGCGGCAGAGATCCATAAAATTGGTTTATCTGAAGTGGCGCGTATTCACGATGAAATGCGTGAAATCAAAGAGAAAGTCGGCTTTAAGGGCGATCTGAAAGCCTTTATGGAGTTTATGCGCACCGACAAGCAGTTCTACCTGCCTAATACCGAAGAAGGCAAGGCTAAGTACCTGGCAGACGCAACAGCCATGATAGACACCCTGAAAGGGCGTCTTGACGAGCTGTTCATCGTCAAGCCTAAGGCCGACATGATAGTCAAACGCGTAGAAGCCTTCCGTGAAAAATCAGCGGGTAAAGCTTTCTATCAGCAACCTGCACCGGATGGCTCACGCCCGGGTGTCTACTATGCCAACCTGTATGACATGGAAGCCATGCCAACCTACCAGATGGAAGCACTGGCTTACCACGAAGGTATACCTGGCCACCACATGCAAATCGCCATTGCGATGGAACTGGAAAACATGCCTAAGTTCCGTAAGTTCGGTCGTTACACCGCCTACACCGAGGGCTGGGGATTGTACTCTGAGCTGGTACCTAAAGAAATGGGCCTGTATGAAGACCCGTACTCAGACTTTGGACGTTTAGCGATGGAATTATGGCGTGCTTGCCGCCTGGTAGTCGACACAGGTATCCATGCTATGAAGTGGACGCGTCAGGAAGGAATTGATTACTACGTCAATAACACGCCAAATGCGAAGTCAGACGCCGTGAAAATGGTTGAGCGCCACATCGTTATGCCATCTCAGGCAACGGCGTACAAAGTGGGCATGCTGAAAATCCTGGAATTGCGAGAAGCGGCGAAGAAAGAGCTGGGCGACAAGTTCGATATCCGCCAATTCCACGACGTAGTACTTAAAAACGGCCCGGTCCCTCTGAACGTACTCGAGCAGTTCGTGAACGAGTGGGTTGCCAGCAAAAAAGCTTAACCCACCGTTAGCAACTTTACTCTGGTGATACTGTCTTAAACGGCGTGTTTGCCAGAATAATGTGTAAGCAAGCCCCGCCATGTGCGGGGCTTTGTATTTTAATTTCCCCACCTAATTTCTGCGTCACCAGGTTGTAAATAATACTGAGGCCCAGCCCGGTTCCACCCGAGTGCCGCTTTGATGTCACAAAAGGCTCAAAGATCACTGGCAGCAGCTCTTTGTCGATACCCTGTCCGTCGTCTTTAAAGTAAAAATGCACGTAGTCGTTCACAATGTGCGCCGACACTATGATGGTCAGTGGTCTGTCTGGGTGCTTGCCATGCAATATACTGTTATTGAGGCTGTAACCGATGATCTGGTTGAACACATTCGGGTAGCTACTGAGGATCAGGTTGTCCGGTATTTCTATCTCTATTCTATATTCGTCTTCAGGCAAATCACTGCGATAACAGTCAAACACCCCTTCCACCAGGGTTTTAAGATCAAACTCCATTTCGGTGTCGTAATGCTGCTGTGCCGATACTTTTTTAAAGTCATCGATAAGAGAAGCGGTACGATGCAGATTGTTTTCGAGCAAAAATAACGCCGACTCAGCTTCGCCGATAAGATTGGTCAGGGTGGTTTTTTTCAGCTGGCCACTGTCTAAATCACGGCGCATGTTTTCGACCTGGGCTTTAAGATGCGACTGGCTGGTAATGGCAATGCCCAGCGGGGTGTTCAGTTCATGGGCAAAGCCGCTGACCATATTACTCAGACTGGCCATTTTGGCCTCTTCAATCAGTCGCTGCTGAGCTGCACTGAGGCGCGCCATCAGGGTCTCAATAAAATCCAGCAGCTCATCCAGATGATGACCAATCTGCGCAATTTCATCTTCACTGTTAAGGTTAACCCGGAGTGAAAAGTCTTCATGCTTGGCCACTCTGACCAGCACCCGGCCAATGCTCATCACCTGATCAGACACCCGACTGTTGAGATAATATAAAAGCAGCAAGCTAAAGCCACTGCTAAGCACTATGGATAGCAAACTGATCAGGATCAGCTGTTGCTGTTCTTCCTGATAAGCACTAAACAGCTGTTTGGCCACTATGGTAAAGTGGCCGCGGATCGCCAGCTTTAACTCTCCGAGCTCACCACGTACGCCCTGCGTGTGGTCCAGCCCCTGCTTTTTTAACACATTGGTATAAACGATAAAGCCGTTCTGATACTGCTCCAGCGTTAATAAAAACGACTCCGCACGCTCAGGAAACTTCTCCCGGATGCGATTTTTGGCCTGTAAAATCAAGTCCCCATGCTGGTTGAGGTAGCTGTTGTCGAGCCTGAGCAAAAAGTCTTTTTCCCGACGCCTTAACTCCAACAGCAGGATCTCCAGTTGCGGATCTTCTGCCGCTTTAGCAAGCGCCTGCAGGGCATGGGCTTTGTTGCGGAACTCACCATACACGCCATCGTCTTTGTCATAGCCCAACAAGGCCTGCATTGAAGCCAGTTGCTCATATAATCCGGCAAAGCGGTTAACCTGCTCGTCGAGTTTAAACAACAGCGCCAGGTGCTGATGATCCGATACTAACAGCGCGGCCAGCTCATTAAAACTGTCGCGATAAGCGTAGCGATACTCATCAATCGACAGGAGCGAGGCTTTTTGCCTTTCAATCACAAAGCGCTCTTCCTGGTCCAGTAAACGCTGGATCTGGGTTTGTAGTTTAAATAAGTGATCGTTAAGCTGCTTGCTGTGATCCAGCTCCCGATAAAGGAACCAGCTCACTGTCGCTATGATCAACGCCGCCCCGACTGCGGCCACTTTAAATAACAAAAGTGACTGTTTTAACTGCACAAATGTGTTCCTGACTCGCCCCACTCTTCCTAAGCTTAGACAACATAATCGCGTTCGGCGAGCCTCTGCCCAGACTTTGCCATGGCCATGTTTGTTCCGTCGTGAATATCGCTTCATTTATGGCAAGCCCAGGGAAACGGATACCCACGTTCGTTTTCCATTTAATCCAATGCAGTCTAGACTTTAACAATATGAGCTATTTAGACCTGATGCGATTGGGTTGCAGTTACTTTGAGTGAGGGCATGAGCAACTTACGTAAACCCCCAGGTCCGTCCTCTGTTGGTCGGCGGACTTTCTTACGCCAAAGTGCAGCCCTGCTGCCACTGCTCGGTACAGGCTTACCCGCTTTTTCTGCACAACAGCAAAACTGCACTGGCGCTCGGCATCGCCTGATCTTCGCCTCTCCCTACGACAGTGATTTGTGGCTCTCCTCTCCTCATATGCATCAGCAGTTAAAGTATAATATTGAGGACTTTTCCAATGGTAAGATCTGTGTGGAGATCCGTGATAAAGGCCAGCAAGGCGTTGGCCATGAGCTGGCGGTACAGGTCTCACGGGGCGCCATTCAGGGGGCCCTGCTGAGTGTATCTAACCTGTCACCCATAGTACCTAAGCTCGATATTCTCAATATTCCATTTTGGGCTGCGCAATCCCAGTCCTATCTGAATCTGATCACATCAAAACTATGGCAACAGCAGGTCAGTGAGCAGCTCCGCACTCAGGGCGAGCTTGCAATTTTGCTCTATCACCTGCCCGGCGCCAGAACCCTGACTTCCACCCGCCAGTACGGCAAGTTACTGAAAACCCCCAGTGACATCATTGATGTGGTTTTTCGCGTGCCTGCCAGCCAGGTACTCAGGCAGTTTTATCAGCTCTGTGGCACCACGCCCGTTCAGGTAGCCTGGAAAAAAGCAGCCACTCTGGCTGCCAATCGACGCTTTGATGCGCTGGACCCGTCAGTGACCGGATTGTACAACGGCCCCAACGGGCTAAATCGCCACATCGGAGCCGTATCTTTGATTAATTCGGTGCAGGATGGCTGGGTATCGGTTATTAATCAGCAGTGGCTCAAATCACTGCCACGAAAACTACGTATTGCCGTTTGGGAAGGCGCCGAGAAAACCTTTACCCAACACCTGCCAGTGGCCCGTCAGGCTGCACTTTATTGTCAGCGCGGCCTGCTCAGAAATGGCGCAACCATTTATTACCCCAGTGCCGATGAAATGGCCGCCTGGCAGGAGATTGGCGGTTATCAGCGCCGTGAATGGCACGCCACTAAGGTCGCGCTGTTGGGAAAAGTCAGTGCCTTTGATGCCTTTGTGGCCGCCACTCAAGTCAATAATGGCCTGACTTTTCCAAGCTAGCCGTTAAGGGGTCTGCTGTATTTGCGCATTAAAGCGTTGCAGCGCGGGCTTTTTCATCAGGCTATAACACACCGGCAATACCAATAGCGCCAATACCAACGCGCTGAGCATACCGCCCACCATAGGCGCGGCAATCCGACTCATGATTTCAGAGCCAGTGCCTGTGCCATACAAAATGGGCAGCAAACCAATGATGATAGTCGCGACGGTCATCATCACCGGGCGTACCCGTAGTGCGGCACCATGCAGCAAAGCATCAATGTATTGCGATTCGCTTACAGCCACCTGCCTTGCTCTGGCCTCGCTTTGCACATCTTTAAACGCCTGCTCCAGATACACCAGCATGAGCACGCCAATCTCAACCGCCACACCGGCCAGCGCAATAAAGCCAACCCCCACCGCGACAGAGAAGTTAAAGCCTTGCAGATACATCAACCACAGACCGCCCACGGTGGCCATAGGCAGAGTCAACAGGATCAGCGCCACCTCACCAAACCGGCGGAAGTTAAGGTATAACAGCAACATGATGATGGCCAAAGTCAGCGGCAGTACATAACTGAGCTTTTCCTGGGCCCGGATCATATATTCATACTGACCCGCCCAGTTTAACGAGTAGCCGGCGGGTAATTCCAGCTCTTTGGCGACCACGTTGCGCGCCTGCTCAACATAACTGCCCAGGTCTACGCCGTCTATGTCAACAAAGGTCCAGCCATTGATGCGGGCATTCTCGCTTTTGATCCCCGGCGCACCACTTTCTACGTACACATCGGCCACATCCCCAAGTGCAATACGCTGACCAGTAGGCGTTACTATCGGCAACCGTGCCAGCTGCTCGGGCGAGCTACGATAATCCTGCGGATAACGTAAATTGACCGGGTAGCGCTCCTGTCCTTCTATAGTTTGGGTGACATTCATACCACCAATGGCGGTGGCCACCACCTGCTGCACATCGGCAATGTTCAGCCCGAAGCGACTGGCCTGCTCGCGGCGAATATCCACCTTAATATAACGCCCGCCCGCAACCCGCTCGGAGTACACAGACGCCGTGCCGGGCACCTTATTAAGGATGGTTTCGAGGCGCTGACCAAGCGATTCGATAACGGCCAGATCCGGGCCTGCAATCTTAACCCCGACCGGTGTTTTGATCCCCGTCGCGAGCATATCAATACGGGTTTTGATGGGCATCACCCAGGCATTGCTGACACCCGGTAGTTTCACCAGACGGTCCAGCTCCGCTTTGAGCTTATCTGTGGTCATTCCCTCACGCCATTCGCTGCGTGGTTTAAGCTGAATAAAGGTTTCAATCATGGTCAGCGGGGCGGGATCGGTGGCCGATTCGGCACGTCCGACTTTACCAAACACATTCTCCACCTCAGGCACTGTGGCAATCAGTTTGTCGGTTTGTTGCAACAGCTCACGCGCTTTACCGATGGAAATCCCCGGATAAGTGGTGGGCATATACATCAGGTCGCCTTCATCCAGTGGCGGAATAAACTCGCTGCCGATTTTATTGAGCGGATAAAAGCCCACCACAGTCAGAGCGACCGCTGCCAGAAGCGTGGTCTTAGGGAAGCGCATCACCTGTCGCAGCAGCGGCATATAGGCAGCTACAAGCAGCCGGTTGAGCGGGTTCTTACGCTCCGGCGTGACTTTGCCACGAATAAAGTAGCCCATCAGCACTGGGACCAGGGTAATTGCCAGTCCGGCAGCTGCCGCCATGGCATAGGTTTTGGTGTATGCCAGCGGCGCAAACATGCGCCCTTCCTGCGCTTCGAGAATAAACACCGGCAGGAATGACACTGTGATGATCAGCAAGCTAAAGAACAGAGCGGGTCCCACTTCCGTGGCGGCTTTTGCCACAACCTGCCAGCGATTGTCATCGGTCAGCGGGGTCTTTTCCATGTGCTTGTGGAGGTTTTCTATCATCACGATTGCCCCATCGGTCATCGCACCGATGGCGATGGCAATCCCGCCAAGCGACATGATGTTGGCGTTGATCCCCTGAAAATACATGACAATAAAGGCCACCAGGATCCCCAGTGGCAAAGTGATCACCGCCACCAGCGAGGAGCGCAAATGGAACAGGAAGGCGGCACAGATCACAGCCACCACCAATAGCTCTTCAAGCAGCTTTTGCCACAGGTTGTCAACTGCCCGCTCAATCAATTGGCTGCGGTCATACACAGTGACCACCTCAACCCCTTCGGGTAAGGACGCTTTGAGCTCATCCAGCCGGGCTTTCACACCGGCAATGGTCTGCTGCGCATTTTCACCAAAGCGCATGACCACCACGCCGCCAACCACTTCACCTTCGCCGTTAAGCTCGGCAATGCCGCGTCGCATTTGCGGGCCTATGGTTATTTGCGCGACATCACCTAAGGTCAGTGCGGTGCCCTGTGCATTAAGACCCAGCGGGATCTGGGCAATGTCGGTGACCGAACGAATATATCCGGTGGCCGTCACCATGTACTCGGCCTCTGCCATCTCGATGACTGACGCGCCGGTTTCCTGGTTACCCCGTTGCAGCGCCTGCTGAATATGACTCAGGGGCAGGTTATAGGCGCGCAGTTTATCCGGGTCAACCTGCACCTGATATTGCTTAACCATACCACCCACAGAAGCCACTTCGGAGACCCCGGGCACCGTCTGTAACTCGTATTTTAAGAACCAGTCCTGAAGACTACGTAACTGGCTGATGTCATGCTTACCCGAGCTGTCAGTCAGGGCATAAATGTACACCCAGCCCACCCCGGTGGCATCCGGTCCAAGCTCTGGTTTGGCAGTCGGCGGCAGTAAATTGGCCGCCTGGCTGAGATACTCCAGCACCCGGCTGCGCGCCCAGTAAAGATCTGTGTCGTCATCAAAGATCACATACACATAGGAATCGCCATAGAAGGAGTAACCCCGCACTGTGGTTGCGCCTGGGACCGACAACATGGCGGTGGTCAACGGAAAGGTGACCTGATCCTGGACCACCTGCGGCGACTGGCCCGGATAACTGGTTTTGACTATGACCTGGACATCCGATAGATCCGGAATGGCATCGACCGGCGTTTGCTTCAGAGCAAACAGGCCGCCCGCCACCAGCATCAGTGTGCTCAGCAGGACCAGTACGCGATTGTGCAAAGACCAGGTTATGATTGCTGCTATCATGATAATACTCCTGGCTTAATGATGCGCATGTTCAGACATGGCTGAGTCTTGCTCGCCGTGCTGCATCTGAGTCACAACAAAGTCATCCCCCAC
This sequence comes from Pseudoalteromonas rubra, assembly GCF_004212645.1. GTDB lineage: Bacteria > Pseudomonadota > Gammaproteobacteria > Enterobacterales > Alteromonadaceae > Pseudoalteromonas > Pseudoalteromonas rubra_G. Next base: position 68,927 of record NZ_PPUZ01000005.1, on the reverse strand, counting down.
CTCAAAGGTAAAGGTTATCTGATCGCCAACATTAAACGCACTCAGGTCGATGTCTTCGGCTATCACAAAGTCCATGGTGGCCGCTGCACGACCCCATTTTTCAATGGCTCCGCGATGGATAGTGGCGATGCGAGACCCGGCATCTATTGCTTTGATATGGCCGTCCACGGTCGCCGTTGGCAAGGTAGGTTCAGCCATAATGTGAATGGTGGTGATTTCATACCCGGCATCCGTTTTGGTGACCTCAAAATGCAGCGACTGGCCGGTTTTTAGCGCACTGCTGTCGAGCGTCTCGGCAAGCTGAAAGTCCATGGTCATTTCGGGCCATTCCCACTCGGGCACGGCATCATGGGTTATGTTGATCACGTCCGATTGCGCCTCATAGTGGTTCACAGTCCCGGCCATCCAGACCTGAGTCGGTTTTGCATCCGCACTCATACGCTTAAAGTCAGAGCTTTTGCTGGACTCCGAATCAATCAGGAAATGAGCCGAGGTGACGACCCGGTCGTCCTGATGAAGTCCATCAAGGATCTCTGTGCTTTGCAGCCCTACCCGACCCAAAGTAACGGCCACAGATTTAAAGCGCCCTTCGCCCAACGCCACAACAACCCTATCCTGCTTACCGGTGCGGATCACCGCCTCGCTCGGCACCTGCATGGCTTGTGCTTTGCTGCCAGCCTGAATTTGCACCTGAGCAAACATATTGGGTTTCAGTTGCCCTGCTGCATTGTCAAACTTCAATCGTACCCGCAGGGTCCGGGTGGTTTCATTAAGGGTTGGATAAACATAGTCTACATTGCCCTGCCAACGCGCACCGGGCAGATAGTCCAACGTCATGGTAACGGGCTGACCAGCTTTGACCAGCGCGGTATCGCGCTCGAATACTTCGGCTTCCACCCAGACCTGATCCAGCTGGGCAATACTCATCAGGGTATTACCTGGATTGACATAAAACCCTTCGCGGATCTTCAGCTCGGCTATCACGCCGCTTTGACGGGCGTAGAAGGTGATGGTCTGACGCACCTGACGCTGCGCCTCTAAACTGGCGATAAAATCGGACGACAATTGCAGCGCTATTAAACGCTCCCGTGCCGCTTTGATCAGGGTGGCATTGTTACGATTTAATGCGATCAAAAACTCTTCCTGCGCATTCACCAGCTGCGGCGAATAGAGCGAGTACAATGGTTGCCCCTGCTCCACCGGCTCGCCGGCCGCTTTGATGTATAAGGTTTCCACCCAGCCATCGACACGTGGGTGAATGTGTACCAACTTGTCTTCGTCATATTGCACATAACCGACCGTCGAAATTGTGCTGTGCATCGGCCCCACCTCAACTGCGGCAGTTCTCACGCCCAGGTTGTTCACCACTTCAGGAGATATCGTAACGGCGCCCGCCACCTGTTCTTCACTTTCGGCATAAACTGGCACCAGATCCATGCCCATGGGCGACTTTCCGGGTTTATCACGGCGATAATTACTGTCCATTGGCGCCACCCAGTAGAGCGGCTGGTTGCTATCGACCTCTGCGTCAGCGGTATGAGAGGGTGCAGCGGTCAGCGTCATCAGGGCATAGCTCAGCGCGCCACCCGATAAACCGGCAAGCAATAGTTTCAGCGTATTATTCATGAGTCACTCCTGGCTGATAGGTGGTGAGGTAATAGTTCAGTCTGGCAACGGTTTTAAGAGCATCGACGTCAATTTGTTTGGCCGCGACTCTGGCATTGAGCTCGGCAATGCGAGCACGCACGACCTCTGCAAAATCACCGTTATCATTGGTGTAAGCGGTAAGCGCGGCTTCTGCCTGCTCGTGCGTTTGTTGTAACAACTGATCCCGATACAAGGTCTGACGCTCTGACAATCGTCTCAGCTGACTCGCCTCTTTTTCAACCTGACCGGACAGCTCACGCAGCAACAGTAATTTATCGGTTTTGATGGCTTCGCGATTTGACTGAGCTGAGCTCAGCCACTGGTCCTGACGGTTGTCCGTGAATAAAGGCACATCCAGCGTCACCCCCAGCGAAAAGAAGTCTGCGCGGCTGCTGCCATCTGGCATATCACTGCGATATCCATAACTGGCATTCACGCCCCACTGCGGCTTATATTGCTGGCGAGCAATCGCAACCCCTTTGCCAGCCGCCTCAATACGCACATCCTGCGCCAGCACCACCGGATGGCTGGTAAGCCGTGCCAATAGTCGCTCTGCATCCGGCTTGCCTTGTACAAAAATAGCCGGGACAGCCACTTTTAGCTGAGGCAAGGTCTCTGGCAGATTGATATCAGACCAGGCGATATGCGCCTGAGCGCCTCGCAGCCAGGCCAGCAGCTGTGCACGCGCAGACTCCCGTTTTTGGTATTCAACACTGAGGCGGTCATCGAGCTGCACTAACTCCAGTTGCGCGCGGATCACATCCTGCTGGCGGGTACGCCCGACCACATTGGCATAACTGGCTTTACTGACATCAACCAGTTGTTCAAACAGGGCTTTGTCCTGCTCAATCAAAGCAATGGTACGCTCGGCCAGATAGGTATCGAGCCATAGCTGGCTGACTTGTGCCCGTATTTGCGCAATCCGGTCGGCGCGCAGCAATGGATATTCCTCACTGGCAATCTGTAGCTGTTCACGTTTAAGTGCTAACTCATCGCCACGGCCAAACTGTTGGCTCACGCCCACCTTAAGCTGGGTCATTGCCTCGCGGTCGTGTTGCCAGCCATCCACTGGCAGATTCATCATAGACAAGGACACTTTGGGATCAGGTAGCGTACCGGCGGCGAGGCCTTGCGCATAGGTGGCTTGCTACTGGTGTTGGTGTTTTTGCAATAAAGGATCCTGAGCAATCGCCTGCTCGATGGCTTTTTGTAAAGGTAAATTGGCAGAGGCCTGCACAGAGCTGGTTGCCATTATCAGTGCGCCCAACAGCGCGCAACGGGCTGTTGCAGGAATTAAAAACGACATCAAAACTGCTCCTTATAAGTATCGATTTGCGCATAAACCTGATGGCTGCCATCTTTCATCAGCAGTAAGACCTGATATGGCATAAATCGGCCATCTACTTCCATGCCAGGCGAACCCAGTGGCATGGCAGGCACACTCAGCCCAATGGCATCCGCTTTAGGGTTGGCCAGAAATTGCTGAATAAACTTAGCCGGGACGTGCCCTTCAAAGACCCAGCCGTCATGGCTAAGCGCGGTATGGCAAGAGCGGTAACGCGGTGCAATACCGTGACGTGATTTAAGCGCACTTAAAGACGCCAGCTCCCGGCCCTGCGCCGCAACCCCTTGCGCCAAAAGGTGCGACAGCCACTTTTTGCAGCAGCCACAGGTTGGTGTTTTATAGACAGTTAAAGTTTGTAGCGGGCCCGGCTGAGCCTGACTGCTCAAGCTCAGCAGCGAGAACAAACAGGCGCTCAGAAATAGACCATATTTTTTGATAGTAAAAGACATCATTTGCCTCCGTCTTCTTCCTGCGCGCTAAAACGGCGAGCGCAGGCAAGGATCATGTAATCATCACACTGCAAAGCGCAGTGTTATCATCTTAAGAAGTTGGATTGACAGGTCAGGCGCCAAAATTTAGACGCACTTCACCTGAGTCAGGCAAAAATGGGGGGGCGATATAAGGACTGAGCGACCGCTATTGGGAGTTGGTCGTCATGCCAAATTGCGGCAAGGAAAACGGGGTCTGTAGTGAGAGAAAATTCGGCAACAGGCAGCAGTTGTGCACTGCTACAGGCATTAGCGGGACAGGCACAGTCACTCTCACAACAATCTTGTGCAGAATCTGGATGCACAAGCAGGAGCTCAGAGTCGAGTTCATCACCATGATGGTGGTTTGACGGCGCTTTATGCATAGCCGTGCCGTGCATAGTGTGTCCCTGCATATGTACCTCACAGTTCATCACCATTGCCGACATCCCCTGAGCTGCAAAAGCCAGGATGGCCAGTATAAATACAATTAACTTACCCACGTAACTCATAATTGCCCCGATCACCTCTGACAACATTATTACACACATTAAACGAGTTGAGTATAATTTGGAGAGTATTATCACCCACATCTGATGTTTTCTATCGTTAACAAAAAGAGGTACAATAGAGCAAAATACTCAATAATCATGGAAGTAAAATCAATGAATCTAAAAAACTTACCTCTTTCCTCTGTGGGTTTCGCCGTGTGTCTGGCCTTAACTGGATGTGGTTCGGACTCCGATAAGTCAGCACCGGTTGTGACACCCGAAAAACAACCTCTGTCTGTCTCTGTTACCTCATTGTCTGCGACCAGTGAAGTCGATGCATCATCAACCGAAGTGAAGGTTTCTGTCTCTGACGAAAGCCAGGTAAAATCGCTCTCATTGTTAGTCAATGGAGAGAAAGTAGATACCATCGAGTCAGCGCCTTGGTCATTGCAATGGGATGCCTATTATTGGGGTAATTCATCGGCCACCATCTCAATTGAAGCCGTCGACAAAGACAACAAGGTGCACAACAGTGCTGCTCCGTTCAACGTCGAAGTCACTAATGCCGTCACCGATGCGATGGCATTTGGTGAGCTGAATGAAACACTGCGCAATACCGATTCACTCAAAGTCTCGTTCAGCCCGGTTAACAATGCGGAATTTTATGAAATCCAGATCAAGCGTGATGGTACAGAACAAATCATAAAATCTGACGACACCAGTGCTGAGCTGACTGAGCTGCTTCTTGGCGAGTACAATATCAGCTACCGCGCCACAAATAGCCTGGAGCAGACTGGCCCCTGGTCTCAGCCAGAAACTTTCACCCTGTTAGCACCGGAAGCACCGGCAGCCATGGAAGAGCCAAAGATTGAACTGACTGAAACGGGCTATAAACTGACATACACGCCACCGGAACTTGAAGACGGGCTTTACGTCCAGCTTGCACTGGTTGAACTGGGTGAACAAACAGACCTCACCACGAATTCAAAAGACGGCCAGGCTTTGGTTTTTGAAGGGCTAAAACCGGGCGCATATCAGGTGGAGGCAAGCATTATCAATGCATATGGTCATAAGTCAGCACCCACCATGTTAAACGTTGAACTGGAAGCGCCTCAGGCACCGGAAAACGTTGAAACGGCAATGGTTATGGAGGGGGATCAACATCGCGTGACCTTCAGCTGGGAAAACAACGATAATTTGGCTTATTACCTTGTTACTACAACCAACAATACAACTGAGCAAAGCACTGAAACAATCGTGACAGACTCGAATACACTTGACTTTATGCTACCTGCCGGTGAATACAGCTGGCAAATCCAGTCTGTTGATATCGCGGGTAATGAGTCTGCCTGGAGCAACACAAAGACCCTCTCGGTTGGCGTATACGACATACAATTTGAGAACGTTGCATGGTCTAGTGTAAACGTCCTATCGACCTTAGATAATGGCACCGTCATTCTATCTGACAAAGGAGATGACAACTGGCTGGTAAAGCTGGATGCGTACGGTAACGTATTGTGGGAAAAAACAATTTCTAAACCCGGATACCAACCACTTAACACTCTGTTAGAACTCCCCAGTGGGGAATTAGTCGCCAGTGGTAGCTTTTACAATGCAGGAAAGTCTTACGGTGTTACGGCTAAGTTCTCTGAAAATGGAGACGAAATTTGGTATACCGAAACTCAAAATAACAATGGTGACAGGTCTGGCAGCATCACCTCTGCTGTGCTTTGGAATGACAAGTATTACCGCCTGCAAAGTGTAGGAAATTATAATACGGGTTACGAAATCACAATCCAGCAAATTGATTTGAACACCGGTGAAATCGTTACCAGCACGCCATTTGTCGGTGACTTTGGCCCTTACAGAATTAGTGCGAGTGAGTTAATGGTTATCGACTCTGAACAACTGGCCATTGCTGGCACCTTGTTGACAGAAACATACTCTGAATTGACTACTGACCATGTCAATGTGTTTGTCGCAAAGCTAGACAAAACGCTTAAACTGACACACAGCTGGCAAGGTACGAATGTGGCGAGCCCGTATAGCGATTATTTTGGCGCGATAAAGCTAGACGAGCAAAAGAACCTACTCGTGTTTGGTCAAGAAGAATCCTCTGTTAACGTCAATACTTACAAACTGGACGCTAACTTAAATGTGCTGGCCGCCCAGATCAATTACCTAAACGCTGAATTAGATGTTGATTGGGAGTCAGCTGCGCACCTTACTTCCGATGGCTCTGTTGTAGCAATTGGAATGGACTTCAATTCAAATACCTTATACAGCGCCCATTTCGACTCCAACCTGGCATTTGTCAGAAAAGACGCTTTTGACAGTCCGGCACTGAACGATGGACCTTCATATGTGCTTAAAGCGAAAGATGGGACAACGATTTTCACCGACAGAGTGGCTCCGTATTCTGGGTCTGGTTTACGTGTTATCCGTACCGTATTTTAATATAGGCTAAAGCATGGCGAGTTGACTCGCCATGCTCCTTGCTTCAACCAGGTGCAGCCCGCTTTTTTCTGACTCCGCTTCTTGTGCACCAATTTAGTTCTGGAAAAGCGCATTTTAACTGCAAGCACACGGCAACTGGGGAAGATCAATATGAAGGCAATACAAGAATGACGCGACAGCAATAGGGAGGTGGTTGCCAAACCATATAGCAGCAAGGTAAATAAAGCCCCTAAGCAGAGATAACTTAGTAAAACGCAGCAATTAGCCCATTTACATCTGATTACATCATTACACATATAGAACCAGTTGAGTACAATTTAGTGAGTACTATCAAGCGCTTCTACCATTTTCCATTACCACAAGAAGAGGTACAATAAAGAAAAATACTCAATAATCATGGAAGTAAAATCAATGAATCTAAAAAGCTTACCTCTTTCCTCTGTGGGTTTCGCCGTGTGTCTGGCCTTAACTGGATGTGGCTCGGACTCCGATAAGTCAGCACCGATTGTGACACCCGAAAAACAACCTCTGTCTGTCTCTGTTACCTCATTGTCTGCAACCAGTGAAGTCGATGCATCATCAACCGAAGTGAAGGTTTCTGTCTCTGACGAAAGCCAGGTAAAATCGCTCTCATTGTTAGTCAATGGAGAGAAAGTAGATACCATTGAGTCAGCGCCTTGGTCATTGCAATGGGATGCCTATTATTGGGGTAATTCATCGGCCACCATCTCAATTGAAGCCGTCGACAAAGACAACAAGGTGCACAACAGTGCTGCCCCGTTCAACGTCGAAGTCACTAATGCCGTCACCGATGCGATGGCATTTGGTGAGCTGAATGAAACACTGCGCAATACCGATTCACTCAAAGTCTCGTTCAGCCCGGTTAACAATGCGGAATTTTATGAAATCCAGATCAAGCGTGATGGTACAGAACAAATCATAAAATCTGACGACACCAGTGCTGAGCTGACTGAGCTGCTCCTTGGCGAGTACAATATCAGCTACCGCGCCACAAATAGCCTGGAGCAGACTGGCCCCTGGTCTCAGTCAGAAAGCTTCACTCTGTTGGCACCTGAAGCGCCGACAGCCATCGAAGAGCCTGAGATTGAATTGACTGAAGCGGGCTATAAACTGACTTACAAAACACCAGAACTTGAAGACGGGTTTTACGTCCAGCTTGCACTGGCTGAACAAGCAGACCGCACTACGAATTCAAAAGACGGCCAGACTTTGGTCCTTGAAGGGCTAAAACCGGGCTCACATCAGGTGGAGGCAAGGATTGTTAATGCATATGGCCACAAGTCAGCACCCACCATGTTAAACGTTGAACTGGAAGCGCCTCAGGCACCGGCAAACGTTGAGACGGCAATGGTCATGGAAGATGATCAGCATCGCGTGACATTCAGCTGGGAAAACAACGATAAATTAGCTTCTTACATTGTCACTGCAACCAACAACACAACAGATGACAGCTTTGAAGCAACCACAGACTCAAACACGCTCGAGCTGACGCTACCTGCCGGTGAATACAGCTGGCAAATCCAGTCTGTTGATATCGCGGGTAATGAGTCTGCCCTAAGCGACATACAGACAATCAACGCTGGTGTATATGACGTTTCATTTGACAATGTAAACCCATATGAAGCAAGCATGATCAGCACATCAGACAAAGGTCATATCATCTTATCTCAAAAGGGCGATAACAACTGGCTGGCTAAGTTAGACGCTTATGGTAACGTGCTTTGGGAAAAGACAATTGATAAGCCGGGGTCACCTTCGCTTAACACCATTGTGGAGCTGCCCAACGGCGAGTTAGTAGCCAGCGGTGCCTATTATGATAGTCAAGCCGGTATCTCGAACACTGTAACAACCAAATTAACCAGCACTGGAGATGAAATTTGGTACAAGGAAACGCCACATAATGCCAATGGCGAAAAGTCTGCGAGTATCAACGATGCGGTATTGTGGAATGAGCAGTACTTCCGTCTGCTAAGCGTACAGCACGATGACCTGGCTTATAGCAACTCACTCCAGCAGGTAGACCTGACTACAGGTGAAATTGTTAATAGCACTCCATTTGCTCATGACTTTGGCACTTTCACTCTTTCTGCATCACATTTAAAGGTGATCGACTCTGAACAACTTGTTGTTGCTGGTACATTGATGAAAGAGAATGAGTCTGACTCGACCATTGATCCTATTACTATGTTTACAGCTAAACTAAACAAAGATCTTCAGGTTACACACAGCTGGCGAAGCGCTAATACTAGCGCGGATGGATTGAGCGGGCTGCTGCTAGATAGCCAGAACAACCTTCTTCTTTTCGGTGTGGATATGTACCACTCTGTCCACAGTTATAAGCTTGATCAAAACCTAAATGCACTGGCAGTGAACAGTAAGGTATTGTTTTTTGACCTATCTCTTAATAATGCGTTGCATGTAAATGCCGATGGCTCTGTATCTGGAATTGGAGAAAATCCAAGTACAGACTTGATTGTTAACATTTCTTTCGACCCCAATCTGGCATATGTCGGCGAAACCCCCGTGTTCAATTCGACACTGTCTAACAAGCCGCAATGGACATTCAGAGAAGCGGATGGTTCAACGGTTATGGCCGAGCGTACCGCCCCAACACATGGCTTACGTATCGTCCGTAAAGTGCTCTAATTAAACGACCCTGCACATGGTGGGCTTTGCCCACCATGTTTTTCCTCTCTTGTCACCCGAATGCTCCCTTCGCAAAGCTTGCGCTTTAATCCTCCTGTGGGATTACACATCTTAGCTATACTCTATGCATCGAAGTCCAAAAGCGCCACACAGGGCTCTAAGTAAAGCGGTTGGAGTGCGTCATGAAGTATGTGTTGATTGTGTGTGTATTGTTAGCCTGGACTTGCCAAAGTCAGACTCACGAGCCAGACACTGTAGCAACGCCCAAGTACTCCCTGGAAATTACCCTGCCAATTCGCCAGGTCAAATTACAAAAATACATCAGTGAATTACTCCATCTGGCACTGGCCGAGCTGGACTACGAGCTTGTCTTAACCATGACCCCAAATCCTTTATATATGCGTGAATCCCGATTACTAAACAGCGGCCGGATCACCATGATCATGCGTTTGGCAACGCCTGAGCGCGACGCCAGCTTCCACAAAATAGATGTCCCTCTGACTCAGGGGCTCATTGGTAAGCGATTACTGTTGATCCACCAACGCCATCAGGCGCGCTTTGACACCATCGATTCACTGGACAGCCTGCGCAGCGCTAAGCTGACCGGTGTTTTTGCTCCCGGCTGGTATGATAGCCAGATCTGGCAAGCTAATAAGCTCCCCTATATAGAAAGTGCCAGCGATCATACGACCATTTTACGTATGCTTATCGAGGGTAATCGTGGTTTTGATTACTTTTCCCGGGGCATCAACGAAATCGATGATTACGAACTGAGTAATGGGGTGATCATTGAGCCGCGACTGATACTGAGCTACCCACTGGATTTTCATTTTTATCTGCATCGAGCAAACACAGTACATATCTCCATCCTGACCCGGGCATTAACACAGGCCCGCGACAGTGGATTGCAGACTAAGCTGTTGAACAAGCACTTCGGATATCTACTGAAAAGGCATCAAGTGTCAAAGCGGCGTCTGATCACACTGGCACTGCCTACACCAGAAGCACAGACAACGCCTCAGCCATGACCCCACCACAACCATTTCGTCTGTTGCAGAGAGAAGCAGCGCAACCTACCGCGACACTCGCTGTTCTGGCTCTCAACTTCCAGCTCGTTCGGGTGTAAACCGTACCTAACTCATTGAATAAATTATTTGCGTTATCTCAGGGTAATTCTCGAAGAGCTAAGCTAGAATAGCGATAAATTTTATCTGGAGTATCTTTTCAATGAGCATTCATGTAATCAAACACCCGCTTGTACAGCATAAACTTGGCCTGATGCGTGAGCATGGGATCAGCACAAAAAGCTTTCGCGAGTTATGTCAGGAAGTGGGTACCCTGCTGACCTATGAAGCAACTAAGGACATTCCATTAGAAGATATCACCATCAAGGGCTGGCAGGGAGATGACCTGACAGTTCAACACATTAAAGGCAAGAAAATCACTGTTGTGCCAATCCTACGCGCCGGGCTGGGTATGATGGAAGGCGTGATGCAGTTAATTCCAAGCGCCAAGGTCAGTGTGGTTGGCCTGCAACGCAACGAAGAAACGCTTGAACCTGTACCCTACTTTGAGAAGCTGGTTGGTAACATTGAAGAGCGCATGAGTCTGGTAATTGACCCTATGCTGGCCACCGGTGGCTCTATGATTGCCACAATCGATATGCTGAAAAAAGCCGGCTGTAAAGAGATCAAAGTCATTGTGCTGGTTGCGGCACCTGAAGGCGTAGACAAAACCCTGGAAGCCCACCCTGACGTAGAGATTTTCACCGCCTCACTGGACAGCCACCTGAATGAGAAAGGCTACATAGTGCCAGGCCTTGGCGATGCCGGTGATAAAATTTTTGGCACAGTGTAGGACACGCTGAATGTCCAATACGTCTTTCACATCGCTTAAAACCATAGTGAGCGGTGCCCAGATGCTTTTTGTCGCCTTTGGTGCGCTGGTACTGGTGCCCTTGCTGACCGGTCTGGACCCCAACGTTGCGCTGTTTACCGCAGGCCTTGGCACTTTGGTGTTTCAGTTTGTCACACGCGGACAAGTGCCGGTTTTTCTGGCTTCTTCGTTTGCTTTTATCGCGCCCATCATTGCCAGCGTACAGGTATGGGGGATCCCTGCCACCATGGGTGGACTCATGGCTGCGGGTTTCGCCTATATTTTGCTAAGCTTACTGGTGCGCTTTAAGGGCGCTGATATTCTGCATAAAATCTTACCTCCGGTCGTTGTCGGTCCGGTGATCATGGTGATCGGTCTGGCGCTAGCCCCAGTCGCGGTTAATATGGCTATGGGCAAAAGTGGCGATGGTAGTGTGCAGCTGGTTGCTTACGAACAGGCTTTGATCATTTCCTTGTTGTCACTCGTTGTGACCTTAGTAGTGGCCGTCACCGCCAAAGGGATTTTTCGTCTCATCCCGATTCTGGCAGGGATTATCACCGGGTATGCCTTATCGCTGTTTTTCGGCATAGTGCAGTTTGATGCCGTGACCAATGCCAGCTGGCTGGCCATTCCGGCGTTTGTCTGGCCCGAGTTTTACTGGCCTGCCATCCTGTTTATGGTGCCAGTAGCAATTGCTCCGGCCATTGAACACATAGGCGATATGATGGCTATCAGTAATGTTACCGGTAAAGATTACCTGGAAAAACCCGGCCTGCACCGCACCTTACTGGGCGACGGCCTGGCCACCTCTACGGCCTCTTTGTTTGGTGGTCCACCCAATACCACCTACTCAGAAGTCACCGGGGCGGTGATGCTTACCCGTAACTTCAACCCTCAGGTCATGACCTGGACGGCAGTGATAGCCATCGTACTGGCCTTTGTTGGCAAGATGGGCGCAGGCTTACAGACCATTCCAACCCCGGTTATGGGCGGGATTATGACTCTGCTATTTGGCTCTATTGCAGTGGTTGGTCTAAACACACTGGTTAAGTCAGACACTGACCTCAGTGCACCACGTAACCTGAGTATCATAGCGCTGATCCTGGTATTCGGTATTGGTGGTATGCAACTTGGCAGCACCGAGTTTAGCCTGCAAGGGGTGAGCCTGTGCGCCATTTTGGGCATTGTGCTTAATTTACTGCTACCTAATCCTAAGCAAGAAGATTAAGTTGCTAATAATGCTCAGTATAATGTAATAACCGACTATGCTGAGCATTTTAAAATCCAGAAATAAAATAAAGTGCTATCTATTCACCCTATATGCTGTATAGTGGGTCACAGCTCAAACAGCTGAGCTATTAATGAATATTTAGTACAAGCTTTCCCAGTTTCTTTTCGATTCACTTCGTCATACTTACCCTGCGATATCTTTTCCTACATTACAGGTTTAGTAGCTTCAATTTAAATTTTATCGATTATATCGAGGTATGTATGTCTAATAAAACAACTGGTTCAGTAAAATGGTTTAACGAATCTAAAGGCTTTGGCTTTATCACACCTGACAATGGCGGCGCAGATGTGTTTGTACACTTCAGAGCAATTGAAGGTGATGGTTTTAAAACTCTGGTCGAAGGGCAAAAAGTGGCTTTCAATTCAGAACAAGGCGCCAAAGGCCCACAAGCTGCCAACGTCACCGCAGCTTAGTATCACAATAAAGGGATGTGTTGTTTAAAGCGCATATCCCTTTATGTAACCGCAGAAAAACGGCTGAAAAGCTAAGCAGAAATTAACTCTCTATTTCTGGCCCCTCCATATAGAAAACTGGCATACAAAGTTAATTGTTATTACCGCATTATCAATTTGACCGGCCCATATTTCTCATAAACCTTATCTATCAAATTGAGACTTAGCATGCGAAAGCAAACAAAGAAAACTGCCAATAAAGGGCGAAAAATTAGTTTTGAAGAAAAGCTTGAAAAATTGGTGAGTGAATATCGCCAGGAAAAAGAGTCTCTTGAACTATTAAATGAAGACGCCCCCGAATATCAAAATCAGCTTGCAAAATGCAACAAGCTTTTTGCCAATGTAGAGCGTTTTTTGAACCGAAACCGCTGATCTGCACGCCCTTATTCCATTGGGCTTAGCACTCATTTACACCAGCCAAATCAAAGCGCGACACGCCTGATAAACAGCTCCCTGACTCAAACTTCAATGATCATGACGTAAATATGAGCCAGTACAGGCTGGCTCGTCATTTTACGGAGCGTCACTCAGAGTGTCGAATTAGAAACCCTTAATAAATGTATCTGCCATCACAAAGTATTGATTGAGATACTTGCGCGTTTCTTCTTTACGATTTCTTTCTGAATTAATGTGAATATTTTCGACCACCACCGCAATGTCTTCTGCCAGCTTTTTCTTGTCACCAATCAGGTTAAGCGCGAAATACTCAACGCTCTTCTCAAGGGTATACGTGATCACATGGATCTCCTGAAGCTCGGCCGCATCCAAATCCCGCTTACTTCTAATTTCCGATGTCTTTTCAATAAAGATCTTTCGTGCATCCTCAACCGAAGTCACATCTGCGATTTTGAGGTGCTGAATAGATTTTTCATCTGCCTGGGCGGAAAAAGCAAGTACAGCGCTCATAAGCAATACAATTAACGTTTTCATTTAATCTCTCTAGCGTTGAAATATAGGGTTCAAAAAGTGGTTTATGAGTATGGCGTACAGACAAAACCGGTCAACTGATCGGCGTTAATTTACCGCCCATCATAGGCTTAAGAAGTGCGAAGTAAAGCCTCAGAGCCAGATGTGCAACCACCGACAACGGCAACCCACACATTACAATTGGCCTTGCTTACTGGTCACTTTGACAAGCTCACACTAAAACCGCATTACTCTATCAGTATTAGACGCTGAGCAAAGCTAAAAATTTATCATTTGTTAGATCAGGCGCAGTGGGGTTATTACCGGCGATAGAAAAGCGCCCTATAAAAGGCGTTGTGCCTTGCGCAAAAATCGGCAACTGGGTTAAAGCAGACAGTTGCCCACTGGGCTCAAAATACCCCGCAACGCAAGCCCCTTTGGCGTGCGCTCTGCGAAACCCAGCAAAGCTTGAATTACCTTGCTGTAAATTAACAAACTGTTGTGCCGTGACTTGCTCTGCTGAAAAAACATAACTGGCAGGTAGTAACATGCTCAGATAGATCATATGGAAAAGACGCACAATACCTCCGTAAAGAATAACACTCAACATCCGGCACAATCGTGATCATTGCGCTCAGAAAAGGGGACCGGTCAGACCAGCTTCCGGTTTCAAAAATACGTCCTTAAATCGTGAGCAGTTCATTTTGTGGCAATCAAAATCCAGGCATAAAAAAAACCAGCTTAAAAGCTGGATTATAAAAAGTGGGTCCAGTGGCGGACTCGTACCTTACATCAGTGCCACGCCCGGCGTGGGGCTCAAGTCCGACTCCACATCAAAAAGTAGATTTCAGACATAAAAAAACCCAGCTTAAAAGCTGGATTATAAAAAGTGGGTCCAGTGGGCGGACTCGTACCTTACATCAGTGCCACGCCCGGCGTGGGGCTCAAGTCCGACTCCACACTCGGCTAAACATCAAAATTCAGACATAAAAAAACCCCAACCTATTTGGTCAGGGTTATAAAAAGTGGGTCCAGTGGCGGACTCTTAACTTGCATCAGTGCCACGCCTGGCGTGGGGCTCAAGTCCGACTCCACACTCGGCTAAACATCAAAATTCAGACATAAAAAAACCCCAACCTATTTGGTCAGGGTTATAAAAAGTGGGTCCAGAGGACGGACTCTTACCTTGCATCAGTGCCACGCCCGGCCTGGGGCTCAAGTCCGACTCCACTTTGCTTCAAGATGATTGCTTGAATTTCAGATATAAAAAAACCCAGCTAAAAAGCTGGGTTATAAAAAGTGGTACCAGTGGGCGGACTCTTACCTTGCATCAGTGCCACGCCCGCCGTGGGGCTCAAGTCTTATGCCACTTGACTCATATATTTCAGATATAAAAAAACCCAGCTTAAAAGCTGGGTTATAAAAAGTGGGTCCAGTGGGCGGACTCGTACCTTGCATCAGTGCCACGTCCGGCGTGGGGCTCAAGTCCTATGCCACTTGACTCATAAATTTAAAGCATAAAAAAACCCAGCTTAAAAGCTGGGTTATAAAAAGTGGGTCCAGTGGACGGACTCGTACCTTGCATCAGTGCCACGCCAGGCGTGGGGCTCAAGTCCGACTCCACTTTGCTTCAAGATGATTGCTTGCATTTCAGATATAAAAAAACCCAGCTTAATAGCTGGGTTATAAAAAGTGGTACCAGTGGGCGGACTTGAACCGCCACGCCCGAAGGCAACGGATTTTGAATCCGTCATGTCTACCAATTCCATCACACTGGCATAATTTTTCTTTTATCTTCTAACTTAGAGAAAATAAAGAAAAACCACTTTGAGCTTAGGCTTTGTTTTATATGCCTTCGTCTCTATGCCCAGCATTATACAAATTGGCGGGAGGGTAGCAAGCGTTTTTTACAAAACGTCGTTCAAGTGCTTGGTAAATGAACAGCTGCTGAAAACTCGCCGGGTTTTTTAGTGTTAGATTAAAAATCAGGTAGAATAGGTCATATTTCGGCTTTAATGAGTGAACCAAATGGCTTCGTTTCCCCGTGCGGGCTTAACCCGTCGTCTTGCATCTCTGATCTATGATGGTCTGGTCGTGATTGCATTTGCAATGCTGTCTATGGTGGTATTTTTATTGGTGATTGAGGGCTTTATCTCGGCAGGCTGGCTGTCTCAGGGCAGCCATGAAGACGTCTCGGCGCTGATCCAGGCCTCTCCTTTATTGTCCTTTTTCCGTGGCTTTGTGCTGATTGCCGTCTCAGTGCTGTTTTTTGCTTACTTCTGGACTAAGAGCGGCCAGACCATAGGCATGCGCGCCTGGCGACTGAAAGTGCAAACGCCAGATGGCGAGT
This sequence comes from Pseudoalteromonas rubra, assembly GCF_004212645.1. Lineage (GTDB taxonomy): Bacteria > Pseudomonadota > Gammaproteobacteria > Enterobacterales > Alteromonadaceae > Pseudoalteromonas > Pseudoalteromonas rubra_G. The sequence continues at coordinate 52,979 of NZ_PPUZ01000005.1, read as the reverse complement.
TACTCAGCTGGCCCAGAGCCAGTGCACGGGCATTATGTGCGCTGCTGGGACTGGGTAATATTCTCGTGCTGATTGATTTTAAACACAAACGTGCGCTGCAAGATATGATCTGTGGCACCGAAGTCGTGGTACTAAGCAAAGAAGAAAACAAACGGATCTACGATAGTCTGGACTAGCTTGCCCGGCACAACAACAGCAACAAAAAAGCCTGACTGAGTCAGGCTTTTTTGTGTTTATTCTCTTTGCTAACCTCGCTGGCGATTAAGCAGGTAAAACGCCGTCGCAGTAAATAACACGCTGGGCATCACCGCGCCCACTACAGGTGGGATCTCATACACCATAACAATCGGACCAAAAATCTCATTGCTCAGGTGGAAAATAAGCCCGGTGATCACACCCATAATAATCCGTGCGCCCATGCTCACCGAACGCAGCGGCCCGAAGATAAACGACAGAGCAACCAGCAGCATTACGGCAATGGTCAGCGGCTGCATGACTTTGCGCCACAGCGCCAGTTCATAGTTACTGGTATCCTGCTCATTTTGCTCCAGATACTGTAAATACGACCACAGACCAGAGAAGGACAGCGCATCTGGCTCAACGGAAGCAACATCCAGCCGGTCCAGCGTCAGCTGAGAAACATAGTTAAGGGTTTGCGCGTACTCCGTGCGGATCTGCTCTTCTTCAATGATCACTTCCTCAATGGCTTGCAGCTGCCAGCCCTCATCGGTGACAATACCCGATTTAGCCCGGGTGATCTTCACCAGATTCAGATCATCACCAAAGTGATAAATATTGACACTTTGCAGATTGCCGGACTTCTCGATATTGGCAATATTAATGAAATTACTGCCATCTTTGGCCCATACGCCCTGCTGCGCTTCAAATACCTCACCACCATTAATTGCCTGATTACGCAGCTGTTTAGCGGTTTGCTCTGCCTGTGGAGCCCCCCACTCGCCCAGTGCCATCATACACAGGGCTAATACAATGGCCGACTTCATTACCGAGCCGATGATCTGCAACCGCGACATGCCCGCCGCCTGCATCACTACCAGTTCACTACTGGAAGCCAATGCGCCCAGGCCTGTTAAGCCGCCAATCAACGCAGCCATCGGAAAGAACACCACAATATCGCTGGGCATGCTGTACAAGGTGAACAGCAAGGCGTCCATCACTTCATAAGTACCACGGCCCACTGAACGCAGCTGCTCAATAAACTTAATTAAGGTATTAATCCCCACGAACACCAGTAGCGCAAAGCCAGTCGTTTGCAAGATGCTGCGCCCGAGATACCAGTCCAGCGTCTTCATCATTGTTGTGGCTCCCGTTTTAACAACATGGAGCGCACCCAAACCCCGAAGGGTCGGCCCTTAGCAATCAGATAGGCCCCAATAAACAACACACACAAGTGGATCCACCACAACCCGACCGAGGTCGGCACCTTACCTTCGGCGACCAGATATTTACCCGCATTGAGCATGATAAAGTAACCCAGATAAATACAAATGGCGGGCACCAGCTTAGCAAACTTACCTTGCCTGGGGTTCACCACACTGAGCGGCACCGCCAGTAAGGTCAGTAATATAATCGAAATGGGCACAGATAAGCGCAGCTGAAATTGGGCAATGGCTTCTGGCGTACCCATTTGAAGCAAGCTGGACGAAGGTAAATCTTCGAGTTTACGACGCCGTTGTTCGATTTCCTGCTCACGGATCTGCACCTGATAGCTGCTAAACTCGGTCTTGTTCAGGGCCTGACTAAAGCCATCGGTTTCAAACCGCTTACCATCGCTGAGCACCAATTGTTGCTCGCCGGTGCCTTCTTCAACCACCCGGCCCTTCTGAGCAAAGACGATCCGCGCGGCCTGGTTTGACTCACGATCCGGCAACTGGGCAACAAACACGCGATTAAGCTCTTTACCCTGATCACTGGTGTTGTGAACAAACACCACGGCTTTTTCGTTGCCGGTTTGCTGAAACCGCCCGGCGCGAATTTGACTAAGCCCGGACTCAGCATTGGCTTGCTCACGCAACTGGTTTTCTTTTTCACCAGCCCAGGGCGCCACATACAAGCTCAACGCCGCCGCCATCAGTGAAATTACAAAGCTAGACACTAAGGTGACCCGAACGACATACCACTCACTGACGCCGCAGGCTTTGAGCACCGTCATTTCGCTGTCGGCATAGACCCTGCTGTAGGCAAGAATGATCCCCAAAAATAAACTCAATGGCAGGATATAAACCGCCAGTTTAGGCAAGTTCAGGGCAAGGAAAGACATAACAAGTTTACCGGGAATACTGCCACCTGAGGCTTCCGCCAGGATCCGGACAAACTTCTGCGAGATGAATATGGTCATAAGGGTCATAAAAACGGCGACCTGAGATTTTAAAATCTCAGCAGTCAGGTATCGAAAAATAAGCAATGTCCGCCCCTATAAAACGTCTCATTTCACTGGAATAGTGGGAAATTTTGAGTAAACTGGTTATTTTAATCACTTTATTATATGCCATCGGATCCAAATATCCTACTAAAGCAACCGGCTAAAGCGCCAAATGCGCGCGTCAGTTGGCCGTTTTTTAGTTCAGCCCCCATAAATGGAGTGGCTGAGGCATAAAAAGTTCAAAAAAGACAGCACATTGACTCAGGAGTCGCAATGGAATTCAGCGTAAAAAGTGGTAGCCCAGAAAAACAACGCAGTGCGTGTATTGTTGTTGGCGTATACGAACCACGCCGCCTTTCACCCGTCGGGGAACAGCTGGATAAAATCAGCGAAGGGTATATTTCTAACCTGCTGCGCCGCGGTGACCTAGAAGGTAAACCCGGCCAGGTGCTTTTACTGCATCATGTACCAAACGTGTTGAGTGAACGTGTGCTACTTGTTGGCTGTGGTAAAGAGCGCGAGCTCGACGACAAACAATACAAACAGATCATCGACAAAACCATCAGCACTTTAAATGATACCGGCTCAATGGAAGCCGTGTGTTTTTTGACTGAGCAACATGTTAAAGGGCGTGATACTTACTGGAAAGTACGCCAGGCAGTCGAAACCACCCAGGACAGCCTCTACACCTTCAACCAGCTGAAGAGCAAAAAGAGCGAAGCGCGTCGTCCGCTGCGTAAAATCGTATTTAACGTCCCAACGCGTCGCGAGCTGCCCATTGGCGAAAGTGCCATCGAGCATGGCCTGGCCATCGCAGCAGGCTCAACCTTATGTAAAGATGTTGCCAACATGCCGCCCAATATCTGCAACCCACGCTACTTAGGTGAGCAGGCGCAGGCACTGGCCGATGAGTTCGACAACGTCACGGTTAACCTGGTTGGCGAAAAAGAAATGGAAGAGCTGGGTATGCACTCTTACCTGGCGGTTGGCCGAGGCAGTGCCAACGAATCCGTGATGTCGGTGATCCACTATAACGGCGCGCCGCAAAAGCAAGCGCCTATCGTCTTTGTGGGTAAAGGCCTGACATTTGATTCCGGCGGTATTTCTATCAAGCCAGGCGAAGGCATGGACGAAATGAAATACGACATGGGTGGTGCCGCGGGCGTACTGGGCCTGATGCGTGCCGTGGTGCAAATGCAGCTGCCGCTCAACGTGATTGGCGTACTGGCTGGCTGTGAAAACATGCCGGGCAGCAATGCTTACCGTCCTGGTGACATCCTGACTACGATGTCAGGGCAAACCGTCGAAGTACTCAATACCGATGCGGAAGGTCGCCTGGTATTGTGTGATGCGCTCACCTACGTAGAAGCGTTTGAGCCAGAAGTGGTGGTGGATGTCGCAACCCTGACCGGTGCCTGCATTATCGCGCTGGGTCATCACGCAACAGGTTTGTTGTCGAACCACAACCCGCTGGCCCATGACCTGTTAAAAGCGTCTGAGCAAAGTGGTGACCGCGCATGGCAGCTGCCTTTGTGGGATGATTATCAGGAGCAGCTGAAAAGCCCGTTTGCCGATTTCACCAACCTGGGTGGACGTGCAGCAGGTACTATTACTGCCGCTTGCTTCCTGTCTAAGTTCACTAAGAAGTACAACTGGGCGCACCTGGATATCGCAGGTACAGCCTGGCGCAGTGGTGCCAATAAAGGTGCAACCGGTCGTCCGGTGCCTATGTTAATGCAATACCTGCTTAACCGTGCTGATGTGACCGAACAGCCGCAGGATTAATTCCCGACGCGGCACAGGATGTCGCGCACCACGTTGATTGATGAAAGCCGCATTCTGTGTCAGAATGCGGCTTTATTTTGAACGCTGTGTCAGATGCTGATTTACCCGCTATGGCAGGGCGTTTCGCTAGCTAGAAAACCACATGTCATGACCATCAACGCACGCTTTTTTGTATTAAAGCAAGATAATGAGCCGGGCAAACCAGTGCCGGCTCATTTTGATCTCGCCGCACGCAGCGCCGCTAAGCTGTATCGCGCCGGACAACGTGTCTTTATTTACGTAGACAGCGTTGAAGATGCCCATGCGGTTGACGAGCACTTGTGGTGTTTTGAGGCCGACAGTTTTGTGCCTCATAACCTGCAAGGCGAAGGCCCCAAAGGGGGCGCACCGGTCGAGATCGGCCAAATGCCACCCGTTGGCAGACGCACCATTTTAATTAATCTGGCACAACAGCTGCCAGATTTTGTGCGCCGATTCGACAAGATCTATGATTTTGTGCCGGTTGAAAGCAATGCCAAACACGCGGCACGCCAGCGGTTCATGCAACTGCGTCAGCTCGGCGCTGAAATTTCAACCAAAGAAATTGACAACTAAAGTATTTTTTAAGGTTCTGTGTAATGGATAAAACCTATAATCCGCAAGATATCGAACAGTCTTTGTACCAAGGCTGGGAAGAGAATGGCTACTTTAAGCCATCAGGTCAGGGCGATGCCTATTCGATCATGATCCCGCCACCGAATGTCACGGGTAGCCTGCACATGGGCCACGCTTTCCAGGACACCATCATGGACACCCTGATCCGCTACCAGCGTATGCAGGGCAAAAATACTTTATGGCAGGTGGGTACGGACCACGCAGGTATCGCCACTCAAATGGTGGTTGAGCGTAAGCTGGCAGCCGAAGAAGGCAAAACCCGGCATGACCTGGGCCGCGACGAATTCATCGACCGCATCTGGCAGTGGAAAAACGAATCGGGTGGCACCATCACAAAACAGCTACGTCGCCTTGGCGCCTCAGTAGACTGGGATCGTGAGCGCTTTACCATGGACGACGGCCTGTCTGAAGCGGTTAAAGAAGTATTTGTTCGTCTGTATAAAGACGACCTTATCTACCGTGGCAAGCGCCTGGTGAACTGGGATCCGAAACTGCACACTGCGATTTCAGATCTGGAAGTAGAAAACAAAGACAAACAGGGCCACATGTGGAACCTGCGCTACCCGTTGGCCGATGGCGTTAAAACCAAAGATGGCAAAGACTACATAGTCGTGGCAACAACGCGCCCGGAAACCATGCTGGGCGACACCGGTGTAGCCGTAAACCCAGATGATGAGCGTTATCAGGACCTGATCGGCAAAGAGATCTTACTGCCAATCGTCAACCGCCGTATTCCAATCGTTGCCGATGAGCACGCCGATATGGAAAAAGGCACAGGTTGTGTAAAAATCACGCCAGCTCACGACTTTAACGATAATGAAGTCGGTAAGCGTCACCAGCTGCCGATGATCAACGTATTCAACAAAGATGCGGCGATTTTAAGCGAAGGCGAAACCTTCACTTTTGATGGCAAACCACTTGAGCTGGATGCGCCATTACCTGAGCGCTTCCATGGCCTGGACCGTTTCGATGCCCGTAAACTGATCGTTGAAGAGTTTGAGCAAGCCGGCCTGCTGGAAAAAATCGACGATCACAGCCTGACCGTGCCTTACGGTGACCGCTCTGGTGTCGTTATTGAGCCGCTGCTGACTGACCAATGGTATGTACGCGTTGCGCCACTGGCTGAGCCAGCAATCAAAGCCGTTGAAGACGGCGACATTCAGTTTGTGCCTAAACAGTACGAAAACATGTACTTCTCCTGGATGCGTGATATTCAGGACTGGTGTATTTCTCGTCAGCTATGGTGGGGACACCGTATTCCGGCCTGGTACGACAACGAAGGCAATGTGTACGTTGGCCGCGACGAAGCCGAAGTGCGCCGCGACAACAACCTGGCAGACGACGTGGTTCTAAGCCAGGACGATGACGTACTGGACACCTGGTTCTCTTCTGCCCTGTGGACCTTCTCAACCCAAGGCTGGCCAGAGAACACCGACGATTTGAAAATGTTCCACCCGTCAGACACGCTGGTAACCGGTTTCGACATCATTTTCTTCTGGGTTGCCCGTATGATCATGATGACACTGCACTTTGTGAAAGACGATCAAGGCAAGCCTCAGGTACCATTCAAAACCGTTTACGTGACAGGTCTGATCCGCGACGAAAATGGCGACAAGATGTCAAAGTCGAAGGGTAACGTACTGGATCCACTGGACATGATCGATGGTATCGATCTGGAAAGCCTGGTTCAAAAACGTACCGGTAACATGATGCAGCCACAACTGGCCGCTAAGATTGAAAAGAACACCCGCAAGACCTTTGCCGATGGTATTGAAGCGCACGGTACCGATGCGCTGCGCTTTACCCTGGCTGCCATGGCCTCAACCGGCCGTGATATCAACTGGGATATGAACCGCCTGGAAGGGTATCGTAACTTCTGTAACAAGCTGTGGAACGCCAGCCGTTACGTGCTGATGAACACCGAAGAGCAGGATTGTGGCTTCAACGGTGGCGAGATGCAGGTCTCTCTGGCCGATCGCTGGATTTTGGGCCAGTTCCAAAACACAGTGAAAACCTTCAGTGAGCACCTGGACAACTACCGCTTTGACCTGGCCGCGAACACCATTTATGAGTTCACCTGGAACCAGTTCTGTGACTGGTATCTGGAGCTGACCAAGCCAATTCTGTTCAAGGGCAACGAAGCGCAACAACGCGGTACACGTCATACCCTGATCACTGTACTCGAAGGCCTGCTGCGCGTAATGCACCCGCTAATGCCTTACATCACAGAAACCATCTGGCAGCGTGTTGCGCCACTGGCTGGGATCGAAGCCAACACCATCATGCTACAGAGCTTCCCGCAGTTTGATGCGTCGCAGGTAGATACACAAGCGATGGAAGACCTGGAGTGGGTTAAGCAGTTCATCCTGGCTATTCGTAACATCCGTGGTGAGATGGACATCAGCCCAAGCAAACCGCTTGGCGTACTGCTGGCTAATGTGTCTGAACAGGATCAGCGTCGTCTCGACGACAACCAGGCATTCCTGAGTTCACTGGCTAAACTGGAAGACATCAAGGTACTGGCAAGCAAAGACGATGCGCCGGCATCGGCAACTGCCTTTATTGGCGACCTGGAGATCATGATCCCAATGGCGGGTCTGATTGACGTCGAAGCCGAAATGGCCCGTATCGCTAAGCAGCTTGAAAAAGCAGAAAAAGGTCTGGCACAGGTTGAGAAAAAGCTGGCAAACGAGAAGTTCGTCAACAACGCCCCAGCGGCGGTACTCGACAAAGAAAAAGCCAAACTGGCCGAGTACAGCGATGCCAAAGCTAAGTTGCTTGAGCAAAAAGCGAAAATCGAAAGCCTGTAACAATCATTGATTGTTGTTTATTTTAAAAAAGGAAGTCGCTAAACGGCTTCCTTTTTTTAGGCCTTCAGTACACTATATTTAGTTTATAAAAGCAGGCAGGACCCGTTCAGCAACAAGCTGCTGAGTTGCATTCTCAGACGCATGAGCTGTGACGACCATGATCAGATCCAGCTCTTTTATCAGCATAATATATATACCCCCACCTCCTTGCGCAGAGACACTGGTATAACGTTTATCACCATGTTGTAATACCGAGTGCCACCAGTAGTAGCCATATCCCTGTTGAGACACATCTTTACCACCACCAAAAATCTCTTCTTCAGCGGTATCAAGCAAACGGCTAGTCGCCTTGTTGATAAATGCCTGCGAAACTAGCTGCTGGTTATTCCATTTTCCTTCATTCATCACTAGCATGCCAATTTTAATCATATCCCGAGCGGTTAGGCTGCTCTTCCAGACCGATTCAGGTAGTCCATTTGCAGCCGTTTTCCAGTCATATTGAACTATTCCTAATTTGGCGAATAACTCTTTTTCTATAAATTCATGAACAGGCATTGGGGTCACGGCCTCAACCACCTGCATTACAAACTGCGGTCCAATACCATAGTTAAATACTTGAGTTTGTGCGCTGACAGACTCGCTCTGCTCAAGTAGCACCTGAACTTCTTTCTGGCCCGTTATGAGCTTTGGATATGCCTGCATTGCTTCCCACTGCGAATGGGTTTGACTGATCCCTGTTGTCATAGTTAAAGCCTGGTGCAGGGTGATTTTATCAGCGCCCTTTGCTAACCTTGTAGGTACAATTTCTTTAAGAAAGCTGATCAAGGGCTTGCCCAGGTCAGCCATTGTCAGATAGCCAAGTTCTATGACGCGAGCCAATGCCAGAGCAGTATAAACTTTAGTGACCGAAGACTGAGGGTGCGGTAAATCGATGCGACCGCGTCTAAAATAAGACTCAAACACCAATTTTCCTTTATGAGCAATCAACAAGCTGTCGTATTCACCATGCTCACCGTTTGCTATCTCCTTGGCAAAGTCAACAACCTGCTTAATACCACTGCGATTTAAACTGAGTTTGCCTGTGGGTATCCCATCTTGTCTGTCCGATGGCTCTGCATCAATAAACGCATGGGCAAGAATGGCAATGTCCCAGAACCTCTCCCCAGTTTCTGGTTGCCACCAATGTTTAATGTTTGCTTCTTTAACTGATGCAACAGGCGCCCCTTGGTGACTACCATTGGTTTTTCCAGCAGCAATACAAGTGATATTACCTAGCGCAGCCATGAGCAAAACCGTTGTTAACTTCGCCATCAGAATCTTCCTGTTATTTGTTCAATATCATCCTATTGTTGCGAAACTTCCCCTTTTAGCGCAACTTCTCTGCATTGTGTATTACTTTATTAAAAACAGGCAGTGCACTGTGGCACTCGCCCTAATGTTAAGCAACTGTACAATTCGGTACTACTAAGTATTAATCAGTGCTTAGAACGATATATTCAGGCAAAAATCATCCATCACCGCGTAAGTAGTCGCATTCTTTAGACTTTTTTCTCGCAAGGCGAAAATCTATTAACTCAAAGTTTAAAAATAACAACCTTGCATTTTCAAATGTGACAATATAGGGTACAGACAGAAACAGGGACAAATCATCAACAAGAAGAATCCAAACTCATGATAAAAACCAAACTCACCATGCTGGCCACGCTTATCGCGGCCTCACACAGTGTGGCCGTTTCGGCTGCCGATTATCCACTGATGCCGGGCGATCCGCTGGTATCTCACCAGTGGCATCTACAAAATACCGGTCAGGCTGCGTTTTCAGAGCGCGGCGGTCAGGCTGGCGAAGATATGAACCTGTCGCTGACTCACGCACTGGGTATTATGGGCTCCGGCGTTACTGCAGCTGTGATTGACGGTGCGGTCGAGCTGACTCATCCAGACTTGCGTGATAATGTGCGTCCGGGTTCATGGAACTTTACCACCGACACGCCCGATCTGGTGCCCGGGGGCCCCACTGATCGTCACGGCACCTCAGTTGCCGGCATTATCGCCGCCAGCGCTTTCAATGGCATTGGCGGACGTGGCATCGCACCACGGGCCGGTATTGTGGGCTTTAACCTGATCTCATCAGGCAACTACAATACCGCTAACTGGCTTCAGTCTCACGGCATGTATTCCGATGGTTACAATAAACATTCGTTTGATTTCCCACGGATATTTAACCAAAGCTATGGCCGCACGCTGTCGGCACCTGTCGGCTTCGACTACGACGAAGATCCCTGGCTTAAAACCTATGAAGATGCGCAGGAAGAGATCACCCGCACCACACATGGTGGCCGCGGTGCGTTGTTCGTAAAGTCTGCCGGTAATGGCTACACCAGCCAGAGATATACCGATCCACGTTTTGGCTCTGGTTATTTGCGCTTTGATAACAAAAACCACGGCTTGCCACTACAGAACGTCAACCTGGAGCGCATGGACACCTCGTTCTGGAACCTGGTAGTTTCGGCCTATAACGCCGATGGCCAGCTTTCGTCTTACTCAACCGTGGGCTCGGCGGTATTTGTATCGGCCACAGGTGGCCAGTACGGGGTCTATTCACCCGCGATGATCACCACCGACCTGAGTGGCTGTGAGGCGGGTTACAATCCGGCTTATGGCCGTAACGCACTGCACGGCGGTCATCCACTGGATCCAACCTGTGATTATGGTGCGCGCTTTAACGGTACTTCGTCTGCCGCCCCCAGTGCTGCCGGTGCCATCGCACTGATCATGTCGGCAAACCCGGCACTGACATGGCAAGACGTTCGCCATATCCTGGCTTCCACTGCACGCAAGATTGATGCAGAGCATCCGGGTGTTTCGCTGTCATTTAATAATGCCCAGGGCGAAACCGTCAGTTACCAGGCCATTGATGCATGGCAAACCAATGCCGCCGGTTACGCGTTCCACAATTACTATGGCTTTGGTGCCGTAGACGTTGACGCAGCGGTCAATATGGCACGATTCTACAACCAAAATCTGGGGCAATTTACTCAGACTGAGCGCTTTGCGGTGAGTGCAAACGCCGAGATCCCGGATGGCGATGTGGACGGTGTGCAAAGCACCTATCTTTCAGCAGAAGAAATGACGGTTGATGCCGTTCAGGTGCGCGTGAATATCGACCACACCAGCACCCGAGATTTGGCAATCGAACTAATTTCCCCATCTGGTACTCGCAGCGTGATCATGACTCCGCGCACCGGAACCATCCTGGGTAAAAATGGCATGGAAAACACCCAAATGTTGACCCACCATTTTTATGGTGAGCCGGCCCAGGGTGAGTGGACGCTACGGGTGATTGATACCGCAGCCGAAGATGAATACTACCAGTTTGACCCCAGTGCTGCGGGTGTGCCCAACGTCAATATGGTGCACAAAAACAACCTCGAAAATGGCTTGCTGAAGTCATGGGACATTCGCTTTATTGGTCGTAAATAAGGAGCACCGACATGAAAAAACGCCTAATCACCACCGCATTATTTGCCTGCGGCATTTCAGTTGCCAGTGCGTCCACCAACGAAGTGTATGAGGCAAAACCGCTCAGCGCCAGCACCATGCAAACGCTCAGCCTGAATGGTAAAACGTATCAAACGGCCAGCACCAACTTGCAGGCCGGCACATCTCTGATTGATGCAAAATCTGGTGCCGCCTACACCCTGACCGGAGAAGTGGTCGCCGAACTGGAGCCGGTGATCAACGCCAGTGAGTTTGCCAAAGCCCATGACCTGAACCTGGTGTATGTGCGAGGCAGTCGCGCTATTTTCATCGCTGATACAGGTGCAGATTTACGTGAATTTAAAGCCCGAATTGCGGCTTTAAGTGGCGTGCTCAGTACTCAGTTCGGGATTGATATCGAAGGCTTAGAGGCTGAATAACCTCAGGCGAAAACCCAGCACTGCATAGTGCTGGGTTTTACTGTTATTTTTTGATTTTTTGCTCACCCAGCCAGTTTATCCGATACAAGTCGCGTCGTCTGTCGAGATAGTTTCTGACCGATCCTTCGTGACGCAGCTCATGCAGTTTTTCCAAATCCAGGTCGACTATCAAGGTCATTTCCGTATTAGGGGTGGTTTCTGCCATGGTCGCATCATGAGGAAAGGCAAAGTCTGAGGGGGAAAATACCGCTGACTGGGCATACTGAATATCGGCTCCATCCACTTTAGGCAGGTTACCCACACTGCCTGCTGTCACCACATAACACTCATTTTCGATGGCCCGCGCCTGTGCACAACAGCGCACCCGCAAATAGGCATTCTTGGTGTCTGTCCAAAATGGCACAAAGAGAATTTGCATGCCCTGCTCTGAGAGCAATCGCGCCAGCTCCGGAAACTCCACATCGTAGCAGATCAGGATCCCGATTTTACCAAAGTCGGTGTCAAATACGTTCAGGCTGTCACCGCCTTGCATGATCCAGGCGCTTTTTTCGTAAGGGGTTGGGTGAATTTTGGTTTGCGACTCTATGGTGCCGTCGCGACGACAGAAGTACGACACATTGTAGAGCTCTTTGTCTTCAATCACCGGGATTGAGCCTGCAATAATGTTGATATTGTAACTGACTGCCAGATGCGAAATGGCCTCCACCACTTCATTAGAAAACTCAGCCAGAGCCTTAATGGAATCGAGCGAATTGTCATGGGCCTCAATGCCCATTAACGGGGCGTTAAAGAGCTCAGGCAGCAGCGCCAGATCGCATTGATAATCCGCCAACGCATCGATGAAGAACTCCACATGCTGGGTCAGCTCTTCCACAGAGTTAAGTGGCCGCATTTGCCACTGCACGCAGCCCACCCGGGCAGACTTTTTAACCGCGCCAAACAGAGGCGACTCATTCCGCTCATAATAAAGATTGGTCCACTCCAGCAAGGTGGCATAGCCTTTGGACTCTTTATCTTCGGGCATATATTTATTAAGGACGCGCTTTACCTCAAAGTCGTTAGACAGCTGAAAGCTCAAAATGGGGTCGTAAATTTCTTTCTTTTTAACCAGTTCAATGTACTTTTGTGGCGACATTTCGCTGGCGTAGTGCTGATAATTGGGAATACGCCCGCCTGCGACAATCGACTTAAGATTGAGGTTCTGGCACAGCTCCTTTCTGGCTTCATATAAACGCCGCCCCAGGCGCATGCCCTGATAATCGGGGTGAACAAACACCTCAGCCCCATAGAGTACGTCGCCGAGCGGATCGTGTGTTGTCAGGTAAGCATCACCGGTTATCTCATCATAGGTGTGGTGATCGCCAAACTTGTCGTAATCCACAATCAATGAAAACGCCGCAGCGACCACTTTACCGTGGTCTTCAATGCAGATCTGGCCTTGTGGAAAGCTGGAGAGCTGAGCCCTGAACTGTCTCTCGGAAGGCGCGCCGCCAAGGTTAGGATAGACTATTTCCATCACCTCTTTGAGATCGTCATAATCATCCGCCTCCAGGCTGCGCAGATTGAGTTTATGTTCAAAGTTTTCAGTTAAGTTACTGTCGCTCATTGTGTCTCCTGCTCACTTTACTTGTATTTATAATAGGATATTGGCGCTGCATTTGCGTATTCAAATGCCTGCAGTCAATAAGCGCCCCCTATTCAGTACGTGCCAGCCAGGCCATAACATTGAGTAAAAATCCCTCGTTGTGCTCGGCCCCGGCGCTGTTCATGCCGTATATTTTGCCGCTGCTGGTATCGCGCTGAGACGAAAACATCATGCCTTCAGCAAAAACCGCAACCCGGCCTTTGCCAAGCTCCAGCACTGCCCCCTGGCTCCAGCCATCCACAGCAATGCGCGGCGTATCGGCGGTTACCTGAAAGGGGATCTTGGGGGTCACAGACGTCGCGCCCGGGCCCAAAGTCAGTAATGAAGTCGCGTCATCCGGCACTTTAAAAGCCGAACCACCAAATGAGCGTACTCGTTCAATTTGACCGGATGGCGGCTCTGCCACCGCAGCGGAGGCTGCGCCACCCACGGCACCAGTTATCCCAAACCCGGTCATAGACGTTGCCCCCGGCAGCTTTCTCAGTGCCGGCACCACGGCCAGCGTGATTGCATGGGACGCCAGAGTTTGATCTGTGATGCTAAAGTGCGCGTCGCCAACATGACCATCGCTAAACTCAATACCCAGCGCAGTGGTGAGATTGTCTATCACTCTGGGAAATGGAGTATGATCGGCAACCAGAAACAACGCGCCACCCTGCTCTATCCAGCGCAACACCGCAGCAACCTCTTGTGCAGTAAACGCGCTACCAAATGGTGGGTTAAAGTCGCTGCGCTGTCGGTCCAGTGCGTTGGCAATTACCAGAATATCGGCCTGATTAAGGTGTGCCTCGGTAAACGCCTTCGTACTGGCTTTTACGGTATAGCCATCGCTTTGCAAAACGTCAGTAAAAGCCCGATAACGGCCATCCATAGTGAGAAAGTTATGGTGTGCCTCATCAAATAAGACGAGCGGGCTGTTATCCGGTGAGAAACGACGTTCGGTGTTTTGCGGGGTAAAATCCGGGTCGGCCAGCTGATTGCTATCGCTGCAGGCGCTCAGCCCCAGTGCAAACAAGCCCGTTGTCAGCGTTTTGGCTAACCAGTTCATTGTACTGTCCTTATTTATCAGTCGCGCATGGCCAAGTATTAGCAAAGATCCACGCGACTTGCCAGCAAAGGACAATCATTTACACGCACGCTTTGTCTGTGCCCCAGAGCAAGCGTGCCTGGTTAAAACCCGTTAGCGAATGCCAATGCTCTCGCGAATTTTGGCCATTTGCTCTTGCAGGCTGTGTTGAATATCGCGTACCTGCTGATTTGAGCCATTCACCTGTTGCTTCATCGTGGCCATGGCACTGCTAAAGTTATCAACCAATGAACTTTGCTGCTGCGCCAGCTCCATGGCATGCTCTGCCACCTGATTGGCACTCTGTGCCCGCTCGGCAACGCCTTCTGAGTTGCTCTTCAGCTCCTGGGCATGCTCGGTCTGCTGCTGCGCTTCGTCGGCCAGCGCGCTGATCTGCGAAGACACTTTACTTGAGTTATCGCTGAGGATCGTCAGCTGCTGATTAATGTCGGACAGTGAATCCTGAGTTTGCTGCGCCAGCTTACGGACTTCATCGGCGACCACTGCAAACCCGCGGCCATGCTCTCCGGCCCGTGCCGATTCAATGGCGGCGTTTAGCGCCAGTAAGTTGGTTTGCTCTGCAATGGTGCGGATCATTTCAATGACCTTACCGACGTCCGCAACGCCATTGAGTAATTCATTGAGGCTCGACAGGCCCTGCTCCACACGCTGCTGGGTGCTGGAACTGGCGCTCAACATTGATTCGGCATAGCCAACACTTTGCTTCATGGCAGAGAAGGTTTCACCGGCGTTATCCGCCACCTGCTGGTTAATGTCGCTGGCTTCAACACCCAGCGCTTTGATCTCATCGAGTTGTTGCTGGTTTTGCTCTACCTGAGTTGAGGTGGTCTCGGCCAGCGCACTGATGCTGGCGAGGTTGGTGTTCATGTCCTGCATAAAGTCGTTGATCACTGCCAGCATTTGCTCGCGCTCTTCGGCTTCACCACGCTGACGCTCAATCAGCTGATTGAAATAACTGGCAATCTCACCAATCTCGGTGTTGGCATTCTGACTGTCGATGTTTTTAAGTTCATTACTTTCAATCAGGAAGGCAAAGCCATTACGAAGCTGACGCAGTGGCGTCAGTACCTGGCTAAACTGCACGATATACACGGCAATGGCCAGCAACACCAGCAAGCCAATGGCCACACCAAAGATGGTAAAGACGTTTTGTTTAAGTGTGTTTTGCTCTGCCTGCAACGCCTCTTCAGCGCTCAATACCAGCGCCGAAATGGCCTTAATATCGCCCCGTAATTGCGCCATCCCCTGCTGACGTTGCTCGGCCTGCGCCAGGGTATTTTCCAAATCGCGACTGAAGCGTTTGGGCCAGCTAACCAGCTCAGCCTTGATCTCCAGCGCCAAATCTTCTGCCTCAGCACCAAGGAATAGCTCGTCTTCGTCAATTTCGCTCATCACCCCCAGGTTTTCCAGCCGCTCTATTTGCTGCGCCAGTTCCTGCAGACGACGCACACTGCTCATCAGGTTTTGCCGGGTTTGCTGTTCAAAATGGATCACCAGCTGATAGGTGTAAATACTGAGGTTGGTTACTTCGCCGTAGTAATCCGAAGCCAGCGCATAGTAGTGCGGTGCCAGTGGGTGCTCGGACGCTTTTGCGGTGTAACTCATTAAAGACGATGCCGAGCCCGACATCTGCCTGATGGCGTTGTCGAGCAACGCCATTTCGTTGCCAGACAGCTTACCCAGTGCACGATATTTACCGTTAATATCGCCATCCAGCGCATCGAGTCTGCTGGTCATGTCGCCGGCAAGTGACGAAGGCAACGCTGTCAATTGTTGCTGTTTAAGGGTGCTTATTTGTTCGCTGGCTTTGCTAAGCTCCTGGCTGTCACCCGTGCTCAGGTAATCTTCGATCGTACCGGCTAAATCGATCAGTATGGTGTTTTTCAGCGTAACATAGGCGTTGTTTTGTTTGTCTAATTCACTAAAGACCTGACTGGCCCAGAACAATGTGGCAGCCAGCACGATACTGGCAAGCGCCAGTAACACGGCAAGCAGCCGGGTAAAGGTAGAAACACGCATAGATACTACAGCCATATTGATTCAAATTCGGGCGTAGACTATTAATGTTTTATGACAATTTAATGTAAAATGCTCACAAAACGAACAGGCGTTTTTAAAAACATACTTTTGGCGTAGGTGAACTCTCTACCTTTTACAGGAACTTTACTTCATCGCGGCTTTCACATACACATCAAAACGGTTCTTTTTAGTTTCGATCTGCATACTGGGCTTTTGCTCGTTCAGGAACGGCGCATAATCGGGACGTTTCACCACGACACGTTTGGTGGCCAGCTCATAGGCAAACGGTAGCAAGGCATCGGCATCGGCATCCCCGCCAACCAACGACTGGAATACCCGCATTTCTTTTTTAACCTGGGCAGACTTTTCACGATGCGGAAACATAGGATCCAGGTAAACCACGTCCGGATTTAATTCACTCTGAGCGAGCAGTTCATGACTGGAGCCGAAGATCATGCGCATATTTTGCTGCATCCAGCTGCCTATTTCACTGTCCTGATACGCACGCTCCAGGCCATCAAACAGCAGTGCCGCCACCACCGGGTGACGCTCGTGTAATATCACTTCGCAGCCCAACGCAGCCAGCACAAAGGCATCGCGCCCAAGTCCTGCCGTGGCATCCAACACCACGGGAGTAGCGCCTTTATTCAACCCCACCGCCTTGGCAATGGCCTGCCCTTTACCGCCACCAAACTTACGACGATGAGCACTGGCGCCGGTCACAAAATCGACCCGGATACCGCCTAGTTTAGGTTCATCCAGTTTTAATAACTGCAAACCGGCCTCATCATAGGTCAACCGAAAGTTAGGATTGGCCTGCTGCCAGCTGTGCAGCGCAAACTGTTGCTCGATACGCTCAAGATAAGGTCGGTTTTCAGCAAAAGGGGTATGGATGATCAACAGCAGGCTCCGCAAGTTTAAACACGGAGATTATATCTGGATCATCACAGTTATGAAAACTTTGTGGTGCGGCGCGTTATGCCCGTTTAAAACAGCTCTATATCGGTCTGTGCCGGTACGTCTTCTTCGCCCCAGGGCTTGGCCATCTGATTTAAGCTTTGGATCAGTTCATGACGTACTTCGGTGATCTCACCCAGCTTGTAGCGGATTATCGAAAAATCATCGTTGATCAGCGAAAAGTGCTCAAATAGCTGCTTTGCCTCTGCCTGCTTGCCATTGACCTGATCGCTGCTGACATACGCTGAAAACTGCGCCAGTTTGTCGTTGTATGCGCTTGCTACCTCTCCCAGCTGGTCGCTCAGCTCCTCAAAGGCCAGGCCAATTTGCTCCACTTTTGTTAGTGCCACTTCACTGACTTCCATATCTTTGATTTTGGCGTTGGTGGCTTCCAGAATGTGCGGCAGCAGATCTTTATAACGGCCGTATAACCCCGCATCATCCGTTGGCATGTTTTTAATCAGCAAAGACACTTTGGGGTAGTTAATGATAGTGCGGCGGCCAAAATCGACAAAGCGGTCGCCATTGCGGTGTTTTTCCAGCAGCTCCTGCTCCAGCGGCTGAATTGCGCCTTCCTGCGAGTAAAACACTTCGCTGTCGTGATACCAAAACGCCACCGCCACCTGAAGCTGCAACGGCACAAAAAACTCAAAAAAGTACTCCGACAGCGTATTCAAATCGTGGGCATGATACGACTGGCCCACATAACGCATAATGCGACCCATATCGCCCGAATCCGACATGGCAATTTCAGCCGTGATCTGCGCTTTTTGTACATCCTGCTTCAGTTTGAGCGACTGCCGACGATACTCATCCAGCACTTTGATCCGTGCCAGCATTTCATCGCTGTCGAACGGTTTAACAATATAGTCTGCCCCACCGGCATTGTAACCACGCATGCGCTCTGAGATGGCGCTTTTAGACGACAGAAACATCACCGGAATATCACACAACTGCGGATTGGCTTTCAGCCGCTCACACACCTCGAACCCCGAAGGGCCGGGCATTTCAATATCGAGCAGGATGATATCCGGGCGCTGCTGCGCCGCCATTTTTAGTCCTTCTTCGCCACTGTAAGCGTGAATGACTTTGCAGCTGTGCAATAAGGATTGTTCAACAATGTGGTGTACCAGTTTATCGTCATCAATGGCCAGTACTAAATTGCTCATGCAGCGGTCCCTACAAGGTTGGTTCTTTAAAACAGCATAGCGTGAACTGTCTAATTTGCGAATGGAAAACACCACACAAAGTGCTTATGTGGTGTTTTTAAGTCGGCTCTGGTGGCATGCGGGGAACAGATGTTCAAAACGCCACCAAAGTGCAGCACTTACGCTGCTTTTTCAATGCCACTGTGGCGCAGCAATGCGTCTACGCTTGGCTCGCGACCACGGAAGCGGGTAAACAGAGCCATCGGCTCTTCTGAACCGCCCTTCTCCAGGATATGCTGCATAAAGTCAGCCCCCGTCTGGCGGTTGAAAATTCCCTCTTCTTCAAACCGCGAGAAGGCATCCGCAGACAATACTTCGGCCCACTTATACGAGTAGTAACCCGCGCTGTAGCCACCGGCAAAAATATGGCTAAAGCTGTGCTGGAAGCGATTGAACTCAGGCGCTTTGATCACGGCGGTTTTTTCTCGTACGGCATTCAGCGTTTGCTGGATCTGGCACGGTTTGGCCGGATCGTAATCGGCATGAATATGGAAATCAAACAAGGAAAACTCCAGCTGACGCAGCATTTGCATAGCCGACTGGAAGTTTTTCGCCGCCAGCAGTTTGTCGAGCAACTCTTTTGGTAATGGCTCACCCGTTTCGTAATGACCAGAAATAAAGGCCAGTGCTTCTTCTTCGTAGCACCAGTTCTCCAGGAACTGACTGGGCAGCTCCACGGCATCCCAGGCAACCCCATTGATACCCGCAACCGGTGCGGCATCAACCTGAGTCAGCATATGGTGAATACCATGACCAAACTCATGGAATAAGGTAGTGACTTCGTTATGGGTAAACAGCGCAGGTTTATCGCCTACCGCTTTATTAAAGTTACACACCAGGTATGCTACCGGCGTTTGTAGCTCGCCACTGGCACGCACTTTGCGGCCCATGCAGTCATCCATCCAGGCGCCGCCACGTTTGTGCTCGCGGGCATACAGGTCGAGATAGAAGTGACCACGCAAGGTACCCTGCGCATCATGAATAGCAAAGAAACGCACATCCGGATGATAACTATCGAAGTCTTTAATTTCGGTGACTTTGATGCCAAACAGGCGATGTACGGTTTCAAATAACCCTTTCAGCACGGTATCGGCCGGGAAATAAGGACGCAGTTGCTCATCGGAGATGGCGTACTTCGCCTGCTTAAGCTTTTCGCCATAGTAGCCGTAATCCCACGCGGCCAGCTCAGTCGCGCCAAACTCTTTTTCTGCAAATGCTTTGAGTTCAGCCAACTCTTTTTCGGCCTGTGGCTTAGCATGTAAGGCCAGGTCGTTTAAGAAAGTAAAGACCTGCTCCGGCGACTGCGCCATTTTGGTCGCCAGCGATTTATCTGCGTAGCTGTCAAAGCCCAGCAACTGTGCCAGTTCGTGACGCAGTGCCAGCTCCTCGCTCATCAGTGCTGAGTTATCAAATTCGTTGGCATTGGGCCCCTGATCTGATGCGCGCGTTACAAAGGCGCGATACATTTCTTCGCGCAATTCTCGGTTATCCGCATAGGTCATCACCGGCAGATAAGACGGAATGTCTAAAGTAAACACCCAGCCTTCTAATTCCTTACTTTGCGCCGTATGCGCTGCCAGCGCCAGTGCAGACTCTGGTAACCCGGATAACTGAGCTTCGTCGGTGACATGCTTTGTCCAGGCCTGGGTCGCATCCATCACATTATTGCCAAATTTGGCGGCCAGCTCCGACAAACGCGCGCTGATCTCGCCATAACGCTTCTGCTGCTCTGGTGCCAGTGCAATGCCCGACAACTGGAAGTCTCGCAGTGCATTATTAATGGTTTTTTGCTGCGCCGTGCTAAGCGTCGCGAAGGAGTCAGACTCTTTCAGCGACTTATAGGCCTCGTACAGACCCTGATGCTGACCAACATAAGTACTATATTCAGAGATCAAAGGCAGGCAGGCATCATAGGCCTGGCGCAGTGCGTCGCTATTGACGACCGAATGCATATGCGACACGGGCGACCACATGCGAGACAGCTTGTCATCGGCTTCTTCAAGCGGCAGGACCAGGTTTTCCCAGCTGTATGAATCGTTTTTTAATACTTCATCTATGGTGTTACGGCATTGCTCGATGGCCTGCTTCAGTGCCTCTACAACGTGTTCTGGTTTGATTTTTGAAAACGGTGGCAAGCCTTCCATGCCAATTAACGGGTTAGTCATAACGCCTCTCTCTTGATCTTTGCTTATCTCGTGTATCTGGGGTGTTTTCCAACAAAAAACAAGGCCTCCCAGCCAATCCTGATAAATTAAATAGGGTCGCTGTATGGCAACACACGCGCTGTTCACTCGCAGCCTCACTCGTTAATCGAAAAAAGCGATGACCATCATCGGAAAAATTCATCCCGCCAGACTTTGCCCCGGCAGATATAGTGTTAAGCTAGGGCCATTTATCAGCATTTATAGAGATTAAAGCATGGCACAACATTTTGATTATATCGCCATTGGTGGCGGCAGCGGCGGTATTGCCTCGGCTAACCGGGCGGCAATGCGTGGCGCTAAAGTCGCGCTTATTGAGGCCAAACACATGGGCGGCACCTGCGTAAACGTGGGCTGCGTGCCTAAAAAGGTAATGTGGCACGGCGCACAAGTTGCCGAAGCCATTAAGCTTTACGCACCGGATTATGGCTTTGATGTAGAGGTGAAAGACTTCGACTGGGGCAAACTGGTTGAAAGCCGCGAAGCCTACATTGGCCGTATTCACCAGGGCTACAACAAGTACCTGGCCAGCAATGGCGTGACCGTGATCAACGGCTTTGCCAAATTTGTTGATAACAACACGGTAGAAGTCAACGGCGAGCACTACACCGCCGACCATATCTGTATTGCCGTGGGTGGTCGTCCGTCTATTCCGAATATTCCGGGCGCTGAGCTGGGTATTGACTCGAATGACTTCTTTGAGCTCAAGGCGCAGCCAAAAAGCGTGGCTGTGATTGGTGCGGGCTACATAGCCGTTGAGCTGGCGGGCGTACTACATAGCCTGGGCACAGAAACGCACCTGTTTGTGCGTAAACATGCGCCGCTGCGTAACTTTGACCCTATCCTGGTCGACACCCTGACCGAAGTCATGGACAAAGAAGGGCCAACACTACACACTCACAGCGTACCTAAATCACTGAGCAAAAATGACGACGGCAGCGTCACTTTGCACCTCGAAAACGGCGAATCACACACGGTTGAGCAAGTGATCTGGGCGATTGGTCGTGAGCCAGTGACTGATAAAATCAACCTGGCTGCCACCGATGTGGCCATTACAGACGGCGGCTACGTCAAAGTAGACGAATATCAGAACACCTCGGTATCTGGCATTTACGCTTTGGGCGACATTATGGACGGCGGCATTGAGCTGACACCAGTGGCAGTTAAAGCCGGTCGAATGCTGGCAGAGCGCCTGTTTAACCCGGATATGCCCAACGCCAAAATGGACTACAACCTGGTCCCAACCGTGGTCTTCAGCCACCCGCCGATCGGCACCATCGGCCTGACCGAACCAGAAGCCATCAAGCAGTACGGCGAAGACAACATCAAAGTCTACACGTCCTCCTTTGCGGCCATGTACACCGCAGTAACCCAGCACCGCCAGCCCTGTAAGATGAAGCTGGTTTGCGCCGGTGAGGACGAAAAAATCGTTGGCCTGCACGGCATCGGCTTTGCGGTTGATGAAATGATCCAGGGCTTTGGCGTGGCCATGAAGATGGGCGCCACCAAAGCCGACTTCGATTCCGTTGTGGCTATACACCCGACGGGTTCTGAGGAATTTGTGACGATGAGGTAATGCTCCTCGTAATCAAACGGCTTACATGGTCGTTAACCTAAGCACCGTTCGGCTCCCGAGTCGCCCTTGAATACCCTAAACATAGCTTAGGGTATTCAGTGCTTTTCTTAAAATGTAAAACGAACCGTCACTGAGTGATGGCCACTTTCCTTCACTTTAACCAGCACTTTGGCACCATCGGGAATCACAACGTCAGCAGTCATTTTGTTATCACCCGCAGCCGTTAACGCCGCACCTGCTTTTTTACCATTGGCAAGTACAGTGATATCGCCTGTTACTTTAGCCGTTGGATAAGGTTTACCATGGTCACGAAGATACAGGCTTGCACCGGTTTCTTCGCGTACCAGCTCAAATACCATTTCATGTTCAACCTTTACCACACCACCGTGAACCGGTTTGGTGTCACCGTGTGCATGTGAAAATGGTGCAAAAAACAGTGCGCTCAATGCAATTAATGCGAGTGTTATCAATGTGTTTTTCATATTTTTTTCTCTCTATGTGTTGATATTAAAAATGTACCCCGATGCTCCTTCGCAAAGGGGCATTGGTTTATTAAATTAGATCTTTTGAGTTACTATTGAGCCATTGCTCCGTTGGTCTTTTGCCAAATTTCCAGTAAAGCAATGGCGTCAATAAGGTATCCAGCAGAGTCGAGCTCATCAGGCCGGAAAAAATAACAATGGCTACTGGATGCAGTATTTCCTTACCCGGCTGATCTGCTGCCCACAGTAACGGAATAAGTGCAAACGCCGTTACCATTGACGTCATCAAGACCGGAGACAACCGTTCTTTTGCGCCTCGTATTATCAGGGCTTTATCAAATGACTCCCCCTCAAAACGGATTAGATTTAAGTAATGGCTTATTTTTAGAATGCCATTGCGTGCTGCAATTCCAGTAAGCGTGATAAAACCAACTACAGACGCCACCGATAGTGAGGTTTTGGTTAACCACATTGCAACCACCGCACCAATCAAGGCCATCGGCAAACTACACATGATGATGACTGCAAATACCATTGACTGATAACGTAAGTAGAGCACCAGAAAGATTAATGCGAATGACAAAACGCTAAGCACAATCAGTAAACGCATGGCTTGTTCCTGTGCTAAGAATTGCCCCTCCAGGCTGACAAAACTATCATCGGGTAATTGATGTTCCGCCACTATCTCTCGAATAGAACTTAGCAGCTGTTTTACATCAACATTTTCACTATTGGCGTAAAGCACTAAGCGACGGCGACCATTTTCCCTGAGCACCTGATTAGGCCCGTCCTGTAATTGAATATCTGCTATATACGAGACCGGAATGGCCCCCGCCGGAGAATCAATCAAAGTATTGGCGATGGCACTGGGAGTACGCTCTGTATCCTCCAACCTGAGCACCAGCTCGAAGCGCTTCACCCCATCAATGACATCCGTAACACTGGTGCCTTCAGTAAGCATATTTAACTGACGCAGTGCAGAGCCCGGTGTGAGGCCATATTTGGCCAGATCGTCATATTTTAAACGTACATTCAACTGCGGAATAAGTACTTGTTTTTCAATATTTACATCAACCAGGCCAGGCACACTTTCGAGTTTCTTACGCAGTCGCTCAGCGCTGATCCGCAAACCTTCTAAATCATCACCAAAGAGTTTTATGGCAAGTTGAGCCCGAACACCTGACAGCAAGTGATCAAGTCGATGTGAGATCGGCTGGCCAATGGCAACCTGTCCTGGCAATACAGATAGCTTGTCACGAATTTCAGCTAGGACTTCTTCGCGGCTGCGCGCTGAGGGCACTAAATCAACATCCACTTCAGACGAGTGAACCCCTTCGGCATGTTCATCTAACTCAGCGCGACCCGTTCGCCTGCCGACCTGCGTGACTTCCGGCACAGATAACAGCAGAGACTCCGCTAAATGCCCCATTTTGTTCGACTCGCTCAGCGAGGTGCCTGGCTCAAAAATAATGCCGAGCACCAGAGAGCCTTCGTTAAAGGCAGGTAAAAACGCGCGGGGAAATTGCGTGATACTGGCCGCTGAAATCACCGCGATAAGGCCCGTCACTGCTATCAGTTGCTTTGATTTAGGCAATGCCCAGTCAATCCAAAGACTTTGTAAATGCTTCAGTTTAATAACCAGCCAGCTGTCACCCTGATGGATCACTTTGGCATTGGGCAGCAAGTAGTAACACAGCACCGGTGTGACGGTCATCGACACTAATAACGAGCCGAGGATCGCCACGATATAGGCCAGGCCAAGCGGTGAAAACAACCGTCCCTCAATACCGGGTAACGCAAATAAAGGTAAAAACACTAGAATCACAATGGCGGTTGCGTAGACAATGCCCGAACGCACCTCAACACTGGCTTGCCAGACCACCTCAAACACTGACTTTGGCGAGTGCAATTGTGCATTTTGTTTTAAACGGCGCAAAATGTTCTCTACATCCACCACGGAGTCATCCACGAGTTCCCCAATCGCAATCGCAAGGCCCCCCAGCGTCATCACGTTAATACTTTGCCCTAGCCACTGGAAAATCAATACAGTGACAGCCAAGGAAAGCGGAATGGCAAACAGTGAAATAATGGTTGTTTTAATTGAGAGCAGGAACAAAAACAGCACAATTGTGACCATGATTGCGCCATCCCGCAGGGCTTCTGTAACATTATCAATTGACGATTTGATAAAATCGGCCTGACGAAACAGCACCTGCGGCTGCGCGATACCTTTTGGTAAACCCGTTTTTAACTCAGCCAGCGCCGCTTCAATTTGCGTTGTTAACTGAACCGTATCGGCATTGGGTTGTTTTTGCACATTGATCACCACCGCGGGCTTACCATTAAAGCCACCATCACCGCGCTTTTCAGCTGCGGCATAACTCACCGATGCGACTTCGGAAAGCAACACCGGACGCCCCTCGTGCCAGCCAACCGCAAGGCTTTTAAGATGGTTAACATCTAAGGTACGCCCCTGATGGCGAATTAGGTACTCTTGATTGTTCAAATCCACAAAGCCACCACCAAAATTAGCGGCAAAATCACTGACAGAGGCCTGAAGCGATTCTAAATTCACTTTATGTTGACGCATACGCACCGTATCGGGCGACACGCGCAGCTGACGGACTTCACCACCAATCGGGATCACCTGCGAAACACCAGGGATAGCCAGTAAACGTGGTCGTAAAACAAAATCGGCATATTCTCTGGCAGCCATTGCATCGGTATCGCCCTGCTCATCAACAGGCAAGGCTATTAACATGACTTCACCCATAATGGATGATACAGGTCCCATCACCGAGGTTATGCCCGCAGGCAATTGCTCTGAGGCCAAATCCAGCCGCTCCGAGACCAGCTGGCGATTGCGGTAAATATCCGTATCCCACTCAAATTCAATGTAAACAATGGATAAGCCAATGCCTGATGTTGAGCGGATCCGCGTGACACCAGTCACACCATTGAGCAAATTCTCAAGTGGAAACGTCACCAGTTGCTCGACTTCTTCAGGTGCCATACCGCCTGCTTCAGTCAGTACGGTGACCACGGGCTTGTTCAGGTTTGGAAAGACATCAACCGGCAGTTTTTGCCCTTGTAAAACGCCGTAAGCCATCATGACAAAGGCCAGCAAGAGCACAACCAAACGGTTTTTAAGGCTGCTTTTGACTAATAAATTAAACATCTTACCGCCTATCTCACCTGGTTGAGTAGTGATGCACCGTCAACCACAACGCGGTTATCTGCGCCTAAGCCTTCGGTGACTAACACAAGTCCAGGCTCAAGGTGTTGATAACGAATAAGCTGTGGCAAAAAGCGCTCTGCCGAGAGCTTAATCCAGACTTGTGGCAAATTATTTTGACTCAGTACAACCGCATCAGCTGGGATCACAATGCCTTTGAGCTTTTCATCAATCGGCGCCTGTATGCTAATACTCTGATTAATAAACAAGTTAGTATTATCCTGGCCCTGTGACAGCTCAAAGTTGAGGTGCACTAAGCCGTTGACCAGCTCAGGTGAAAAACCAAGGTAATTGAGTGAAATATCAGGCTGCTCGACAACTTTCGCAGATGTTAGCTGCTGAGTTAACGCAAAATCACGGGTGCTGGCTTCAACTAAAAACTGCTCAGGGGCAATGATCTCAAATAACGCTTCACCTGCTTCAACCCACTGACCTCTGGAGACTGTGTGGTTAATGAGTACACCTGAGATAGGTGCAATCAACACCTCCGGTTTCTCTAGCCCTTTTTGCAGTGCTTCAGATTGTTGTTTTAAGCTTAAAAGCTCTGTCTCCAACTGCTCTAATGCTTGCCTTGAGGCTAAGTCGCCCAGCTTTCTTAAACGTGCAACATCGCGATTGGTTTGTTCAATGCGGTTACGAATGGCGATTAACTCGCTGGTTTGGCTGGCGAGTTCGTATGCGGTGTCCTGGTAACGGATAAGCCCCAGCACATCCCCAGCTTGCACCTTAGCACCAGTTGGGTGGATACCCGTTTGCGGCGCGTCCAATCGGCCGTCACTGCTGGATTGAATTTTTGCGTACCCGTCAGGGTGAGGTTTAACAATGGCATCCAGGCGAACCTGTTTTTTCACTTCAGACTCACGCACAAACTGAGTGCGCACTTTCAGTAATGCCTGATGCTTCATCGGCATAATGACGGAGCCGTCAGCCTGTTTACCTAATGCACCTTCCACCTTCGTTGGTTTCAGTTCAAGGTGCTCGCCATTTGGCCCATGGGCCCCGGGAGAAGCCAACACGCTGAGCGAACATAAGCTTAATGAAAACAATATTGCATGCTTAAACGTCATTATTTACGCTCCTTTGAGATACGGCCCAGACACAATCCGGCTACGAACACACCAATACACAATGCAATCATCAGCCATGGGAAGTCATGATGATGCTCATCGTGCTCAGAATCTGCGTGAGCGTCGGCACCTTCAACTGCCTGATGGTTTTCTAAATTCGCAACTAATAAGTCACCACTGTGTTCAGTCAAAATGGTCAAAACAATTTCATGTAACCCAGGTTGTTTTAACTGAGAAAGCATTGCAGGCTGTGTAACTACATAAGCTTGTAATTGCTCAGAAAATTCGGCACTTGCACTTAAATTGCCAAGCTCCAGATCCACTGATGCATGCGCAACTGGGGTGTTGGTTTTAAAGTCATGAAGGTAAATAACGAGTTCATTTTCAAACAGCTCACCGGCTAACTCAAACGTTTCGGTAAAGCTTTCAAACTTGGGATTTGTGGAACTCGCAACTTTCGCTCGCGTATCCAGGTGTTCACCATTCGGACCATGCGCCCCGGGTGATGCCATCGCGTTGGAAACCACAAATAACGATGCGATCAGCGCAGCGTAAATAACGTTCGCATTCAGCTGCACCATACGCAGCATATTCAATGTAAAAGACATAGTTAATCCAAAAAAAACAAAACACTTGCCAGCTGACACAAGTCACTGACAACGAAAAGTTAAGTTGGACTAAGCTCTGGGGGGAGGTGTGGTATGTTTTATAAAAGGAGGCGACCAATCTGCACTAATTGATGCAATCGGGCCTGTCGGTTTTACTTCAGATTTTGAGTAGGGTGAAACTTCAACGATACCCGTGGTACAACAATCAAGATCTTGGTTGATGTGCTGCACAGCTTCTTTTGAAAACGAGAGGTTGAACTCACCCTCATCATCATGGTCGTGGCTGTGTGGCTGACCAATTTCGTGCAACAAAGCATGCACATCGCCCTGAGACTTATGCTCTCCTTCATAAGCTACGCTTCCGAATACCTGGGTACTCAGAATGCAAAGCATGATCAGAATGAGCGTCAATTTATGCATTAGGCGACTAAAGATTAACAGTTTGACGAAATCCTACCACCGAAATAAATCGAGCTCAATTTTTAATTTTCTAAAATTCAACCGCCAACTGTCCAAGGCTGTCTTTTGTATTGAGGGCTTTGGCGTGGCTATGAAGAGGGGCGCCACCAAAGCCGACTTTGACTCGGTTGTGGCTATCCACCCGACGGGGTCTGAGGAATTTGTGACAATGAGGTAATGCTCATCGTGAGCAGAAGTAAAAAGCGCGAATTTGTAAAAATCGCGCTTTTATTGTGTTTACTAATTTAACCTGTCTGATATTGAATATTTCTTAACTGTCAGATTATTCAAGACAACCTTCGTCAAATAAAGCAGAAAAAAGGAAGTGCAATACCAAAAGTCATCACAATCACCAACTGCCAGAGCAAAATAGGGATGAAAACATCAGAAAACTTTAAATTAAGATTGAATTTATACATAAATTACTGCCATTGAAAACTAATACCTACACAATACCACCCTGAATTACCGACCACTCTGGTACATGTATGCCCATGTTTATGACATTGAAAGCCTCTTAGCTAGTAAATAATTTGTCTGTCTAGCTCAAATTAAGCTGCTCTACCTCAACAGAAACCGAAGTAACGGTATGTGCAGTGGGCGCTTCAATTTCTACCGAGTCATCAGAAAATAAAACAACGTTTTGTCCTGAACCATAAGAACTATTGAAGACAATTCCATCATATGACTGAGTTCCTTGGTATGAGCCAATGGTTCTAAGGTACTCGCAGATAAACTGCGTTGGAATGTAGTCCAATTGTGATTTTTCCGGAAGTACTGGTTTTGATAGCTCTTCGGAAAACTGCTGTAAGAGGTTTAAACACTTCAATGTCAGTTCAATTTCTTCTTCTTCAAATTTCAAGAGGGCGACTTTTTGCTTTGGTGCAGTCAAATCTACTAGCGTCAAATCCCTCGCAGCTATAACTTCCGATACGTAAATTGTTGCACCGTTGCTTGGTCTTACTTCTTGGCAACAAGTATCAAAATCTTCCGCAACATAAAGGTATGGTATCCCAACGGGGTTAGCTCTTCCTGCCGAAGCTATTGCGGCTGGAGGACTTCCCATTTCATGAGCTCTCAAGGCTTTGTCAGAAACTCTTGCTCGGTGAAATATAAAACCGCTGTCTCGTGGACGACTCAAAGCGTCAATCGTTCGGAGAAAAACAGCAGCTTCTGTTGTTATTGTGTCTTCATTATTACTCTCATTGATAAAGATCTTTCCGAAAAGAGAGTTGTTCGGGAAAAAGCGATTTTCTTTAATCAAGTGATTTTTAAAAGCATTCCACGCATCTTGATACTCAACTATCCCAGCATTAAAAGAGAACTTTTTTTCGTTGAATTCTTCTCCCATTATCTGCGAAATTAAGTCATTAGGACGCCGAACAGTTTCTGATACAATCTTCAATTCATCAACATAGACATTTTGAATCTCTTCTCCGTCTATATCTTCAACTATGCAGCCAAGCACTAACTCAAACAGACCAGTCAACTTTTCAGGAGCAATACACAGAAACTCATCTGAATCGCAAAAAGAGCAACGAGAAATATCACCTTCCCTCTGAATTAGTTCGATTATGGCTCTATCTGTAAAACAATTTAAGCAACATTGAGCCATTTATCTTCCCTGTAAATAGTTACATACAGTTTCGATGTGGTGCTCCATCGAGAGTTTTTTAACCAGCCCTAAACCAGGAAAATGTCCGCTCCTATATAACTTTCTGAACTCATCTATTGCAGCTGATTGATAATAAATACTTGGTTCTTCATCTGCTTCAATGATAAATTTAGCTAATGCTTCAGCAAACTTACCGGCAGGGTCAGTTGGTGTTCCGTCATCTGTAGATGAGTAATGGCGGATAAACATTTCATCAAACATACCTTCATTAATATACGATGCATGGATAGTTACCACATACGCCGGACCACCAGACTCGCTATATTCACTTCCTATCATTGTATAGTCACCAAAACCAACAACGTTTTTCTGAGATGAATATGTTGAATGCAGATGTGAAAATGAAGATTCTTTTAGGTAGTCCGCATTTCTTTTCTGTTTGCGAAAGAAATCGCCTAGAAGCACGACATTTTTGAGCTTATTTATCGCGTTCGGAGGGAGATCATAGTCAACCACGACCAACTCCGCACCTTGTGCGAGAGCA
Organism: Pseudoalteromonas rubra; assembly: GCF_004212645.1. GTDB lineage: Bacteria > Pseudomonadota > Gammaproteobacteria > Enterobacterales > Alteromonadaceae > Pseudoalteromonas > Pseudoalteromonas rubra_G. The sequence continues at coordinate 22,727 of NZ_PPUZ01000005.1, read as the reverse complement.
ATTCCCTCCTGGTCAATCCCTTCCGTAATCCGTATTGCGAAAGGCTGTTGTAACCGGCCTAAACTTTCACGTGCAGAAACTGACTCTCCACCTCGTAATACCACGCAAGGTAAGTATTCAAGTTCTTCATCCTCCAACTCTTCTAGTAAAAGCTGACTATCACTGGATAATTCACCGACCGTGGGGTTCATAATAATAAGCGGGGAAAAGCCTTTTTCATTGAGGTGTTTAACTGTTCTTATTAGGGGGGATAAGTTGAGTTTGACTGGCTCGATTATCGGCCTAAGGTAATCCGTTGAAATGAACTCTGATAACTCTCTAAGAGCTATAAGCTCAAACTGCTTTCCTCTGAGATATGGGAAATACATCTACTCTCCTTACAAGCCCCAAATATACTTTTTAACGCCTCAATTTGGGGACTAGAAAACTGATAGCTAATCGCTGCATTTATTAGAGAACTAGGTAACACGTTCAATAAATCACCATCATTAAAACGCTTTTCCTTTAGAACTTCAATGAAACCTGTTGCAATTTTTTCTGGCTCTACTGTTTTGAGAGCTGACTTACAAAAGCTAACTAATTTGCTATTTGGGATAGTGGGCACTTCACCCGTATTTCGACGAGTTAGCTCTAAATACTCTTCTTTGCGCAAAGACTTGATCAACAAATCAATGTCTATGGGTTCAATACGAGGTGTTGCTGCACGCTTTTCACTAAAGTAGTTTTTCTGAGTAAGCTCCAAAACACCAACTCTTTCATCAGCCGTTTTCAATACACTATCGAGATTCTTCGCAGAACATACTACATAAACTTCATCAAACAACTTGAGATAATCATTCAATTGCTCTTCTAAGCGGTTTAACGTGTCGTATTCCGATTTAATTTCATAACAAGTAGACTTTCCATTTAAGATGACACAATCAGCCTTGCTTCTACCAACTCGAAACTCAGACAGCATCGTTGCAGTCTTCAAAGAATGACGCCCCAGTAGCCTTCTACGAGCTATCGTATTCTTGAAATAATATTCCGAACGATATTCTTGACTTAACCGCTTATAAGTATGCTCGTAGACATCACACACATTAAAATTAGTAATCTCTTGATTCAAGAAGCCTTTAGCAACTTTTTCGACATGCGAATAGTCACCGTCAGCCAACGCTGAAAGCTTGTTGCTATTAAATAATTTTGATGCCTCTCTAGCTGTGATTGTCATAACTTTCAATTAGGGCTCATAAAAGATGCGCAACTATACCTTGTACGTATAATGATAAACAATAGCTCATATGACACTCTTTATGTAACCCGTCCAACCTTGTACAACATCTAAACAGTTTGCCATATCCACTCGGGTATCTGATTAACCCTTGCTAGCAGGTCGCCCTTACGCCTTCGATAATGCCTGGCACATCCAATCAAAGTGGTAGCCAGACATTACTCATCGCTCCCAGACTCTAATGCGAAGTCTTTACTTCCCCTTCTCCGTAACCGAAACCCGATTTTCAATATGAAATGCGCTGAACTGATTCAGATCCTGCACGTAAACCGCGCCGGACTCTTTGCCATTTGCATCATGATGTGGAGTGGCTATCACGGCCTTACCGCTGGAGAGGCCGACATTCCAGCCGAACTGGTCGCCGGGTTGCGCATTTTTCGCGACCACTTTTGATGAATAACGCCAGCCATCGGGGTGCTTTTTATAGACATATAATGCGCCAGTGTCTTTGCCTTGTGCATCATGGTTCATGGCGCTGATGATGGCGGTATCGCCGCTCAGTGCCACGCCACGGCCAAAGCGGTCATCGGCTGCGCCATCCGGTGACGTAAGCTTTTGAGCCTGCGTCCAGCTTGTGCCTTTTCGCTCAAAAATATAAGCAGAGCCGGCATCTACACCCAGGTGCTCTACATCATCTCGGCGCGCGGAGATGAGGGCTGTATCGCCGGAAATGGCGACTCTGACACCAAAGATATCGGTGTCTCCACCATCGGTGGCCATCAGCTTGGCTTGCTGCTGCCATTGGTTATCTTCGAGCACATACACGTACACGGCACCGGCGTTTTCTGCGGTTTTATCATGTAAGTCAGCACCAACTACAATAGTGTTACCGTCTATCGCGACGTCAATACCAAATAAGTCGCCCGCAGCGCCATCGCTGGCGGTGATTTTGCTGTGATAGCGCCAGCTATCCCCTGTGCGATGAAAAATATAGGCCGCACCCGCGTCATTCGCTTTTGTATCGTTGCGTGGTGCGCCGATGACCAGTGTCGTGTCTGTTAATGCCAGGCTCTGGCCAAAGGCATCTCCGGGTTTGGCATCGGGCGCGGTAAAAATCTGCGTCTGTGTCCATTTATCGGCATAGCGCTCAAAGGCCACCACAGCGCCGGCATCTTCGCCTTTATCATCGCGCCTCATGCCACCAAGCATGGCGATGTGGTTGTTCAGAACCACCTTGCCACCCAGCGTATCATCAGCAAACAGAGGGGAGGCGATCAGCTTAGCCTGTTGCTGCCAGCCTTTATCACCGAGCACATACACATACCCGACACCACCATCTTTAATGCCATTTACATCGGCCTGATGTGCGCCCACCAGCACCGTATTGCCGTCAATTGCCGCGCCGTAGCCAAAAGAATCTTGCGCCCTGCCATCATTGGCCAGCAACCTGTCTTGCGCAACGCTGTGACCAGCCAGTGCCGTCAGTATGGCACAAAGGCTCAGCTTTACCGTTGTTCTTACTGTCACGTTCCTTCCTTTTATTTTTATTGAGTCCTGCATAACTTGTCTGATTTTTGATTATTTTTCAATAGTCTGTACATGGCTACTTGAGACTTTTCCAAGCGCGATATGCAGATCCATCCTCTTATACTGAGCCGCCAGCTCCATATTGCGTGCAAATTTGTCCGCTACCCTAAGGCAGGAACAACCCAAAACTATAAAATCTAAGGATTTCACAATGAATACCAAGTTAAATGCGCTCTGTCTGGCGGTTACCCTGGCGGCTTCGGGCCAGGCGATGGCGGCCTGTAGCGGGCTTGCCGGTGGTGCCTCGGCTTATCTGGACGGCGATACGCTGAAAGTTGCAGGTTCACGCCACAGCGAGCAGTTCACACTCAGTAAATCGGGCGATACCCTGACTGTGACCCGTAAAGTGGGCAGCAGCAGTAGCTGTGAAACCTTTTTTATGAGCCAGATCAGTGCGCTTGAAGCGCGCCTGGGCAATGGCGCCGACTCGTTCGATGCCAGCAGTATTTCGGTGCCGCAAACCTTGTACGGACAATATGGCAACGACACCCTGATCTCCGGCAATAAAAACGATCGCCTTTATGGTGGCCGGGGCAACGATACGCTTAAGGGCAACAGTGGTAACGACCAGTTGTTTGGTGAAGACGGCAGCGACACGCTCTATGGAGGCTGGGGTAACGACCAGCTCAAGGGCGGCAATCACCATGACAAACTGTTTGGGGATTACAACGATGACACCCTGTGGGGCGATGATGGTGGCGACTTGCTGATGGGTGGTCAGGGCTCGGATGTGCTTTACGGTGGCAACGACAATGACTACCTCGGTGGCGGCTGTCGTCTTGCCAATGCCAACAATGGTTATATTTATGAGCAAAGCAGCTGCAACAGTAACAAAGATGGCAGCGATAAACTCTACGGTGGTGCGGGACACGATGTGCTCAGCGGCGACAAGGGTAACGACACTTTGTATGGCGAGGATGGTAACGACTATCTGACCGGCAATGGTGGCCGTGAAGATCGCCTGCACGGGGGCAATGGTAACGATGCCTTGTTCGAAAATGGAGAAAGCAACCCCAATGGCCTGCGCTGGCACAAAGCCTGGGGTAACAATGGCGATGACATCCTCTTTACCAATAGCGAAAACTCTAATCAGGAAGGCGGTAAAGACAATGATGTGATCATCACTTCTTCCAGTGGCTTTGAAGCCAAAATTCACGGCGGAAAAAGTGCCGACTACATCTGGAGTGCCGACGCTGCACCTCAGGGCACCTGTGGCAAAGGCGATGACAAAGGCATGGTGTTTCTGAACAGCTGTGAAGGCACCACCTGGGTGAAAGACTATCAGGGCTTGCTGTCTAAGGTAGATAAGAGAAGCAACTTCAATAACCCCTATTATGACGCTGCCAATGCCGTAGTTGAAATGTCTGGTGAATACTCGGGCTACAACAATGGCTGGCGTAGTCTGGGTGTACGTCCAACGCCGTTATATGACATTGTATCCAGTGCCGTCTTTGGTCGCTGGCTGAGCGATCAGTCAACGCTGCCATACTCTTACTATGAGTGGCGGGTTGATTATAATGTTGGAAGCTCAGGTATTTACGGCACTTACTTTAACTGTATGGAAAACAATGTGGCCTATATGTGCCGCCACATTATTCAGCAAACTGAGACCTGCTATAACAGCAATGGTGATTCAATTAGTTGTAGTTAGTCAATTTTTTGTTTTCACAGGCAAGGACGCCAGTCAGGAACTATTGCTCAAGCATTCACGTCAGGCATAGCCATATCTGTGTAAATAAGGTACAAAGAAAGCCTGTCGAGCCAAGGACTGAGATCTTATGAACACCCATCCCGGTTATTACCTGCTCCCCGCTTTACTCAGCGGGTGCATGACCTCACCAACACACGTTGCTCAACCCGCCACCGAACGCCTGACTGAATCTTTCATTCGTACCCAAGTGGTGATGCCCGGCTATCAGTTGATCTGGCATACTTGCAGAAATCACGTATCAACAGGAAACTGGCCAACCATGACAGGCCAGAAAGACAACTCTATTTTCAGCGAGTTAACGACCACCCGAACAACAGATAAGGAATACCAGCAGTCCTTTCAGTTATCCGTTATGAATACACCAATGCAATATAGTCTTACCCATGAAGGCCCGGCATCTGAATCATACCAAGTGCTAATCCAGGCCAGCTTTGACCAAGGTGACTATACACACAGCGTAAATTTTAATTGTACAAAGGATGGCCTGACGGAAGAAGCGTTAACGCGGCTAACACAATATACGACTTCAGTTTTCAACATATATAAAAGAGTGCAGAGCGGGCAGATATTCCTGCCACAGAAGACTCAGCCGGTAACAGATTACGTGATCAGAGCAACATTGTGCACCTTGCTGACGCTGACACCTGAACAATGCCGAACTTAGCCCAAAAAGAAAGTTAATGTAATAACTTACAAACCAGGAGGTTGTTTATGACTGTACTGCTTTATCTCGCCGCTGCGCTGCTCATTTTAGTCTCACTGGCTCACTCTTATCTGGGCGAGCGCTTTATTCTCATCCGGCTGTTTAAGCGCGATAACTTGCCAGAACTGTTTGGCAGTAGCGATTTTACCATTCGCACGCTGCGCTTTGCCTGGCACCTGACTTCTATTGCCTGGCTGGGGCTTGCAGCACTGTTGATTGCACTGGCATCTCCCAAATTCACACCAACTATACTGCTACAAATCATTGCGGCGACATTCGTGTTACACAGCGCTCTTGCGTTGGTTTTATCAAGGGGAAAGCACTGGTCATGGTTATTGTTTGCTGTAGTGAGCGTACTGCTAATAGTGGCCGTGATATAGCAGGCTATTCAATCGCACAATATTGATATAATATAACAACTCCTTTTTTATACTAAGCCACTCTTTGATGCCTCTGCATAAGCGGCTGCAAAAGTTAATCAGGTGAGAAACCATGAGAAACCTGTCTGAACGGTTAGACAAATATGCCATCGGCCTGTCTGCGATGTGCGTTATTCATTGCTTATTCGTACCTTTGCTGGTTGCCCTGCTCCCGGCGTTTGGCGCCACTTTTTTGTCAGATGAAGCATTTCATCGCTGGTTGCTGGTGGGTGTACTGGCCACCAGTGGCAGCGCATTGTTCCTGGGGTGCAAAAAGCATAATCAGTGGCGCATTTTGGGCTACGGCAGCGCAGGCATTGGGGTGTTGTTCTTCGCCGCCTTTTTTGCCCATGACTTAATGGCCGAGGAAGGAGAAAAACTGCTGACGATTTTGGGTAGCGTGTTGCTGGTGATAAGCCACTATAAAAACTTTAATCTGTGTCAGGCGGGGCGTTGCCAATAACCCCCCCTGCAGGGCCGCACTTCGCAATCAATGTGCGGCTAAAAGCCAGCCAGTATAAGGTTAAACACCATTCTTACTCTGCGCTCCAGCCAACCTAAAAACGCTCATGATCAGGCATTCACCTGGCCATGTTCCAGTACACCAAAAAGACTAACACACGGTGGTTTAGTTGCTCAGTCAATAAAGTCCAGGGTAAGCAACAGGCGCGTTTCACCCGCTGCGGGTGCCGGAGAGCGATGTACCAGTGCGCCCTCTTCATTGCCTAGCCAACCGGAGCCTTTTAACAGGGCAACATCGCCGGTATTGAGTTGCTGAATGTCCGACTGACAGGTGTAAATGCCGGATTCGTCATCCTTTTTGCCTTTGCTGCCCAAACCCAGCTTGCTGCGGTCCACTTTTTCATGCGGTAACCACTGAGAGGCTACGCCGCCGAGTGTGCTCACCAGCCGACACGGGATGTGATCAACATGGAACTTAGGACACATGGCTTTATTGAGAAGAGTGAGCCTGAGCCCGGCGCGTTTGAGTTCAAACAGCGTGCAGAACATATCCACCAGCATTGCCAGGTGAGCGCTCAGTGCAGGCTTATCAACAAGCAAAGCTGATGCGCCGTGCAGCTCGTCTATCGCTTGCTCGGGCGTCAGGGCAATCGACAGCTGCAATTCGCTGGTCGAGCTCAGTAAGTCCGCCACTTCTGAGTTAAGTGCCTGAGTCAGCGTACATTGCCAGACGCTCAGGTTGATTTCTTCGCGATAGATATCCGTCAGAATATTCGGCTCAGAGGATATGGCTGCAAACCGATTGGTCGGGATTGCTGGATTGTCATTGGCGGCTAAAGCTTTAGTCATGGTCTTTCTCCTACATCTGCGCCTGATTGGTCGCTACTCACAAAAAGGTTACAGTATAACATATCGGAGAATTCCAAGCTGGACAAGGACTACCTTATGGTAGTCCTTAGGTTGTGGGAGTTATGGTGCGACGTTGAGTCCGCGGCGCTTAAGCAGCGCTTCGGTGGTTGGCTCTGCACCACGGAAAGCTTTGTAAGATTCCATCAGGTCGCGGGAGTTACCCACTTCAAGAATGTTCTTACGATAGTGGCTGCCAATCTTGCGATTGAGCCCGCCCTGCGACTGCACATAGGCAAAGGCATCCGCCGCCAGGATCTCACTCCACATGTAGGCATAGTAACCTGCGGAGTAGCCGCCCCCCATTGAGTGCGCAAAGTAAGCCGATTTATATCTGGGTGGCACATAGTCGATGTTCACACCGTGCTTGCTCAGCGCAGCTTGTTCGAACTCAACCAGATCCTGCAAAGGCGCGTCCGCTGCCAGTGCGTGCCACTCCATATCCAGCAGCGCAGCCGCTACATATTCCAGTGTGTCAAAACCCATATTGAAACTGCGGCTGGCAACAACCTTTTCTAGCAATGCCTTCGGAATGGCTGCTCCGGTTTGATAATGCTTAGCGTAGTTCTTAATGACTTCCGGGTGGATAGCCCAGTCTTCTTCAAACGTTGACGGGAACTCAACAAAGTCGCGGGATACCGAGGTTCCCGACAAAGTGGGATATTTAACCTGAGACAGCATGCCGTGCAGGCCATGACCCAGTTCGTGGAACATAGTAGTGGTTTCAGAATAGCTCAGCAGAGTCGGCTGACCTTCGGGGGCTTTTTCAATGTTCATCACATTGACCACCACCGGACGTTGTTTGTCCAGACCAGACTGCTTCACAAATGAGCTCATCCAGGCGCCACCGCGCTTACCGTCGCGAGCAAAGTAGTCGGCCATAAACAGTGCCAGGCTGGTACCATCGGCATCAAAGACTTCGTAGGCTTTCACATCCGGGTGATAAACCGGAATATCGTTACGTGGCTTAAAGGTGACACCATACAAACGCTCCATGGTAAAGAACAGGCCATCTTCCAGTACGCGATTAAATTCAAAGTAGGCTTTAACCTCGGATTCATCCAAATCGAATTTATCCTGACGAACCTTGTCGGCATAGTACAACCAGTCCCAGGCCTGTAGTTCAAAATCGCCGCCCGTGGCGCGAATTTTATCTTTGATGGCTTGCGCTTCGGCCTCAACGTTTTTCAGCAAAGCAGGCACCATGCTGGCAAACATGTCATATACTGCGGTGGGTGCTTTGGCCATTTGTTCATCCAGGCCGTAATGTGCCCAGCTCTCATAGCCCAGCAGTGCCGCCTTCTTTGCTCTGAGCTGTGCCAGCTGGGCGACAATTTCACGATTGTTGTTTTCACCTTTTAAACCACGATAAGCGGATGCGCGCCATACTTGCTCACGTAACAAACGATCTTCGAGCTTGGCCAGAATAGGCTGTCGCGTAGTATTGGTAATTTTGATCAGATACTGCCCCGGATGCCCGGCTTGTTCAGCCGCTTGTGCCAGCTGCGCGATATGTGCATCTGTCAGGCCTGCCAGTTTTGCTTTGTCTTCAACCAGTACCACGTTGTTTTTAGACATGGCCAGCAGATGCTGCGAGAACTTTGTGGTCAACGACGACAAAGCCGCATTGATCTCACGGATCTCTGTTTGCTGCGCGTCTGTCAGCTTGGCACCCGCTCTGACAAATTGCTTGTAATAGACTTCTGTCAGGCGTTTTTCTTCTGCACTCAGATTAAGCGCATTACGCTGTCCGTAAACCTGTGCCACACGTTCGTACAATGCTTTGTTCAGATAAATATTGTCGTAGTGGCCAGCCAGTTTGGGGGCCAGTTCAGACTGCAGTGCCCGGCGCTCTGGATTAGAATCGGTGCCTGACAGGTTAAAGAATATCGCCTGGGTCCGCTTTAGTAATTCACCACTTCGCTCCAGCGCAACAATGGTATTACTAAAACTGGCAGGATCAGCTTGGCTGATAATCGCATTCACTTCAGTCATTTGCTCAGCCATGCCCTGTTCAAACGCTGGCGCGAAGTGTGCGTCGCTGATGGTATTAAAATCTGGTGATTGATATTGCAATGTGCTCGATACCAGTAGTGGGTTGCCTTCAGTTACCGTCGCAGAGGCTACGCCTTTTTGCAAGCCTGAAGTACGATCCCCGCCCGTGCAGGCCGTTACAAGTAAGGCGGAACTCACCGCCAGTGCTAGCAACTTTTTCATCGTTGTTTCTCTCATCTGTAAAATAGAACAAACATGCTATAATATAACAAAACAATCAACAATCTTTGTTGCGCTAAACAGACCCTTATATGAGTTGGGTACAAACTGTGGTGAAACGTGAAGGTGACCTGCACATCCACACAATACGGAGCGTGGATGTGCTTTAATTGTTAGAGGCGGGTAAACGTCATCTCCCAGTTGGTTTCCCAGCTTCCCCCACCATCTTTGGAAAAAGCCTGTGTCCAGGTCGGCTGCTCCGGATTAGTGACATCCCAGATAAAGCGTACTTTAATGGCTTCTCCGAGATACTCCTCGTCGGCATAAAAGCGCCCCACGCCATTGCTAAACTCCCCTACCACCGGCGTATCCAGCATGCCGGGATTACGTCCATCCAGCCACCAGATTGACCACTGTCCGGTGCGCTCGTTATATGAACGAATCGCCTTTGCCCGTACGGAGCCCTCAGGAAAATGCAGGTGATTGTCTTCCACATTGCCAAATCCGCCCAGCGTGTTGAGCGTTGATGACTCCCCTTTGAACTCTATCCACTCATCGCCGCCATTGAGTATGTCCTTCCGGCGGCGGTGCTGTACCGACCATTGGCCAATCATAAAATTGAAGTCGCCGGGTGCGCCTGGTGCGTTGGTTTGAAGCATCATCATCCCTTATTTCATTATCTTAATTGCACACTACTCTAGCAGTGGCACTGTATAAGTAAACAGTGTAATTATGACGAAATCTCGACAATTTCAGACATCACAGTGGCTGGTTTTGGCTCGCCGGTAAATGCCAGCAAACGGCCCATTAGCCAGCTGAATACTTCGCTCTGACCACTCAGCTCGCATTCACCGTCACATACACTCTGCAACACCTGCTGTACATCCGCGTCTGTTAGCGCAGCAACAGCCTCTGACGTCAAGAAATGTATGCGGCATATGGGTAACTGCGCCATGATTTTACTGTTCGCGCTGACGGTGCCCTGCAACAAGGTCAGCGTATGTCTGCTGCTCGGTGTGCTGATCTCCAGTTGTAAGTCTGCCACCTTACCGGGCTGCGCCTTTTGCCAACGTTGCAGATAGGCCAAAAATGCGGCCCACCAGTTATCCAGTTTAATTGCCTCAACCGTGCACTTTGACTCAGGCGTCGAAGACCTGCTCAACAACACGGCATCCACTTCTTGTACGGCGTCTTGTAGCGCCACCAGCGTCGCATCGACATCGTCTTTGGTATGTGCAGCGGAGCAGATAAAGCGCAACCGCCCGCGACCGGTCTCGACTATCGGATAAGTCACGGCTGAGGCCTGAATGCCCTTTTCAAACAATCGCTGCACGATTGCATACAGCCTGTCTTTGTCGCCAAAATGTGGGGTCACAATGGGCCCATCCCCACTGCCCAAATCAAACCCGGCAGCACTGAATTGGGCTCGCATATAACGGGCGGTGTCCCACAACCGTTCACGCAATGAGTCATCCTCACGGATCCGCTGCAGTGCCGCAAGCGCCGCGGCAATGTCTGCCGGACTCACTGAAGCCTGAAAAATATAGGCCCTGGACGAAGCCTTTAACAGCTCCACATACTCCGCACTGGTCGCAACCACACCGCCCAGGCTGCCGAGCGATTTGCTCAGCGTGGTCATAATAAAGTCAACATCCCCGCTTACTCCCTGCTCAGCGCAGATCCCGGCGCCACGCTCACCATAAAACCCAAAGGAGTGCGCTTCATCAACCAGTACCAGTGCCTGATAACGTTTAGCTGTGCGCACGATCTCGGCCACAGGCGCCGCACCTTCGCCCATGCTGTACACGCCCTCGATAATCACTAACACAGTGCGATAGGGAGACGTCTCAGTGTCAAGCACTGAGGCCAGATCGTTAACGTCATTGTGTTTAAAAGTACGCACTTTGGCGCCGCATAACCGTGCGCCATCAACGATAGAGGCATGGCAGAGCTGATCGATAACCACCACATCGTTTTCTCCCAATAATCCCGCTACCGCTCCGACGTTGGCGGTATAGCCCGTTGGAAATAAACAAGCGGCGGGTTTGCCCACCAGGCTGGCAAACTCTTGTTCAAAGGCCAAATGCAGATCCGTTAACCCAGACGCCGCCGCAGAGGTGCCCATGCCAGTGCCAAACTCAGTGATAGCCTGATGTGCAGCGTCAATAACCGCAGCATCGCGATTCAGCCCCAGATATAAGTTGGTGGTCCAGATAATCGACTCACGCGCCTCGCTGTGCCGGGCATCAGCGACCGTACCGCGCGTACCACTTCCAGTACGCAGCACCTTACTGTACGGATTAGCGCGACGCTCACTCACCATCTGAGTGGCAGCCTGAACTAGCTTGCTTTTATCCGCGGCCGACCACGACGGTGCCTTGGCCAAAGCAAAAGGGGGATGACTGGCGCGCAATTGAAATTGCAGCTCTTCGAGCGTATCGCGCAACGGGCTCTGCGGGGCCGTTAATGATCCACCCGCGCTTAAACTCAGCAGATGCTGAGCCAGGCGCTGAGGTGTATTAAATTCATAAATTGCCTGCACGGAGCAAGTTACATTCAATACATTGCTCAGACGATTGCTCAACTCCAGCGTCGTTAATGAATCCAGCCCTGCCTGCTCAAAGGTTTGCGACAGCACAGCATCAACGCCATGGCCAAGCAAAGTGCTTAGCTCTTTGCAGATAACCGCAACCACTGCATGTTCTGAATTGCCAGCTTTGTCTGCTCCCCGCAGCCCTTGAACTGCTGGTATATCTGGTAAACGGCTGCGAGCCAGCTTGCCGTTCGGCAAATAAGGTAATGCATCAACAAAGCAGACACTGTGTGGAACCATATGGTTTGGCAGATGACGGGCCACGAAGGATAAAATGACATCCGGGCTGAGTATCTCGCCCTGCTGACAGACAACACAGGCTTGTAATCTGGTCTGTCGGTTTTCTCTTTCCAACACCTTCACAGCAGCCGCCGCGATACCCGGCATAGTACATAGCACCGCCTCTACTTCTTCCAGCTCAATGCGAAAGCCACGGATTTTAACCTGCTGATCCACGCGGGATATAAAGCGCAATTCGCCATGTTTGGTCCACTGGCACACATCACCCGTTTTATATAAGCGCGACTCTTTAATACCACTGTCTGGTGCAGGGGTAACGAAGCGCGCATCTGTGCGCGGTTTATCAAACAGGTAACCCGCCGCCAGCTTGTCTCCTGCAAGATAAAGCTCACCCACTTCACCCTCAGCAACCGGCTGTAAGGCTTTATCCAGCACGTAAGCGCGGGTATTTGCGACAAGCTGACCAATGGTGATCTCTGCTATGCCCGGATGCAGTTGTGCAGCCGTCGAAAAAACCGTGTCTTCGGTAGGACCATAGACATTGATCACCCGCAGGCCAGGCTGCTGACTATAAACCTGTTTAACCAATGCGGGACTGAGCACCTCACCACCAAAAATCACGCAACGCAACGTATTGGGCAGGGTATAGCCACTGAGCATGGCCCGAATGGCTGAAGGCACGGCAATACAGGTTCTGACCTTATCAATGCGCTGTAAATCAGGTAATGCCAGAATGTTTTTTGCCAGCACCACCGTACCACCGAGCAACAGCGTACCGATAATTTCCATCACTGACGGGTCAAAACACACTGAGGTGGCGGCCAGCACACCGCTCAGTTCTTCCTCACAAAGTAACTCCCCCATGGCCGTGCACATTGCAAGGACATTATTTTGTGTGACCGCCACCCCTTTTGGCTCGCCAGTCGACCCCGAGGTATAAATCACATAAGCCAGTGCTTGAGCATCACAGGCAAATACTGGCAGAGACAGCCGCGCATCATCTATATCAGCCAGCAAAATGTGGGTGCTCGCTCTTTGACATGACTCGGCCGACGCGCTGCCATCCACAATCACCGCCGCAGCTTTACTGTGTGCCAGCATATAGTCAATTCGGGCACGCGGATAGGCCGGATCCAGCGGCACATAAGCGCAACCCGCTCTGAGCACACCCAGCAAAGTGGCCGCAAGCTCCCAGCTGCGCTCCATACACACACCGACCAATGCACCGGGCACAATGCCGCTGCCAGCCAGTTTAGCGGCAATCGCCTCTGCTCGGTGCAATAATGTTTGATAGCTTACTTCCAGTACGCCATCGATCAGGGCAGTTTTTTGAGGGTGGCGCTGCGCCCGGGCAGCAAATGAAGCGAAAACTGAATCGTGCTCAGGCTGCACGTCATTCGTTGCACTTTTACTTTGCGATTGCAAATGCTTAGGTGAGGCGAACGAGTCCGGTACGTGGCTCATAATTATTTCCTTTGTTGTTATTATCAGGCTGGTCGATATTCAATCGGACACCGAATGAGTCAGGTCAGCTTAACGACCTAATGGGTGTTTGATATGACAGCAGGCGCGCAAAGCGCCCTTATTTATACACATAAAATCAACATTAACACTAGCATTAATTAACACAAAGATACCAGTAGCCCGAAAGTTGTAGCGACAGCGGACTTTTGTCTGGTTGTTTTTTACGCCCAGCGGAGTAAGGTGGATATTTAGTAAAAGTACACGTGGAATGAGGATATGAGTATTGTTTTAACAACCCAGTGTCGTGATGATGTGGGATTAATCGCCAAGGTTACCGGACTATGTTACGAGCACAATCTGAACATAGTGCGCAACAATGAATTTGTGGACAAAGCAGGCGAGCGCTTTTTTATGCGCACAGAGCTGACCGGTGATGTTGGTGAGCAGTTTTTACCGCAGCTGCGCAGTGTTTTGCCAGACGGTGCGCAAGTGCATTTACATGGCAATGAAAAAACCAAAGTGGTGCTGCTTGCCACCAAAGAAGCCCACTGCCTGGGTGGCATGCTGCTAAAACAATACGAAAATGCCTTTAACGTTGAAATTCAGGCTGTAATCGCCAACTACGACACCCTGAAGCCGCTGGTAGAAGGCTTTGGCGTGCCGTTTCATCTGGTATCACACCAGGGGCTGACACGTGAACAGCATGACGATGCAATGGCTCAGGTCATTGAGCAATACCAGCCCGACTTTATCGGCCTGGCCAAATATATGCGGGTGCTCAGCCCACAGTTTGTTGCCCGTTTTAGCAATCAGATCATTAATATTCACCACTCGTTTTTACCCGCCTTTATTGGTGCAAAACCTTACCACCAGGCGTTTGAGCGCGGGGTAAAAATCATTGGCGCCACGGCACACTTCGTCAACGACGAATTAGACGAAGGTCCGATCATCATGCAGGACGTTACTCAGGTGAGTCATGCCGATAGCGCAGAGGCCATGGCGAAAATGGGCCGGGATATTGAAAAAGTAGTGTTCTGCAAAGCCATTCAACTGGCCGCGGAACATAAGCTGTTTATTAATGGCAATAAAACCGTGGTTTTTGCCTAGCGCAATAGCAAAAACGCCAGCATGTTTGTGCTGGCGTCTAACTTTAGTAATGGCTGGCTAACTCTGGCTATCGAGCGGCTCCAGTTGCAGCTTAGCGGCAATTAATACCGCCTGAGTACGGTTGTAGACCCCCAGTTTACGGAATATCGCCGTAATGTGTGCCTTAACCGTGGCCTCTGAAATATTCAGCTCATAGGCAATTTGCTTGTTGAGCAGCCCTTCGTGCAGATATTGCAACACCTTGTATTGTTGTGGTGTCAGTGACGCAATTTGCTGTGCCAGCTGCTTGTCTTCTCCGTCGAGCTCGGCAATCTGATCTTTGAGGCTGGCTGGTATCCAGACATCTCCCTCTAGCACCTGATTGAGTGCCTCGACAATTTCCTTTGATGAAGACGCCTTAGGAATAAAGCCCATGGCCCCATAGCCCATCACTTTAGAAATGACATTGAGGTCTTCACTGCCCGAGACCACCACAATAGGCAAACTCGGATAATCCTCTCGAATGCGGATCAGGCCGTATAAATCGCCACTCCCCGGCATATGTAAATCCAACAACAGCAGATCCAGCTCGTCCTGTTCGGATAATTGTTGCAAGGTTTGCTCAAAGTTTTCAGACTCAAAAATCTCCAACCCGTCAAACTGGTTTTGCAGTGCCCCTTTTAATGCTTCGCGAAACAAAGGGTGATCGTCCGCAATTAAAAACTGGTTCATGCCTGGCTCCTAAAAAATCGGCTGTCATCTCGACAGCCGATATAGTAGGTCAATATTTTGTCATAATTCAAGCGATTAACGCTCAATTAACGGTTTAGTCTGTTTTCGATCAATTCATCGACCACACTTGGGTCAGCTAAAGTCGAGGTATCGCCCAGTTGCTGATACTCATTGGCGGCAATTTTACGCAAAATACGGCGCATGATTTTACCCGAACGCGTTTTCGGCAGACCGGGTGACCATTGGATCATATCCGGTGAAGCAATTGGGCTAAGCTCTTTACGTACCCAGTTACGCACTTCTTTGGTCAACTCGTCTGTGACTGCAACGCCTTCGTTCGGTGTCACATACACATAAATGCCCTGCCCCTTAATATCGTGCGGATAACCCACGACGGCGGCCTCTGCAACGGCTTCGTGTGCTACCAGCGCGCTTTCAATCTCTGCGGTACCTAAACGGTGCCCAGAGACATTCAGCACATCATCCACACGACCCGTGATCCAGTAATAACCATCTTCATCACGACGACACCCATCACCGGTAAAGTACACGCCCGGATAGGCTGAGAAGTAAGTTTGCTCAAAACGCTCGTGGTCACCATAAACCGTACGCGCCTGAGATGGCCAGCTATCCAGGATCACTAGGTTGCCTTCAGCTGCGCCCTCAAGCGTGTTGCCCTCTGCGTCGAACAAGGCCGGAGCAATGCCAAAGAAAGGACGCGTCGCCGAGCCCGGTTTCATATCCGTCGCTCCCGGTAATGGTGTGATCATGATGCCGCCGGTCTCTGTCTGCCACCAGGTATCTACGATGGGGCACTGGCTGTTACCAATTTTTTCGTAGTACCAGCTCCAGGCTTCCGGGTTGATTGGCTCACCCACCGAACCCATGATCCGTAAGCTGGTGCGTTTCGAGCTGGCTACTGGCTCATCGCCTTTGGCCATCAGCGCACGGATAGCAGTCGGCGCAGTATATAAAATGGTGACATTGTGTTTATCCACCACTTCGCCGATGCGACCGGAGCTTGGATAAGTCGGGATACCTTCAAAAATCACCTGAGTACAACCATTCACCAGCGGGCCATAGGCCATGTAGCTGTGACCGGTGATCCAACCCACATCGGCGGTACACCAGTAAACATCATCGGCTTTGACATCAAAGACATACTCGTGCGTCATGGAGGAATACACCAGATAGCCCCCTGTGGTATGTACCACCCCTTTTGGTTGGCCGGTTGAGCCAGATGTGTAAAGGATAAACAAAGGATCTTCGGCATTCATCGGCTCTGGTTCACATTCACTGGCGACGTCCGCCACTAGCTCATGCCACCAGACATCGTGTGCCTGCCATTCTACTTCACCACCGGTGAGCTGATGCACAATCACATGCTCAATGCTGACGCCATCCTGACTGACCGCCTCATCGACATTGGCTTTGAGCGGCACACAGTTACCGCCGCGACGGCCTTCATCAGAGGTGATCACCACTTTGGCGCCTGAGTCTTTGATCCGATCCGCAATGGCTGATGGCGAGAAACCACCGAATACAACCGAATGAATCGCACCAATACGGGCGCACGCCTGCATGGCGTAAATCGCCTGAGGGGTCATTGGCATATAGATGGCAACACGGTCACCTTTTTGTACGCCCAATTTTTTCAGGCCATTGGCAAGCTTGGCCACTTCATCGTGCAGTTGCTGGAAAGTAATGTGCTCACTTTGCGTTGGGTCGTCACCTTCCCAGATCAGCGCGACTTTATCTGCGTTATCTTTAAGGTGGCGGTCAATACAGTTATAAGAGGCGTTGAGCACACCGTCTTCGTACCATTTAATGCTGATATGGCCTTTGTCAAAAGAGGTGTTCTTTACTTTGCTGTAGGGGGTAAACCAGTCAAGGCGCTTACCGTGCTCGGCCCAGAATGCCTGAGGATCGTCAATGGATTGTTGGTATAATTTTGTATATTGATCGTTATCTACCAGCGCTGCGCTCCTGATGGCTTCAGGAACCGGATAAATGCTCTGTGACATAGTCATCTCCATGTTGATTTTTGGCCAGACGGCGATTCACCAAGGATCGCCCACTCTTTTTATATTAAGTATTAGACCTTAGTTGTACTTGCACCTGTATTGCAAACATAGTAGACGAGCCGGGCACTGCTGCGGGTCTGCGACGTGCAATCTGCGGTGCTTTATTGTGCTATTCCACCTTAGTCGTATAGACCAAAGGTTAATTGAGTAAAAAGCCGCCATCAACAACATTGAGGGGTAAGAGGCACTTTCGCTGATCTCACCCGGGGTTTGTCTGCGCAACCCGGAGCAATGCAAACAGGAATTCAACTATGACAACAGCAAGAAAAAACCATTTAACGCTCAGCGCCCTGGCCGTGCAAAGTGCACTACTCAGCGGCCTGCTTATATCCAGTGTTAACGCCGCGGAGCTGGGCAGTACCGAGGTAAAATATGGTGGATACATTAAACTGGACGCTATCTGGAGCGACTTTTCTGATGGCAGCCTGCCCTCTCAGCATATTGGCCGGGATTTCTATGTGCCAGGCACCACCCCGGTAAGTGGCGGTGAGCCCAAAGATGCCGTTTTTGATATGCACGCACGTCAGTCCCGCTTCAACTTTGCCACGGATACTAAGCTCGATGACGGCAGCAGCATTAAAACCAAAATTGAGCTGGATTTTATCGCCTCAACGGGTGGTAACGAGCGCGTGACCAACTCTTACTCACCGAGGATCCGCCAGGCCTATGTCACCTATAAAGGCTGGTTGTTTGGTCAGGCCTGGTCTAACTTCCAGAATGTTAGCGCACTGCCGGAAACCCTCGACTTTGTTGGTCCGGCAGATGGTACTGTGTTCGTGCGCCAGGCCATGGCCAAGTACACCATAGGCAACTGGTCTTTCTCTGCGGAGAACCCGGAAAGCACCGTCACCTCGGAAGGTGGCGCCCGTGTTGTCACCGATGATGCCACTATGCCTGACTTTACCGCCCGTTATACCTATAAAGCGGACTGGGGTCACCTGGTGGTTGCCGCGTTAGGTCGCGAGCTAACCTATAAAGTTGCAACGGCAGATGAGAGCGAAACCTCATTTGGGCTAAGTGCCTCTGGTCGGGTAAATTTTGGTGATAATAACCTGAAGTTTATGCTGACTCAGGGTCAGGGACTGGGTCGCTATGTCGGCCTCAATGCGGCCCATGGCGCAGTCTATGACGGCAAAGACCTGCATGCGATTGATTCGACCTCGGGCTTTGTTGCCTACCAGCATTACTGGAACTCACAGTGGCGCTCAACCTTCCTGTATTCTTTCTTCTCGGCTGACAACGACAAAAACTTACTCGGCGTCACGGTCGATCCAACCGAGTCGACGACCAGTTATAGCGCCAATATTCTCTACTCTCCGGTGAAAAAGCTCACCTTTGGTGCGGAATATAAGATTGCGAAGCGCGAAACAGAAAGCGGTGCAGAAGGCGATCTGGACCGGCTCCAGTTCTCCGTGAAATATGTTTTTTAAGCTCCTAAGCAAAAAGCCCGCATCTGCGGGCTTTTTTGACTCAACGGTGTCCGACACACTTATAGCGTGGCTTTGCGCTCGTTATAATACTCAATCAGCTTATCGACCGCTTCCTGACAGTATTCGCGTACGCCTGCAACCACCATGTGCTTCTCGCCCTGGCCAACGCGCTCATCGCCATGGAAAAGATTAAACCGCAGTACAATTTTGCCGCGTTTGCCCTCGTAAGAAAACTCAGGTTCTGCCGGTTGCAGTGTAACCGACTCTATGTCTAACCTGTCAAGGTGGATAGACATAGACTCATAGATCACCATAGGACGCGCCGGGTTAATCATCACATCTTGCTTAGCCATCAGCGGAATGATCACATGCGGAAACGTGGTGCCAGAGAATTCGACGTAGTTGCGGATCAGGCTGTTGGTCAGGCTGTCACACTGCTTGCGCTCACCACTGCGTTTTACCGACAACATCACTTTGTCATCTGAGGTAATATCAAAGGCATCGCTCATAGGTGGAAAATGCAGACGGCTGGTTTCATCGACCATGCCCACAAAGTCAAAGTGCATATTCTCACTCACACCATAGCGTTCCAGAACCAATGAGAACAGCAAATCGCCCGGTACACAGAATTTCTTGGCATCCACATCGTGCAAAGGGTTAAAGTCATCCGCCACCTGTTTAGCGAACTGGCTGGCCTGCTCGCGGCTAATCGCCACGTTATCCATTTCTTGCTGGTAATAAGGAGTTAGCATAATTCACTTCTGTATTGCTTTAAAATCGCGCTATGTTAGCAGAATTATGACCAACAGAGGTCATATCTGTTTAAGTTTCCTTAAAATGACGTGTTAACCTGTTAAAAGTTTAGCAATTGCAGCAACTTAACAGAATTAAAACAAAGCCATTAGCGGCTCATAGCCCCACGTCAACAGGAGTATTGCGCTGAGCACAACAAAAATACCATAGGCGATCAGCCCGCTACGCATAGTAGGCGCAGATGATACAGGCTCTGCCGTGTTGCCCGTAAGCAATGGTTTAACCAGGTTTTTGCCTCTCAGACGATAAATGACAATGGCACTAATATGCACAGCAATCGCAATCAGCAGAATATCAATATTGGTATGGTGTATATCACCCGCAAGCTCGGCCCAGCTGTAAGGCACATGCGCCACCAGCGGCCCTTCAACCAAGATATCGTCGGTGGTAAATAAACCGGAGACAAGTTGCACACTGATCAGCACAAAGAAAGCCAGCACCATCAGGCTGCCTGCCGGGTTATGACCCACATAGGTTGCGGTCGATTTGAATGAAGCGAGAATCGCTTTGGGTGAGTGGAATAAGCTATTGAGCTTTGCCGTCTGACTGCCGATGATGCCCCAGATAAGACGCGTCGCCATCAGCGCCAGTAACAGATAGCCAGTTACAAAGTGCACTTCCAGCCAGCCTTCTTCGCCACTGAAGTACAACACCGCGATACCGATAACCAGTAGCCAGTGAAAGCCCCGTATGAATCCGTCCCAAACTTTTGTTGCCATACTATTTACCCCGAGTGATTTTGCTTTAGACCAGCGCAGGGTATCACAGGCGGGTGAAATACGTGAAGACAGGGCGATGATTTGCGCTCACCGCCCCAAACAGTGAGATTAGTCTTACAAACACGCCGCCAAAATAGCGCGTGATTTCGCCAGGTCAACCTGCTGATGTTCACCCAGTGCAGTCATACCGTGACGTTCAAGCTGTGCCACGATTTTATCGACTGCATCTGCGCCTACACCATAGTCACTTAGGCGGGTTTTCATACCCAGAGACTGGAAGAAGGCTTCGGTCTTCTCAATGGCCAGATCAATGGCCTGCTCTTCATCGCTGATATCCAGTCCCATAACACGCTCGGCGTATTGCAGCAGTTTGCCACGCTTAGCATCACGCTGCTCGTGCATCATACGGGGTAACACAACCGCCAGCGTCTGCGCGTGATCTAAGCCGTAAACCGCAGTCAGTTCATGGCCAATCATGTGCGTCCCCCAGTCCTGCGGCACGCCAGAGCCGATCAGGCCATTAAGTGCCATAGTTGCTGACCACATTACATTGGCACGGACTTTATAATCCACTTGCTCAGAGAACAACTTAGGCCCTTCTTCCATCAAGGTCAGCAACAGGCCTTCGGCAAAACGGTCTTGTACTTTTGCATCAATGGGGTAAGTCAGGTATTGCTCCATAACATGGACAAACGGGTCAACCACGCCATTGATAAGCTGGCGCTCAGGCAGTGAGGCCATGACCTGAGGATCTAAGACCGCAAACTTAGGCTGCACCTTAGGCGACGCAAATGGCAGTTTGTCATTGGTTTCTTTGTTCGAGACCACACTAAAGCTGTTCGACTCCGAGCCAGTTGCAGGCAGGGTTAATACAACACCCAAGTCCAGTGCAGACTTGATTTCAGCGCCTTTGGCAAGAATATCCCACGGCTCACCGTCAAACTCAGCTGCCGCCGCGATAAACTTACTGCCATCAATGACCGAGCCGCCACCCACAGCCAGTAAGTAGGTATAGCCCTGTGCACGGATCAGCTCCACCGCCTGCATGCAGGTCTGATAGCTGGGATTTGGCTCAATGCCACTGAACTCGCCCCAGTTGTGGTTGGCCAGCGCCTCGCTCACCTGCTGGTAAATCCCGTTACTTTTAATACTGCCGCCGCCATAAATGACTAACACTTTGGCATCCGCAGGAATACTGTCGGACATTGCCCCTATCTGACCTTCTCCGAATAGGATCTGCGTTGGATTGTGAAAACTGAAATTCAACATGCTCTGTTCCTGTTAATTTGTGACTCGATATAAAACGACGTTCAGTCTAGCCTGCCTGCGAGTGAGGATCATTAGTTGGCTGGCAAATTAATTTTGCCATACAGCAACAATGCAAATATTATATTGCCATTACTTGCACTGGAGAGATAAAAATGTGGCAGGGTCTGGATATCTTTCTCGCCGTTGTAGAACATGGCAGCTTCAGCAAAGCCGCGCTGGCGCTGGATGTATCAACCTCTCATGTCAGTCGTCAGATCCAGCAGCTGGAGCAGCGACTGGGCACCCTATTACTGCAACGCACGACACGCAGTATTAATCTCACTGATGCGGGCAAGCACTATGCCGCTAAGCTCAAGCTGATCCAGCAGGAGCTTAGCGAGGCCAACGATCAGCTGCTCGGTGGCCAGCAGATCCCCAAAGGGCACATACGTATTACCGGTGCCGGGGATTTTGTAGCCAACAGCGTCGCCCCGGTGATAGCAGAGTTTTGCCTTCAATACCCTGAAGTCACCGTAGAGATTGATTTTAATAACCGTAATGTCGATTTGGTTGAGGACGGCTTTGACCTGGCCATTCGCTTTGGTCGCATGCGCGACTCCAGCCTGATAGCAAGAAAACTAACCCCCAGACCCATGACTTTGGTTGCCAGTCCAGATTACCTTAATCACCACCCGGTGCCCACACACCCTCACGAGCTGAGTCAGCACAACTGCCTGCTGGCTGCCAATAACCGCTGGCGCTTTACCATCGACGACAACATTGAGGAAGTTAAAGTCAGCGGGAACTGGCGGACCAATCACCCGCACGCGCTGTTACAGGCCTGTCTGCAAGGTCTTGGCATTTCACACCTGGCGCGTGATATTGTTGAACCGCATCTTGCTTCGGGCGCGCTGATCACTTTGCTGGACGAGTTCCAGGTCACAGATAATGCCTCCTGGCTGGTTTACCCGCGTAAAGATCTGATGCCGTACCGTGTGCGCTTACTCATTGATTTTCTATTAGATCGCTTTAATACGTCGACCGACTAGCGAGCGATTGACTGAAGAATACCAATTTCACTCAATACCTGTTCAATTTGACGG